>JAEEWS010000016.1 GCA_016287765.1 Lachnospiraceae bacterium
ACATAGGTCCTTTCTTTCGGAAGTCCGCACTCTGCAAGGTACCTTCTTGCATGCTCCGAGTACGCCATGTTCACATCAGAAATAATGTCTACGATCCTGCGGTTTGTTTCCTCAGGCAGGCACTCGTCTTTGCAACGGTTCCCCGCTTCCATGTGAAAGATCGGGATGTGAAGCCTCTTTGCCCCGATCGCAGAGAGGCAACTGTTGGTGTCTCCAAGGATCAGAAGAGCATCAGGCTTGATCTGTGCCATAAGTTTGTATGCAGAATCAATAATGTTACCCATGGTCTCGCCCAGGTCGCTTCCCACAGCATCGAGATACACTTCAGGTTCCTCGAGCTTCAGATCCTTAAAAAAGATCCCGTTCAGATTATAATCATAATTCTGCCCGGTGTGCGCCAGGATACAGTCAAAAAATCTCCTGCACTTCTTGATCACAGCGGAAAGCCTGATGATCTCAGGTCTCGTCCCCACAATGATCAGGAGTTTCAATTTACCGTTATTCTTAAAACTTACATCCGAAAAATCCGTTTTCATTTTCACACCTTTTCAAAAAAAGTATCCGGTCTGTCGGGATCAAAGCATTCGTTTGCCCACATGAGCGTTATCAACTCTCTTGTATCAGATAAGTTAATGATGTTGTGGGTGTATCCGGGAAGCATATGCACGGCGGTCGGTCTCTCCCCGTTCACTCTGAATTCCAATGTTTCGTATTCTTTTCCCGTTTCGGGGTCTGTCCCTATTCTTCTTTCCCGGATAAGTGCCTCACCCGAGACGACTATAAAGAATTCCCATTTTGAGTGGTGCCAATGCTGCCCCTTTGTAACTCCGGGCTTGCTGACGTTTACGGAAAACTGTCCGCCCGAAACCGTTTTCAGAAGCTCCGTAAAGCTGCCTCTGTCGTCTTCATTTTTCTTAAGCTCAAAAGCTGCCTTTTCCTTCGGAAGATAGGAAAGGTACGTCGAGTAAAGCTTCTTCGCAAAAGAACCATTCGGTATCTCAGGCACGATCAGAGTCTTTTCCTGATCTCTGAAGCTGTAAATGAGATCAACGATATCTCCGAGCGTAGCTTTGTGAATCGGCTCGATCCTGTAAAGATCACCAGCTTCTTGGACAGTCTCTCCGATCCTTCCCTCAAGAATGTCAAGCATCCCTTTTACCAGATCATCGATGTACAAAAGTTCAAGTTCTGTCGCTCTGTCATTTACCGTGATCGGAAGATCATGCGCTATGTTGTTGCAAAATGTGGCAACCGCGGAATTGTAATTTGGGCGGCACCATTTTCCGAAAAGGTTTGGGAAGCGGAAAATCCACACTGTCGCTCCCGTTTCCTTACTGTAACCTTTAAAGAGCTGTTCCCCCGCAAGTTTGGATTTCCCGTACTCGGAATCCTTAAATCTGCCTTCAAGGCTTGCCTGAGCAGAAGAAGAAAGCATCACATGACATTTGTTTCCATACTTCTTTAACGTGCTCAGAAGTTTTTCTCCGAACTCAAAGTTTCCTTCCATGAACTCGGTCACTTCTTTCGGTCGATTGACCCCTGCCAGATTGAAAACAAAGTCAGCCTCAGCGCAGTATTTATCAAGCTCAGCCGAAGTGCCGTCCTTATCAAACTCAAAGATCTCTTCAATTTTAAGCCCCGGTCTTGTCCTGTCCTTGTTGTCTCGTAAGTTTTTTAAAGCCTCAACAAGATTTGTTCCGACAAAGCCCTTCGCTCCGGTCACAAGAATCTTCATAAGATCATCCTAAATCTCAAATTTACCCTTTAAAGCATCCTGAATGTAAGTGAGTTCCAGAAGCTTTTTCTTAACGCCTTCTATGTCCAAAAGTTCAGTATTGTTGGAATTAAATTCCGTAAGCGTTGAACGCTTCACATCGCCTTTGGTAAAGTACTTGTCGTAATTTAAGTTTCTGCTGTCGCAGGGAACACGGTAGAAGTTTCCCAGATCCTCGGCTCTTGCGCATTCCTCGTTGGTAAGAAGTGTCTCGTACATCTTCTCTCCGTGACGGACACCGATCGTTTTAATGTTCTTCTTGTCTCCGTCAAAGAGTTCGCAGACAGCTTCCGCCTGAGTCTGTATCGTACACGCGGGAGCCTTCTGTACCAGAATGTCTCCGCTCTCGCCTTTTTCAAACGCAAAAAGCACCAGATCAACCGCCTCTTCAAGAGACATTATGAATCTGGTCATCTTCCCGTCCGTGAGCGTGATGGGATTTCCGTTTCTGATCTGATCGATCCAAAGAGGGATGACAGAGCCTCTGGAACACATTACATTTCCGTATCTTGTGCAGCAGATCTTTGTTTTTTCCGGTGAAACTGTCCTCGACTTTGCAACAATGACTTTTTCCATCATTGCCTTGCTCGTTCCCATGGCATTTACGGGATACGCTGCCTTATCCGTGGACAGGCATATAATCCTCTTAACCCCTGCTTCAATGGCTGCAGTCAGAACATTTTCCGTTCCCAAAACGTTTGTCTTAACAGCTTCTATCGGAAAGAATTCACACGAGGGAACCTGCTTTAACGCAGCGGCATGGAAAATGTAATCAACTCCGTGCATAGCATTTCTTACCGACTGAATGTCTCTCACATCTCCGATGTAAAACTTGATCTTTTCGGCGACTTCGGGCATCTTTGCCTGATACTCGTGTCTCATGTCATCCTGCTTTTTTTCATCTCTTGAAAAGATCCTGATCTCCCCGATGTCGGTATCAAGGAATCGGTTCAAAACAGCATGGCCGAAGGACCCCGTTCCTCCCGTGATGAGAAGTGTTTTATTTGTAAAAATACCCATTTACCGGTCTCCCTTTTTATCTGTACAATCTATATAATTATATTCCTTTTCATGCGTCCCCGCAACTGTTCATCGCTCTCTCGTGATCTTCCCATCAGCAACTCTGTAAACAATGTCACAGCCCTCTATCGTCTGCAGACGATGGGCAATGATGATCATTGTCTTCTTTCCGTGAAGGCTGTTGATGGATTCCATAATAGCTGCTTCCGTCTCATTATCCAGTGCAGAAGTTGCTTCATCAAAGACAAGAAGCTTGGGATTCTTGTACAACGCTCTTGCAATACCCACTCTTTGCCTCTGTCCTCCCGAAAGTCGGACACCGTTTGAGCCTATTCCAGTATTTATTCCTTGGGGCAACTCTCTTACGAAATCAGCAAGCTGAGCTTCTTCAAGTGCATACCAAACCTGATCATCATCTATATCTTTTTCTTTAATTCCAAAGGCCACATTTGCTCTGATAGAATCATCTATCATGAAAATGCTTTGAGGGATGTAGCCGATCATTTCAAGCCATGAACTGTAATTGGTCATAACATCAACCCCATCGCACAGTACCTGTCCTGATTCGGGTTTAAGAAGTCCAAGCATAACATCCACGGCAGTTGTTTTTCCTGCTCCTGAAGTTCCGACAATTCCTACGGATTTCCCAATAGGAACAGACATATCCGCATTTTTTAAAACCTGCTTATTACTGTTCGGGTACTTGTATTCTATTTTTGATAATATAACCTCTTCATTAAACTCCAGAGGATCTCCTGAATTTATCTCCTCAATGTTTTCTTCACTGGAATTCAATATATCAAGGTTCTTGATCAGACTCTCAACGGCAGGTCCCGAGTACGTGATCTCATTAACCGCGCCGACGATCCTGTTTGCACCCGGCATCAGTTTTAAAGCTGCCATTGCAAATGCTCCCAGCGTAGGGATCAACGTCTCAAGTTCTCTGCCCCTGTAGATCATTATTCCGATCAGAGCAAGAATAGCACTGACACTTGTCATTTCGATCATTAGGCGGGGGATGTTTCCCAGCACGATACTCTTCTTTTCGACACTGATAAGTTTTCTGCCGTTTAAAGAATAATTGTATTCAAAAAAGTCTTCCTTATTGGTTACTTTGATCTCTTTTATTCCATTCATTGCCTGCAGCATCCATTTTCCGGTTGCGGAAGAATACACCTGATACTCCCGGCCGCTTTTTCTGTATATCGGTCTGACAACTTTAATGATCACCAATACCATCACAAGCATAATGACTGCCATAAAACAGGATATTACAGGATCTATTATGAAAATGGTTACGGTTACCGCCAGTGAAACAATCGTTTCCGTCCCCATCATCAAAAGTGTCGAGATCAACGCATAAGTTCTGCTGACATCTCCGGAGATCATTCTCATTACCTCTCCGTTATCGGCATTTAAAAAGAATTCATACGGTCTTTTTAAAAACGACTTTAGGATCTTTTGTTGCGTAGCAAATCTGTTATTGCAGATAAATCGTGCCTGGACGTAGTACTCCAGGATCATGTACAGATCTTTCGTAACAAACACCACGATCAGTGCAAATATGCACGCTACGACGAACGTTCTGTGAGAATGAAGATCCAACAATTCACAAACCCACTTTACGATCTCATTTTTTTCAATAATATCCGGTTGCATTATTCCTTTCATCAGAGGCAACATTAATGATACACTCATAGCTTCAAAGAAAGCCCCGATGACCATCATAACAAATAATACCATTATTCTGATCTTTTGAGGCCTGTTAAGAATCTTTGACAGATTTTTTAATACCGACGCCATTTAATCCTATCTCCTATCAAACGAAATATCTTTTAAGATCCGGTCGCATTGACTGTTAACGCTGTAGTGGTCTTTCAAGTATTTGAAGCTTCTGTTACCCAACTTTTTCAGATCTTCATCCCTCATCTCATTTACATTTCTTACAAATCCCGTCACCCCGTTACTTCCGCACCATCTTCCGAATCCGCCGTCCGTTATGACCTTGCCGATATCGGTGCTCAGATCGGTTGCTGCCAGCACAGGCAGCTTTGCCTGCATGTAGCTTAATATCCTGCTCGGAAAGTTCGGTATAGTAAACCTGTAATCCAGAAAGATGAGCCCGACGTCGCAAGCTGCCACCAATCTGTCGTACTCTTCACGGGGCAATTTTCTTATCAGCTTCACGTTTTCCTGTCCGCTTTCATTAATGAATCTCTCCAGCAAACCGTACTCTGTGCCGTCTCCGACGATAAGGAAAAAGACATTTTTGACATCTTTGCATTTCTTAAGGCATTCTATGACAAACGGAATTCCCTGGGGTTTCCCGAGATTCCCTCCGTAAACAAATATTGTCCTGTCTTTGGGAAGATCGTATTTTTCTCTCAGTTCTGTTCTTGTTTCTTCATCAATGCTATTATCGATGACTTCAACAGAATTGGGGCTGACGGTAACTATCGACGGATCTACGGCCGGGTTATGCCTGATCAGATAATCTGCGTTGGCTTCGCTCATGCATCCGATCCTGTCGGAAAGCCTGTAAAGCTTTTTTTCTTTGTTTCTGAAGTATCTGTACAACAGTCCTCTGATTCCAAAGGTCCGAAGTATCCCGATGTCCACAGCATTTTGAGGAAAAATGTCCTTAAGCAGCAGATAAGTTTTTGCACCGTCTCTCTTTTTTACAAACCTGATTGCGCTTAGAAAAGTGATCGGAGGAGTGCAATAAAGAACGAGATCAAATCTTACATCTTTTAGTTCCTTCTTAATTGCTTTGATCAGAATACTTCCGATCGTGATCGTACTGATCCCTTTTTCGATAATGTTTGTTTTTTGGATGTTTCCGATCACAGGCTTTAAAATGAAAGCTCCGTTCTCTTCTATTTTACAAGCCTGAACACCCTTTCTTCTTTCGCTTGGTGAAACAACGTAAATATTGTGTCCGCGTCTTTTGAATTCCTCCAAAAGATCCGTATTTATGCTGTGGTAATTCACCAGACTGTCAAAATCATCCAGTGTGAAGTATAAGATGTTCATACTATGCATCCTCTTATAGCTGTTAAAACTCAACGTTTGTCTCAGATCATTTTATTACAATTGTTCTTGTAAGATGTCCGGTCAGATCATATCCATCCCATAGAAGATCAAAATCCATGGTTTTCCCGACGGGTACGATACGGTCGATGCCCTTTGCTCCTTTTTCAAGCAGCGGCAAAAGCATTTCTTTGTCACCGATATATGCAATGGTCTGGCAATGTTTATCATTGCATAAGGGAAAGATCTCCGTGATATCATCACAGTCGTATTCCAAAAAGAAACCGCTGTTATCTTTGTATTCCATAAGATCTTCATCGATCCTGTCAACCTTCACACGAACTATCAGATTGTCCTTACCATTGCAGACCTTGACTTCTTTTGCCGCTGCCAGAACAAATGTTTTGGTCAGCTTGTTAACTGCCTGTATCGGTTGAAAATGGTATTTTTTTTCCGCAAGATCATGCTCCGATGTCCAAAAGCTTTCTTTTGCCTCATCTTTACGGCTTCCTGTCCAGACAACGAGCCGAGGGCTGGTACATGCATTCTGATCCGTCAAAAATGTATCGTTGTAAAAATCTTCTGCGATCTTTTCCATGTTTTCAGATGCCATATACTTATCCGAGTCAATAACAGCGATCGAATAGCGGTCTGCAAATGTCACTTCACCGGATCTTGGCGGTAAAGGAGACTTTCTCAATTCCTCTATCGTATTATCTCCGCCCCAAACCACTCTGACGTCAGCCATGGAGCTGAAAATGTCATTAATGCTTTTTTCTCTTCCATACCTTACACAGGTCACGTAAGGTTTCATTTTTTCCTGTTTGTCCAAAGCCTTGTTAAATGCTTCCGTAATAAGACGAACCTGTTCAAAGTCCTTGCTCGGAACGCGGACAATGTTTGCATTTCCGCACATAAGGCCGCTTGCAAGACTGTAGGCAAAATTAACGGGAACGTTGGACGGAGCAATGTGAAACACAACCCCCTTGCCAATTCGGTACTCTTTGGATGAGAAGCGTTCTTTAAGTTTTAAAACCGATGCTTTACGGATCCAGAAGCCAAAAGTAATGACATCGGGAAACGCTTTGCACCTCTTGTCCTTCATGATCTCTGAAGAAACATCGTTTAAAAAATCCGTCACTTCATCCGAAAAAGGCTTCAGCGCAACAACAGTCCGGACTTCCGACAATATGTCCGCAGATCCCGTAAGATATTCGATATTGTTTAAAACATCAGAATTTGGCTGCATATGTGTCACTGCACCCCCTTATCTCGGCATTTGCAAGACGTCCCTCTATCTTAAAATACTTTCCTTTTCTTCCGCAAGGGCAGTCGTCTATGCCTTCAATAACACCTTCATCTTCTGTCAGCAGGCTGTGTCCGGGATAAGATTCGGGTATCGTAGAAACCACCTGAATGATCCCCTTCTCACCGATATTGCATTCACTGAAATCGTACGCTCTTCTTGTGATCACATCAGAAAAGATCGAAGCATGCAAATGTCCGCATTCGCATTCCATGTAAATGCAGCCTGTCTGTTCCGCCATGCCGTAATAGTCATGAATGCGATGCAACCCGCAAGCCTCTTCCAGTCTTTTGTGAAATTCATCATGACTCACTGCTTCTGAGATCAGTTTTTTCCATCCACCGCCATGTATGAGGATCCCGTTTGAGAGGTCAAAGGTCACGCCCTCTTTACGAAGTCTGAGCAGCTCCTTGTAAAAATGCTGCCACACCATAAAAGTAAAGCCAAACAAAAGGATCTTTTGCCCCTTAAATCTCTCCAAAAATTCCTGAACTGCATCGACATTCAATTTCATATCGTCATCGAGCGCATAGATCTTCTTTGAACCAAAAATAGAGAAGCCGAGAACTCCTGCTCCTCTTGCGGTGAACATCGCCCTGTCTTTAACCACACTCGGGCAATCGATTATAATCATGGGCATACGATCGGAGCCTATAAGATCCGACACGATCTTTACCATTGTTTTCTGCTGATTTGCCGCAGTCGTGCGGTCAAGAAAGATCCTGCTGACGGCCTGACCTGTTGTTCCCGAAGAAGTCATCGTCTTTACAACATCCTCTTTTTCAACGGATCTGAGTTCCATCTCCTTAAAAAGCCGCACAGGCAAAAAAGGGATCTCTTTATAAGATGAGATCTCATCGGGATCGACTTGAGCAGCTTTCAGCATACGCGCGTATTCACCGCATTTTTCGCAGTGAAGCTTTGTTAACCCCACAAGTCTTTCTGTCAACATCTTTTCCTTTTCATCCTTATCCAATGAAAAGGGGGAAATTGTAATCAAATCATCAAAGTTCTTTAGCATATGCCCATCTTATCCTTAATTATCTTTCCGATCTCCTCACAATGATCAAGCAAGAAGAAATGATTTCCGCTGAACTCAAAGTACTCGCAGGAGAAATAACTGTCCCACTGTTTCATCTCCGTTAAGGGCGTGTCCGTTTCCGAGTAAAAGATCGTAGCAGGTACTTTTGCTCCGATCTTAAGATCTTCAAATCTGTATTTTCCTATTATGGAATAGTCGGCCTTGTAGATCGGAAGATAAGTTCTCCAGAACACCCTGTTTCCGATCAGACGTTCCGGAACTGCCCCGAAACGGATCGTTCTTTCCTTTACCCATTCATCCGATGCATCCGCCGAGTAACCCTGCAGTTCTGATTTTGAGTGCGGTTCGTGTGCTGCCAAAAACACGTTTTTCGGCAAAGGCATACCGTTATCCGTTATCCTCTTAAGGACCTCCACCAACGTGATCGCCCCCATGCTGTATCCAAAAAGAGAATAATCATTTCCGTCATACGCTTCCTTAAACAGTTTGAACATATCATCGGCGAGCTCGGCAAAATCATTGTAAAACGGTTCTTTATGACGCTGACCGTGACCGGCGTACTCAAATCCAACAACGTCGATCTCTTCGAGAGGATCTTTCAATACATTGAAAAAATCCGCCGTCCCGCCTGCATATGTAAAACAAAACAACCGGTCATGCTTCATAATACTTCGTCAATTCCTTATAAAGAGTTTTTCCGGCATCGTTCTTCGGTATCTCATCTATTACGATCACCTTGAATGCGGAATGATTAAGCTTCGTCTTGGAAACCACAAAATCCCTTACTTTTTCGGAATATGTTTCGTCTGTAAGGAAAATATACATGTGATCATCGACTCCGGAGCTTGCAACCTCAATTTCAAACTCGCCCTTGATCATTCGATCGATCTCATCAAGGTTTACCCGGTTTCCAAAGATCTTAAGGAATCTCTTTTTGCGGCCTACAATGTAATAGAAACCATCATTATCAAACTGTGCCATGTCTCCGGTTTCAAGACGTCCATGTCTTTCATCGCCCAGGCTGAGATCTTCTCCGCATATTGCATATCCAAGGGTAACATTCTGCCCCTCGTATACCAATTCACCTGTCGTAAATGGCTCGTTTATCTCTTTTCCTTCCGTATCTATAAGTGTAAATTTCCCACCGGGGATCGGAATTCCCATTGAGCCTTTCTTTTCAACGGCTCTTTCCGGAGGCAGATACCCCATTCTGGAGGTTGCTTCCGCAGCTCCATACATTACTACAAAATTCTTTCCTGTTTCTTCTGCATATTTAGCAAACTTCTCGTGGAGCTCGGGAGTTATCTTTCCGCCTGCCTGTGTCATTGTCCTGAGTGACGGAAGCTCCATGCGATAAAAACGCAGTTTATCAAGCATCTCATAAGTGTAAGGAACTCCCCCGAAAGAAGTCGCTTTAGCTTCCTTAAAGAAACTCCAGAATTCTTTCTGCATTAAAGTTTTATCTGTGAGAAGCAATGTCCCTCCCACAAGATAATGGGAATTGATTATCGAAAGGCCGTAAACGTAATTCATGGGAAGTGTTGTGATCGGCCTTTCTGTAGCATCCAGCTTCAAATATTCTGCTATTGAAGTTGCATTATCAAGAAGATTCGTGTAAGTCTGCCTTACAAATTTAGGAGAGCCTGTAGATCCGGACGTGGTGATCAAAAGCGCAAGTTCTTCATAAAGCGGATATTCCTTACCGAAATCGGTTTTCAAAAGTGCGTAATCCCGGGCTTCATAAACCTTTTTTGTTTCCCGGAATCTGTCTGCTAAGTCAGCAGGTACCCAAAGATAGGCGGGAAGATAATTCCCGATCAATTCGTTCAATAATACTTCATCAAGGTTACTGCTTAATTGAACCGATACTATCCCGTTATTTACAAATCCGACGTATCCTATCACCGAACCGATCACATTTCTGCATAAAGTAAAAACAAGACATCTTCTTCCGATCTTTTCAACAAGCTTATCTGTTTCAGCCTTTAATTGTCCGTAGGTAAGTTTGTTTCCAAACTCATCCTCCAGCGCAATGTTATTCTCAAATTTCTCTAAATCCCACATCTTTGACATTGTCAGTTCCTCACTGCTCTTCCGAAAGTGCCCTTTCAATTCTTTCAGCGATCTGTTCCGCAGTCAATCCGCATTCTTCCAAAAGATATTGATAGCTTCCTGCATGCGGAAAGAAGTCTTTTATACCGATAATGATCTGCGAAGGCTTCTTTCTTAAAGGTGCAAGAAATTCCGAAACTGCACTTCCCAGTCCCCCGATAACGCTTCCTTCTTCAACCGTTACGATCAGTTTTTTCCCTAATTCCTCACGGACTGTTTCTTCATCCAAGGGCTTAATGGTGTGCATATCAATTACGGTTGCATCAATTCCTTTTGCCGCCAGGATCTCTGCCGCCATTTTGCTGTAATAGACCATTGTTCCGCAGGCAATGATCGCGATGTCCCTGCCTTCTCTTATCCTGATCGCCTTACCGATCTTAAAATCGATATCTTCTTCGTAGACCACCGGAAGCCCGGGGCCACCCGTAAGTCTTAAATACGCAGGCTTGTCATAATCGCAAAGAGCTTCAACTGTTTTTACGATCTCCACGCCGTCTGCGGGATTGATCACGGTCATGCCCGGAATGGCTCTCATTACCGCTCCGTCTTCGATCCCGTAATGGGAATTACCCAACTGCGAAAGTATCAGGCCGGATGCCAAGCCCACAGTTTTTATGTTTAACTGCATGTATCCCATGTTCATGCGCACCTGTTCACAAGCACGCATAGTAATAAAGGGCGAGAACGATGTCGCAAAAACATTTGTTCCGTCCTTTGCCAATCCTGCTGCCACTCCGATCAGATTCTGTTCTGCAATCCCCACATTGATAAAACGATCGGGGAACTCTTCACGAAACCTCACCAGTCCCGAAGACTGTGCAAGATCTGCAGATAACACATAGAAATCATCATGTTCCTTGGCTGCCTCAAGCATAGCCTGCCCGAACGTCGCACGTGCTCCGAGACGCGACCACAATTTTGCTTTACTTTTCTTTATCTCAATCATACATCCGCCTCAAGTTCCCGAAGTGCTGCCTCCAACTGATCCGCTGTCAGTCTGTTGTGATGCCACTCGTTGTTATTTTCCATGAAGCTGATGCCTTTTCCTTTTATCGTGTTTCCAATGATTGCTTTTGGCATCCCCTCATTATGAGGTGCCTTTAATGCGTCAAGGACCTGCTCCACATCGTTTCCGTCAATTTCAAAGGTCTGAAAGCCAAGTGCCTTAAGCATTTCAGTATATCTGTCGGAAATGTTCATAATGCTTTCGCTTTGTCCGTCACTCTGCATGTGATTGTTGTCGATCACGAGCGTAAAATTATCAAGCTTGAAATTCACCGCAGACATGCAGGCTTCCCAAACAGAGCCCTCATTGCTTTCTCCGTTTCCGCAGACTACAAATGTCTTGTAAGCGTAACCTTTAAGCTTTGCGGCAAGCGCCATTCCGACAGCCATAGAGATTCCCTGCCCCAGGCTTCCGGAAGACGCTTCGATTCCAAGCTCCGGTTTCATGACAGGATGGGCAATGAGATCCGATCCGTCAGCCATGAAAGTATCAAGTGTTTCCTCATCCATCAGCCCAAATTCCGCAAGAGCAGTGTAAAGTGCAAGAACTCCGTGACCTTTGCTTAAGATAAACTTGTCACGTTCTGCGTATGACAGCGATTTATCGCTTGTGTTCATTACCGCTCCGTACAAAACCGCCATTATTTCCATTAAAGACATGGCTCCTCCGATGTGGGCATTTCCACCGCAACGGTTCGCCATCTTTAAACCCGTGATCCGCATGTGCTTTGCTTTATCCTGAAGCTCCCGGATCAGTTCTTTTTTATCTGTCATAGTCAGTTCCCGTAAGCTTTACTCAATTACAATATCGTACTTCTTTAAGAGTTCGATCCCTTTTTCATAGCTGTTGAAATCCACGATGTCATCTGTTTCAAACTGGATATCGAATGTATCTTCAAGTTCGCTGATCAGCCCCATGTGTCCGACAGAGTCCCACGCAGGAACATCCTGATAAGAAAGTCCCTTAAGTTCGCTTTCCTCTACGTCAAGGCTCTCAGTAAATGCTTTATTGTACTTTTCTCTGTTGTTCATCTTAATTTTTCTCCTTATATTCTTTGATCAGATCTCTTAAATATCAAAAACATTTTCCGCAGGATACGGGACAGACTTCGGTCTGTTGTAATCTATCTCGTCAATCCCGAGCTGCTTTAACACCGCAACCAGTTCTTTACCGTAATGTCCGAAAAGAACCGCACAATGATTCGGAAATTGTTTCTCGAGGATCACGTTCCTCACAAATCTTTCCATCTCAGGGATCGCAATGATCCCTTTTGATCCGTAAGTTTCCGTTTCTACGGGAAGGATCTCTCCTTCCGCTACATAAGCTCGGATCTTGCCGTCTCTCATGCCCTGTAGCCTGAAGATGGTCGCATCTCCCGGAACGATCGTTCCCTGTATTGTTCCTTTTGATTTTTCTTCACCTATAAGCTGCCTGTTTACAAAATGATAGTCCAAAGTAGCTTTATTCAGCTTACATGACGAAACATTTCCGCAATGATATCCGAGAAAAAGATCCGTTATTTCGTACTTTTTACCGTTAAACTCTTTTCCATTTATGTTCTTCTCGTAATCTTCCCGGGAAACGTTATTGTTAATGTTAAGGATCATCACCGTATCATTGCATATGCATTGTCCGATGTATTCACTTACTGCGCCGTAGGTATCGACTTCACATGCAACAGGATAGCCTTTTGCTGCCATCCTGCTGTTGACGTAGCAGGGTACAAAGCCAAAGCTTAGCGGAAACGCCGGCCAGCAAGTAGATGTCAGCGTAACAAATTTCCGGTTTCCTTTGTGATTTCTGATCCAGTCTTCAAGTGTCAGCTCGTATTGTGCCAACTGAGCCAGCACCTCAGGTGTCTTGATCTCACCGAAGTCTTCCTTCATTTCGGAAACGACCTTTTCGATCCTCCTGTCATCCTCGTGTTTCTTAAAGGAATCAAAAAGCTCCATTTCTGAGTATTCTGAGATCTCTGCACCGATATCATACAAAAGATGATTGGGTGCACTTGCTGCAAGATAAGATGACGGTCTCGGCCCGATCGAGATCAGTTTAAGATCTCTGATCCCCATCAACGCCCTCGCGATCGGGATAAAATCATGTATCAGTTCAACACACTGTTTTACAGTTCCGCAGGGATGCGCGGGAACATAAACATTTGTTTTTCTGAGTTTTAAGGCATAGCAGGCATTTATGAAACCGCTCAATGAATCTTTTCTTTCTTCAATGAAAGGGCCTTCGCCCTCTTCTGCCGCAGCAAAAAGCATAACAGGTCCGTCAAACTCTTTTGCAAAGAGTGTCCCTGCCGATTCCGGACCGTAATTGGCATAATAAAGGCAAACCGCGTTACATTCGGATTTTTCAAGCTCCCTCATTGCCCGCTTGATGTTTACTTCATTATCCGTAATGATCACTGAACACTCGCAGACATCGTCTTCACTGTATTTTTCTCTGAAAGCTTCAACAAGCTTTTTTCTGTTTTCAGCGGCTATTTCCGCAGGTAACCAATCCGTACTCCCTACGACAATGCCCAATTTCACATCGGGAACATTTTTCATCACTATTCTCCGTCTTTAGGTTCTTTCTTTTCCACAGGCTTCGGTCTGTACTGATAAAAGATTTCCGGTATCAGGATCGTGTTATCCATCTCCGCTACAAGCTTACCGTCTACAGATGCTGTAACGTGCCCCTTGCAAAGACCTCTTTTAAAAGAATAAACCTGTGCATCGATGTCCAGTCTGTCTCCGGGATGCACTTCCTCATGGAAAGTAACATCCACTTTATAGCCGTGTGCTACTTTGCCTTCCATTCCTTCGCATGTTGTGATCGCCACCGTCAGCATCTGTGACATTGCTTCAACCTGCAGGCATCCCGGCATGTTCGGATTTCCGGGAAAGTGCTTGGGAAAATACCACTCATTGTTTGTCAGGTTCTTGAAGCCCTTGGCGTATTTTCCGGGCAGTACCTCAGTAACCCTGTCTATCATCAGAAAAGGATATCTGTTGGGCTGATACTCCTGTAATTCCTGTGCGTTTAATGAAAACGGCTTTAATTCTCTTTCTTCGCTCACTCTTAATCCTCCTTGTCAGGTGCTTTTTTGGAAAAAACACCTCTTCCTTCATTCTTTCTTATCACTCTTGCAGGATTTCCCATTACGATCATTCCGGGCTCGATATCACGAAAGACTATGGAGCCTGCCGAAATCTCCACATCGTCTCCTATTTTCAGACCTTGTAACGTTCCCACCATAAAACCTATGAAAACACGTTCTCCGATTATATTCGCGCCTCCGATCTCCACGTTGGCACCGATAACGGTGTGCTTACCGATGTGTATGTCATGTCCGATCACAGCATGTGGCTGAACATAAACATTGTCCTCCAATGTCACACACGAAGTTGTCGTTACTCCTTCGCAGATTGTCACACCTTCTCCGATCTTTGAGCTCTCGTCAATGTACACTCCCGGATGGATCAATGTTGCGAGCTTCACTCCGTTTTCCTTAAGTCTGTTATAGAGTAATTCTCTAATTCTCGGTTCTCCTATGGCAATAGTAACTTCAAGATCATTAAACACTTCTCTTGCTGCCCTGAAGGTGTACACCGGGATTCCAAGCACCTGCTTTATGCTTTCATTGTCATCGATAAAAACGATCTTTTCCCATCTGTTTTCAATCTTATTTATCTTTCGGGCTATGATCTCCACCTCACGCCCGAGCCCGCTTGCTCCATAAATTCCAAGGATCATTTTTTCTCCTCTGTCCCCATAAACTCAGGGCAATCAATGCTGATCCCCTCATGTTTAAGAACCACTGCTATTGTTTTGATAATAATCTTAAGGTCACTGAGAAATGTGATCTTTTCTACGTATTTCACGTCCATCTCAAGTTTATTGTCCCAGGAGATTTCGTTCCTGCCGTTCACCTGAGCAAGACCTGTAAGCCCCGGACGTACATCGTGCCTGTGACTCTGTCTTTCATTGTACCTCGGCAGATAACGCACCAGTAACGGTCTCGGGCCGACTATTGCCATATCTCCCTTTATTATATTGAATAATTCGGGGAGTTCATCAAGAGATGTGGATCTTAAGATCTTTCCAAATCTCGGCAGTCTTTTGTCATCAGGTAACAACTCGCCGTTTTCATCTCTTTCATCTGTCATAGAACGAAATTTGAAGATCTTAAAGATCCTTCCATTTTTTCCCGGTCTTTCCTGCTTGAACAAAACCGGACTTCCGAGTTTTATCCTGACCATCAGCGCAGTGATCGCCAAAATCGGTGAAAATAAAACGAGAGCCACTGTCGCCATGATCAGATCCAGTGGCCTTTTTATCAATAATTCATATACCCCGTAAGGCTTGTGGGACATACTCCGTATCTCCTATATTTTATGATCTTTGTTTTTTATGCTCTTTAAATCATTCGAAGCACTTTTTGACTGCATCTATGATCACGTCCTGCTCATATTCAGTCATCTTATTGTCACTTGGAAGGCACATACCCCTTTTAAAAAGATCAGCTCCCACATCTTCTTTATTGTATATAAAATCATTAATCCTATACATCGGTTGTAAATGCATCGGTTTCCACATGTGCCTTCCCTCTGCATTAAATTCGCCTAAGGTGTTAAGGATCTCCGAAGGACAAGATTTACCGATTTCCGGAACGAAACTGATTTCTTTATCTGTCATTTCCTGCTTACACAAAGCTTCTTTATCAATCAGCAGACAACTGAGCCAAAAATTGGGACAGGATTTTTTTTCATCCCACGGATTCATCTTTACAGGAAGGTCTTTAAATCCTTCCTTATACCTTTCCCAAATAGCTCTTTTTTGAGCTATATGTTCATCAAGGTGGTTTAACTGTCCCCGTATCACACCAGCGATCACATTTGACATTCTGTAATTGTAGCCCATATCCTCATGCTGATACCACGGAGCCGCTTCTCTGCTCTGTGTGGACCATTTTCTTACTTTTTTTGCATCTTCCTCGGAGTTTGTTAAAAACATCCCCCCTGAGCTTCCGGTTATGATCTTGTTCCCGTTAAAGCTTAAAGCGACATAATCCCCAAAGCTTCCGGTGTCTTGTCCTTCATAGGTCGCTCCCAGGGACTCGGCAGCATCTTCGATCAAAAGAGCATTATGTTTCTCACAAACTGCCTTTATCTCTTTGATCTTACCGGGTGTACCGTAAAGATGAGCTATAATTACCAGTCTTACTTCCGGATACTTTTCGAATGCTTTCTCCAGTGCGACAGGATCAATGTTCCATGTATCACTTTCTGCATCTACAAAAACGCATTCTCCATTCTCATAAGCTACGGGATTTAAGGTAGCCGCAAACGTGAGATCGGAGCACATTACTTTATGTCCCTCAAGGACTCCATGTCCGGTTTTGGCCTTTCCGTACAGTTTTTCCCCTGCCAGTTTCACGCACATGTGAAGGGCTGCCGTTCCGCTTGATAACGCAACTGCATGTTTCACCCCAACTTTATCGGAAATTCTTTTTTCTATTTCATTGATGTTTTCACCTAAAGTGCTCATCCAGTTTGTTTGGTAGGCTTTTTCCATATAAAGGAGCTCTTCGCCGTGCATTGTCGGAGAGGACAACCATACTTTGCTATTTAGTTTTTCAATTTTATGCCTTGATCGATCGAACATTTTTTTTCTCTTCCATTTGCCATTTATTTAATAGTGTACCGATACCAAGCATCGTCCAGAATAACGGAGAAACCGTTACCATTGAATCATTTGCAAATCCGCAGCCCAAAAATCCTATCACAGCCAGCATACAGCAAAAACCCATTTTCTTTTGCTCTGTATTTAATTCTTTCCAAAAGTACAGTTTAAAGCATTCAACGATATACGTTGCAAAATAAACCAAACATACGGCCAAAGATAAAACTCCCGTATTTATTCCCATTTGCAGGAAATAATTATGCGGTCTTATAAAGGTTGTAGCAAATCCCTTATAATTTTGTTTTAATGCGTAATCTGTGCCATCTTTTCCTATTGCAACAGGAAATGTGTCCGGTCCCGACCCGATAAACAGATATTCTTTTAATTTAGGTACTGTGATCCCCCAAATGTATCCTCTTCCGGAGGCAATTCCTTCTCTTCCCGGAAGCACATTTTCCAAAACAAGAGATTCATCTAATACGCCAAAGGCGTTTTGTATCTTGTAATCACCGGTTATAGAGTCATAACTGAACGCAAAAACCGTTCCTACAAGCTTTAATTCAAGTCTGATGTCATCTTTATCATAAAACAACACTTGAAAATTAAGTTCTTCTCCGCTTGTCAAAGTAACCACATTGGAATAATCCTCAAGATTCTTTGTGAAAGGGCACTTTTTACCATTATCCTTCACTTCAACTTTCATCTTCTCATTATCATATGAGATATAGAAGCAGATTTCATCGCCCTTGTAGTTCAGTTTTATACAATCCCCTTTTGTATCTATTCCGGTCAGCTCGTATTCTTTCTTTTCAGACACCACAAAATTCTTTAAAGCGTCAAAAAAATACACATTTCTCTTTATGTTCAAAATGATAAAAACAGCGATACCTATTATTACTATAGGAGCGTAGATATACCATTTTTTAATAACCCGTTTACCAATAAAAATCAATCCAACTGCTACAACAAAGGCCAATATTGCCATACCTGTTTTAGAATGTGAACCAACCAGTATTGTAACGAGACCTACAGCATCGATCACAGCAAGGATTCTAAGCCACTTGGGACCTTTGTATAAAATAACGGAAACCACCATGGGAAGCATCAGACAAACATATGAGCCGACATAGTTCTGATTTCCAAAGGTTATGTAAACAGCTCCGTTTGATGATAATTCAGGAACTGTTTCTCTCATTTTGGACGTCATGATCAAGTATCTCATAAACGGTAAAGTAAATATATCTATTCCAAGCATTTGAAGCAAGCCAATGAAGGATATTGTAGTAGTTCCAAATACTATCGCATAATTGATGTATTTCATATCATCAAAATTATCGATTTTCATTATTATGTACGGAACAAGCATTGAATACCCAATAAGCACCAAAAAAGGTTCCATTTGATCAAATGCGCCATGTATCGAGTACTGCCTGTCAAGAGAAAAGATCGTTGACAGAACGATCATAACAGCATATAGAATAAAGGGCCAGATCTTCTTAAGACAATTCTTTTTACCGATACTGTCAAGTTTCAAAAAAGCACCTGCAGATTCAAAAAACAAAACTACAGCAATAATCGAGAATACTATTGCTTTTGCATGCGTAAACTGATCTGAAGCCACCTGATTCCTTGCAAACCAAGAATAGTCTCCATAAATCCCTTCAGGGAAAAAGTATATAAATGTAATTAACGGAAGTATCGCTATTATAAATAAAACAGGCAGTAGGGCTAAATTAAATCTCTTATTGTTACGTTTCATTGTTTTCCCTCTCGTTTGCTTTTAATTACAGTCTTTATATTATACACATTACAATCTTTTTATTCAACAGAAAAATCCGACTGTACTAAACAGTCGGATTTATTGGTTTTTATTGAAGGATCACAACTATCTCGCTTTCGATAACATCTGAATAGGTAACCAGATACGAATAGGATCCTGCCTCCTTACCTGAAAGATTCAAGTGAATCGTTCCTCCCTTGTTGTCACTGTTCCAGACAACCGAGCCATTAGCAAAAGATTGAGACCCGGAGCTTGAATTAGCCCTTACAGCCAGGCTCACTCTCTTTGCTATGGGTTCACCGTATTGATCAAGTAATGAAAATTTAACTGTAATGTCGCTTCTGTTAGCGTTTCTCTCAACATCAGTTATCTGATCCTCGAACTCAATATCAAAAAGTTCGGGTTCATCTGTAATTCTTAAATTCAACTGGCCCACAAGATCTGCCTGAGGTGTAAGGACATTCTTTCCGGGCTCACAAAGCCAGATCTCTACAATCACATCACCTTCACGATAGGTTGTGAGTCTGCCGCTTTTCGTGATGCTTGCTATGTTTTTTGAAGACTCATCAAGCTGATAAATAAATCTGTATTCGTTACTTAAAGAATAAATGTCGGAAGCAGCATAAGCATCAGAATTACCGGAGTACTTCTTTCCGTCACTGGCCATAAAATAGAATAAAACATTCTTTGTGGTGGAAGCGGGCATTGTTCCCTGCCAGCTTTCACTGCCCGACCAGTTGATGGCATCGCCCTTGTCATTTGTAACCAGAATTCCTTCTACAAAAGCTCCGAGATCGGGTTTAACATACTCTTTTGGCTCCACAAGACAATCATTTGTCATAAGCTCTATCTTTTTGTCCCCGGATGTCCATACAGCATAAACCGTAATATTCTGCGACAAACTTGATAGTCTCACAACTCCTGAGGAGATGCTTCTTAATGTTGCACTTCCCGTACCATACTTTTTAACGTATTTTACGCTTCCGGAAACTCCTGATGCTCCAACAAAGGAATTTCCATTTGATGCTCTTCCGATCACTATGTTATTTTTGTCGTACAGTTCAAATAGAGGGGTTGCATCACAATAGGCAAGGCTCTTCGTACCGGTAATGTCTCTACCGCCTTTTTCGGAAAGAAAAGCATTCTCATAAGAAAGGTTGGTAGAAACCGGGCTTGTGTCCCATGAAACCACTTTCTCAAGCCCATCCCCCGGAAGTCCTTCCGCATAAAAGATGTAAGAATCTCCATTGTTGTATGACATATCTATGTTAATTATATTCCTGTTTTCAAGATCAATACTGATTGTCGGAATTACAGTACTATAATAAGTAGCTCCGTAATTAAACCTTCTGACTCTTTTAACCGTAATTCCCTTTTGACATGCTTTGTAAGCAGCCTCTTCATTCGGATAGATCAAGGATGTTCTGTCAAATGCTCTTATAGCAAACTTAATGTCATCCTCTGCTTTAACTGTAACCTTTACACTTCCTTCGTAGCTGGTCCTTGTGGCGGCAACCGTTACAGTCATGCTGATGGTTGCTGTTCCCGGAGCTACTGCTTTGATCAGACCTTTTCTGTCAACCGAAACAATGTCTGAATTAGTTGTTTTCCAAAAAACAGAGCCCGAATCGGTTTTATAAACGTAACCCTTTGCTCCGTAAAAATTTAGATCCTTCGTTTCCCCAATCTTCATTTCGTAAGTGTCCGCGGTCGAATACTTACTTTCTCCCAGTTCCACTCTACCTCTCGCAGCCCACGCAGTTTTTGAAGGAAGCAAACACAAAACCATCACCGCCGCGATAAAATATGAAGTTATTCTTCCAAGCTTCCTCATAACGTAAGAGCCTCCATAACCTTTTTTAAAAACAGGAGAGGCAAAAGCCTCTCCTGCAAATCAGCTTTTTTCAAAGCTATTTTTGTTTAATTAGTGCACGAACTTTCTGTTTACATTGATAACCTGCTCAGCAAGAGGTCCTCTTGCGGTAGGATATGTAATTGTAACAGTCTTGATGAAGATTTCGTTGTTCTCAGCACCGGGAACGTACTTGCACTCAGTAACATCGAAGTTGCTGAAGAGTGTACGGATAGCGCCTACTTCTGTAGACTGTGCCTTTCCGTCACTGTTTGCATCGTACCAGCCCCAAAGCTTTCCAACGATAGTCTCAACAAGAGCCTCGTACTGAGCTGTAGATGTTACAGTGTAAGCAGCTTCATCAGTTGATGTCCAGGTCTTTGCCTCTGTAGCCTTTACAGTCTTGCCTTCATCCTTGATCTCAAGTTCGTAAGTGTTGTTAATGTTCTGGATGAGTTCCATCTTGTTGGAGATTTCGATCTCTGTAGAGAACTGAAGGTCATAGTTACCCTTGTTTGTACCTGTTGTCTTGTAGAGGTTAGCTGTGAAGTTACCAACCTTGAGGTTCTCGCTGATAGAGGAAGCATTTGCTGTATTTGCAAATACATCGAAGTTATAACCTACAGTAGCAACTTTAGGCTGAGCTGTGCTTCTTGTAGGAATGCTGTTGGTTGCATCAGCTGTAACGATCTTGTCATCTACATCTGAAAGAACAAGATAGAGGAGATCAGATGCTGTAGGTGTTGTTTCATCAACATCGTCAGATGTTACATAGAATCTAACATACTCGTACTGATTTCCGTCATATGTCTTAGCAACCTTGAAGTTTACACCAAGAGCATCAACTGTTGTAGCATCAGCAAAGTCCTTGTTCTTAACTTCAAGGCTCTTTGCAACGATTTCATAACCGATATCTGTGCTGCTTGTGTTGATAGCTTCAGCACCGATGCTGATGGTCTCGCTGTAGTCTGTTCCCTGAACGGAAAGGACGATATCCTTAGCTTCTGTAGTAGGACCAAGAGTTGTGAAGTTGCATATGATCTTACCCTTGTTTGTGGTATCCTTTGTCTTTTCGATTGTGATCGAAGGAACGTTTGCTCCGTCAGAAGCCTTAGCAATTACTGTACCAGCAATAGCCTGATTGTACTGATCGATGAGTTCGTATGTGATCTCACCTGTTGTCTTAAGGCCGTTTGTGAAGCCTTCAAGTGAGCTCTCACTGAGCTGCATGTCGAATACATAAGGTTCAGGAGAAACAGTGATGTCGATAACACCTACAAGTGTATCAACCTTGTTGTCCTTGGAAGTACCAACCTGCTTGTAGAGGCAAACTCTTTCAGTACCCTCGTTCCAACCTCTTACTGTTACGTAAGAACCGAACTCGTTAAGGGAGATAACGTTTGCATCCTTGTTGTCCTTCTCGAAGTAGTACTTGTAATCTGTGGAGTTTGTAACGAAAATCTTGTCAGCAACTTCAACAGTTGTCTTTACGTTAGCACCTGTGTACTTCTTGCCATCTGTAGATTCGAAGTAGTAAGCGATCTGCTTTGCTTCACCAACTGCAAGAGTAGCCTTGAAGTCATAGTTTCCGGGATAAACAACCTTGTCACCCTTCTTGTCTGTCAAGCAGATCTGCTCAACAAAGCCCTGAAGGTTGGGAGCTGCGTACTCAACAGGAGATACTGTGATCTCATCTGTAAGAGTAACTGACTGCTGGGAAGCATCCTTAAATGTATAAGTAGCCTTTACATAGCAAGTACCAAGTACGTTGGAGAACTTGATCTTTCCGGAACCTGCTGTGAATGTAGCATACTGGTTCTTTGTCTTGTCTGTAGAGTACTTAACGTTCTTTACAGCGTCAGCTGTTACCTTGCCGTCAGCGTCAACGATCTTAACCTGAGGAGTAACTGTAGGATTCTTAACGTTGTTACCGGTGATATCCTGACCCTTGCCGATGTAAACTGTAGGATACTCAAGAATAAGAGCTGCAGCGGGTCCGATGCTCATTGTGAGCTCGAAAGGCTTTGCAACGCCGGGAACAGTAACTCTGTATGTAACTTCATCAGAAAGTCCTGATACAGTGATAACGTTCTTGTCCTGCTTCTTTGTAGCGTTAACGTTAAGGTAGAATGTACCCTTTGCGCTTGTCTTGATTCTCTCAACAGTTGTCTTCTCAACAGCTGCCTTTGCTGCTGCTTCGTCAGCAAATGTGATCTCGATAGCGTTGTAAGCTGTCTGCTTAACGGAAACGTTGCCCTGCTTCTGAGCAGTTGTGGATGCAGCCTTAACTACAACCTTAACTGATCCGGCATAGTCGATACCGTTGTTTGTGCAGGTGAAGTTGATTGTTGTTGTTCCGGGAGCTACGGCTGTGATGAAAGCATTTGTAACTGTAGCTACGGAAGGATCACTACTCTTCCAAACCTTTGTCTTGGCACCTGCTGTGTTATAGTTAGTAACACCGTAGAAGCCGATCTTCTGAGTTGCGCCAACTTCAAGTTCAATTGTCTCGCCTGCTGCTGCTTTTGTAGCATCAATACCGAGGTTGACCTTGGTGACTGCCTTAGCACTCTGCAAAGGAAGCATGGTGATAACCATAGCTGCTGCGAGAACTAAGGAAAGCTTCTTAAAGAAACTCTTCATTATTTCTTCCTCCTTAAAGAATAAATGGTTACGACGAGGTGAAATCCGTCATACGAACTGACGCATGAAGCCCCCCCGGATCTCGACCCGAATGAATCTTCAGGCCTGTCCTTACGACTCTGGTTCATCTCGCCCTCCGTTCAAACCGATCGTGATAAATACCGATTTCTCAAAGGGAACGCAAGTTTTATTCTTGTGCTGTATGATTCGTCGGCCGGAGTTTTATCTCAACCTTTTTGGCCGGAATGTTTTGTGCCGATTACAGAAGTCGATCGCGAAGTCGTGTAAGGATGTGACACGTGTCGTAACCGCGCGTTTTCCTGTCTGTAACAGACCTGTCCCGATTTTACAGATTAAATGTGTCAAATTTGTGTCACATAACGGGCAAAATATTGCAAATGCTAACTTTTACTATTAAATTTTTATAAACTCAAGGCTTTTTCGACCTCAGATTTCATTTTGTCTTTTTCACAGACAGTATCATGAAGGATCTCAGCGTCCATGATCTCCTTAACAGCACCGGGAAGAGGCAGTCCGGAAAGCTCTTTCAGCATGCCGATCAGAGCAAAATCGTCCTCGGTCTTAAATTCTTTTTCCCTGATGGCCCCCACGACCGCACGTGAAAATTTGTAAGGGCTGGCGGTGGATGCGATAACGGTTAGATGATCGTCTCCGGTTTCTTTTCTGTATCTGTCGGCAACGAAGGCTCCCACTGCTGTGTGGGTGTCGATGGTGTAACCGTCATTCTTATATATCTTTGAAATGATCTCCGATACTTCGCTTTGAACGGCGAACCCGCCTGTGAAGTCCTTCATCCTTTCTTTCATATCGGAAGTAACGGTGTACTTCCCCGTGGTCTTGAGCTCATTCATGAGCTCTGCGCACTTTTCCGCGTCATTTCCCGAAGAATGGTAGATCAGTCTCTCCAGATTTGAAGAGATCAGAATGTCCATTGAGGGAGAAGTGGTGAGGATGAAATCGCGGTTTCTGTCATAAGTCCCGGTCTTAAAGAAATCGTAGAGGACCTTGTTGTCATTGGAAGCACAGATCAGTTTGTTTACAGGAAGTCCGATCTGCTTTGCGTAGTAAGCCGCAAGGATGTTTCCGAAATTACCCGTGGGAACGGTGATGTTGATCTCCTCTCCGTCTTTCACTTCGCCTTTTTCGAGAAGCTTGGCGTAGGCCCATACATAGTAGACCACCTGGGGAACGAGACGTCCGATGTTTATGGAATTGGCGGATGAGAAGCGAAGTCCCTTATCGGAAAGCTTCTTTGCCAGTTCTTTATCATTAAACATTTCCTTGACGCCGTTTTGAGCATCGTCAAAGTTGCCTCTGATAGCGATGACTTTTGTGTTCTTACCCTTCTGTGTCACCATCTGAAGTTCCTGAACACGGCTGACACCGTCCTTGGGATAGAAAACGATGATCCTTGTTCCGGGAACATCCGCAAATCCTGCAAGAGCTGCTTTACCCGTGTCTCCGGAAGTAGCGGTGAGGATCACGATCTCATCCTTTATATTGTTCTTTCTTGCTGCCGTCGTAAGAAGATGAGGCAGGATGGAAAGCGCCATGTCCTTAAAGGCAATGGTCTTACCATGCCACAGTTCAAGGAACCATGCACCGTTTGCTTTGTGAAGGTCCGCGATGTCGGGCACTTCGAACTTTTCGTCGTAAGCCGCATCTATGCATGCTGTGAGTTCTTCCTTTGTGTAATCCGTAAGGAAGAGAGACATTACCTCGTAGGCAACTTCTCTGTAAGTCATGGCAGAAAGTTCCTTAAGGCTTTTCTTAAGTACAGGCATCGTTTCGGGAACGAAGAGACCGCCGTCCTCCGACAAGCCTTTAAGAATGGCTTCCGAAGCCTCAACTTTGATCTTGGAGTTTCTTGTGGAGAGATATTTCATAAGTTTGTCCTTTCATCCGGAACGAAATTTCGGATGCTCTCCGAAACACGAACCTTATTTAATAGTGCAACATACTCTATTTCTGAGATTCCGTCAAGATAATTTTGACCGAAATTGATCCCAACGCCTTTTCTTTTTAAAAGAATGGCGGCTTTGTTGTAGGCTGCGGCAGCCGTTACTTCGTCATTGTACCTTCCGACGATGATGTCTCCGTTAACATGTATCTTTACAATGAAGACTTCCCTTCCGTTTTTTATCTGCTTTGTAACACCCTTGTAGCGGTTCACCACCTCGATGTTGGTGTAGCGGAGATCGGTTTCGTCTCCGTTTACGAAGAGGAAATCACGTCCCGGAACAGAATGGGGTTTGATGCCGTAGCGGGAAAACACATTGATCTGGCTGCCGTAATCCGCCACAAAGAGATGGGAGCCACGTTTCATGATCTTGTGATTGGAGTAGTAGAAAAGGTCGTCTATATCAAAGGTGTAAATGAATTCGGGAGAATAGAGATAAAGAAAAGAACGTTTTTCAAGATAGATGGGTGTTTTGATGTACACCCCGTTGTCTCTTAAGTTTATAAGGGTCACGGTCTTCTCAAAGGGAAGAGGATTTTTCTTTCCTTCTTTATAATCATCCACAAAAGAAAAAAGGTCTTTTTTTGACTTCAGGATGTCATGGGCCTTCACGTAGGCAGAATGAGCCAAAGCCTCGGAGCTGAAGCTACCGAGGCTTATGTGCTTTTCTTTTACCGTTATTGAGGCCCGGTAGAGGACCGAGCCGTCTTTTTTCGGAATAACGTAAACTCCTGCTTTCATGGATCCACCTGTGTGAATGCGGATTCTGATCCGCCCTGTGGGGATTTACAATAAATTATGAGTGGCACTGTAAGCCGGGTTATGTATCAAGCGATCATCTTTCTTGACTGTACGTTACCGCACAGCTCCCATACGGGGTTACCCCCGCATGACGCAACCGACCCGAAAGCACGGCGGGCAACCGTATCGCTTTCTGCATGGTTTTGCTTCGGATGGGGTTTGCATTGACCCTTCGTGTTACCACGAAGGCGGTGGTCTCTTACACCGCCGTTTCAGCATCACCGCTTGCGCGGCTGTTTCTTTTCTGTTGCACTTTCCTTCAGGTCACCCTGACCGGCCGTTAGCCGGCATCCTGCCCTGTGAAGCCCGGACTTTCCTCTGTCTATAGGGACAGCGACCGCCTGTGCCACTCAAGTTACCTTAATGTTTATACCGGGAAGTAGCTTCCTCCGATGAATTCTCTTAAGATCGAGTTCTTCGGAACATCCTCTGCGGGAGCAGCAAGGAAGAAATCCAGGAACTTAAGGAGGCGCTTTGCTTCGGGGTACTCTTCGCTGTCCTCAGGGACATTAAAGAGCAAAGGCTCAGCGTAGGTCTTGAGTTCGGAAAGCTCATAGATCAGAGCCGAGTTAAAGAAGACATCGGCGCCTTCCTGGAAGGGGAAGATGTTCTCCTCCTCTCCGAGACGAACGGAAGGCCACATGGAGATGCTCTTCTGTGCGGAAGCTCCACGGGTCCTTGCATCACGCACGATCCTGCGGAGCAGTCTCGCATCCGTTGTGGGGATCCTGTTGTGTTCATCAAGGTTCAGCTGTGTGAGAGCGGAAATGTAGATCTTAAACTTGCTCTCAACGGGAAGCTTGTAAGAAAGGGCGTCGTTCAGGCCGTGTATGCCTTCGATAACGAGGATGTCCTCGGGGCCAAGCTGTTTAAAGTTTCCTTTGTACTCGCGAAGGCCGCTCTTAAAATTAAAGCTGGGAAGTTCTACTCGCTTGCCTTCAAGAAGGGCGGACATGTCAGCGTTGAACTGCTCAACGTCGATGGCTTCAAGGCATTCGAAATTGTAATTGCCGTCCGCATCCTTGGGAGTGTCCTCACGATTTTTAAAGTAGTCGTCCACTCCGATGGGGTGGGGAGTCATGCCGAGGGTCCGAAGCTGTATGGAAAGCCTGTGGGAGAAGGTGGTCTTTCCCGAGGAGGAAGGACCTGCGATCATTACAAACTTAACGCCGGGACGTGCCTTGATCTGTGCTGCGATGTCACCGATCTTCTTTTCCATGAAGGCTTCCTGAACAAGAATGGTGTCGCCCAGTCGTCCCTCACGGATGGTGTCGTTCATGGCGCCTACGGTGCGGATGCCCATAATCTTGCCCCACTCATCGCTCTCCTTTAATGTAGCGAAAAGGTGAGGTCTGTCATCGTAGGTGGGAACAGTGGTGGGTGCATCCTTTGTGGGGACAAGCAGCATGAAGCCGTTGTCGTAGGCCAAAAGATCAAAGACCTTAAGGATGCCTGTACTTCCGGGCATGTAGCCGTAGAAGTAGTCCTCGTAGTTCTCTATGGAAAAAAGATTCATTCTGGAAGCACGGCGGTACTTGAAAAGGTTTTCCTTATCGTTCATGCCTCTTTCCAAAAAGAGCTTTCTTGCTTCTCTGGTATTCACCGAGCGCTTGTTGATCACGATGTCCGCATCGATGATCCTTTGCATCTCTTCCTTGATGGACTTTATGTCCTCGTCGGAGAGTTTTTCGATGCTTCCGATCTCACCATAAACTCCGCATCCCACCTTGTGCATGATGCGGACGTCACGTCCCTTCTTGGGACCGTAAACATTAAAAATGGCCTTAAGGAGCACAAAGACCAGTGCTCTGCTGTAGGTCTTGTTTCCCGCACTTGTGGAAAGGTCCAGAAACTCAACGGTGTCTCCGTTGTTGGGTGTCTTGAACAATTCCCTCAAATTGCCGTTGTTCTTTGCAAGAATAACGGGATACTTGTATTCGTCTTTAAAATCTTTCGCGATCTGTGCGAAAGTGGTTCCGTATTCATACTCTTTTTCAACTCCGCATACGGTTAATTTCATCCTCTATCCTCCTGATATCATTATATAATCCGTTCCGGCGTTCAGCGGCCTTCTCTCCGCTGTCAGCCTTGATCTTCTTTAAAACAGCCTCTTTGGAAGCCTTTTCTTTTTCAAGATACTTAAGATAAATGTTTTTGGGAAGTACCTCCGGAGAAATCCCGGGATCATCACTGTTGTCCTTCGCGGTGCATCCCTCATTCTTCGGAACTGCCCTGTATATAAAATAGAATTTACCTTCGTCCTCCTCGATCCTCACTGCCTGAGCGACAAATCCCAGGTTTACGAGTCCTTCCTCGAAGTTCTCAAGATCGGACTGAGGGGAAAGGATCAATTCTTTGGAAGCCTTTGCTTTTTCCAAACCCTTTTCCAGAATGGACAGTATCAGGGGTCCGCCCATTCCCGAGATCAGAATGGTGTCGGTCTCCCCTTCCTTCAGCATCTGAAGTCCGTCTGAAAGGCGGAGTTCGATCCTGTCGGTCAGGCCGGCTTCCTTAACATTTTCTTCAGCTTTTTCCAAAGGGCCCCGTCGCAGGTCCATGGCGATCACCTTTGGAGATACTCCCGACCGGATCAGGAATATCCCTGTGTGGGCGTGGTCGCAGCCGACGTCAGCCACACTGTTCCCGGGTGTCACCATGGAAACCACGGTCTGTAAACGTTTGCTTAAACGTATCATGCTTTAATCCAAATAATCTCTGAGCTTCTTTGCACGTGTGGGGTGGCGCAGCTTTCTGAGAGCCTTTGCCTCGATCTGACGGATGCGCTCACGGGTTACGTTGAATTCCTTACCCACTTCTTCGAGAGTGCGCTGTCTGCCGTCGTCAAGTCCGAAACGCAGGCGGAGCACCTTCTGTTCACGATCCGTGAGAGTTCCCAGAACTTCCCTGATCTGCTCCTGAAGGAGGGTGAATGCCGCTGCCTCCTGAGGAGTGGGCATGTGATCGTCCTCGATGAAATCTCCGAGATGGGAATCTTCTTCCTCACCGATGGGTGTTTCCAGAGAAACAGGTTCCTGAGAGATCTTCTGGATCTCGCGGACACGCTCTACGGGGATTCCCATTTCCTTTGCGATCTCTTCCGGTCCGGGCTCACGTCCCAGTTCCTGCAGCAGCTGTCTCTGAACACGGATCAGCTTGTTGATGGTTTCCACCATGTGCACGGGGATACGGATGGTCCTTGCCTGATCCGCTATGGCACGGGTAATGGCCTGACGGATCCACCATGTTGCGTAGGTGGAAAACTTGTATCCCTTACGATAATCAAATTTCTCAACGGCCTTAATGAGGCCCAGGTTTCCTTCCTGAATGAGGTCAAGGAACTGCATTCCTCGGCCCACGTACCTCTTTGCGATGGAAACCACGAGACGGAGGTTGGCTTCCGCAAGGCGGTTCTTTGCCACTTCATCCCCCTGTTCCATCTTCTTGGCAAGTTCCAGTTCTTCCTGAGCGGAAAGAAGGGGAACCTTACCGATCTCCTTGAGATACATCCTTACGGGATCCTCGAGTGAAACTCCCTCGGGAACACTGAGATCGATCTTTGAAAGATCTTCGATCTCATCCAGCTCCGCTACGATGTCATCGGGCTCGAGAAGGTCATCCTCTTCTCCCCCCACCATGCTGTCATCCATGATCCTGAGCACATCGATGCCTGCTTTGTCGAGAGCGTCGTAGATCTTTTCGGTCTTCTTCTCGTCCAGCTCCACGTCCTGAAATGCATCGTTGATCTCCTGGATCTCAAGTGTGTTCTTCTTTTTCTTGCCGGCAGCGATCAGTGTGTTGATCTTTGCTTCAAATTCCGCTGCCTTGGCATCATTTTGTGCTGCGTTGTCTTCTGTTGACTTTAAATTGTTCTCTGTCATGTCTGATCTCTTTTCTACAATAATTTGTTTGACCGATTTTTGAGTGAAACCTGAAGCTTCAGCAATTCGTTTACCTTCTGTCCGTCCCCCGCCTCTATTGCGGCATTGATCTGATCCTCTACGGAATTCAGCTTTATCTTTCGGACTGTGTCTTCGATCGCTTTCGCCCTCTCGGCATCGTTCACCTCACCGGGCAGATCGGTCTGAAAAATGACACCTACTTTTTCCTGTTCTTCCCTGTCTTCAAAGCAGCTTACGATCCTTGCGGGATTTACGCTTCCCGATTCCTCACAAAAGCTGTAGGCAAGTTCTGCCACTTTCCGGTAGATCCCTTCGGAAAAATCCAAAGGAGAAACCACCGGCGACAGCCTCGCGTAGAGCGTGGGGTCATCGGAAAGACAGGTGAGGAGCAGTCTTTGCGGCTGCAGGATCTTGTCATCCAACTTTTTTTCCGCCGCATTTTCGAACTTTTTTTTGGGCATCCGTTCTTCGCCGGTGTCTGTGCGATAGGACGGGTTCCTCGGTCCCTCCCTTCGAGCTGTCTCAATGACGAGCTCATGGAATTTTCGTGCATCGACATTATAGTGCTTTGCAAAGGCCTCTTCATACGTGCTCCTCTCGAGCTCATTGGAAACATCCAACATTCGCCTTGCAACGCTCTCATAAAAGTCGTTTTTTTCTTTGGGTTCTTCCATGTTGTATCCGGATGCAAGTATCCGGATCTCAAAGAAGAAACTGCTTTCCGCATTGTCGATCCTCTTTTGGTACTCTTCGGCGCCCAGCGCCTTAATGAATTCATCCGGATCCTTGTGCGGTTTCATGTTTATCACTTTTACCGTGATCCCTCTGGCTTCCAGCATGGGAATGGCTCTTAAAGCGGCCTTTGTTCCTGCTCCGTCGGAATCGTAGGTAAGGTAGATCTCTTTAACGTATTTGGATAATTTCAGGGCGTTCCTGTCAGTCAGCGCCGTTCCCAGGGATGCCACGGCATTTGTGAAGCCGGCCTGATGAAGGGAGATAACGTCCATGTAACCCTCACAGAGCAAAAAGGCGTTCTTTCCGGAATGTCTTGCGTAGTTCAGGCCGTACAGGTTGTTACCCTTATCAAATACTTTAGTTTCCGGCGAATTTAAGTACTTCGGTTCGCCTTCTCCCATGACACGTCCCCCGAAAGCGATGACGCGGTCGCGTTCATCCATGATGGGGAACATTGCTCTGTTCCAGAACTTGTCCATGGCACCTTTTTCGTTGATGCTGACAAGTCCGGTCTCTTTCAGGAATTCATCACTGTAATCCCTGCTCTTTAAAAATTTATACAGATCGTCGCTGTAAGGCATGGAGTAGCCCAGCCCCCAATGACGTATCGTATCCTCTGTAAGTCCTCTTTTTTTGAAGTATTCTATGGCCCTCTGACCTCTTTCGGTCTTACCCATCTTAAAGAAGTACTCTGCTGCCAGCTTGTTCACTTCAAAGAGTTTTTGGATAAAATTCCGGTTTCTTTTGTCTTCCTCTGTTTCCCTGACCTCAGGAAGATCTATGCCCGAGCGGTCAGCAAGTTCCTTGACGGCTTCCTGGAAGGAAAGGTTTTCGTACTCCATGAGGAAAGTGATGACGTTTCCGCCTTTGTGGCAGCCGAAGCAGTAGAACATCTGCTTGTTGCCGTTCACAGAGAAGGAAGGCGTCTTTTCGCCGTGGAAAGGACAAAGCCCCCAGTAATTTGCTCCTTTTTTCTGGAGATGGACGTACATGCCCACCACATCCACAATGTCATTGCGGGCAAAAACCTCTGCGATTGTCTCATCGGAATAGCGCATCAAAAACCCTCGGTCTTTAGTAAACGTCCCAGCTGAAGGGAACCTTGATATCCTTAAATTTGTTCACCGCGTATCGATCGGTCATGCCCGCAACGTAGTCGCAGACCACTCTTTCTTTGGTCTCGCCTTCGTTTTCCAGCATAGCTTTGTAGTCATCCGGCAGAAGCTCCGGGTGATCGTTGTAGTGCAGGAACAATTCTATGACCAGCTCCTCCGCCTTGGACTCCTGACCCTTGGCAACGGGGTTGGTGTAAACATTTTCAAACATCCACGCCTTTAAGTCCATGAGTATCTCGTTCATTTCGGGAGACATGCGGACGTCGTCGGTGTCTATGCTTGTTTTGATGATGTCGTGAAGCTCGGTGTTCAGACGGCTGGTGAGGCCGTGTCCCAGAACATCGGTAAAACGTTTCGGGATGTCGTCTTCGGTAATGATGTTACCGCGGACAGCATCGTCTATATCGTGGTTTATGTAGGCCATCTTGTCGGAAAGACGCACTGCCCTGCCCTCAAGGGTCGCGGGGATGGTGTCCACCTGATGGTTGAGGATACCGTTACGGACTTCCCAGGTGAGGTTTAAGCCCCTGCCGTGCTTCTCGATGACATCCACAACGCGGATGCTCTGCTCGAAATGCTTGAAGTGACCGCCACAGGTTTCGTTCATGATACGGTTCAGTGCTCTCTCTCCCGCATGTCCGAAGGGGGTGTGTCCGAGGTCGTGCCCGAGGGCGATGGCTTCCGTCAGATCGTCGTTAAGGCGGAGAGACTTGGAAATTGCTCGTGCAGTCTGGGCCACTTCCAGAGTGTGGGTGAGACGGGTACGGTAATGATCTCCCTCGGGCGCGAGGAAGACCTGGGTTTTTCCGCTGAGCCTTCTGAAAGCTTTTGAGTAGAGGATGCGGTCTCTGTCTCTCTGGTAGCAGGGGCGAAGATCACACTCCTTTTCCTCTCTCATCCTTCCTTTGGTGGAGTCGGAAAAACTCGCATGGGGAGAAAGGACTTCATGCTCTCTTTCTTCCTGAATTTCTCTGATGGTCCTGTCATGAATGGGAACGAGTTCAATCATCTAACGACCTCCTTCTTCCGCATTTTTCGGAGCGCTTTCCTTATCGCGACGGGCGTTCCGGGAGAAAATGCAACCGCAGTAGTCCTGTCTGTACAGGTCATATTCCTTTGAAAGTTCTATGGATCTCTGATAGCCGCCCTTTTTCTTGAAATCCGAAGGGAGCCAGGTGACACCCTCCTCTTTGCACACTCTTTCTCCGATCTCGTTCAATGCTTCGGCATTTTTAAGAGGTGAAATGGTGAGGGTGGTGGTAACAAGGTCTATGCCTCTTTTTTTAGCTTCTTTTGCAGTCTCCCTCAAGCGGAGCTCAAAGCATTTTTTGCATCTTTCCCCGCCTTCCGGGCATTTTTCCAGTCCCCTTGCCGCTTCAAAAAAGCGTTCGGGCTCGTACTTTCCTTCGACGAAGCTCACCTCGTGCTTATGGGGCTGTTCGTCTATAAGCTTTTTGATCTCAACGACCCTTTTGTCGTACTCCTCTTTAGGGGAGATGTTGGGGTTGTAGAAGAAATCGGTTATTTCAAAGTGATCTGAAAGGTACTCGAACACATAGGACGAGCAGGGCCCGCAGCAGGAGTGCAGGAAAAGAGCCGGCACTTCACCCGTTCTTTTAAGCTCTTCAATAAAGTCGTCCATCTGCTGTTGTACATTTCTCTGTTTCAAAAAATCTGCATCTTTCTGATCTGTTAAAACGATCTGAAGCTGTTTCGGTCTAAAGCATTTCTTTAAGAGCCTCGAAGAGCTTGTCCATCTCTTCGTCGGTGCCTATGGTGATCCTTAAGTAATTGTCGATCCTGGGCTTTTCAAAGTAGCGTACGAAGATGTGTCTCTCCCGGAGCTTCATGAAGATCTCCTTTGCAGGCACATTTTCATGTGTCACAAACAGGAAATTTGCGGATGAATTCAGCACCTTAAAGCCCATTTTTTTAAAGCGGGGAACGGCATTTTCTCTTGTAGCCACGATCTTACCCACTGTCTCTTTAAAGTAGGCTTCGTCCTTAAGGCTTTCCGTTCCGCAAAGGATGGAAGGGGTGGTCATGGTGTAGGAATTGTAGGAATTTCTGACAGCCATCATGTAGGAGATGAGTTTCTCAGAGCCCACCGCAAAACCTATCCTCATGCCCGCCATGGAGCGGGATTTTGAAAAGGTGCGGACTACAAGAAGGTTTTCGTACTTCTTTGTGAGTTCCATGGCGGTTTCTCCGCCGAAATCAACGTAGGCTTCGTCTACGATGACCACAGAGTCCTGATTGTGCATTACGATGTCTTCAATGAAGCTTACAGGTTCGGCTATAGTGGTGGGCGCGTTGGGGTTCGCGATCACTATGCCTCCGTTCAGCTTGTAGTAGTCCTCTTTTACGATCCTGAAGTTTTCGTCCAGTGCCGGGGTCTCAAAGGGAATGTCGTAAAGTGAGGCCCAGACGGGGTAAAAAGAGTAGGTCACATCGGGGAAAAGTACCGGAAGCCTGCCTTTAAAAAATGTCAAAAAAGCAGTTCCCAGAACATCGTCGGAGCCCACCCCCACAAAAACATTATTGAAGCCCACTCCGCAGTATTCTGCCAGGGCGGCGGTCAGTTCATGGGCGTCGGGCTTGGGATAGCGGCGAAGAGCATCGGTGTCCAGCTCTTTCAAAGCCTTTGTGACTCCCGGTGCGGGAGGATACGGATTCTCATTGGTATTAAGCTTGACCATGTCCGAAAACGAGGGCTGTTCCCCCGGAACGTAAGGGTCGATCTTTCTGACATTATTTTCCCATGCCGCCATTTTTATCTCCTTAACAGTATGTAAGCAATTTAATCATTTAACAAGAAACCGGATTTGTGATCGCCTCAGTCACAAAATCATTTCCCAGAACGCGGAAGATGAACCACTTTCTGCCCTCTTTGTTGAGATTTACCGTGCAGGAGTAGTCGTAACCGCCGTTCAGGGATGCGGGTTCCGCAAGTTCGAATTCTTCAAGACTCTTTCCGCTTCCGTAAACTAAAAGACGGCTCAGAGGTCTGTTGGAAATGATCTTAAGCTCTGCACTTCCGTCTGCAGTAAGCTTTGCTTCTATGATGGGGCCGTTTGTAAGGAAGCTGTGACCCAATTCCAGATTTTTAAGGATGTTTGTCGCTGTCCTTTCCCCGGGAGCCTGAACATAGGTCCTTACGGCACCGCTGGAGAGGTTGACGTTTGCCCAGTGCTTCACAAAGGGAAGCTCCTCGGTCAGAAGATCCACGAAATAGCGGGCAGTTTCAAGTGTCTCGCCTTCAAGGATCACTCCCTTCTCATTCTTTGCATCAAGAGTGTTGTCGAGAGCAGCCTTAACGGCTGTGTACAATCCGAAAACATACGCCAATGAATCGAACCAGAATTCGCAGGTGATCTCGTGAGTATCGGAGCCTGTGGTGGCGCCGAGACGAGTGCCTTTTTCAAGGCAATCGAGCCAAAGCTGCATGGCATTTCCGTTTGTACAGCCTTCGGCAAGTGGATGAGAACCGTTCCAGATCTCTATGGTGTTAAAGATGTCGATCATGTCCGTGAATTCCGGCGGGAAGGAAATAGCCTTCTGCATGTCTCTCGGATGGTTGATCTGGGGATGACCGCCGTAGCTTTTGATCTCATCTGTAATGCGCCTGTACTCGGCACGCATGATCTCCGGTGTTCTCTCGGATTCTTCGGGTATATGGTAGATCACATCCGGATCAGTGTTAAGCTGTAACACGTGACCGTTGGACGTGGAGATCTCTTTTGACAGGATGGGGAGAAAATCAGGAGTTACAAGCTTTTCCCATATCCTGTGATTCAAAACATTGTGATGATCCGAAAGTCCGCCGAATGTGAGGCCTCTTGCTCTCATGGAATTTTGGATCATCTCGGGTGTATCATAAACGTAATCAGTACCCTGAGGCGGGTAAAGGGGGCTCGAGAAAACAGAATGATGGTGCAGGTCTCCCACGTACCAGTCATCAGCTTTCATGTCGATCAATCTTCTCAAAGTGACTTCTGTTTTTCCGGGAACGGAAACAGCTGTTTCAACGATCTCGAATTCAGAGCCTTTGTCGCAGACAAGAGTGTATCTGCCCTCGGGAAGTTCCTCAGTAAATTCTCCGTTTTCAGCCGTTGTACGTCTGAAATAGTCGTACCAGGCATAGTCCGAATCGGGATCGAAGTCGTAAGGAGCTCCGTAGATCTCGTCTGCAATGTCTTCTATGTGCTTCACTTTACGATCGTTGGTGTAGCCTGAAGAAACACCTTCTCTTGCTGCCTTGTCCTTGGGGTAAAGGCGGATCTCCGCAATCAGGGGTTCTCCGTTCTCATCCTTTATCTTAACAGACAGTTTTCCGGTCTTAACACCGTAGTCGGGATTTTTCCTGATCTTTTCCATGCGTTTGTAATCTGCCAGGCGCTTGTCACTTTCAGGCGGAAAAACATTTTCCCTTCTTCCTCCTCTTGCACTGTAACCCACTGCCTCGTCAAGTGTCTTCATGGCATTTTGAAGATAGCGATAGGTGTACTTTTCATCGGAGACATTTCTCCTTCCGGAGTAAAGTCCGGTAATGGTGGAAGCCAACTTTGATACAGACATTTTTTAGTGTCCCTCCCTTAATATGATCCGGGGTGCGCCGTTCTTGGAAACGTAATCCTCAGTGATGACCACTTTTCCGATGGAATCGTCCTTGGGGATCTCGTACATTATATCAAGCATGATCTCTTCGATGATGGCACGAAGAGCTCTTGCGCCCGTATCTCGTTTAAGAGCCTTCTCAGCAATGGCGGAAAGCGCTCCGTCTTCAAATTCAAGAGCAACTTCATCCATGGAAAGAAGCTTTTGGTACTGCTTTAAAATGGCATTTCTGGGTGTGGTAAGGATCCTTACCATATCCTCCTGTTTGAGTCCGTCCAAAGTGAAGACAACGGGAAGACGTCCCAGGAATTCCGGGATCATTCCGAAATCGCGAAGGTCCTGCAATTCCACCTTTCCTGCGATGTTCTTGTCATCATCGTATCTGTCCGAAAGCTCCCCCAAAAAACCGCAGGCAGATGTCTTGTTCAGTCTCTGCTTGATGATCTTGTCAAGCTCGGGGAAAGCGCCTCCGCAGATGAAGAGGATGTTTGTGGTGTCCATGGTGGTCATGGGAACCATGGCATTCTTGCTCATTGCTCCCACAGGCACCTCCACCTCCGCACCTTCAAGGAGCTTAAGGAGTCCCTGCTGAACGGATTCTCCGGAAACGTCACGGCTGTTGGTGGTGTGCTTCTTTGCAAGCTTGTCGATCTCGTCGATGAAAACTATGCCTTTTTCAGCTCTTTCAACGTCATTATCCGCAGCCACCAGAAGCTTGGAAAGAACGCTTTCAACGTCATCTCCGATGTAGCCCGCTTCCGTCAGGGATGTGGCATCGGCGATGGCGAGAGGAACGTTCAGGAGCTTTGCAAGAGTCTTTACCATGTAGGTCTTTCCGCAGCCTGTGGGCCCGATCATAAGCATATTGGACTTTTCAAGCTCGATACCGTCCTCGTTCTTGTCGAAGACTCTCTTGTAGTGGTTGTAAACAGCCACGCTCATTACTTTCTTTGCGTGTTCCTGCCCCACAACGTAATCGTCAAGCTCAGCCTTGATCACATGAGGGGGCTTCAGATCTTTAATGTCAAATTTTGCCGGGATCTCATTCTCGTCCTTCTTTACCGCAGGCTTCTTTTTCTTGAGTCTCTGGTTCATGGGAACCGAGGGAAGATCTCCGAACAGCATGCTTGAAAGGCTTGAAAGATCACCAATGTTTGCCTTGATGTTCAGGGTATCATCATCGTTCTCTTTGTCTCTGGGGGTGATGCCCATGATAGAGAGAGACCCGCCGCCGGTAAGGGTGTCCATGGTCTTCTGCATGCAGTCATCACAGATGCAGAGACCGGGATGAAGCTTGAACATGCGCTTTACCTGAGACTCGGTCCTGCGGCACATGGAACAGACTTCTTCCCTGTCCTTGGGCTCATCGTGAGTATCCGTAGCATCGGATGCGCTCTTCACGATCTCGTCTGCGCCGTTGTTTTCATTATTATTGTTATCGAACTCGTCACTCATAAATATTCCTTCTGTTTCTGTTTCAATAAGCATTATAGTCTCTGGTCCTGAACAGGGTCTTTAAAAGTACCGCCACGTCCAGCCAAAGGCTCCAGTTTTCGATGTATTGAATGTCCATGTCTATCCTTCTGGAGATGGAAGTGTCTCCGCGATAGCCGTTAACCTGAGCCCAACCGGTGATCCCGGGACGAACCTGATGCTTTACCATGTATCTCGGGATCTCGTCTCGGAACTTCTCTACAAAGAAGGGGCGCTCAGGGCGCGGTCCCACAAGGCTCATGTCGCCTTTTAACACGTTAAAGAGCTGGGGCAGTTCGTCTATGCTTGTCTTTCGTATGAATTTTCCTACCTTTGTGACCCTGTTGTCATTTTCGGTGGTCCACTCCGTCTTTTCCTCTTCCTCGTCCTGCACTTTCATGGAACGGAACTTGTACATGGTGAATTCCCTGTTGTGAAGTCCCACACGGGTCTGCTTGTAGATCACGGGGCCTTTGGAATCCAGCTTAACAGCAATTGCAGTAACAGCCATAGGGATTGCCGCAAGTATCAGGGCAATGCTTCCCAACACCAGATCCTCAGTGCGTTTCACAAGGCGATTTCCGAGACTGTTTAAGGGTACGGAACGAATGTTGATAACGGGAACGCCGTCCATGTCTTCCATGTTTGCTTTGCCGGATACGACAGTCATGAAGTCCGGAGCAAATTTCGTGTGAAGTCCGAAGCGTTCACCGGTTTCCACGATCTTTGAAAGCATGGTGTAATCTTCCACTTTTAGGGCAACCACCAGTTCATCAAGGTCGTTTTTTGAAAGCACTTCTTCAAGATCGGAGAGCTTCCCCACAACCGAAACCCCTCTGTATCTGGTGCCTTTTTCCATTTCATTGTCAACGATACCGAAAACGGAATAGCCCCATCCGGGATTTGCAAGAAGGCGGTCGATGTAGACTTCGGTCGTTCTGGAATATCCCACAATTAAAACATGCTTCAGGTTTTTGCCCCGCTTCCTCATGGAACGTAAAAATGAGAAGAGCAAAAGTCTGAAGAGAATGTCCAGCAATGTGTTGGTGATCGCAAAAACAGCGATGTAGGAACGGGAAATGTCGATCTCCTTTACCAGGTACAAAAGCGCCAGGAAGTAGACAACTCCGAAGATGTTTGCCCGGATCACGTCAAAGAACTGATAGATCAGGGAACGGCTTCTCTGGGGATTGTACAGACCTCCGAAAAGGAAGATCAGGAGATAGCCCAATGCGATGAAAAACAGATAATCTTCGTATTCACTTAAAGGAAGATACTTAACGCCGTCAGCAGTTCCGATCAGAGAAAAGCGGATAAAATACGACAGGATGAAGGCTACTGCTACCAACACCGTGTCGGATAGTATAAACAAGCTGTGAAAAGATTTTTGATGAGCTTTTATCATCACTGCCTCACGTAATCTGACAAATGGGTATAATCTCACAAGTACCCTATATAATAACCCACTTTTTTTCGTTTTACAAGAAAAAATTTTTCCACGAATTTAAAAGCAGGGGGCCCGAGGCTCCCTGCATATATTATCTGTAGTTTTGCAAAAGGGTTAATTTGTGGAAGGTTTCTTCATAAGCTGAACATCAAAGGTCATGTCCGTCCAAGTGCCTTCAACAAGACGCTTTACGGTGATCTGGACAGTGGTGCCGTACTTGAATGAATTTACTTTGCTCTTTAACTGGTCTGAGGTGGTTACTGTGAGACCGTTAATGGCAATGATCACATCTCCGCTGTAAAGGCCGGCTTTTTCTGCAGATCCGCCTTCAACAACGCTCTGGATCCTGACTCCTTCGGGAAGTCCGAAGAGCTGGGCCAGGCTTTCAGTAACATCCGCAATGGAAACACCCAGATAGCCCTGATCTTCTTCTGCCACTATCTCACGGCTGATAAGATCCTCAAGGATGGGAACCGCTACAGAGATGGGGATGGCAAAGCACATGCCCTCAACCGACTCATCAGAGTACTTGGAGCAGTTTATACCGATCACTTCACCTCTTACATTAAAGAGAGGTCCGCCGGAGTTACCCTGGTTTATGGCAGCATCTGTCTGAAGGAGTTTCCTTTCCTTATTTTCATAGGTAACTTTTCTGTCCTTGGCAGAAAGATAACCCACTGTTACCGACTGGCCGTAACCGAGAGCATTACCGATGGCGATGACCATTTCACCCACCTGAGCCGTGTCAGAACTTCCGAGGGTCGCTACTTTGAGTCCCAAAAGTGTCTCGCCGGAAATATCGTTTTTCAAAACGGAAACGATGGCAAGATCGTTGTCCGCATCCGTTGCTCTTACAGAAGCATTTACAATCTCATCATCAGAGAATGTGATGTTGATCTTTTCGGCATTTTCAACAACGTGATTGTTGGTAGCGATAAAAACTTCCGTATCGCTCATCCCAACGATGAAACCGGATCCGCCACCCGTTACTTCACGGGTCGTGGTCCTGCCCGTCCACATGTCTCTCTGGGTGAGAGTGTAGGAAACACCCACACAGACTGTGCTGGGCATGTTTTCCTTTACCACGTCAACAACAACGTTGTCTCCCATGGTCTCCGTCTCATCGGTGGTGGCGGTGGACGCTATCACAAGATTGCTGACTCCAAGCTGAGTCAATGCATTTGTTGTGGTCTGTTCGATGCTTGCTCCGGAATTACTTAAGAAAGAATCCTTTCCAAGAGCCTTGCCCAGTCCGTAGGAAACTCCGTAGAACGAAGCTCCCGCAACAGCTCCGAAGCATGCTGCAAGTCCTATGAACCTTGCGATCTTCTTAAACAGGCTTTTCTTCTTGCAGGGTCTTTCATTAAGATCCGTAGATCCGGAATAGTCGTAATCCGTGTAACCGGTGTTTTCTTCTTTCCTCTCGCTCTCTTCTTCAGTTTTCACGAAAGGTGTCGAACCGATGTTTTCTGCTGCAGCACGGATCTCTTCATCAGACATTCCGCTGTCAGTGTTTTTAATTTCGTCATCCATAATCTGTCTTCCTTTCATTTAATATGATAAATCGGTCAAACCGATCTGTGATCTTTTATGAGACAGATTTTAAACGTCCTTTGTGATGGAATTGTGTTTTAATAAAACATTAATTGTGAACTTTGTTGACGGTAGCGTACTCATTTGCGGTCTCCACAGCCGTTCCTTCGTACACTATCCTTCCTTTGTCCAAAAGGATGCCCCTTGTGCAAAGGTTCTTCACCTGGTTTTCATTGTGGGATACAAAGAGAACGGTAGTCCCCTTGTCAAACATGCTCATTATCTTCTGTTCGCTCTTTTTCTTAAAAGCCGCATCCCCCACGGAAAGCACTTCGTCAAGGATCAGAATGTCCGGCTCCACCACCGTGGCAATGGCAAATCCCAGACGGGCACGCATGCCTGAAGAATAGTTTTTTACGGGGATGTCGATGAAATGCCCGAGATCCGCAAATTCCACGATCTCGTCAAATTTGGATCTGATGAACTCCTTTGAGTAGCCCAGCATAGCACCGTAGAGCCGGATGTTTTCCGCACCGGAGTACTGCATGTCAAATCCCGCCCCCAGTTCAAGCAGGGGTACCACATTTCCGTGTCTGACGACCGTACCCGTCGTGGGCTTCAGGACACCTGCGATCACCTTCATGAGTGTGGATTTACCCGCTCCGTTCCTTCCCATTACCGCAAGACGGTCACCTTTGTTAAGTTTAAAGGAAACACCGTCCAGCGCCGGAAAATCCTTGTAGCGCAGGTCTCTTTTCACAAGTCTGATGACGTATTCTTTTAGATTGTCGACCTTTTCCTCCGTCAGACGGTACTTGACGGCTACATTGTCAACAATGAGTGATGTATCAGCCATTTCTATCCTCTATAAATGCAAAATGAATTTGTCCTGATTCCTGTAAAAAAGCACTGTCCCGACTATGGTAAGCAAAATCGCCATACCTGCGGAATAGGCTGTGGCCCTTAAATTCATGGGCTGTCCGAAAACAGCGCTCCTGAAATTGTCTATGCAGGCATAGACGGGATTAAGGTCAAAGATCCAGCTGTGTTCCGGTGTAAGCACATCCTCTGCTCTGTAGAAAATGGCAGACATGTACATGAGTATCATAGTCGCCACTCCCCAAAGGTACTCCAGATCCCTGAAGAAAACCGCCGCAGTGGAAAGGATGAGTCCTGTTCCCAGTGCAAGTCCCAGAATGATCAGAAGAGGCGCAACAGCCTGAAAGATCCAGAGAGTGATGGGAACATGGCGGACCAGCGCCACTCCCGCCAGAACGATCAATGAGATCAGGAATGTCACGTAATTTGACAGTATGGTAGCCAGGGGATACATGTACTTAGGGACATAGACCTTTTTGATCATGGATGCATGGCTTCTCACAGACTTTAATGCCTGAGTGGAAGAAACGGAATAAAACGCGAAAAGAAGGCGTCCGGTCAAAATGTAAACAGGGAAATCCTGTGTGTTTTTGCCCAGAAGCCTTGAAAAAACCAGGGTCAGGACGATCATGGTGAGCAGAGGCTCCAGCATCGTCCAGATGATCCCCAGATAAGAATTTCTGTATTTAAGTTTAATGTTCTTCTCAACCAGTTGGCTTAGGAGATACCTGTATTTCTTGAAATTAAGGAAAAAATGCGTCATCTCTGCTCCTCAGTCCCATTCGTTCCGGAAAGATCGATAGCTGTGACTTCAACTCTTACCGTGATGTCGGTCAGACACTCGACACCCTTATCTTCATTAATGATAAGGGGCAGATCGTAGATCCCGGGAGTCCTGCATCCGGAGAGATCGCAGACAGCATTCAGAGAAGCGCCCGTAACGTTCTTTACCACATCCTTAGCGGCACGCACAGTGACTCTTCTGGGGCTCACGCTCAAAAGTTCAGCTTTCATGCCCGCGGGAACGTTTTCCAGAGAAACATCCGTATCCATGAGGTTCAGGTTCACTTTTTCCTTTTCGCCCACGTAAACGGTGACAGCCAGTGTATTGTCATCGTCCAGCACCATTATGCTTGAAAGCTTGCTGTCGATCAGGGAATTGATGTCGATGTTGCTCTCGCCGTTGTCGTTAAGGCCGGTAACATCAACATAGGCCCTGAGGCGGGTGCCCAGCTTCATCAAGTCCTCGGTGGTTCCTGCGACCTGGATGCTGGAGGGCTGGAAGGAAACGCTCTTTATCTCGTAACCCTCGGCCACATCACCAAAGGTGATGGCCTCAAGATTGATGGTCCTTGTCTTGTAAAGAGTGGTGGAAACATTGACGGAATCGGCGCTGAGTTCAAGGTTGTCCTTGCTGATCTCCTCGTCGTTCATGTCATAGACCACAGGGAAAGCAACAACTTCACGCCCTGCGGAAAGGCCTTCCACATTGACGGTAGCCACCACGCCCTGGATACGGCTGATCTGTAGTTTGGAGCCACGGATGGTGATAACATTGGGGCTTGATGCATTGTAACCCACCACGTAACCGTCGGCGGGAGTTCCCTTGGTCTCGATCCTGACCTTGAATTCCTTTGTTGCATAGTCCTCAAGAGTCAGCTTCATGTAGCTGTTCTGGCCGCGGATGATCTCCACATCATTGCTGTCGTAGCCCTTAACACTGATCTCGATGGGGACTGTGTCAGTAACATAGATCTTTTCAAAATCCGCGATCGCCTTGACGGAATCCGCCGTAAGGGCATCACAGATGGATTTTCTGGCCTGGATCGTAACAGTTACGGTGCTTCCGTAAACCACCTCGGGGATCTTGTCCTTTTGGATCAGAGCCTCCTCGTTGACGATCTCCACAGGGATGTTGTAGAAGGTGATGGTGTCCACAGGATCCTGACTGTTGACCACTCCCACCCAAATGAGAAAGGCGGAAACAAGCGCCAGCAGTTTAAGTCCGAAGTTGTGGGAAAGGGCTCCCCAAATTTTAAGAAGATAGGATTTCATTTCTTTTCACCCTCCTCCTTGTGTCTGAATGCACCGAACAAACGCTTTTCGTTTTCCGATCTCTTTGGGATGAGTTCCATGAGCTTTGTCCTCAAAAACTCTCCGTCCACGTTGTAGACAAGACTTCCGTTCTTTGCGATGGAGACTTTTCCTGTTTCCTCCGAAACGATGATGGTCAGGCTGTCCGTAACCTCACTGACGCCCACACCGGCTCTGTGTCTGGTTCCCAGATCCTTGGAGAGCTTCATGTTGTCCGACAGAGGCAGATAGCATGTGGCAGCCGTGATCCTGTTTCCTCTTACCACCACTGCTCCGTCATGGAGAGGGGTGTTGTGCTCAAAAATGTTGATGAGAAGTGCGGAGGAAACGACAGCGTCAAGGGTTATGCCTGTTTCTTCGTATTCCTTTAAGGGCACTTCCTGCTCGATGACGATCAGTGCACCGGTTTTTGTCTTTGCCAGTTCAAAGGCTCCCTTCACCAGCTCCTCCACGGTGGCAGCGCAGAATTCGCTCCTTACTTCCTTTACATCGGAGAAGATCCCAAGGGAGACCACACTCTTCTGTCCCAGATTTTCCAGAGCTTTTCTGAGTTCCGGCTGGAACAGGATGATGAGGGCAGTGATCCCCACGCCGATGGCATTGGTCAGTGCCCAGATGATAACGTCAAAATTCAGGATCGATGCTATGGCCCAGAAAATGAGTATCACAATGATCCCCTTTACGATGACCCATGCTCTCGTGTTTTTGATCCATCGCGCGATGTAGTAGATCAACCACGCTATGATGAACACTTCCACGAAATCAAGGAACTTCATCTTGGGGAAGGAAAGAAGCTTTGTGATATTTTTCAAAATGGCCGTAAGATCGCTCATTTTTTATTCTTCCTTTTCATTGTCCGGCTTGTCGTCGGCCTGTTTGTTTTTCTTTCCCAGACCGGAAAATACCGCTTTATAAACAGACATCTGAGGATCGTTCAGGTTCAGGGCTTCGCCCTCTTTGAGAAGCCTCTCGTCCTCTTCTGTATCTTCTTCATCCTTTTCTTCCGCAGCTCTGACTGTGGCTGCTTCCTTTTCGGACTGCTCCACCATTGCTCCGATGGCGGTCTGCTTTATGGCCTTCTTTGCCCCTGCCCTGCGTTTTTCTCTGTCGGCCTTTGCCTCATCGGAGACCACCACTTCGCCGAGGATCACCTTGTCAAGCTTGGGGACTGCCTTAACGTAATAGTAGTAATCATCGTCCTCAAACTGCACAGTTTCAACTCCGGAGTAGTCAAGGATCGTCCTGAAGAACTGCAGGATGTAAACCAGAAGCACGGAAATGAGGGAACCCAGTACCACATTACCGATGGAAATGGACAGGTCCGCCAAGGCTGCTGCGGCAACATGCCCCAGAAGCATCAAAACACCGCCCATGGCGATGGTGATCTCAAAGGCGTAATCAAAACGGATCTGTCTCATGGCCCACATAACGATGATGACCACCGCGAATATGCCTGCTACAAAGAACATCTCCCTGTTTGCAAAAATGTCGCTGATAAACTTGGTGTAAAGAGCCAGCACGTCATCAAGAGAGCCGATCTTTTCTCCCGTAACGGAATTGTTCACCGCGCCGAACACATAATAAACGATCACGCCCACCGCTGCGGGGAAGATCGCCATGGGAGTGGCTGTCATGCCCAGAATGATGGGAACGATGTAGTGGAGATTGAACCGTACAAGTAAGGGGATCGCCACCAGTGCATAGGCAAACTTGCCGGAAAACCTGGCGGCAAAGCAATACAGCACGATCAGTATCGCCAGCACAAGGGCAGCCATGATGACATTGGCCTTGAAGACTTCATAGACCGCTATACATATGCACAAAAGAATGGTGATCATAGGGGGAAGGATCGCACCCGCCACTCCGAAAAGAAGCTTGAACAGCCCCTTTGAAAGCATTGGGCTGTAATTAAGGCTCCTTACGATGCTGTCATAGGCAGCAAAAGAGATGATAAATTTTAAAGCCAGTTCGATGACGAACCGGTACTTCTGAAATGCCTGTCTTGCCGCATTTCTGAACGCCATCAGGTTACTTAACATGTCTCTTGACCTCCCTTCCCGCACGGGCAGTTTCTTCTTCGTAGTAGAAGGAACGCATGCGGCGAAGCATTCTGAAGTATCTTGCAAGCTTGTTACGGGAACGATTGTAATGGATCATTCCGAAAACAAGGGAGGCCATCACGTAAACTGCCAGGATCACGATGTAGATGGCGATGAGTCTCTGCATGATCATCAGGTAGTTCAGGTTGACAGCGTTGCTCACAATGTATTCCATATTATATAAAACTCCGAGTCCGACCAGAAAGACAAAGCCGATGGTTACGGAAACAAAGGATCTGAGCATTCTGTCCCTCAGGTAATCGCGTCTGAAGTACCTGCTGAGTCTCAGATCCTCCTTGCCTTCACCTTTTTCGTAAAGTGCAAGCTTTGTCATGAGTCTGACCTTTCTGTTGTTTATCATTTCAAAAATCACCTCAAAGTCAGAATATACCACGTTTATGATAACATAATCAATGTACGGGTGTCAATTGTTCATAAAAAAAAGCAGACAGACATTTCCTCAATGTCTGCCCGCTTCGGGAACGTTTTTTTGTTCAGGTCAAAGCCTTACTTATTGTGCTTTTTCTCAAGTGCGTTAAGTACAGTGTTTACAAGGATTCCGAGGATCAGTGCGCAAGCTACGGAAGTGATGGTGATCTCGCCAAACTTGAGAACAAGTCCACCGATACCGCAGATCAGGATGGTGGAAACAACGAAGAGGTTCTTGTTGTCCTCAAGGTCAACCTTCTGGATCATCTTGAGACCGCTTACTGCGATGAAACCGTAGAGTGCTACACAAACGCCGCCCATTACACAAGAGGGAATGGAATTAACGAATGCAACGAAGGGAGAAAGGAAGGAGATCACGATTGCAAGGATGGAAGTGCAAAGGATCGTTACAACGGAAGCATTTCCGGTGATAGCCACACAAGCGATGGACTCACCGTAGGTGGTGTTGGGGCAGCCTCCGAAAAATGCGCCTGCCATGGAACCTACGCCGTCTCCGAGAAGTGTTCTGTTGAGACCGGGTTCTTCAAGAAGGTCCTTCTCAATGATGGAGGAAATGTTCTTGTGATCTGCAATGTGCTCTGCGAATACTACAAATGCTACGGGAACGTAGGCAACCGCAACAGTTCCGATGTAAGAAGCGGACAGGCCGTCAAAACCGCCGAATGCCTTGGTAAATGTGAAGGTGGGAATGCTGATAAATGTGGAAACCTTAACACCGCCGGCTGTAAGATTTGTAAAGGAGCTGAAATCGCTGATAAGGAGGCTGTCGTTACCCGATACAGATCCGATTGCTGTGAAGATCGCGGAAACTGCATATCCTGCAAGGATACCGATGATGAAAGGAATGAGCTTGATGTTCTTGCTTCCGATGGTGGAGCAGATGATGGTCACGAAGAGTGTTACGAGACCGCAAAGAACCGCAATGAGGGTGGAACCGCCTGCGGGAGCCTTCTGAAGATCGCCCACGGCGTTTCCTGCAAGAGAAAGTCCGATGATGGCAACTGTAGGTCCGATAACCACTGCGGGCATCAGTTTGTTAACCCAGCCTGCACCTACAAGCTTTACGATTATTGAGATTACGACATAGACAAGTCCTGCGAAAACAGCACCCAGGATGAGACCGAGATAACCGACTGCGGCGCTTGCTGCACCTGCAAATGCGGCTGTCATGGAGCCGATGAACGCAAATGAAGATCCCAGGAATACAGGGCTCTTAAAGCGTGTGAAAAGAAGGTAGACCAGAGTTCCTATGCCTGCTCCGAAAAGAGCTGCGGCAGAGCTCATGCTGTCCGAGCCGGAAAGATTTGCGTTACCGTTGATGATGATGGGCACGACGAGTGTGGCGGTCATGATGGCCAGCAGCTGCTGCAGGGCGTAGACAATGGTCTTGCCCATAGCGGGCTTGTCATTGATACCGTAAGTGAGTTTCATAGATTTTTCCTCCGTTGCTGTTGGTTTGTTTTTATAAGCACGCGACTTGCGCCGCAAGAGCTTTCGTGATGGCCTAAAAAAAGAGGCGATTCAGGGAAATGGGATTAATACCGTTTCCAAAAAATCGTCTCCGAAAAATGAAATGACAACCGTTCCGTGCTAAACACGGGAACAGCCTTTATCCTCTGCATTATTAAATTTTTGGTCTTAGTTCTTAACATGATGTCCGCTCCCAAAAATCCTGCCGAATTTCACTTGGAGAAATGATAGCACTTTGATGCGGATTTGGGAAGAGGAAATTTATTCATTTTTAATTATTTTCGCTAATGAGATTATTTAACTTTTTTATACTCCGTGTTGTCGATCTTGATGGTATCCTTGCCTCTGTAGAAGGAGTAGGTGTAATCGCTGGAAACCTTCTCGGTCTTGCCGTCGTCGGTCTTCTTCTCTTCGGTAAAGGTGAATGTGATCTGATTGTCCTTGATCTTGTACTTTCCTACCTGAGTGCCCGATCTGGAAAAACCTAACACGGATCCCTCAACAGTAATACTTACTTTATTAAGTCCGGAAAAAACATAAGTAGTCGAACCACCAAGCGTCTGACTTCCAATTTCACTCTTATAAGTTCCGAATACCCTTGTGGTCATCACAAACCATACGCAGGCACCGATAGCCGCAAGTACAACTACTGTTGAAATAATGGTTCCCAAACTGCTTTTACTTTTCTTTCTTGACATTTTAACATCCTCCGTTTAATAGTTGAGCGGCAGGATCTCACAACCCTGCCGCCCCTTTTGCCATGTATTATAGCATTTTTTTGTTTCATTATCAAATAAAGTAAATCTTAAGCCGATCACTTCTGTACAAGATGTACGGCAAAGCCGCCGAAGTCGTCCTTAAGGTAGATCCTTGTCATCTTGTTGTTCTTGTAAAGAGCGGACTCCTTATCGAACTCGAAGCCCTGAAGCTCCATGTGGTAGATAGCTCTCTCGATGTAGTTGGTACCGATGGCGATGTGACCGAGCTTGCCGGGGCCCATGGACTTGTTTACTTCGATAGCCGAGCTTGCGAAGATGGAAGAATTGCCGGGCTTAACTTCGAATCCGAAGAATCTGCCGAACATTTCGGCAACAGCCATAGCCTTCTGCTCGTTCTCGCAATTGATGCCGAGATGTTTGAACTCGAAGCCGAGCATTGTGTTTACAGCTTCTCTTGTGAGTCTCTTTATCTCGTCGAACTGACCGTTAGCGATCATGTCGCTCTTAACCATCCAGCTGCCGCCGCATGCAACGATCTTCGGGAAATCAAGGTAATCCTTAAGATTGTTGGCATTGATACCGCCGGTAGGCATGAAACGAACGCCCGTGTAGGGAGCTGCCATAGCCTTGATCTTGGCGATACCACCGGACTGCTCGGCGGGGAAGGACTTAACG
>JAEEWS010000057.1 GCA_016287765.1 Lachnospiraceae bacterium
ATAATCCTATAGTAGAAGGGATCAGCAGTTTTCTTGTCCTGCTTTTTGCAAATTCCTTTGCGGTATGATTATCCAAATAATATCTGGAGCAAATTCCCGATATAAGGAACAGCAGAAGCATAAACCACGGATAGACCGCATACATGAAAATGTCATAATACTGCACATCAAGAGCAGTAATCTTTCCTAAGCCACCATGAATACCTTCGCCATTATACATGTAAAGCACATGATAAATGACAACCAGAACTACAGTTACCCATCTGATATTGTCTAAGTAATATTTTCTCATAAATACCTCACCTTTGCAATTATTTTTAACATTATCGTAATTGTAAGGCAAAGAAATGTCCACCAACCAAACCGAACATTTACATAGGTGAAATGTTAAAGTTGGTTGCGAATCTAAAATTCTTTCAGCGTAAAGCTCACCTCCCACAAGCTCCCGTAGCTTGTATCGCTGACCAGCTTCACCTGATGGTTGAGTTCATCCTGATTCAATGAAGGCTTATATTCTTGCCCAAGCAGACTACCGTCTCCACATTCGCCGTCCAGGGGAACATGTCCACCATGGCAAGTTTTTTGACAGTGTAGCCTGCTTCGAGGAAAGCCGGGAGATCCCGGGCAAGAGATGTGGGCTTGCAGGAAATGTAGACCAGATTGTCAACGCCGTAGGAAATGAGCTTCGGAAGTGCCTTTGGATGAATGCCGTCACGGGGCGGGTCAAGAATGATGAAATCGGGCTTTTCCTTGATCTCATCGATGACCTTAAGGACATCTCCCGCAATGAATTCACAGTTATCCAGTCCGTTGAGGGCAGCATTGTTTTTTGCAGACTCAACTGCCTCTTCCACGATCTCCACACCGATAACCTTTTTTGCGACGGGTGCAAGCAGCTGGGCAATGGTGCCGGTTCCGGAATACAGATCGAATACAACGGGGAGTTCTTCCTTTGAATCGGAGTTTTCCGGCAGATCTCCTCTGTCTTTTTCCTTTATTGTTCCGCCCATAAGGCTAAATCTTCTTACAACGTCATAGAGCACTTCCGCGCCCTTTGAATTCGTCTGAAAGAAACTGAAAGGAGTGACCTTGAATCTGAGTCCCAGGAGTTCCTCCGTAAAATAATCCCGCCCGAAGATCACCTTAAGTTCATCCGCCTGAACATTGTCGGCCAAAGAATCGTTGATACAGTGAAGGAAGCCCGCGATTTGGCCGTCCAGCTCCAATCCTCTGAGTTTCGATGCAATGCTCTCAATGTCAAACTGAATCTGGGATGTGGTAACAAGCATAACAAGAAGCTCATTTGCCTTTTCGCTCCTTCGGATCACAAGATGCCTCAAAAGACCTTCATGACTCATTTTGTGGTAATAGGTCAGCTTTTGACGCAAGCATTCCTCGTAGACAGCCGTGATCACCTTTCTGATGTCTTCACACACTATCCTGCACTCCGGCACGGGAACCACATCGTAAAACGATCCCCTCTTGTGAAGTCCGAGAGCAAGTTCTCCCCCTTTGCACACATCTCCGAAGGAGAATTCCATTTTGTTCTTGTATCCAAACTCATCAGGGCTTGAAAAAATGCCTTCAAAGACCTCACCCACATTTCCAAGGACCGGTCTCAAAAGGTCCAGTACCTGATCTTTTTTTATCTTAAGCTGATCCTCATAGGAAAGAGACTGATAGGCACAGCCCCCGCACTGTCCGAAATGAGGGCAATGCGCTGTCTCGAGCTCATTCTCGGCTTTGGAAGACACTTTAAGCATCATTCCCTCGCAGTCCCCGTGGCGCTTTTTTGTAACCCTGAATTCGATCTTCTGCCCGGGAAGCACGTTTTTTACTACGCACTTCTCAATGCCTTCTTCTCCTTCAACAACCACAACGCCCTTGTTGGGAAACAACAATTTTTCAACTTTACCTTCGTAGATCTCGCCTTTTTTCATTTTGTAAAACTCTTGCACTCCTTAAAACCGTTTTTCTGAAGCACCATTACGGATGCGATGTTATCCTTTGTCGTGCGTGCATATGCAAGCACTTTTCCCTTTACTTCGTAGGTCATTAAAACCTCGGCGGTGACTTCTTCACCCTGTTTTTCCTCATCCAGCACCCACAAAAAATCCTCTTCCGCAAATTCTGTCAGTGATCTGAGGGCCTCCGTTGCATACCCCCGTCCGCGCCTGTCCTCCTTCACGCAATAGCCCACTTCAAGAGGGCAGCTTCCTTCTCTGAAGCCCGCAAGCCCCACCAGTTGGTCGCTTTCTTTTTCAAAAAGTCCCCAGTAGCCGTAGCCGTAAAAGCCGTAAGCCACATTAATATAAGCGGTAACCATGTCTTTTGTAAAGGTTTTACCCTCATTTTGCCCAAAAAGCGTTAAAAGCCCGGCTGCTTCATCCGCATCTTTTTCTTCGATCTCCCTGATGATCAGCCGCTCTGTTTCATCGATCACCATAGACATGCACCAGGCACCTTCCTTCCGTACCGTTTTTCACTTTAACGGTGATGAACACATCCCCCTCTTTTTTCCCTATAACGATACCGTTATATGAAACTGTGGCAACCGAGGTGTTTTCAGATCCGAAAGACACTTCTGCATCACTTCCCGCCGGAAGAAGGAACGGTTTTAAAATGAATCCTTTACCGCACTTTATCCAAATCTCGTTGTAGTTTAAAAGTAATGCCGCAGGGTTGTCTTCCGTCCCCGCCGGGTCAGAATCTTCGATCAATCCGGAAAGTTTTTCGGGGTCACACTGTCCTCCCTGCATATAATATCCGGTTATCTCCGGAGATCTTTGTGATGTTTCGATCATCGCCCTCGCGACTTCCTCTGCATTAAGACCCGTATATGCCATCAATGCTGCCGCATATCCGCTGACTTCCGCCGTTGATACGGATGAACCGCTCATGAAGCCCATTCCGTGAGAAAGGGATGTCCACACATCTACACCGTGAGTGCAGACATCTACGGAATCTCTTCCGAAGTTGCCGATGATCTTCACATCTTCCCCCACATCGGCATATGTTACGGAAAGAATGTTGGGTAAAGAAAGAGAAGCAGGGTACTGTGGTTCCGATCCATTGTCTGTACCGTTATTACCCGCAGAGCACACAAACAGCATTTTGGATTCAGCCATAGCTTTTTCCAGTGCAGCATCATTAACAGGTCCGCCCCAGCTCAGATTGCATATGCTTGCTCCGTTCTTCTCCGCATATCTGATAGCTTTTACAGCCAATGAAGTATTAAAATCATCTTCTTCCAGATGTTCTTTGCCGGTGCCGAATTTAAGGGACATGATCTTTATCCTGCTGTTTTTTTCTCCGCAGACTTTCTGCGCTCCCTGCACTATCATTCCCGCCATGGCGGTTCCATGGTCATCAACGTACTGCGTTTCGTAGGGAGAGCTTCCGTATCCGATATCCTGATAGACCGTATTGTCGTCATTATAAAAGTTCCATCCGTTAATATCATCGATATAGCCGTTTCCGTCATCATCCAGGCCGTTTCCCGGGATCTCGTCTTCGTTAAACCAGATGTAGTCTTTCAGGAAGTAATGCTCCGTATTGATCCCCGTGTCTATCACCGCCACAATGATCTCCTTTGGTGCGGAAGCATAGACCGGGACTGTGTCGTAAAGCATATACGAAAACAAACTCACCGTGGTGATAATGGCGGTGAGTCTGTGTATGATCCTGTTCTTCTGTTTTTTTAAATCAGTCATATCAGCAATAATTGTTGTACATCATTCCGCTGTAGATCGATGTAATGTAAGGATTGTAAGCGAAACGATTTCTGGTGTTCGGATAAACCACTATGGTCTTATCCACGTAATCCATGGGATTAAGCGAAACATCAAAAAGCTTTTTTAAAAAGCTTCCGGTAACCTCTGAATCAGGCTTGAACAGCTGTTCCAGAGAGCCATCTTTCACGGCTTCCGACATCTTTTCGCGGTTCACATACAATCGACCGAGATTGTTGTTTTCAATCTCTATGCCATTTTCGGAAAGGGTTTCCGAATACTTGTTGAGAAGCCCGTTCAGTTCATACCAGAGACGTTTGGATGCTCTTCTCGTCTGTGCTCCTGATCTGACGTAATCCGTCATGTCATTGTATTTGTTAACAAAATCGGAGACTTTACGGTAAACGGTCTCATCGTCAGCGATCTTCAGGATGTTTACGGCCTTACCGTTCGTTTCCCTTTTCAGATCAAGCAGAAGTCCGTTGGAAGTGACTATCTTTCTGTCAACACTTTCGATCCTCTCTCCATCCACAAAGGCTACGGTCCTGCCCGCCGCTCTCCTTACATTATTGAGGCCAAAAAAGTCAACTATGCCTGCATTGGTCCCTTCAGGAGTCTTAGTGTCCTTAAATTCAAAATCGATGCCGTCTTTTTTCGCTTCAAGGTTCAAAGCCGAGGTTCCCGATGCCTTGTCACTGACCACGTCCGCTCTCAGACCCACCTTTGTTTTATTTATGAAATCAGCAAGCTTGGTCTGCAATTCTCTGTTATTGTTCGTTCCGGACACATTAAACTGGAAAGAATAGAAATTGCCTTCGATCTCGACGGTAAAATTGTACTGACCGGATACAAGTGAATTGTCCTTACTGTTGACCATACGGCCTTCGTTGATCTGTGGAGTGGCAAGTTTTTCGACTTCCACCCGGAGATTATCCACCTTTTTAAGGTCTGTGCCTTCCAGCACATCTACTCCCACAGTTCCGGGCATATCAGACTTCACGGTAAACCGGCTGAAAGCACCATCCGCCTCTCCGCTGCCAAGCTCCTTGACAGCTGCGGAAAGCACAAGTGCGTGCTCCTTGACGGTAAGAGTGTACTCCTGAACCTCGTCGTCGAAATCGATCTTGTACAGAGGCTGCTCCGCATTCATCTTTCTGAGCCGATTGTGTATCTCGCTGAGTTCCGATCTCTTGTGTGAGTCAAATCTTGTCTGCCGGCTCATCATATACCCATGTATTAAATTGTTATAGATACTGAGAAGCGGCATTACGGGACCTCCTTTCCCGTTTTATCGACCCATCCGTGGTACTGCTTTAGCTTACAGCTTATCGAGGAAATTAATGAGGCAATCCACCGTATTATCAATGCCTACAAAGCTGGAATTGATGGACATATGGTAATTGGTAGCCTTTCCCCATTTTTCGCCCGAATGATAATTGTAATAATTCGCTCTGCGCTTGTCTTTCTTTGTAATGATCTCCTCAACTTTGTCGGGAGAAACATTGTCTATCCTGATGGCTCTTTCCTTACGGAACTCCATATCTGCATATACGAACAGATGAACCACGTCAGTCCTGTCTTTCAAAATGTAATCGGCGCATCTTCCGACGATCACGCAGGGTCCCTCCTCCGCAACCTTTTTGATCACATCTGACTGAGCCAGATAGATCCTGTCATCCAATGAAAGATGTCCGAAGCCCACTTCCTGATTTCCGTAAGCGCTCATCCCCATTGCTATCGAATAGAGCAGACTGTTTGTTGCCTTAGTCTCGGCATTTGCAAAAGCTGCCTCCGCATATCCGCTTTCCTTTGCCGCACGGGTGATCAATTCGTTATCGTAAAAAGGGATACCGAATCTTTCCGCGATCTTGGCACCGATCTCACGTCCGCCGCTGCCGTATTGTCTGCTGATCGTAATGATTTTGTTCATAGATTACCTCCCGATACAGAGGGCCCGTAGAATTGAAGCCGACATATGCCTGAAAGCGGCTCAAAGCCCATCTATACTTGAACAGAAGTATATCACACGTTCCGCAAAACATCAAGTTTTTCAGAAAATTAAGCTTGTTTTCTCATTTTTGCATCATTACTATTTACTTGTCACTTTAACATGGATCACTTCGAACACTCCGCTTCCGTCGGTAGCCTGAATGTAAATGTCGCATTCACCCGGGGCGATGGATTTGAGCTTGCCCTTGTCGGAAACAGTGCAGACGGAATCGTCTGTTGAGTAGTAGCTGACCTCTTTGTTTCCTGCGGTAGTGGGCAGCACGGTGGGTTCGATGGCATAGTTTCTGTTGACCCTCATTTTAATGTCGGTTTCCTTAACATTTATGGAGCTGACAAGCTTTCCTTCAGCCATATCTACCATAATGTAGGTCCCCGGCTCTTCCATGTCAAACACGAAGAATTCCTTTGCATTATCAATGTACTGACCGTTGACTCTTGCCATTATCGTCTTCTTGTTGGGCGAATAGAAGATGGCGAAATTGTCTGCATCGAACTCATCCGGTCTTCTGACTCTGCAAGGCAAAGGGAATTCCAAAATGGCGTCAGGATCCGTGTAGGTCACATCAAATCCAAGATAATTCTGAGTGTAGAACACTCTGTTAACACATGTGTCAATGTCTTCCCAATTGACATAGTTTACTTCAATGGTCTGGGCCCACTTCTGTCTGCTGACCAAAAGGGTCACAAAGGTCGATGCACCGTTGTCAAGATAGTAAGTCGGAAATTTGTCCCATCTTGCGGTAGGCCGGGCTATGCCCTGCACTTCAACTCTCATTACATGGCCTCTGTAGCTGACTACAACGTAATTCACACCTTCAAAATTGATCTCCTGTCCCGTAAGGGTGAAATTCTCAACTGTATTTTCGCTTCCGTCGTTGTAGGTCACCAGCACTTCAATGTCGGATTCATCAACAGAATTTCCCACGTAGATGGGCTCGCCGATGTAAGTGGCTTTCACCGAGGTTATTGTCTTTTCCGTACCTCTTACAATAATGGTAACGGGATCCAGGTCACCGTAATAAACGTAGATGGTATTGTTTCCCACGGATTCGACGGTAGCCGGTTCAAGAGTGAAATTCGTGATAAGGTCCGAGGCCTTGTCGGTCCAGTTGTAGTTGGCATAAACCTGAACATCATTCCTGTTGATGGCATTGGATACTATCACCGAGCCACCCTTGTATCTGGCGGTAATACTCACGATCTCCAGGGGCTCCTTACCCGTGACCCTGATCACGGCCTCACAGCCTTCATAATAGATCGTAATCTCGTTAACGCCCACCTCATATATTGTGGGATCTATGATCTCAAAATCAGAAACGTTCTGAGTCGAATAGGTTTTTCCGTTATAGAAAACTCCTTTTACTTCCACCTGCTGGCGATCGACTTCATCGCCTACAACAACTTCCTTTCCCTTGTAGCTGGCGATCAGTCTGGTGCATTCAGGGATCTCCGTTGGTGTGGGAGTCGGCGTTCTCGTAGCCGCCATGAGCTTTACTCCGCTGTTGTACGCTCCTGCTTCACTCAAAGCATTTACAAAGCGCTCATTGCTCACTTCCGCCACCGGTGCGGGGGTTGAAGTCCCTTTTGCCACCGGCATTTCCGCCGGGCTCAGGCTTTCAGATCTGTTATATTTTAATGCCGCTGCGGTACCGATTGCCAAAAGTGCAAGGGATGCCACGGTTAGAACTGCTTTTTTAAAATTTGTCATAATTTTACACCTCATTCTATATATCGGAATTTCAATGCTTTGGTTTTAGTAATTTTATAAAAAATTTTGTATTGACAACAGCAATCCAAGATGGTAAAATTTCAACGTTTGCAGAAGTGGCGGAATTGGCATACGCGCATGATTCAGGTTCATGTTCACGCAAGTGAGTGTGGGTTCAAGTCCCATCTTCTGCAGGAATAGAAAAAGAGGTACCGTTTCAGGTACCTCTTTTTCTGTTCCCGGAGCTGAGTTCCTTAAACCCTGGGTTCTGTAATAACTCCACGGTTCTCCGTGACAAAAAAAGGTGTCCTTTCGGGCACCTTATTTTTTGTTCTATTTGAGTTTTACTTCATAGAGCAGTTCTTTCATCATCATGTCTGTACCCTGCTTCCGGTACGTTTTTTCACCGACGATCCTTCCGCCGCATTTCTGTGCAACGCTGTTGGAGGGTCCGTTTTCCTCGTTTACACGGATGGTGACTTTCTCCGCACCCTGCTCTCTTGCGTATCCTATCATTCCCAGCGCAATTTCCGTTGCATATCCGTTCCCCTGATAATTCTCATGAACGCAGTAAGCAATGTCGCACTCGGTCTTGTCTTCGGAGAACATCATACTGCAGGTTCCCACACGTTCCTCATTCTTCTTGAGGACGGGTATCATGTAGCAGCACTCATCATCGTCTCCCAGTGTTTCCAGTTCCTTTACGTAATCGTAATCTATTTCGTCTTTGGCTTCATCAGGAAGGTATTTTCCCATTTGAGGATCGTTCCAGATACTATATGCCCACATGGCATCGTCTTTTTTGAATCCCCTTAAAGTGAGACGAAAGGTTTTGATCGGTTCAATGGTCATAATTAAACTACCTCATTTCTTAATAAAAAAGGAGCATTCGACTATCGGATGCTCACCCATTATCAATCCAAATAAACCCACAAAATTACCTTCGGCTTCTCAACGCCTCGGGTATATTACCACAAGCATTAAAAAAAGTCAAATTTCGCCGTCAAGCACGCATGATGGAAAAATTATTTGACAATGCCTCAAATTTGCTATGAATCATAACGGTTGTTGTGGTAAAATATTCCGGAATAATTGGTGTTATGGAGTATTAAGAAATGCATAAACCTGGAAATGGAGGATTTAGGCCGTGAGCAAGGAGTTAACAGCACAAGAGAAAAAAGTGATAGAACAATATTCAGTATTTCCGGAAGGAAAAAGATTGTCTTATACAAAAGCCAATGAGACAGAATTTATTATCACAATGCATTATTTACATAAATTTCTCAAGGATGGGGCTGTTATTGCTGATATAGGTGCCGGTGGCGGAACTTATACAAAGGCATTGGCTGAAGAAGGATATAAAGTTGATGCTGTAGAGCTTACACCGGAATATGTTAAGCAGATGAAACAGGAATTTGCAGGAAACGACCGCATCCGGGTGTTTGAAGGAAATGCAAGGGATCTGTCTTTCTTAAAAGATGATGCATATGATCTTGTCCTGCTTATGGGGCCGATATACAGTCTGAAAGATTTTGATGAAAGAAAACAGGCTTGCAAAGAGGCTCTCAGGATTGCTAAACCCGGAGCGCCGGTATTTATAGCCTTTTGTCTTCAGGATGCGCCGCTTATTCATGAGATATTCATGTCCGAAGATCCGGCAGGCGAAATAACCACGATAGGTTATGATCGCGAAAAAGCGTTGGTGACAGATAATACAGGATCTTCAAGGATTCTTGATACGATCCGTGTGGTAGACGAATTGATAGACGACCTTTGCATAGAAACAAATGCTCAGAAAGTATGCAGATTTGCACAGGATGGTATGTCCCAGATCATCAGCAAATATGTTAATTCGATGTCAGATAAATCCTTCGCTGAGTGGATCCAATATCTCATTGCAACCGCTGAACGAGCAGATTTGATGGGTTACTCGGATCATGTAGTTCAAGTAATAAAAAAATGAATTAAGCAGAAAACATTGGAGCCGTCATAAAAGACCTTGCCGCCAAAAACAAATAACGATGCCGGGGGGCGATTCACCTTCCTGCATCGTTATTTTCATTGATTTTCGTAATTTTTCTATATATTTCCTGTTGTTCATATATCCAAAATACGTTACACTGATGTACATAAAAGTAAATAAACTCAATTGCAAAGCGAGATGCAGTTTTGTATCCCGAAATGCAGCTTTGTAATTCAACAACTAAATATTTGTAAGCGAAACGCAGTTTTTGTAATCCAAATGCTGCTTTTGTAAGCGAGGTGCAGTTTTTGTAACCCAAATGCAACCTATACAATCCACTTTTTTCGGTGTATTATGCATTTAAGAGTACGACAATCAGAGGTCAATTCCCTCTCGTTTAAATTTGTAAACGGAGAATCCACCCCTGGTATTTACGTTATAGAAGTAAATGTGTTGGCGGCTCTTGTTTACATTTTATTTTTTGAGAAGCTTAGGTTTTAGACATATGTCCTTGGCATCAACCGGGCGGCAACCAAGTTTAGCCAAGACCTCTTCTCCGTGTAAAAAGCTGAACGTTTCGTATGGGCTACGATTGTTCAGTTTTTTTCTTTTATAAGAATTGATGTGGTTCATCATCTTGAAGATATCCATCTGAGTAAGATCATCAATACTTGTCTCTTTTGGAATGATTCTTCTGATGAGTTCATGATTAACCTCGCATGCTCCTTTCTGATAAGGGCAGCCGGCATCACAATAAAAGATGTTTGTCCTATGCAATGACCTGCCACCTTGAAAGCTGTCTCTGTACTCTATGGCACGAGGATTAGAAAATTCGCTACCATTATCCGTGAGGATAAACGGAAACAGTTTGTCAAAAAGTTCAGGTCCCAAAACATCATCCAGCCCATTGAATACATCTATCACAGACTGCGATGTGTTGGCATCTCGTATGAACGCAAGCATCAGGCTGGATTCCACAAAGTGTATGGTAAGGAGGCATTTGCCACCTTTTACACCCATTACAGAGTCCATTTGAACCTCTGCCAAATCAGGATTCTTCTCTTTAAACTTAAGATACTCCTGATAATTACGACCGATGCGACATCCTTTATCAACTTTGAATTCAGGCTTTTTGTATCTTTCCCTGAATTTTACTTTTCTGGGAAGATCAATGTTTCTGATATCAAACAGGCATGCATCGATGTAGTTATAGATAGTCTTCTCGCTGCACATGAGCTCATTTTCATGTTCAACATAGATTTGGTGAACTGACTGACCATTGTTAACCAAAGGTGTAATGATAGCATTTAATCTTGCTATCTCCTCCTCAGATACGCACAGCCCGCTACGAGACTCTGATATTACATTGTGGGCTTTGACATGAGCATGCTCCGCATCATAAATAGTTTTCATAAGGCTGCATTTACCTATTTTTTCGCAGCCATTGCAGACATAAGGTGGCCTGAAACGTGCTGTACAGATCTCGCGCACAAAATCGTCACAGTGAGCATTACAGCTTGGACATACTTTGCAATAGATATCTGATTTACGTGTACAGTCTTTGCCACATACATTTTTACTACGGCAGTTAAATCTGTTCTTGCATTCATTGAATGGATAACCTGGATGGCCTGTTGCAACTTCAGACGAGTATTTCTTTATCTCTCTTGAAATCGTTGTTGGATTCTTATCTAGGTCATCGGCAATAGCTTTGATGGACATACTTTCCTTCAGTTTCTTTTGAAGGTTAAGACGGTCCTCATAAGTAAAGAACTTAGACATATAGTCCTCCTTATCCGCCGCCAACAAACAGAGGATAAAGACTATGCTGCCAATAATCAATATGATATTTGTAAGCTATGATGCAGTACATGAGCTTAATGCAAATATAGATATACTTGTACTGTAATTGTTATATGAAACAACTGCATTTCATTTAACAATTAAGGTATATTTCCAAAAACACATTATGATATTCCTAATTCATATACCGTTTACGTTCAGAGCCATTATTTCTCCGCAAGCCTTTCCAACGTAATAAACGTTTTATAGAAACCACTAGGCGTGCCTTCAAAGTTATCTTCGTCAATGATGATCTTATATATCTTTGAAATAGGCGAAAATTGGTTATTTCTCAACGTTTCAACAACAGGAAGATCATTTTCTATTATCCAATGATAGCCTTGTTCATTAATGATCATTTCTCCCAAGAGTGTTCCCAATAAATATGCTGTATTCCGGACAATGTTGTCATCTATCAGTTTCTTTTTCCATAAATTATGAAGGCTAGCAACAATCTTATCTAATTCACCGATGCTATCAATAGACCTAGTCAACTTGCATTCTTCGCCCATAACATCTCGTCCAATAACCAGCGCCTGCTCTATCAGCGAAGGCATCTGTTCTTTAAATTCCTGAATGTTCATTTTGTATTCGTATTCCTCCAAAGCCTTAATTCATCGTATAAAACCAAAGCCGTGACAATTTGTCGCGGCTTCACTCATTTCTTAATCTATAACTTTAATATCCTCTTCATCAACATCATAAATAACCCCATTTTTAATATCTTCATAAATCTTTTGTTCTTCAGCAGTCTCTTTGTGATTATCAGGATTACTTAGCATTGTATCTTTAAGGGAATCCTTTAATCTGTAGCAACACGGTTTAAAGGTAGCATAAGTTAATCCACCACCGATCACACCTCCAACAACAGGAATTGATTTTTTGAAGAATCCGGCGAATATCTCTTTGGTCATATTAACACCAAACCATCTTGCAACACTCTTTACTATCGGGTAGATTGCTCCTTTTGTAAGTGCGGTGTTTATAAGCTTCTTCTCAACACCTGTTGCCAAGGCTTTAGACATACCTTTTATCATGTTATTTGCTCCGGCAACTCCATTCATTATTCCAAGGCAAAGTGTTAACCCATTAATAGTTTCAGAATCAAGCTTTACATCATCTTCCTTTAATAGTTCCGGGAAGCCATATAAATAAAGCATTTTTTGTGCTGCTCTGATCATATATCCATAGTACTGCGCAATATCTGCTGGAATTGTTGCGGCCATAGCAGCACCGCCCGGCATACCTAAAGCGACTGAGATACCGGAAACAGCATTTCTCTCAAACTTTATAACTTCATCAACAATCTTATCTATCTCTTCGCTTGGAATGCCTGCCAAAGCCGGAGTTGTAGCAATAGCCTTGTCTATTACTTCCTGTGGGTGATTCTTGAAGAATTCCTTCTTTAAGAATTCTTCTCGGCTAATCTTAACTCCGGGAACTTTTAAAGCCATCAAGATAATATCCGCACTATCAATCTGACCGTTGCCGTCTTGATCTATAACATTGATTACAGCCTTTTGCGAAGCATCCAATGTCTCTTTTGATTTATCCGCAACCTTCCTTGCAGCATCTGCAGCTGTGGCAGCTCCTGCCGAAACACCTTTGCCTACCTTTTCAGCAGTTTGTTTTAATGTGCTTTTAATATCCACTTTTTCTTTTCCCATTAAGAATACCTCCATAAATATAATTATCCTACAATACACTCTTTTGCGCTAATAAAAATACAATAAAGTATCTATAATAAACGCTAAAAAAGGCGGCGCTGAAAAGCGTCGCCTTTTCCAAGACACAAAAATAACCGCCCGAGCCTCAGAAACTTAGAGCGGTTATTAAAAAATAACTTATCATAGTACAGGGCTAACCGTCTATCGGTAGCACCTTTTCTTTTATTATAATATCATTCCTGCATGGAGTAGTCAAACATCGTCAAACCACAATAATACCTCGAGGAATATCAAAACAATCAGCAATCTACAAGCGCTGACAATTCCCCATTAGCCAAAACAGCCAGATGCTGCGTTGCTCTGGATACAGCTGTATACAGGCAGTGCTTGCCAAGTTCGTCCGTAGGATAGGATTCCGCGTCAGCGTCGGGCAAGATCACATTGTCAAACTCAAGGCCCTTTGCAAGTGCAAGCTCTATAAGAAACGCACCGCTCTTTGGAAGGCTGTCACCTTCGGAAACAATCTGCAAAGCTTTATCACCAAGGGTTC
>JAEEWS010000096.1 GCA_016287765.1 Lachnospiraceae bacterium
AAGAGAATCTTGAAACCGCACTCGCAGAGACAAGAAAATCGGAAGAGTTTAAAGAGGCAGAAGAGAAAGCCTATAAAGAAGCCCACGAGGCAGTGGTGAAAAAAGTCGACGAGGAGTGGGATAAAAATGCCTCAAAATATGGCCTTAAAGACGAGATTAAACAGATCCCCGCGGTCATATATGAAAACTTTTACAGAAATGAGACGGAAGACTTTGACAACAACGGGGTATCTGACGCCACCGTCAGGATCTTTAAGAGCGATTCCGAGATCGATAAGGCTTCCTTTAACAAAGGAAGGGCTCCGGAGAATGCTTCCGAGATCGCTGTGGACAGGATGCATGCCGGCAACGTGGGCATAGAATTGGGCGACACCATTACCGTGGGCGGTGAAAGGTTCAAGGTGGTGGGGCTTCTGTCTTATGTGAATTATCTGACCCTTCATGAATCCAATAACGACATGATGTTTGATGCCTTTGGATTTGATGTCGCCATGGTAACTCCTGAGGCGTTTGAAAAACTCACCGCCCGGGTTCATTACAACTATGCCTTCAAATACGTTACAGCCCCTGAAACCAAGCCGGAGCAGGCGGACGCGGCAGAGAACTTTTTGAAGACATTGATAATACAGAGTCTTATACATGAGAACGAGATTAAGGATTATTTGCCGGAGTATCTTCGTCAGGCTTCAAACTTTGCTGTTTCCGACATTGAAGGGGATTCTGCGGGGGCAGCCATACTCTGCTACATTTTGATCGGTGTCATAGCCTTCATCTTTGCTGTCACAATCAGCAATACCATAGACAGGGAAGCATCAGTCATCGGTACTTTAAGGGCTTCGGGATACAGTAAGAGAGAGATGGTGATCCATTACATGTCCATGCCTGTGGTGGTTACGATCCTGGGGGCTGTGATCGGTAATGTACTCGGTTACACTGTGTTCAAGGATGTTGCGGTGAATCTGTACTACGAAAGTTACAGCCTTCCCGCCTGCCATCCCGTCTGGAGCAACACCGCACTTATAAAGACAACGGTGATACCTCTGGTGCTCATGTTCTGCATAAATCTTTTGGTCATAGTAAGAAAACTGCAGCTCAGTCCTTTGCGTTTCTTAAGACACGATCTGGCAAAGAGCAAAAGAACGAAAGCAAGAAGACTTCCCAAGTGGTCATTCTTTAGACGGTTCAGGCTCAGGATACTCTTTCAGAATATGCCTAACTATGCCATTCTGGTTTTTGGCGTCATATTCATAGAACTCATGATGTGCTTCGCTTTCGGTCTCCCGGACTCGCTGGATCACTACGCAAAGGAAGCACCGAATATGATGTTTGCCGAGTATCAATACATTCTCATGGGAAATAAGGATGATGAAGACCGGGACATAAAAACTTCGGAAAAGACAGCGGAAGCCTTTGGAGCGAAGGAACTCGTTTATCCCAAAAAGGAGAGCTCTTTCCGTTCAGGCATGGGAAGCGGCGGAAATGAGAGCGTGACTGTGTACGGTATATCCGAAAACAGCGCCTATGTGACTCTGGGCGAAAGGAAAGACGGAGCATATGTCTCAAGTGCCTTTGCTAAGAAGTTCGGTTTGAAGGACGGAGACACCATCACCCTTAACGCGGAATACGAAAACAAGAGTTACACCTTTAAGATAGCGGGCCGCGTGGAATATGAAGGCGGTATCGCGGTGTTTACGGATATGGAGAACTTTAACCGTATTTTTGAAATGGAAGAGGGAGAGTTTTCCGGATATTTCTCGAGAAATGAGATCACGGATATAGATAAGAAGTATATCGCCACAGTGATCACAAAGGACGATATTTTAAAGGTTACAAATCAGCTGAACCATTCCATGGGAGGCATCATCGGCGTTTTCAAATATGCACTCATTGTGCTTACCGCAGCCCTCATCTATCTTCTGGCGAAGATCATCATCGAAAGAAATGAACAGGCAATATCCATGGTGAAGATCCTGGGCTTCGGAAACGGAGAGATAGGATCCCTTTACATCGTTCCGACGGCAGTAATGGTGGTATTGTCTGCCGCTGTGGGCTTTGTTGCGGGCTACATCCTCATGGTGTGGATATTCCACATCTTTATGCTTCAGATGGACGGTTATTTTGCATTTTATATGACGCGGAGCTCAATGGTGCTGTCGGTTGTTTATCTTCTGATCGGATACGCGTTTGTGTCGATACTGGATCTGGTAAGGATCAGACACATCCCTTTGGATGTTGCGCTTAAAAATGTGGAATAAAATTTTCAAATCCTTTAAATCGTGGTATAATCCATTCTGAAAGAACTGCCCGCCGAAAGATGCATCGTAATGCTTTTTCCGGCGGGTAACAGATAGAAGACATTTTTACAAGGAGAATTGCAATGAAAAAGATAAGATCAACATTCTTAATTGTACAGGCAATCCTCCTTGTTTTTTGCTGTTTTTTGCCAAGC
>JAEEWS010000058.1 GCA_016287765.1 Lachnospiraceae bacterium
TATAAAAGAAAAAGCCTTGCATTTGCAAGGCTTCCGAGCAGGGGACGAGAGAATCGAACTCCCACCAAAAGTTTTGGAGACTCCTATCATACCATTTGACCAGTCCCCTATGACTGCTACCGCAATAATTTACTACGATTTTGATGCTTTGTCAAGCACAAAATCGTAGTAAAGAGTCTTTTTTCTCATCTTGCCGTTAGTTCTCTTATGTTGCCGATCTCCATCAGCTTTACGTCCGGCGGAAGGGCCAGCTCATCCTTCATCCTCTTGGAAGTACCCTTGGGGATGATGCAGGTCTTGTAGCCCATCTTTACGGCTTCCTTGAGACGCTGCTGTATCATGGAGACGCTTCTCACTTCGCCGGTAAGACCCACTTCGCCGAAGACTATGGTGCTGTCTCCCACAGGTTTGTTCTTGTAGCTTGAAAGAAGGGCCATGATGATGGCCAGATCCAGTCCCGGCTCGTTGATCTTCATGCCGCCCGCCACATTCACGTAGGCATCGCAGCCGACAAGAGATATGCCCAGGCGCTTTTCCATTACTGCCATTAAAAGGCTGACTCTGTTGTAATCCGTTCCTGCGGCTGTTCTTCTTGCCATCTGGTAATTGGTGCCGCAGACCAGCGCCTGAACCTCCACAAGGATCGGGCGTGTGCCTTCCATAACGCAGGTCACCACACTACCCGGCTCATCCTCAGGTCTTCCTTCCAGCATATATTGGGAGGGATTGGACACTTCCTTAAGTCCGCCGCCGGTCATTTCAAAAACACCGATCTCGTTGGTGGAACCAAACCTGTTCTTTACCGCTCTTAAGATACGATAAACCGCGGAGTTATCGCCTTCAAAGTAGAGCACGGTATCCACCATGTGCTCCAGCATCCTGGGACCTGCAACAGTGCCTTCTTTGGTAACATGACCTATGATGAATATGGTAATCCCATTGTCTTTTGCTATCCTTAAAAGTGAAGCAGTAGCTTCTCTTACCTGTCCCACGGATCCGGGAGCAGATTCCACTTCATCCCTGTACATGGTCTGAATGGAGTCGATGATCACTATCTCCGGCTTGGAGTCCAGCAGCACAGTCTCTATATCATTAAGATTTGTTTCTGCCAGGAAAAGTACGGAATCCGAGAAGGAGCCCAGTCTGTCGGCTCTGAGCTTTGTCTGTTCGGCAGATTCCTCACCCGATATATAAAGGATGGAATGGTCTTTAAGTTCCCTGCACATCTGTAGGAGCAGGGTGGATTTTCCTATACCCGGATCTCCGCCCACCAATACCAGGGAGCCTTTCACTATCCCGCCGCCCAGCACTCTGTCCAGTTCCTTTATTCCTGTTCTTACTCTTTCCTGCTTTTCGGGAGAGATGGAAGAAAAAGGCATAGGCGTCTGAAGCGGTGCAATGGATCTTCTTCCGGATGCGCCTGCACTTCCCGTTCTTTTATTCTCCGGTGCTTCTACACAGGTATTGTACTTTCTGCAGGAAGGGCAGTTTCCGAACCATTTTGCCGATTCAAAGCCGCATTCCGAACAGAAAAATTTGATCTTGTCTTTTGTTGCCATATTATTCCCTTCCCTTTAAACCTCGGGCCGCGCCCGATCTACTCCTCTGTGATAAAAAAGGGACTGCCTATGCAATCCCTGAAAAAAATCTACATTCTTTCTATAACTACTTCTTCTGCTTTGCCGGGGCAAAGGTCAACAGCGATGACCAGCTTTCCGCTTAAGTTTGTAGCCATCTTTCCCAGATCATTTCCGCCTACGGATACCTTGTATTCCGTATCATCTTCAAGTCCCAAAGTGATCTGTGTATTTCCGTCGCCTTCCACCTTAAAGCTTACAATGTTGTCTTTACACTTCAAGCCTTCAACGCTTGTTCCGGGCTCGGATTCGTAAACGAACATTTCATTTTTTTCAAGCTTTGTGAGTTCTTTAAAGGTTTTTACCTTGTAAACATCGCCCATAAATTTAAAGTCGGACAGCTTTGACTTTTCGGGTAAGGTATAATCACCGAATCCTATGCTTCCGTCTTCTGCGGTACGAATCAATTCAGCCATGATCTGTTTCTTTTTCCTCCTAGAATGAATCTGTCATCATTATAGCAAAATAAATGCCGTTTTCAAGTTAAGGATTTCTAAAAATATTAGGAAGCTTTGATCTTTAATTTTCCCTCTTCAATATCCAGGGACATCTTCTTGATCTTCCTGTTTTTAAGGAATTCCTCAGCCAGCGCGTCCTCGATCTCTGTCTGAACCGCCCGCCTTATGGGTCTTGCACCGAACTTCTCGTCATATCCTTTCTCGAGGATAAAATCAACCACCTTTTCAGAGTAGCTGACCTTGGCGCCCATCTGTTCGTCGCATCTCTTAACCACAATATCCAGCTGCATCTTTGCGATCTCTTTAAGATCGTCTTTGGAAAGCTGTCTGAAGACTATGGTCTCATCGATCCTGTTTAAGAACTCCGGTTTAAAGATGTTCTTTATCTCTTCGTTTATGCCTTCCTTCATCCGTTCATATGTTGCCGCGGTGTCGTTACCTCCCACAAAGCCCAGATGCTTGGGAGTCATGATAGTCTGTGCTCCCGCATTGGAAGTCATAATGATTATGGTATTTTTAAAGCTTACTTTTCTGCCCTGGGCGTCCGTTATATGTCCGTCCTCAAGCACCTGCAGAAGGATGTTGAAAACATCCGGATGGGCTTTTTCCAGTTCATCAAAGAGAACCACCGCATAGGGTTTTCTCCTGATCTGCTCGGAAAGCTGTCCGCCTTCCTCATGTCCCACGTATCCCGGAGGCGATCCTATGAACTTGGATACACTGTGCTTCTCCATGTATTCGGACATGTCCACTCTGATCATGGCATTTTCATCGCCGAACATGGCTTCGGCAAGCGCCTTTGAAAGCTCTGTCTTTCCAACGCCCGTAGGTCCCAGGAAAAGGAAGGATCCTATAGGTCTGTTGGGATCTTTAAGGCCCACTCTGCTTCTTCTGATGGCCTTTGTAATGGCTTCCACGGCTTCTCTCTGTCCCTTTACCCTCTTTTCAAGGATCTCGGGCATTTTAAGAAGCTTTTCGCTTTCTTTTTCCATTACCTTTTCCAGAGGTATGCCTGTCCACTGTGCAATGATCTTTTCTATATGAGCACGCTTTAATTCTTTACGGGCTCCTTTTTTCTTTCCGTCCTTTGACTTTCCTGAAAGTTGATCTTTGATCTCATCTGCCTCTTTTGCAAGAGCAGCCGCTTCTTCTATCCTGTTCTTGGCAATGGCATTTTCCAGCTGATCGTTAACTTCCCTGAGCCTTTCATTTAAGCCCGCATTCTTTCCCGAGCCGGGATCCGTTTCAAGATGGAGCCTGGAAGCTGCTTCGTCCATGGCGTCTATAGCCTTGTCGGGAAGGAAACGGTCGTTCACGTAGCGGGATGTAAGGGAAGCGCATGCCTCCAGTGCATCATCGCTGATCCTGATCCCATGATGCTTTTCATAAACCGGCCTAAGCCCCTTAAGGATCTCCACCGTCTCTTCCACTGTAGGCTCTTCCACCGTAATGGGCTGGAACCTTCTTTCCAGTGCCGCATCCTTTTCGATGCGCTTTCTGTACTCCTTGATGGTGGTGGCTCCTATCATCTGCAGCTCGCCTCTGGCAAGAGCCGGCTTCAGGATATTTGCCGCATCCATGGCTCCTTCCGAACCGCCTGCTCCGATGATGGTATGCAGCTCGTCCACGAATAATATGATCGAGGGATCATTGCTGACCTCGTTGATCACCTTTTTGATCCTCTCCTCGAACTCGCCTCTGTACTTGGTTCCCGCAACCAAAGCCGAAAGATCCAGAGACAATATCCTCTTTCCCTTCATCATAGCCGGAACCCTGTCATCCGCGATCCTTGCCGCAAGTCCTTCAAGCACCGAGGTTTTTCCCACTCCGGGCTCTCCGATGAGGCAGGGGTTGTTCTTGGTCCTTCTGCAAAGGACCTGGATCAGTCTTTCTATCTCCTTTTCCCTTCCTATGCAGGGATCCAGATCACCCTTTCTCGCCATCTGGGTGATGTCCTTGGCATAGTTGGCGGTAAAGGATTCTTCATTTCCTTTTTTGCGCTTTGTCTTCGCAAGGGTGTATTCCATGCTGGCTGTAGCTGCGTCCTCTCCCATGAGCATGGCAGCATCCGCATATAACTTCCTTAAGTCCACATCCAGTGTGTTTAAAAGTCTGTTGGCAACGCAATCGTCATCCTTGACTATCGCCATCAGGATGTGCTCCGTTCCCACTATCTTTTCGTCATAGTACTCGGCTTCTTCTTCCGCCGATTTGAGCACCCGTCTTGCGGCGGGAGTGAAACTGTCATTCCCGTCCACATAACGTTCCGCTTCAAATTTAACAAAGGTGCTGTTGGCCTTGTGCAACTCCATGCTGATCACACCGTTCTGCTGCAGGATCTTCTGAGCCGTACACTCTGTTTCAGCCAACGCCATCAGGAGATGCTCGGAACCAACATATCCCTGTCCGATGTTCTCCGCGATGGCATATGCTTCCGCAATGGCCTTTTTTGCCTGTTTTGAAAATTTATCGTCGTAATTTTCGAAGGCTTCGTCGTAGATCTTTCCCATTTGACCTTTGGTCTATCCTTTCTATTTCTTGGAGGCGTGGATCCTGTAGGTCCTTACGCTTCCATTCTCGGCCGTTACCCTGATCTCAAATACATCACTGTTGGAGTTTACAACTACCGTTCCCGTTCCGGAAATCGTTGCCTTTTCGCTGGCAGCGATGGCATATATCTGGATAACGTTGTTGTTTTCCGAGGTGGTAACATAGTAATCGCTGTCATTCACAGGATCGAACTCCGGTGACATCGTGAGGCTCCGGCCGCTGAGATCGTAGATCTCAAGAGCTGACAACGCATTATTGGGACTGCCTGTACCGGTAGGCTTTTCAGCATTTGTTTCGGGCATATCCACATAAACGGGTATCTTGAAGATGACTACCGCATTCGAGGAATCATATGCCTGTGCGAGTCTCTTACTCTCGCTTACGGGCGCCTCAACGTTTGCCATGTATTGATGGTTAAAGGTGTTGATATTTGTAACATTAAACTTCTGCAGATAAATGGTGTCCTGACCCCGGGCAATGTACTGCTGCGCGATGATGTAGGCACCGCCCACTATAGCCCTGTAAGGATTGTTCCAGGGGATAAGGGATGCATCGTTGTAATCATCGCTGTTTGCAAGACCGTTTTTCGCGTACTTGAGTCCGTTGATGATGGCACCGCCTGTGGTGGTGGAGTGGTAGGCACCGATATTGTAGAAGTTATAATAACCGGTGTAGCCCGAAACCTTTCCGGACGCGCTGTTGGAAACGCTGTTGGAGCCCGTCACCACTTCCTGTCTTACTCTTGTAACCAGGTGATAAGGGCTGACACCTGAATACTCCGCTGCCTCTATGAAAGCCTGGGCATAGGAGATGGTCCTTGTCTTTCCGCTGTCATCCGTAAACGTGAAGCTGGTGTTGTAGAAAGGCGTGCCCTTAAGCAGATCTTCCACTTCCTCAAGGGTCTGATACTTGGGCTTGTAGCTCAAAGTCTCAAACATGAATATGGATGTCTCATCCAGCCAGTTTCTGGGATCCAGATAGTAGGCGTTTGCCTCCTCCGAAGCCGTCACCCAGGAAGGACTGTCATAGACCTTATATGTATCCGTCTTCCAGTCATATGCACCGTCGGCAGTCGAGAGCATTGCAGAGTTTCTGGTATTGGGTATCAGGTTGACGCCTACTCTGCTCTCTCTTTCAACCACGGTATCCCAGTCGATGTAGGTCAGATCCGCATCGAAGATCCAGTTGGGATGGATGGTATGAAGTTTCATCAATTCTTCCACATAGCTGTAAGGGAAGCCCTTGTACAGCATATACTCGAAATAATCTCCGTCCTGCATGTTGGAGAGATCCGGGATGGGTGTGGGCGTTACTTTTGTCTTAAGCTCATCCTCATCCAGAGTTCTGATCTTGTTTTCTTCAACATATCCGTAGTAAACCTCATCGTTATGGACGAATCTAACCTGTCTGAAGATCACGCCGTCGCTTGAGTACATATCAAACAACGCAAGACTGATCCTGTCGTTGATCGTGATGCTTCCTCCGTTCTTACCGCTTACCGTGATGCTTCCGGGTCTGGGTATATCATATACGAAAGATGTGGTTCCGGACTTGAGTACACCATATCCCTTAAGTTCCGTATTCTCATAGTTATGAGGATATCCTTCATCCGTCTGCCTGAGCATGGGTGTAGGGAATCCTGAAGGAATGGGTGTAGTGGAAGGTTTGGGAGTAGGTGTGGGTGTGGTGGAATACTTGGGGGTAGGTGTGGGTGTGGAAGTAGGTGCCGCAGTACTTACATTTCCTCCCGTAAGTTCTACCTCGGTACGGATCACATATCCTTCCGTTCCGTCGGAAAGCCTTACCTTAAACCACTTTTCACCGCCTGTCTCCGTTTCACCGATAAGGTTGATCTTTTCTCCGTTATAGAAGATCACCTGAGTTCCGTCTTTTCTGACGGCGGTTGTCGCAGAACCGTTGGCTGCTGTTCTTAAAGCGGTATTTGCTTTATTTACCAGAGCATATACTCCGTTTTCAAAGTCCAGTCTTAAATAATCTGCGGATGAATATCCGGTATATACCTTACCCTTTTGCTTTACAGCCAGTTTGTACCAATAGCCTGCCTTGGTGGAAAGTCTTTCCAGGATGATGACCTTGGTGTTCTGTTTGATCTTAACAAGGGATTTTCCGCTTGTGGAAGCGCTGTCACGAACGTTCAGCACATCTGCATTTACGGTAGCTCCGTAATAGAGAGTTCCCTTTTCATTGGTAGGTATTTCGTAGTATCTGATAATATCCGCATTGGGATCGTTCACGTCGGGTGTGGGAGTGGGAAGAGGAGCGCTTACCCACAGGTAATCGCTTACCACATATCCTGTTCCCTTAACGTTGTTTTTCGTATAGGAGATCTTGTACCACCAGGTACCGTTCTTGTCCTTTTCTGCACTTAAAGCGGTTACTTTTTCATTCTGAGCCAGGATCGTAAGTCTCTTTGCAGAGATGCTTGCCGACTCACGCACGTTTAAGGCATCTGCCAGGACTTTACCTTCAAGAGGGAAGCCATAGGTTCTGAGGGTAGCCACGCTGTCCTCGGGAACGGGAGTGGGTGTTCCTGTTGTCTTTATCTGAACTGCGATATAGGAAGCACTGGTCGTACCTGTCTTGGTCTTTCCGTCCTTAGTATAGCTTATGGTATACCAGTAAGCACCCACGCTGGACTTCTTAACTCCGGTAACGGTTACCTGATCGCCGTCCTTGAGGGTGTCTGTGATCTTGTAATTTGTTCCTGCGCCTTCACGGATGTTAAGGGTGGTGGCAACTACCCAGCCGTTGTAAGGAAAGCCCTTGGTGAACACTGCAAGAGTGGTTCCCTTGGGAATATCCGCCGAGCCGTCTCCCGTAGCGGGGGTGGGCGTAGCTGCAGGTTTACCTGTGGGAATAGCACCGCTTGCCTTTACAAAGTCCTTGGCCACATATCCTGTTACAGCCTTATTCTTAAAGCTGGCGGTTATATAGTACCAGCCGTTTTCTTCCCAGGATACGGCAACATAGGTTCCCTGTACAAGTCTCACCTGTTCTCCGTCCAGTTTTAGGATTTCATAATTGGTTCCGGGCCCTTCACGGACGAACAATGCCGTTGCCGTTACGGTACCCGTTACAGCTGCCTCTGCCTTTACACCTTTAAAAAGGAACAAAGTCATAAGACATATGACAGGTACTGTCATGATCAGTGTTTTCAATATTTTCATTAGGCCGTCGTATTTCTTTCCCATATGAGTAACCTTCCGCTATCCTTTTGATCCGTTTATAAGTGGGGATGTATTCCCCGTAAGTTTCCCTGTGTACGCAAGTTCTTGTGCTTACACAGAGTTAAGTATACTACATCGTCGGAAATATTGCCATATGTTTACCAAAAAAGTTAGCGGTTAACGAAAAATTAAGAACCTTTCGTTAACCGCCGACTTATAACATCTTCTATCTGTCGTTTAGACCTATGTCATGACGCATGTATTTATTTTCGAATTCCACCAGTTCAGTGGCTTTGTAAGCATTTTGACGTGCTTCTTCGGGAGTCTTTCCGAGAGCTGTGATACCCAGCACTCTTCCGCCGTTGGTGACTGTTTTGCCGTCTGCCGTTTTGGTCCCCGCATGGAAGCACCAGAAGCCTTCCTTACCCTTGAAGTTTTCAAGGCCCTTTATTTCCTTGCCCTTTTCGTACTTTTCAGGATATCCGTTCGAGGCCAGGATCACACACTGGGCAGCATCCTCCTTGAACTTTAAGTCTATCTCATCCAGCTTTCCGTCTATGCATGCTTCAAAGACATCCACAATGTCGTTCTCCATTCTGGGAAGCACCACCTGAGTCTCGGGATCTCCGAAACGTGCATTGAATTCCAGCACCTTGGGACCCTTTGCAGTCAGCATAAGTCCGAAGAAGATGACGCCCTTAAACTCTCTGCCTTCCGCTGCCATGGCATCCACCGTTCTTTGGTAAACATGCTCTTTGCAGAACTCATCTATCTCTTTTGTATAGAAAGGATTGGGAGAAACATTTCCCATTCCGCCCGTGTTCAGTCCTTCGTCGTTATCCTTTGCGCGCTTCCAGTCTCTTGCACTGGCCATGAGCTTAACTGTCTTTCCGTCCACAAAGGAAAGAACGGATGCTTCCTTACCGATCAGGAATTCCTCAACAACGATCTTGTCACCCGCGCTTCCGAAGGCCTTATCGGTCATGAGTTCCTTTACGCCCGCAATGGCCTCATCCTTTGTGTTGCAGATCAGAACACCTTTTCCCAGTGCCAGGCCATCGGCCTTTAAAACGATGGGGTAGTCAGAGGTTTCAAGATACTTTACCGCATCCTTGGGGTCAGTAAAGACTTCATATACTGCTGTGGGTATGTTGTACTTCTTCATGAGATCCTTGGAAAATGCTTTTGAGCCCTCCAGGATCGCCGCATTCTTACGAGGTCCGAAGACTCTTAAACCTCTTTCCTCGAAGACATCGACTATGCCTGCAACAAGGGGATCATCCGGTCCCACCACCGTCAGGTCGATCTTTTTATCTTCCGCAAATTCCGCAAGCGCCTTGAAATCCATGGCTTTAATGTCCACACACTCGGCAAGCTCCGAAATTCCCGCATTCCCCGGTGCACAATAGATCTTTTCCACCTTTTTGCTCTGTGCTATCTTCCAGACCAGAGCATGCTCACGTCCGCCTGATCCCACAACCAAAATCTTCATTTATCTACCTGCCTTTTTTGTCGCTCATCTTCCTTTGAAGACGCTCTACTTTCCGCTGTTTTCCGCCAGTTCCCTGATGGCCTCGGGAAGAATGTTCCACTCAGCCTCTTCCATTACTCTTCTCTGCAGTATTTCCGGCGTGTCTCCCGGCTTTACTTCCACCGCCTTTTGCTTGATGATGGGGCCTGTGTCCGTGCCTTCGTCTACGAAATGTACCGTAGCTCCCGTCACCTTGCAGCCTCTTGCCAGCACCGCTTCATGGACCTTGAGGCCGTAGAAACCGTCGCCGCAGAAGGAGGGGATCAGCGAGGGATGGATGTTTATTATCTTATTGGCATATCTTTTGATAACAATTTCAGGTACGATCACAAGATATCCTGCCAGCACCACCAGATCAGGTGAATACTTGTCCAGGGTCTTAAGAAGAGCCTCATCAAAGGCTTCCTTTGTCTCAAAATCCTTCCTTACCACCGCTTCTCCCTGAATGCCGTGCTGCTTCGCTCTTTCGAGAGCATATGCCTTCCTTGAAGAAGAGATCACCGCTTCTATCTTTGTGTTGGGGATATAACCGCTTTCCACTTTATCGATTATTGCCTGGAGGTTTGTGCCGCCTCCCGAAACAAGTACGACTACTTTAAACATATGTCCTTTTCTCCGTCATCTATGAAACCGAGAACATAAGCCTCTTCGCCTGCTGCCTTGATGGCATTCACAGTCTTTGTCACATCGTTCTTATCCACTGCGAGGCACATTCCGATTCCCATGTTATAGGTGTTGTACATCATCTTCTCTTCTATATTTCCGGTCTTTGCAAGGAGCTTGAAGATGGGAGGGATCTCATAGGAATTCTTGTCGATCACAGCCCTTGTTCCTGCCTTCAGCATTCTGGGGATATTCTCGTAGAAACCGCCGCCTGTGATGTGGCTGCAGGCCTTTACGGTAACGCCTGCGTTCTTAATGCTCTTCAATGCCTTTACATAGATCTTGGTGGGACGGAGAAGTGCTGTTCCCAGTGTCTCGCCCAGTTCATCGGAATAACGGTCCAGAGCTGTTCTGTCCATAGGGAAAACCTTACGAACAAGTGAATAGCCGTTGGAATGTATGCCTGAGGAAGCAATTCCCACAAGCACATCACCTTTTTTAAGGTTCTCACCGGTGATCATCTCATCTTTATCTACAATGCCTACGGCAAAGCCTGCCAGGTCATATTCATCCTCGGGGTAAAAGCCGGGCATTTCCGCTGTCTCGCCGCCGATAAGAGCAGCTCCCGCCATCTCGCAGCCGGTGGCAACGCCGCCTACGATGTCCGCGATCTTCTCGGGAATGTTCTTTCCGCATGCTATATAATCAAGGAAGAAAAGGGGTTCGCCGCCCGCACATGCCACGTCGTTCACGCACATTGCCACGCAGTCGATACCGATGGTGTCATGCTTGTCCATAAGGAAAGCAAGCTTCAGTTTTGTACCCACGCCGTCTGTACCCGACAGCAAAGTGGGGTTTTTCATATTCATAAAGGAATTCATCGCAAAAGCTCCGGAAAAACCGCCCAGACCTCCCAGAACCTCAGGTCTCATGGTCTTGGCCACATGTTTTTTCATGAGCTCCACGGCCTTGTAGCCAGCTTCAATATCAACGCCTGCATTTTTATAATCCATGTTTATCTTCCTTTCATTGTCCTTTGGATATTTTTGGAACGTCCATAGTTTACCATAAAACCAAAATTTTTTATATTTAATATTTCTTATTGTTTATATAAGGGTAATTTTTGAGGAGTTTTTGACACCCGGGGACGGGGTTAGGGGTTCACTTTTTGACACCCGGGGACGGGGTTAGAGGTTCACTTTTTGAGCCTTTGGGGACGGGGTTAGAGGTTCATTTTTCGGCGCAAAGCGCCAAAATGAACCTCTAACCCCGTCCCCAAAGGCTCAAAAAGTGAACCTCTAACCCCGTCCCCGGGTGTCAAAAAGTGAACCCCTAACCCCGTCCCCCAAGTTCATTTAGAATTTTTTTCTTGATTTTTGCGAAATTTATGTTAATATAAGCGTTTGTGATAAAATTTGGAAATGGTTTTCAGGATTTGAAAGGACTATTTTATGATCGAAAGAAGTAATAACATCAGAAACATTGCAATCATCGCTCACGTTGACCACGGTAAAACCACCCTTGTTGACGAGCTTCTTAAGCAGAGCGGTACGTTCCGTGCAAACCAGGATGTTGCTGAGCGTGTCATGGACTCCAATGACATCGAACGCGAAAGAGGCATAACAATTCTCGCTAAAAATACAGCCATAAATTATAAAGGAATAAAGATAAACATCATTGATACACCCGGACATGCGGACTTCGGCGGCGAAGTAGAGCGAGTTCTCAAGATGGTGGACGGCGTTGTTCTTGTGGTTGACGCTTTTGAAGGCGTTATGCCCCAGACCAAGTTCGTTCTTAAGAAAGCACTTGAGCTTAAGCTTCCTGTGATCTGCTGCATCAACAAGATCGACCGTCCCGAGGCTCGTCCCAAGGAGGTTATCGACGAAGTCCTGGAGCTCCTTATGGATCTGGATGCTTCGGACGAGCAGCTGGATTGCCCCTTCGTTTTCGCTTCCGCAAAAACAGGTGTTGCGATCCTTGAACTTAATGACACTCCCAAGAACATGGTTCCTCTCTTTGAGACCATCGTTGATTACATCCCTGCTCCTCAGGGTGATCCCGATGCAGGAACCCAGGTTCTCATCAGCACCATCGACTACAATGAATATGTGGGCCGTATCGGCGTAGGCAAGGTTTCCAACGGTAAGATCCGCGTAAACCAGGATGTGGTCATCGTTAACCACCACGAGCCCGATAAGGTACGTAAAGTAAAGGTTTCCAAACTCTATGAGTATGAAGGCCTTAAGAAGATAGAAGTTGAAGAAGCAGGCATAGGTGCCATCGTCGCGATCTCAGGTATTTCTGACCTTCACATCGGCGATACGCTCTGCAGCCCCGAAGCTCCCAACCCCATTCCGTTCCAGAAGATCTCGGAGCCCACGATAGCTATGACCTTCAGCGTAAATGACTCTCCTCTTGCGGGACAGGAAGGTAAATTCGTTACTTCCAGACATCTCCGCGAGCGTCTTTTCAGAGAGCTGAACACCGACGTTTCCCTTCGTGTGGAAGAGACCGACACCACCGAAGCATTCAAGGTTTCAGGTCGTGGTGAGCTTCATCTCTCCGTTCTCATCGAGAACATGCGCCGTGAAGGTTATGAGTTTGCTGTCAGCAAGGCAGAAGTGCTCTACAAGACCGGCGAAAAGGGCGAAAAGCTGGAGCCTATGGAAAAGGCCTACATCGATGTCCCCGACGAATTTTCCGGAGTTGTCATAGAAAAACTTTCCCAGCGTAAGGGCGAGCTTCTCTCCATGTCAAGCATCAGCGGCGGCTACACCCGTCTTGAGTTCCTCATTCCTTCCCGTGGTCTCATCGGTTACAGAGGCGACTTCATGACCGATACCAAGGGTAACGGCATCATTAACACCCTCTTCGATGGATATGCTCCCTTCAAGGGTGACATCGCCTATCGTAAGACCGGATCCCTCATTGCTTTTGAAGCAGGCGAAAGCGTTACCTACGGCCTTTTCAATGCTCAGGAACGCGGTATCCTCTTCATCGGACCCGGTGAAAAGGTTTACTCCGGTATGGTCATCGGCCAGAGCCCCAAGACAGAGGATATCGAGGTCAATGTCTGCAAGCGCAAACAGCTTACAAACACCCGTTCCTCCGCTTCCGACGAAGCTCTCCGCCTTACACCTCCCAAGGTACTTTCCCTTGAGCAGGCTCTGGACTTCATCGAAAAGGATGAGCTCCTGGAGGTTACTCCTTCTTCTCTCAGAATAAGAAAGAAGATCCTTGATCCTACCTTGAGAAAAAGAGCAAACAGAAATAACTGATAGAATAGAAGAAAATGACCCTTTGGGGACGGGGTTAGGGGTTCAGTTTTTGACACCCGGGGACGGGGTTAGAGGTTCACTTTTTGAGCCTTTGGGGACGGGGTTAGAGGTTCATTTTGGCGCTTTGCGCCGAAAAATGAACCTCTAACCC
>JAEEWS010000097.1 GCA_016287765.1 Lachnospiraceae bacterium
TTTCTCCTTGTCAATTATCTTGTAGTTCATTTTGTATTTCCTCAAACATTGGATATCTTCTTCAGATAAAAATACTTGCTAAGCTTCGGATCCTTATCCTCGCGGACAAATTCCAATTCATATCCAAGCTTCTTATAAAATTCCGGTGCCTGAAATCCAAAAGTCGTAAGTGCTATTTTTTCATAGCCCTTCCCTTTGTATGCTTCCTCAACAGCCGCAACAAGCTTGCTGCCGACGCCGGTTCTTCTATATTCCCTGCCAACGATCAGATCTCCGATATGCACCTCGTTGTAGTAGGCTCTACCTGTGATGACTCCGGCTATTCTGCCCTCATCTTCCGCAGCAAAGCAAAATTCCTCGTAATTAAGCGACACATCACAACCGGTCGCATAATCCGAAAACTCCGCGTTAATAAACTCGCCTATTTTTTCATCTTCGGTCACTCTTTTGATTTCCATGGTACTCATTCCTCATATACGTAAATATCACCATAGTTTGTCCGTATCATTTCCAAAACTATGTAATCCGGGCTCATATCCTCGCGCACTCATACACATGAAGCGGATGCCGAAGCAGCTTCATTATCCTCAGTTCGTCTCTTGCATCCGTCAGCGCATTGTGCATTTCCTCGTACTCTTCCCCGTCCGTCAGATATCTCGTCACATCTCCCACCCGAAAGCCTCTCTTCAGCCTTCCCGTACGGCAGAATTCCATATGATCGGGGATCTTGGGATTGTACTGCCTGTATGCCGCCAGCTTCATTATGTCATACCAGGCATATCCCGCCAGTTCCGGAAGGTGACGTTTGTCAAAAGCAGCATTGTACGCAAAGACCTTCTCGACCTGCTTTTCCCGAAAGGTCTTCCTCACGGCTTCGATCACATCTTCCCTGGAACAATAGGCAGGCGTCACCCCCGGCTGAATGAGTTCAAAGGAATACATCCCGCCGCGCTTATAAACCGGATTGACTATATAGTACTCGCCACAGACTTCCTCAAATCCGTCTTCATCGGCAATCACAAAACCCAGGGACATGACTTCATCCGACCAGGTTGTTTCAGTATCAAGAACAGCAAAATGGGACATGGAGGAGGCTCCTATTCGGTAATAAGTTTTTTCTCGCAGAACATGTTTAAGCCTTTCATATCCTGATCTTTACCGCTTCTTGGACTTCTTCACTGAAGCAGTCAAGCTCATCAAGAGTAATAGCATCTTCCCTTACCAGATATATCAGGTTATATAGCATTTCCGACCTGCTCATTTTAGCCTGCACACCGACCTTGTGCTCATCTTGTTTAACAAGCTTATTGATCTTCCAAAACCTGTCCGAAGCAAGCTGATCGCTTTCAAGGATCTTAACATATTCCTTGCAGAGCCGATCCATATATCTTTCCTGCCACTCGGGCATCATTTTTCTAAAGGTTTTCCAATCTTTCTCTGTGGGCATACGCTCATCCTCCCAAAATCACATTCTACAACTGATCATATTTCGCCGAGCTTCCCCTGGCTTTCTCCACGGGATACTTCTTCTCGTTCTTCTCCATCTTCATGTTGACGATCTCATCCTCGTCCAAGCCAAGCTTATCCAGCAGATTTCTAGTGTACACCATTACATCCGCAAGTTCTTCCTTCACGTGCTGAAGGTCGTATTCCGTTCTGCTCCACTGGAAGCATTCAAGAAGTTCCGCTGCCTCTATCACAATAGATTTTGCCAGATTCTCCGGAGAATGAAACTGATCCCAGTCGCGATCCTCAGTAAATTTTCTTATCCTGTCAATTGTTTCCTGTCTCATGTTTTTGTCCTTCCAATCTAGTTTTTAAATATGTTGCTAATGCCAGGTCAGTACAATAGATGTAACAGCCTTTCATTCCTCTGGTAAGCAAAGTCCTATAGGTGTTTTTGATTATCTCGTCCGCACGTCTTTTGGCCTCTTCCGGAGATTCCTTGTACATTTTCTTTAAACCTTTGATTGACTGATCTGTGTTCGCCCTCTTAGTAAAATCAGTGATTACATGCCCATCCTCGTATCTGATGTCATCTCCCATTATCACACCGACATAATCAAACTCAAGTCCCTGAGAAGTGTGGATGCAGCCCGCTTCATTAACAGAAGTCTCGCTAATAGCAAAGGGTTCCCCATTTCCAAGGTTCCAGCTCATTTCAAAATCTCCTATCTTAATGTCATGATAGTTCGGATCGTTTTTACCTTCCTTGTTCCACTCCCAACAGTATCCTGCCAGGATCCTAGCACGATTGGCAAGAACATTCCGTTCCATCACTAAATGTCGTACTTCGCCCGGAGTGTTGCAAATTCGTATGTCGTAATCTATGCCTTCAAGATCATAGTTAGCCGTTTCGCGTATTTCCAGCACAT
>JAEEWS010000098.1 GCA_016287765.1 Lachnospiraceae bacterium
CTGTCGATCATGATCGAGACGGTTGCTTTTTCAATATCGCTGTTGATGTAGGAGAACTTCTCATCACAGTAATACAGCCCCTGACCCTCTTCCTTGATGGCGTACAGGATATCTGCCACAGCGATTCCGGATTTCGTTCCGCTGGACAGGAACGCACGGTTGGTCAGTTCCCCATCCTTGAGGATGAAGGATCTCTTCCCCATCCGGATCACAAAGGAATTATCGACCTCTGTAAGAGGCTCCACTTTGTCGATGGCCGGGTCAAGTGCCTTAAGCATTTTTTCCATGATCCGGCTGTAGAGCACGGGATTTTTGACCTCATGCAGCCGGTATTCGCCCTCCGCATCGACCGGATACTGGAAGCAGAAGGTCAGCGGCTCGATTGCCTCCAGCGCCCGGATATAATTGTCATCCGGTCCGGTGGAAACCTCGCTCAGCTTCTCCCGGCAGGTCTCATAGCTGTCCCTGCTGCCGATTTTGGCTTTCGAAACCGATACGTTCAGCTTATCCGCGGTATATTTTTCCCCTGTAGTGGGCAGGATCTCTACGGTCATGTTGTACAGGGTCTCGCCGGTTCCAACGAAATCCATGGAAAGCAGCGCCGCCTCCGAAGGGTCATTCACACAGTCCGTCAGGCACTCGAAGCGCCTGGTATCGATGAAGGTGACCGCATTCATGATCATCCTGCCAAGGGAAGTCTTGCCGGATGCGTTGGCCCCCATCACGATATTCACCTTCTTATAGCGGAAGTTCGGATGGTCTTTCAAATGCTCATTTTCTATGTAGGAATCAACAATCTTCTTCGGGTAGGAAAAGTTGACCTCGAAGTCCTTGAAAGCCAGTAAATTATGGATTTTCAAATTCATTATGATCATATAATCGCCTCTTTTTCCATTGCTATTACTTCGTAAATTGTGAACTAATCTACAGCCATAATGGAATCTTTTCCGGCGAATGTCAATGCGGTTTTTCCGATTTACTGAACCTAAGGATCCTTCATACCCAAAGATGATCGAGCTGTTTGCCAGAACTGAGTTTCCGCTTCGTGAGCCGAATGTGCTTACACCGATACATATTGATGACGATATCGCCAGCCTATCAGGAATTCTTCTAAATGAAGATTATTACAGTGTTTTGCTGAAAGGGAGAACCGTGATAGACGGACTATCTGTTTTGAGACCTGAATACCTGATCCTGTTTAAGGCCAAGGCTTACATGGATCTTAAAGCTAAAAGAGACGCAGGAGAAGAGGTTCACTCTTCGGAATTCAAGAAGCATAAAAAAGATGTTTTGAGGATAATCGTTGAAATGGAAGTGGAAAGAACCGAAGGATTACCGGCTGCTGTTTTAAAAGATATTACAGATTTTATTTCAAGGTTGGAGAATGATCCGTTTGATGTTAACACACTGATCAACTATGGAGTAACTACAGAAGAGGTTGCAGGAAGACTTTCTGCTATATTTATTTAAGAGTAAGAGAGTGATGTGGAAGGGTAGATGATACGCAATGAGTAAGGTTTTTGTAATTCTGAATGTTCATCTGAAGCCTTGGATATTTGATAAGGCAGAGGAACTTCTTTCTCAAAATGAATATGACAAAATAGTTTGTCTTGGAGATCTTGTTGATGACTGCACGTTGGTGCCCTTTTAGTTTTGAGTCTATACAGACGACAGATTATATAATAGAATGACTTAAGTAAATCGTATAAGTACTTATATACTAAGGATTGAAGAAAATGGTCAAGAATAATATCGAGACAGATGTAAAAGATCCGATAAAGTATTACCCGAAACAATAAAGTGTACGAAATTACTTTCTAAGGAGCATTAAGTGAATTATCTAAAAATGTTTAACAACTTGCATCCCGGCTTCTTTGATGATCCGGGCATAACCGAAATGCCAAAAGATTGGGTATTTTCGGAACTGATAATGGATCTGCGCAATGATTCACCGCGTGAAGTGATGCCGCATTGCCCTGAAAACATTACTTTTGGTGAATATAAAGGCGATATCAGCAGACTCAAGAAGGCAGTAAATGAAGTAGACGAGGACTGGGTACAGTATTTTGGAGAATGGAGCAGAGTTTTTTGTGCCTTTGATAAAGATGAGGTGGTTGCATTTTGTATACTAAGCGATCTGGGAATGCAAGATAATCTTAAAATCGGCGGACCGGGTTGCGTCGGAACCATTCCAAAGTATCGAGAGAAGGGCATTGGACTCGAGATGGTCAGAAGAGCTACTGTTTTACTGAAAAAAGAAAAATATGACATTTCATGGATACAT
>JAEEWS010000059.1 GCA_016287765.1 Lachnospiraceae bacterium
CTGAAAGAGCAGATAATCGAGTTTATCGTTGCTCTACAGGGGTATCACCAGACTCAACTCGAAGGGATGGATGTTAATTGAGAGAGGTTATTGTTACAGGCAGAACGCTTCCCGAGGCATATCATGCGGCGCTTAAAGCGCTGTATGATGCCGGGGAAGTCTGTCCGTGTCCGGATTACAACACAAACCAGAAGGAACTTTCCATGACCTTCTGTGTACTTGAACCCTTAGCGGAGCCAATGATTTCTAAGCTGTCTCTTGCGTCCCCGAGGGAATTGGAACAATATCGTCAGGAAATTCTGGACGGGATTCTGGATTTTGAGATAGAACGCGGCAACTGGGCTTATACATATCATTCCCGCATGGCAGAACAAATTCCTTTCATCCTGTGCGAGCTGCGCCGCAACCCGGACTCGCGCCGTGCGGTGATAGACGTGCGCGATTGGCGGCACGACGCGGCGGAGGGAAATGAAAACCCCGCTTGTTTACAGCATTTACAGTTTTTCATCAGAGACAACAAGCTGCATTTAAAGGTGCTTTTCCGCTCAAACGATGCTTGCAAGGCAGCGTTTATGAATGCTTTCGCCCTTATTATGTTGCAGAAAAGAATAGCAGACGAGCTTGGCGTAAAGGTTGGAACTTACACCCACAGAGCTAATAGTTTTCACTGTTATGAAAAAGATTTTGCAATGCTTGACGGGTATATTCGTCGCATAGAACGAGGAGATGTGACCTTTAATTATGACGGTGATTGGGACGAGCTGATGGAGGATTCCAAAAAAGAAATCGCTTCATTCGTAAAGGAACTGCGTGATAGGGAGGTGAAGTCGTGAGGCATCTGACTATACTTATCGACATGGATGACGTTCTTCAGGATTTGATCGGAGGCTGGGTAAATGCCTTGAATACAAAATTCGGAACAAACGTCGGCGTCGAAGATATAACCGATTGGAATATTGGGAGCTTTTTCCCTAATGTATCCAAAGGGGAACTGTTCTCGACGCTTCGTGACCCTAATTTATGGTACGGCCTGAAAGCGATTCCAAAAGCGCAGGAAACGGTAAAACAGATTATAAAAGACGGGCATACGGTTCGGGTGGTCACAGCGTCTTATTATGTCGGGCTTCCGGCAAAAATAGAACACTTTCTTTCTCTCTACCCATTCCTGAGTTGGAAAGATATAATCATCGCCTATGATAAGAGCGTAATCTCCGGCGACGTAATAATAGATGACGGAGTCCATAATCTGAAAACCGCGATTTGTCCACACAAAATGCTTTTTGAGCGCACTCACAATCTCTCCTATGACGCGGAAGTAAACGGCATAATCCGCGTAAAAAGCTGGGACGAAGTGTATGATATTATTTTAAAAATTGGAGGGGTTAAATGATTTCACAAATCAAAAAAAGAGACGGGCGTATCGAGCCCTTCAACGCAGACAAAATCGTAAATGCAATACTCAAAGCCATGCAGAGAACTGATGAAATCAGAGAGAATGTGGCTCATGAAATTGCAGAGAGAATCGCAAACAGCTCTGACAGCTCGCAGGTCGTAGATATCGAAGTTATCCAGGATATGGTGGAACGCGAGCTTATGGCGAGCGATTGTAAAAAAGCGGCGAAGGAATATATCACATACCGGGAAAAGCGCAGCCGGGAGCGTCAGCGCAACACGGCTATCAACAAACGGATAGAGGATATACTTCTTTGCAAAAACGTCCAGAATCAGAACGCCAACGTGGACGAACTTTCTTTCGGCGGCAAAAAGTTCGAGAGCGCAAATGTACTTCATAAGGATATCGCCCTCAATGTGTTTATCCGTCCCGAAGTAGCGCAGGCTCACAGGGAGTCCCGCATATACATACACGACCTTTCTGAGTACGATATCGGAAGTCACAACTGCCTGTTCTGTGACCTGCACAGACTTCTGACGAATGGTTTTTCAACAAGAAACGGCGACGTTCGTCCCGCGAACAGTTTTTCCACGGCATGTCAGCTTATCGCAGTCATTTTTCAGGTGCAGAGCCAGGTTCAGTTCGGAGGGGTAGCTACGGCTCATATCGATTACGACCTCGCTCCGTTCGTAAAAAAGAGCTTTTACAAACATTTTATAGACGGACTTAAATATGTTGAAAACGCCGTTATGCCAGAGAACAGCACTCTTACAAACGAAAGTTCGATTGACAATCCCGAGTATATGAAGTACCCGAAGGCCTACCAGTATGCGATGGATATGATGGAACGCGAAGGCAAGCAGAGCTGTCAGGGGCTTTATCATAACCTGCTCACTCTCGAAAGTCGCGCGGGCTCTCAGATACCGTTCACCTCGATTAATTTCGGAACGGACACATCAACAGAAGGACGTATGGTTTCCCGGTGGCTTATGGAGTCAAGCCTTGACGGTGTAGGAAAGTACCATAAAACGCCGATTTTCCCGATTTCGATTTTGAAGTATAAAAAGGGCGTGACGGCAAAACCCGGAGACCCGAACTACGACATTAAGAAGCTTGCTATTAAGTCTTTATGTCATCGTATATATCCGAATATTGTCAACTGCGATTTTTCTCAGAACATAGAAGAGCCCGGAAATCCTGACACGGAATCTGCGGCAATGGGATGTAGGACGATGCTGGGATTTGACCGTCATGGACTTGGTTATTCCAAGGTTGGACGCGGCAATGTGTGCCCCACAACGATGAATCTGCCGAAAATCGGCATAAAGCACGGCATCTGTCTCGGAGAAAGAGAAGAACCTGATATCGAAGGATTTTGGGATGAACTTGATGAGGTACTCCATCTTACGGAAATGTCGCTCGTAGACCGCTTTTACCATATCTGTAATCAGCCAGTTGCTTCCGCAAAGTTTATGTATAACAACGGAACGATAGCAGACGCGGATAAGGCTATGGCAAAGGGCATTTACGAAGCGATGAAACACGGAACTCTGGCCTTCGGATATATCGGTATAGCTGAAATGTGTCAGGCTCTTTTCGGCAAAGACCATTCCGAGGATGAAAAGGTCTGGGAATTTGCGTTGAGCGTAGTTAAACATATTTCCGATTATGCTAAGGAAGCAAGTGAGCGTAATGACCTTAACTTCAGTTGTTATGCTACCCCTGGGTTTTCTGCGGGGGCTTGCACGGTAACGTGTAATGAAAAATCTATCTAACCTTTTAGGGTGTATATTTCACGTTTAGGAGCCGTAGGAAATGACGGTTAAGAAATATGCTAACAGGGGAGTCACGATAAGTGTAATCCTGTGCTAAATACTATTACTAATATACCAGAAATATTATTGAAAAGAGGTGATGATATTGGAACTGCCAAAAACAGCGCTTCCGGTAAAAGGATCTATAGATCACTGGGTAGATGTAGACGGAAGCATTTATGCAATAGACCACAGAAATGGGCATCATAAACTAATAAAGAAATCGTTATCAGAGGTATATGGATACAAATATGTTGGAATAAAATATAAAAACGAGAAACACAATATATCCAAAAGAGTACATAGACTTGTTGCTGAGGCTTTTATCCCAAATCCGATGGGTTATACAGTCGTTGGCCATAAAAACAATATAAAAAATGACAATAGGGTGGATAATCTGTATTGGACTACGACATCGGAGAACACTCAAAAGGCGTTTGATGATGGTCTTGCAAAAAACGCAAGTGGATTTGAGGATAGTCAAAGTAATCCGGTTTCTATGTATGAGACCTCAACAAATAGTTTTATAAAAACATATGGAAGTATAAGAGAGGCGGCAAATGAGACTGGTATTAGTTTAAGCACAATATCAAGACAAGCAAAATATAAAAGACCTGTCAGAAAAAAATACTATTTCAGATTTATTGATGATCCTGATGTCCTCCCTTATAATCCGATAGGAATGTATGCCTATGACTCGGACGAAATGGTCGAAAGATTTGAAAGCATTAAACACGCAAGAGATAAAACAGGCGTTGATGTTGATGTTATAAAATATCATTTAGATCATGGAAAACCAAAACGTAAATTTTCAGATTTCTATTTTAAGGTAATTAGTAATAGTTAAATGTGAACAGACTATCGAAATCTTAGTAAGAAAGTAGAGTAGCGAAAGCGAAAGGGTAGACTCCGTTGAGAAAACGGATGAAAATATAGTCGAAAATGGCAGAAAACTTATGCCGCACATACGCCAAAGCGTTAAAGGGTGAATTTGGCGTAATTCCGAGAGTAACAGACCGCGAATACATAACGAATTCTCACCATGTTCCTGTATGGCAGAAGGTTTCGATTTATAAAAAGCTTCAGCTCGAAGCTCCCTTCTGTAAATATCCCACCGGCGGCTGCATCACTTATGTTGAGCTTGAAAGCTCTGTTATGCAAAATGAGAAGGCGATAGAGGATATCATAGACTATGCGATGTCCCTGGACATCCCGTATCTGGCCTTCAATTTCCCGATTGATACCTGTCTTAAATGCGGCTATCAGGGAGAAATAAACTATAACTGCCCGAAATGCGGCAATACGGAAATCCAGCGTTTGCGTCGTGTAACTGGCTACCTTTCGGAAGACTATCGCAACTTTAACGAGGGCAAAATAGCGGAGGTTCTTGACCGCGTGAAGCATAGCGAATATACCGATTTTACAAAACAGGAGTAAGAATGAATATAGCCGGAATCAATTTCGAGTCGATTGCTGACGGCGAAGGCGTGAGGGTTGTGGTCTTCACGAGCGGATGCCTTCATAATTGCAAAGGCTGCCATAACCCCACATCACATTCTTTTACAGCAGGGCGGGAATTTACAGCGGAAATACAGGACGAAATCATTGATTATATTCGCAAGACTCCGTTTATCAGCGGAATAACTCTCAGCGGTGGCGATCCGATGTACAGCGCCGCAGAACTGACACCTTTCGTTCTGCGTGTAAAAAATGAAGCTCCAAACATATCAATCTGGATATACTCAGGCTTCACCTACGAAGAAATAGTATCAGATAATAATATGCTGGAACTTCTAAAAATATGTGACGTCTTGGTTGACGGTATGTTTGTTTTGGAGCGACGCGATATAACGCTTCCGTACAGAGGCAGTACGAATCAGAGGCTTATAGATATAAAAGCCTCGCTTATTAAAAGGGAAATAGTGCCTTATAGCCCGTAAATAATACATAAGGAAGGATGATTTATTATAAAAAATTCGACCCATTCGATGTTTGTAACAATAGGCGCTTCTAATCACGCGATGGACGAGCGCGAGGAATTTGATTATTACGCAACAGACCCGAAAGCTATTGAGCTGTTGCTTGAAATAGAGGAATTTTCTCCAAACGTATGGGAATGCGCCTGCGGAGCCGGACACTTGAGTAAGGTTCTGGATAAAAAAGGCTACAATGTAACCTCCACCGATCTCATAAATCGCGGATACGGAACTCCCGGCGTAGATTTCCTTAAAAGCGACATATTGTTCGACGGAGATATTATAACAAATCCTCCGTATAAATACGCTAAGGAATTCGTGGAGCACGCGATAGAGTCCGTAACAAACGGACATAAGGTTGCGATGTTCCTGAGACTACAATTTCTTGAAGGAAAATCCAGAAGAGAATTGTTCGATAAATATCCTCCGAAAACAGTATATGTCGCTTCCGGCAGAATTCCCTGCTGTAAGAACGGGGACTTTGACAACTGCAAAAACGGCAGCGCCGCTGCGTATGCGTGGTTTATTTGGGAAAAGGGATACGCCGGTCTCACGCAGATAAAATGGTTTAACTGATGAATAATACATACATAGAACTTTTCGGAGACTTCCTCGTGCTTATATCAATATGTACGATGGGCTTCTTAATATATAAATCCAAAAATAATTTCAGACCAAAGTTTTAAAGGAGAGATAAAGTAATCATGGAAATTCTCATTAAGTATCATAACGACGAACTTAAGAAAATCGAAGCCATTGAGCTCGGCGACTGGATAGACCTTCGCGCTGCGGAAAATGTAAGCCTCAAAAAAGGGGAGAGCAGGTATATATCCCTCGGCGTTTCGATGAAGCTGCCGGAAGGCTATGAAGCGCACGTCGCGCCGCGCAGTTCGAGCTACAAGACCTGGGGTATTATCCAGACAAACAGTGTGGCTGTCATTGATAACAGCTACAGCGGGAATAACGACATCTGGAAATATCCCGTACTTGCGACGCGCGATACGGAGATCAAGGTAAACGACAGAATATGCCAGTTCCGCATTATCGAGAAAATGCCGAAGATTGAATTCATCGAGGTATCTGAGCTCGAGGGAGAAGATCGCGGAGGCTTCGGCTCTACTGGAAGCAATTAAGAAAAGAAAGAAGGAATAAAATGCCAAGAGTAAGAGAGCTGGCAAACCCCGTCGCCGAGCGCAGGAGACAAATAGAAAACGACCTGGCTGAGTTTTGCGGAGCGAGAGCGATTACCACGCGCGAGTTTGCTAAATGGTACGGATGCGAGGAACATGCGGCAGCTCGTATGCTGAAAAACGTAAGAAAAGTTGGAAAAGGACTACAAGCAAAACGTCTTATAGCTGATATCGCAGCGGAACTTTCAAAAGAAATTCCGGCGTAATGAAAGAATGCTAACGGTAAAATTGAGGCTAAAATGTTAGCATTTTCATTAGCATTTTGGCGTTCAAAGGAGCCCAAATGGGCGCAAAATGGTGCTAACACAATGCTAACAAAAAAGCCTCGAAACCGCCGAAACTGGCTGATTTCAAGGCTTTTTCAGTGGCAGCGGAAGAAGGATTCGAACCTTATAATATAACACAAAAAATAGTAGTAATTATGCGGGTTGTGAACTTTCGTTAGCAATCTTATTAGCATTTTCCTCTTCGGAGTAAAATGCTAATAGCTTCAATTCGGCTTCTTTTTCATCGGCTTCAGCAAGCTTTGTATAAACTCGCCTCATAGTTCCCCAGTCGCTCCACCCTCCGATTCTCATACATTCAAGTTCCGAAACTCGTAAATGATAACAAAGGGATGCGAAGGAACGTCTGAGCCCATGAACTCCTATGAGGGGAAGTTTATTCTTTTTACACACATAATCCAAATGCTGTTTTATAGCGTTTGGATGTCCCTGATAAATCTTGCCATGTTTATTTTGAACAGATTCCAACGCTTCTATAAGACGCGGTATCATAATCGGAACGGTACGACGACTGCTGCTGTTCTTATTGGTCTCCTTGTCCACCATCTGATGATTTTCGTCCGGAACCGTAGCGCCATGAACATAAATTCTCTTATTCTTAAAATCGACCTTATCCCAAGTCAAAGCCAGTATCTCAGAGCGACGAAGCGAGCATAGTGCAAGCAGGGCGGGAATTTCGTATTTATCGCCTTTGATAACGCGAAGAAATATTTTGATTTGCTCGTAATCAAGAAAAGGCTTCTCCTTTTTTACGCCCTGCGGAAGAATGACCTTGAAACTTTTTCCTGTGCTTTCACGCAAAACAGACGAAACAAATCCCCAAGCATTTTTTAGAGTCTTCCATGAAACAAGCTTTGCTTCCTGATTGATCATCGCCTGTATATTTTTCTCGTCCATTTCTTTAATAGGGCGCTTCATATAATCCTTAAAACGGTTCTCCTGAACAATACGATAGAAGAGAATCGTTGATGGGGATAAAATATTTTCACGAAGACGAATGTATTCATTTATTGCGCCGTAGAGCGTACCTTGAAGAGCTTTTTGCTGCTCGACTAAACCACCTTTAATCGCCGCAGCTTTTGCAATGCAAAGCTTCTCTGTGTCCTCCGTAATGGATATTGACTGCTTTACACCATCCGGATTCGTAAGACGTAATTGACAAAAATATTTTCCCGACGGGAGCTTTCTTACTTTTGGTAGTTTCATTTTATTCCTTCTTTTCATATATTTCAACAGAAATATTGTACTATATTAGCAAATTGTTTTCCAATATAATAAAACAAAAAATAGGGCAGCTATCATTTTTTTTTGGTAGCTGCCCTATATCTGTTTAACGGTCTTTGTCTCTATATGCGCGCGGATAACGCTAACCGTTAGAGTCCGCAGGCTCGTCGTCACTGTACGCCGTAGCATCGATTGTGTAATCAATTACCTCAACGACGATAAAATCGGATTTTGCATAACCTTCATCGTTCAGCATCGTCTCCACCTTTTCGTCAAGCGCGGCCTTGGTCGGAAGCTCAACAGGGGAGATAACGCCATCAACGGTAGTGGTAAGGTACTGATAAAGAGAAGCGTAGTTATCCTTCTTGGATTTAACAATCATAATTCTATACATACTTGCCTCCCAAAATATTATCTGCCGAAAATTACGACTGTGCCTATAATTCCGGTTCCGAGCAAAGACAACACGGACGTGATAAGGGACACCTTGATGGAATTCCAGTTATCCGCAACCTTCTTATACGGAAGAATCTCATGCTGATTAACTTTTTCCGCGAGCTTATTGACCTTGTCGTTTGTGTCATTGACTTTGTCGTCGATCTGTTCAACGCGCTGCGCGATGAGCTTGATAGAACTGGCAATCTCATAAATCGCCTTTTGGTCGCCCTTAACCTCACGAAGTTCTTCGGCAATATCACTTATCTTTGCTTCGTTATTTTTAGTTCTTGCCTCTGTTTCGACTATAATTTTTTCCATATCTGTCATGGCGAGTCCTCCTTGCATATTAGTTTTCCTCCTTGACTTCGATAACGGAGGCTATCTTAGCGTTTTTCTCAAGTAATTCCTTCATTTCCAGAAGCGCGTCATCGACGTAATCACTAAATATCTGGAATGGTATGATTTTTGCAAGCCACGGTAATTGCTTACAGAATTCGGCGTATACGTTAGAAAGCTTAAGTTCACCAGTTCCACCGCCAAATTCTTTTTCCGCAAACATAACTGCCTGCAAAAGCCATCCGCGAATTTGCTGATAACGCTCTTCACTACTCATTTTCTTAAATCTGATAATAGAAACGACAAGCCAGACGAGAAAAATTAAAAGCATAAGAAGCGTATGCCAGTTGTCAATTATAAGCTTCATAATTATCCTCCTTTCATATTGCAGGGCTTTCCCATTCCTGCTGAATAAATTCTTTTGCCTGTGCAGCGGCAAAGGTTATCCCTGTACCATCCGCACTCTTATGATCGGACTTCGCCATATTAAAGTACCATGAACAAATTGCTCCGTGTGCAATCCAAGAACTACTTACCATTCCCGCAACCCAAGCAAGTCCGCCAACATAGCCCCTATAAACGCAGTAAAAGGCGAGCAAAAGCCCGCCTCCGTTTACAAGCCAAAGCAAATAACGGTTGTCGTTGATGAGCTTTTTGGAAAACTCAAGAGGCTGTGGTTTTTTCTTCGTTTTCACGCTTTACGCCTTTCCCAAAAACTTGGCAAAGTTGTAGATAAGTTGCATCATCTGTTCACGAGTGAGCAAATCCTGAAACATATAATTAGGTTTGCCGTCAGCTCCGTTACCGCCGCCGTTGACGATGCCGTTCTTTATACAGAAATCTATCGCCTCTTGCGCCCATGTGCTATGGTCGTTGTCCTGCAAGCTTTTGCGATATTCATGCATATACTCTTTAAACTGTTCGGAAGTCATCTCTTCATCACTCTCCTTGATTTCTTTTATATACTGAGGGCGGAAAGCGCCCTTGATTTGCTTCTTTGTCCGTGTGCGCCGCATGACTTCTCCGCCGTTAGACTCATTAGCAGGGGAGGTGTTGCCTTCGATGGTAATTACGGTGTTTCCGTCGACATTTTCGACGATGCCGACATGATCGCAGTCGCCGCTCGCGTCCCAGTCGTAAAAAACGATATCGCCGGGCATATATCCGTCGGTTATTGTAAGCCCCTGAGACTGCGCCCAACGCCAAAGTGTAGTGCAGCTCGCGGTCTTTCTGCCTCCGTAGAACAACTCATCTGCACCGACGACATGGAAAAGCCACCATATAAACGCGCAGCACCAGGAATATGCCGCACCGGAGACATCTCGGCCATAAAACAGTGTGTTGTATTTCACATTGTTTACAGGCGCTTCCTTTGTCCCGATTTCTTTGCGGGCAAGCTCAAGAATTGCCGCAGCGGTTGTTTTCATTATCTATCATCTCCTGTATCAATCACTTAGGCGCGGCGTATTACATGCCGCGCCTAATTCAATAAGTAATAGAATTTATCTTAGATTAAGATACGGATTTGGGTCTGTAAAATAAGACCTGTCTACGATAGCAGGTTTACCATATCTGGTAAACGCCAAAAGTATCGGCTGGTCATTCTCAGTCGTGTCATCATCTGTTGCGACGGACGCTGTTCCGAAAGCGCGTCCAACACCGACCATCTTAGTCCAGCTATCAAGGAAACAGAGATTGGAGCACCTCATTCCCGCTTTGGGGCCGAGAAGCTGCTCCATCACCTTTTCAGTAATAGAAAGGAAGAACATGTCCCGTTTTATCTTAATCATAGTTATGGGTTCACTCGTTGTAGCAAGCTTAGGTTTTGTTGGGTCATTTTCCGCTGTGACTACCGGAGGCACGGAATCTTTATGCCAAATGATTCTATACCAGTCAGGATCGTAATACACATGAGTATAGACATGACGCGTAGAATATGTCCAGGTTATAGCGGAACCAACTGGTTCATCAGTATACCCATGCCGCGTCTTAGGCGGTTCTGCTCCTTCATGGTAAATATAACCGAACGCAAATGTAACGTCCTGAATATATCTTGATTTCGGATTTTTCCCCACCGTGCATAGCTGCATAGTTACAAGACCATTTTGAACATCGATAACAAACGTTACATTGTATTTCGGAATGTCTTTGGTGTAGCCTCCGATAGTAAGAAGATATGTGAAATCGTCAGCCTTGCGGCATTCATACCAGTCTTTGCCGGTAAGCTCGCCGTCTTTAATAGACCAATAACACCATCCGTCGTTAGACAGGTTAACAGTAGCCTCTCCGGTCTCGGTTCCTTCATCGAAGACAAACTTAAACTCTCTCCCAAAAAGCTCAAAGTTCTTAGGCTGCGCGTATTGCGTGATTTCCATAGCCATGGCTTCTTTGATAAATTTATCTACCAATCCCATAAGTTTCACCTCCTGAGATTATATAAGAGTTTTCGGATCGGTATATACAGGATACTCTGTAGCAACGAAATCGTTTTCCGCGTCGGGGTCTGTGTCTTCCCAATTCTCAACAACGAATAATTGCTCTTTCAGAGATCTCAATGCTTTTGTGTGAAGTTCTGGAGTGGTGCCGGCGCAACAGGCTGCGTCGATAGCCAACATAGTTCCCGGCATATATGTACGAATGTAATTCATGAAAGGATGGATGCACTCGTCTGTGCAATAACCGATGAAGGTTATCTTTTCTATGGGGTCTTCAGGATATGCCTCGTTGTAATCCCAGAAATAGTGACATATTACTCCGTTAGTATGCTGGTATAGACCGAAAGTTTTCGGATATCCGTGTTCATAGTCTGTAAAATCTATGGGGCTTTCCACGGTTTCTCCGCGAGCTATCTTTTCAGCGCGCTCAGCATCATCGTGAGCTTTTCGTTCTTTAAGATATGTAAGAAGATTGTCAAACGGCCTCGCGTTTATGCTATTAATAATGTCTTTATTAGTAGTAAACCCGTAAGTACCATAAATACAATGTTTCGGATATCTGCCGCCCTCCGGAGAACTCAGATAGGCTTCTTCCGAGTTGTTCCAATCGAGTGCGGTTAGTATAATGCCCTCAAACGATTCGATACGCTCGCATATTCTCGGGACTATCGAAACCGCTTCGGCAGAGCCAAGAACACCGCTTATCTTGTCGTTCTGAGGGCACATTACGATTAAAACTTCCATATAAATCTCCGTTAATCGTCTGAATACAGTTCTCCCGTAATCAGCTTATAATCCTCGGGGCTCAGGAAATGAAAAACTTTCACAAAGTTTTTAACCTTTTCTTTGCTTATCATTTCGTTTCTGTAGAGCATCAGTATCGCTTCAACTCTGGTTTCTTTGTTAGCGTCGCCAACCAGTCCATTAGTATTTGTCAGCCCAAAAGGACTCATGAATAGCACCTCCTAAAATATCGATTTAAGTTTGCGGATAAACTTACATCATCGCTAAAACTAATTCTAACTCAGTAAGCTTTCCCATTTTGACCGTGACTGTCCCGTCCCTA
>JAEEWS010000099.1 GCA_016287765.1 Lachnospiraceae bacterium
TCTTAACCTTCCTGCACCGGGCAGGTGTCACCACCTATACGTCCCATTGCTGGTTCGCAGATGGCTGTGTTTTTGATAAACAGTCGCCTGGGCCTGCTTTCTGCCGCTCACAATCGTTATAACGTGAGCCACACTTCTTCCGAAGTTACGTGTGCATTTTGCCGAGTTCCTTAACGCGAGGTCGCTCGTGCGCCTTAGATTACTCATCCTTCCTACCTGTGTCGGTTTCCGGTACGGTTCCTTCAAGCCTAGCCTTAGACAGTATTTCCCGGCACCCTGACTACGTCCGCTTCTCTTCGACTTTCTCTCTGATCGCTTACAGCTCAACTCTCCACGTGGATTTGCCTGCGTGAATCAACGTCTTACTGCTTTGACGGGAACAACCGTTCTCCCGCCGGATTTCGCCTCATGCGTCCTGCCCTCGAAACTTGAAGAAGTAATGGAATAATCACCATTTTCCCATCGACTACGACTTTCGTCCTGGCCTTAGGGGCCGACTTACCCAGGGCAGATTGCCTTTACCCTGGAAACCTTAGGTTTTCGGCGGACGGGGATCTCACCCGTCTTTGCGTTACTTATGCCTGCATTCTCTCTTCCATCTCCTCCAGAGCCCCTCTCGGGTTCTCCTTCATGGGTTAATGGAATGCTCCCCTACCAGTCATACCTTACGGTATGAATCCGTAGCTTCGGTATCATGCTTAGCCCCGTTACATTGTCTGCGCACGGGTGCTCGACCAGTGAGCTGTTACGCACTCTTTTAAGGAATGGCTGCTTCTGAGCCAACCTCCTGGCTGTCTTTGCATCCGCACTTCATTTTACACTTAGCATGATTTTGGGACCTTAGCTGTCGGTCTGGGCTGTTTCCCTCTCGACTACGAACCTTGTCGCACGCAGTCTCACTCCCATACGCTGGTTATCGGCATTCAGAGTTTGATTGACTTCGGTAGGATTTGACTCCCCCTAGGTCATCCAGTGCTTTACCTCCGATAGCTTTGTATGAGGCTGTCCCTAAAGGCATTTCGGGGAGAGCCAGCTATTTCCATGTTTGTTTAGCCTTTCACTCCTTACCACAGGTCATCACTACCTTTTTTAACAGATTACTGTTCGGTCCTCCACGGCGTTTTACCGCCGCTTCAACCTGCCCATGGTAAGATCACATTGGCTTCGGGTCTACGTCATGCAACTTATTTTGCCCTGTTCAGACTCGCTTTCGCTCCGGCACCGGAACTTCTATTCCTTGGCCTTGCTGCATAACGTAACTCGCAGGTTTATTCTACAAAAGACACGCCACAACACTTTCGCGCCGTGACATCTTGCCGGTCTCATGGTTTCAGGTTCTATTTCACTCCGGTTACCCCGGTTCTTTTCACCTTTCCCTCACGGTACTTCTGCACTATCGGTAGCTGTAAAAGTATTTAGCCTTGGATCGTGGTCGACCCGGATTCAGACAGGGTTTCTCGTGCCCCGCCCTACTCAGGTACCGCATCATGGAGGGAAGTTGATTTCGCGTACGTGACTGTCACACTCTCTGGTCCGGCTGTCCGGCCGGTTCCGCTATCTTCTTCCTTGTTCACTCCACGGGTCATCCCCATGCGGCCCTACAACACCGCTCTTGACGGTTTGGGCTCTTCCGAATTCGCTCGCCGCTACTATCGGAATCTCTTTTGATTTCTTTTCCCGGATTACTTAGATGGTTCACTTCATCCAGTCTGGCTCCTGTAGCCTATTTTATTCAGCTATTTCAGGTAGGCGGATCTCTCCGCCTGGGTTACCCCATTCGGCTATCCCGGGATCAATGGTTATGTGCACCTACCCCGGGCTTTTCGCAGCTTATCACGGCCTTCTTCGCCCTACAGCTCCAAGGCATCCACCATGGACCTATATTTCGCTTGACCATATTATCGTTTCCTTCTGATGTTCTTTCGCTTGCACTCCGCTTTTCAGATCAAGCCTGCTTCGTGCTCACTCGCTTCTCAGAAGAACCTTCTTCGTTGTTTCCTTCCCTTGTTATTTTCAAAGATCATTTTTTAGTGGGACGGGATAGAGTTGAACTATCGACCCCCGCCTTATCAGAGCGGTGCTCTAACCAACTGAGCTACCATCCCATTCCCTGCCGTTTGACAGTAAGTGGAAAGAAAGAAGACCTTTTTTTAAGTAGAATCGGTTGGAATGAAGTTTTGG
>JAEEWS010000060.1 GCA_016287765.1 Lachnospiraceae bacterium
TTCCTGAAGATTATCTGTGTGCTGCCGTCCTCGGTCTTTGATGTAAACACTTCTGCCTTCTCATCAAGAAACAGCATCTTCTTGTAAACGTAGGTACAGCTTGTAAATTCAAATCCGTCCGGAAGAAACTTTTCAGCGATCCTTGCATAGGCTCCGTTATTCATGTGACCGTTGGTGTCGATCTCCGCTTCGGAAACGGTGAAGTGACCCACTCTTTCTTCTTCCCCCTGAGGACGGGCCTTCACAGGCTCGGGAGAAAATTCCGGGCATATCATTGGCTGATAGGCTGCTATGATCTCCTCCGAGATCTTTACCGGGCGAAATTCATTTATATTCATGAGCGCCCAGGTGGAAATGGCTTCCGCAAATCTTTCACCCTTTTCATCGAGCATCTCAAAGCTTCTTAAAGCCACGCAGGCTCTCATGCTGTGGGGGTAGGTCCTTATGGTGATCTCCTCTCCCAGCTTCGGAAATCTTCTAATGTTCATGGTGTAATTGGTAACCACCCAGCCCATGTCTTCATCAGCCAGATAATCTACTCCCACCCTCTTGTCTTCAGAATGAAGTATGGCCACATCCTGAAGATAGTTTATCACCCCTGCGATACTGAGTTTCCCGTGTCTGTCACACTCACTGTATCTCACTCTTCCTTTATATTCGTACATCTGTTTTTTTGTCTCCTTTTTCCGGTGCCGGAGGAAAACTATCCCTCCTGAGCCCATTAACCTGTAACATTGTATCACCATTTATCCCTTAAGTTGTTAAATAAATGTTGACTTTTGTTATATTACAGTGTAAGATTATATCTATATGTTTACTGTATTGCAAGAAGCAATACAGTATATTTTTGACTGATACATTAATCATTGAGGTGAAGCATGGCTTACGATTATGACAGAACCCATAGAAACATCCTGGAAAGCGCCAGAAGGCAGTTTACCACAGTGGGCTTCCGGGACGCATCCATCCGCACCATCTGCAAAGAAGCAGGTGTTACCAACGGTGCCTTTTATGCACATTTTGAAAGTAAAGAGGATCTCTTCGATAAACTGGTGGATCCCTGCATTAACGGATTTTATTCACTGTACAACGAAGAAAGCGATGTCTTCCTTTCTCCCGACACTGCACAGGGCATGGCAGAAGTACTAAAATCCACCTTTGCTTCCGTAAATAAACTGATCCATTACATGTATTCCAACAAGGATGACTTTAATCTGATCCTTGAAGCCGGAACAGGAACCAAGTACGAAAATTTTACCAGAGACCTCATTAATGCCGAAACAGAAGGGACATTGGTCTTTCTGGAAAAATGCCGTCCCTTCATGACCAGACCGGAAAACTTCTCCAGAAGCATTTCCGAATTCATCAGTTCCTTTACCATCGGAACCGTATTCTCCGGATTCTTAAACGGAGACAGCGAAGAGGATACCACCCAAAGAGCTGTCCTCGCAGGCGAATTCTGTATCGCGGGTCTGGCAAAAGTCCTGGGCATCCCCTGGGAGTGAACAAGTCTTTTTCGTAATGTTTCTCATAATAGTTTTTAAGGTGCCGGGGGAGCAACCCCCGGCACCTTCCTTTTTTCTTAAATATCCAATTTATATTTGTGTTTATCGCTTGCTGAGATCTCTGCCCCCAGCTGTACTTCTATCAACTGAAGACTGACTTTGTCAGCGATCACCGTATGCTTGCTTCCCGCAGGCATGGTTATCACATCGCCCACATTAACGCGTCTCTCTATTCCGTCCACAATAGCACGTCCTGTACCGGATATAACAGTCCAGACTTCATCCCTGTAGTCATGGGAATGATAGTTCATCCTGTGTCCGGGATTGAGAGTGACCTTAACCGTCATGCTGTTTTCTTCTACATCCAGCACCAGATAAGATCCCCAGCTTTTTTCCGCAAAACGGATCTCCTGTACGATATCATCCACAAAAGGCTTAATGTAACTGCTCTGTTCTTTATCTGAAACCAGGATGCCCTCGGGAGATGCGGATATCACCACATCCTTAAGCCCCATGGCCAGAATGGGAACTCCCAGTTCATTTATCACATGGACATTCTCACACTTGTCATTCATCCTGGCATCACCCACGGATTCTTCTTCCATGGCTTCTGTCAGTGTGTTCCAGGTTCCGATGTCCTTCCATTCTCCGTTAAAACGAAGCACCGCTATATCCTTTTCGTGTTCCACAACAGCATAGTCGAAGCTGATCTTTTTAAGAGTCTCGTACTTCGAGAACAGATCTTCGTAATCCGTAAACTCAATGAGCTCATGAGCTCGCTCCAAGACGTACCCCAGCTTATAAGCGAAAACTCCGCCGTTCCAAAGGCCGCCTGCATCGATGTACTTCTGAGCTGTAGCCACATCCGGCTTTTCCTTAAAAGCTTCCACCTTAGCCACATTGTCCTTTGAAACCGGCATTATGTAACCGTACTTCTCGCTGGGATAGGTGGGATCGATCCCCATCAATACCAGCTTCGCCGTATCATTTTGTGCCAATTCCCAAAGCTTCTTTAACGCCTCGAAGTAGTCATCGTTAACATAAGGATCTACGGGGCAGACCACCACCGCTTCATCAAGCCCTATCTTCTTTACATCATGAAGATAGGCTGTGGCAAGTGCAATAGCCGGAAAAGTGTCCCTTCTGAAAGGCTCCACGCTGACTCCCACTTCCATACCCAGCTGGTTATGAATGGCCGAAACCTGGGATTTGGATGTTGCTATGGTGACTGTAGCATCCTTATCCACATTTTTTATCTGTCGGTAGACCCTCTGAACCATGGATTCGTAGTTGCCTGTGTATTCTGTTCCCATAGGAACGGAAAGCTTTGGCTTCTTAAAAAACTTTATGAATTGTTTTGACCTTATGTCATTTGACAAAGGCCACAACCTCTTTCCGGACCCCCCGGAAAGCAAAACGATATTCATGTTCATACCCTTAACCCCTTTATCTTTCAGCTCTCATAGGATTTGTGAGAAAATCATTGTAAGCCAGACGGATACCGTCCTCCAGCTCTGTCTTGTAAGTCCATCCAAGCTTTGCTGCCTTGCTTACATCCAGAAGCTTTCTGGGTGTTCCGTTGGGCTTTGTCTTATCCCATTCGATCTTTCCCGTATAGCCAACCACTTTAGCCACCAGTTCTGTAAGTTCCTTAATAGTAAGCTCTTTTCCTGTTCCCGCATTGACAGTCTCGTTACCGCTGTAATTGTTGAGAAGGAAAACGCAGAGATTTGCCAGGTCATCCACATAGAGGAATTCACGTAAAGGACTTCCGTCGCCCCAGCAGGTAACCGACTCTTTACCCTCCACCTTTGCCTCATGGAAACGGCGGATAAGTGCCGGAAGCACATGGCTGTGGGTGGGATGATAGTTATCATTGGGTCCGTAAAGATTAGTAGGCATTACGGAAATATAATCTGTTCCGTACTGACGGTTCAGGAATTCGCAGTATTTAAGTCCGCTGATCTTAGCCAGTGCATAGGCTTCGTTGGTCTTTTCCAGCTCGCTTGTGAGCAGGCAGGACTCAGGCATGGGCTGAGGCGCCATGCGGGGATAGATGCAGGAAGATCCCAGGAAGAGAAGCTTCTTACAGCCATTCTTCCATGCACTGTGAATAACGTTCATTTCCAGGATCATGTTATCGTACATAAAATCCGCAAGAGCCGATTCGTTTGCCACGATACCGCCCACTTTTGCAGCAGCCAGGACCACTACCTCCGGCTTCTCCTCTTCAAAAAACTTTTCCACATCTTCCTGACGGCAAAGATCCAGCTCCTTGTGAGTGCGTGTGATGATGTTCTCATAACCCTGACGGTTCAGCTCGCGAACAATGGCCGAACCCACCATTCCTCTGTGTCCCGCAACGTAAATCTTAGCATTTTTATCTATCATATTTTTCACACTTTCCTAAAATTTTTTTATTTAACGATACCCTTTTCCAGATATTCCGCAAGATTGGTCTTAATACGCTCTTCCTCGCGCTCCACCGCTACCTTCTTCATGTCATGCTCTGTCATGAGACGTACCAGTTCCTCGAAGGATGTCTTTGTGGGATTCCATCCCAGTTCCTTCTTAGCCTTGGAGGGATCTCCCCAAAGGTTTACAACATCTGTGGGACGATAGAAATCAGGGCTGACTTCAACCAGAACCTTGCCTGTAGCCTTGTCGATACCCTTTTCATCCATGCCTTCACCCTTCCATTCAAGTTCAATACCCGCATGATGGAAAGCGAGGGTGGCAAACTCACGAACGCTGTGCTGTACGCCTGTTGCAATAACAAAATCCTCAGGCTTTTCGTTCTGAAGGATCAGCCACATGCACTCAACATAGTCCTTAGCGTATCCCCAGTCACGAAGGGAAGAAAGATTTCCCAGATACAGCTTTTCCTGCATGCCCTGAGCGATCCTTGCCGCAGCAAGTGTGATCTTACGTGTAACGAAGGTCTCTCCTCTTCTCTCGGATTCATGGTTAAAAAGAATACCGGAGCAGCAGAACATGTTGTAAGCTTCACGATATTCCTTTGTGATCCAGAAGCCATATTGTTTCGCTACGGCGTAGGGTGAATAAGGATGAAAAGGAGTGGTCTCTCTCTGAGGCACTTCTTCTACCTTACCGTAAAGTTCGGACGTGGATGCCTGATAGATGCGGCAGGTATCTGCCAGACCGCAGACACGTACAGCCTCAAGCACTCTCAAAACACCTGTGGCATCAACATCCGCCGTGAACTCCGGAACATCGAAGCTCACCTGCACATGGCTCTGAGCCGCAAGATTGTAGATCTCATCAGGTCTCACAAGACCGATGACCTTTACCAGAGACATGGAATCTGCCAGATCTCCGTAATGTAAATGAAAGTGAGGATTTCCTTCAAGATGAACTATACGTTCTCTGAAATCCACACTGCTCCTTCTGATAATACCATGGACGTCATATCCTTTTTCCAAAAGAAACTCCGATAAATAACTTCCATCCTGACCCGTAACACCTGTTATCAATGCTTTTTTCATTGTCTACCTCCAAGACTTTTGCGGCAAACAGCCGCATATCTACATTATTTTGCTGCCTTTTACCGCAGCAACTTTGTGCATTTTACTCCCATTTACCCAAGATTTGAATTCAGTATATTGCCAACAATTTACACTATATTGACTTTAATGTAAAGCCCAAAAAAACACAGTGGATCACCACTGTGCCCTGTAAGTGGAAGGAGGTACTCCCTCCACTTCTTTAAATACCCTGCTGAAATAGTGAAGCGCTCCCATCCCGCATTCCGCTCCGATCTCTTCCACGCTCTTGTCCGTGAATCTTAACATCTGCTTTGCATGGGTGATCCTGATGTTAACAAGGTAGGATATCACCGACATTCCAAACTGTTCCTTGAACATCCTGGCAAGATAGTACTTGTTTATGTAAAAATCTTTGCTCAGCTGTTCCAGCGATATCTTCTCCATGTAATGCTGTTCCAGATACTCCTTTACTTCAAGTACAGACTGTCTTTTTACACTTCTTACAGCTGCTGCTTCCGGATGCCAGGACTCGCCCATTAAAAGAGTGCAGAGCCCGTTTAGTTCCTCATTTATCTTCATGTCCCGGATGTAATCATCTCCCTTTGCCACAACCGCTATCCTGTCCAGTACCTCGATGAACTTGACCTTATCTGAGGGTGTAAAAACAGCCTTCCCGCCTCTCTCCGTGTATTTTTCATACACCGCTGCCATGGTGGGTCCGTAAAAGTGGCACCAGCGGATGGTCCAGAGTTCCTCCGAAGTGGTGTGGGAATAGGGTTTCCGACAATCGATAAAGGCACAGTCCCCCTCTTTCAGTTCATGACTCTCGCCACCGCAGGTCAAAGATCCTTTACCTCTAAGCACCAGGATAAAGAGAAAAGAATTGAGGAAATCTCTCTTTGATGTATGCTTCTTTAAAGCCCGAAGGGTTCCGATCTCCTGAAGATGCAAAAGTGCAGACTTGGCAAAATCTGATGGCGTGTACAATATTCTGTCGGATGAAACCGAAGCTGATGGATTGTTTGCAAAAAATGATTCCATGATACCCCTTACAAAACTATAAAACCACGCCTTTTACCAAGATCAGATTCCCGTATTGCCTTTCTTCACCTGTCTGTATCACACAATAGGCCTTCTTGGCTCTCTCGTAAAAATCAAATCTTTCTATCTTATCTATCTTCCCGCACAGCTTTTCGTAATCGGCCCAGATCACGGGAACAGCCATTCCCTTTTTCTTGTCGCTGTCCGTCAAGTCCATGATAAAAGCAGGATCTGAATAGGTGTCAAGAGGAAGAACAGAAAGCACCGCTTCCGCAGCCCTAACCCCATCTATCCCCGGCATTCTGATCAGCCGCTTTGCCACCGCTTCCGCAGGGAAATTGGCATCAGCTATCACCAGCTCATCTCCGTGTCCCATATCGCATAAGATCTTCAGCATGTCTCCCGTAAGCAGTTTATCTATACCTTTAAGCATACCTTCCTCCATTATCTGTTATCTTAAACCAACGTGCAATCCCACATTTTTATCTCTGTATCGCTGAAAACGTATTTAAGCCTGGACTGAAGTTCCTCTTTGGTAACTCCCTTACGGAGCACCACCTGAAGGAATCCGCCTCCGCCTGCTCCGCACACCATTTTTCCGGCTATAAGATCCTCGATACTGTCAAAGATCTGATCGATCAGAGTGTTGGTGCTTCCGACGTCTATCATCTTCGAAAGCTCCCAATGTCTGTTTAAGAGTTCCGCAAAAGCATCCACATGTCCGCGCTCAAGTTCAAATCTCATGAGAGCCGCCACACGCTGGATCTCATCCAGGGCATATACAGTGTCAGCCTCGTTACCTATATATCTTCCTACCACGTCTCTTAAAAGATTACGTGCCAGACGCCTCTGACCTGTATAGATCAGGCAGAATCTTTCATTCAGTTCATCCATCACATGCTCTTCCGGCTTTATGTGCTGAACCTTAATGTTCTGCACAAGTCCGGGGCCTGAAGAAGTAAACTTTATACCGTTGGTGACTCCCCCCACCTGATCCTGCCAGCCGCCTCCGGTGGACATGATCTGTTCCATGCAAAGAACTGTACTGTATAAAGCATCTTCCGTGTGTTCTATACCAAGGAACTCAAAAAGAGCTTTTACACAGGCCGCTGCCAGAATGGAACTGGTTCCGAGACCGCTGCCTTTTGGAACTCCCGTCACTTCCGTATCCATCCAGAAGCCACCTCCGATCCTGTCAAGCACTGTGTCAAGACTTCCGCCTGTAGCTGGGATCACCCCACAGGCAAGAAGTGCTGCCTTTTGAAGCACGAAAGAATCAAAGGGATCTCCCACTTTTTGAAGTTCGGATATATCCCGGAATTCACCGTGCACATCCATGTCGCGGCTTTCAAATACTATCTTCTTATCTTCTATCTTTTTAATGCTGACGCTTACCGGCCTTTCACCCTTAAGAAGTATTGCTGCATTAAGCACCGTTCCGCCGTTTTCGTTACAATAAGGCGGTGTATCTGACCAGCCTCCGCCCCAGTTCACCCGAAGAGGCAGTGCCACATTTACATTATCTTTCACAATCCGGGCTGCAGTATTTTCCTGTAGTCCGGCCATGGTCACTCTTAAAATGTTTTTTGAAAGTGAATCAAAGGCCCGGCTCATTTCCTTTTCTCCCACCACTTCACCCAGTGCCCGGGCTACATAGTAATGAAGCCTCATTTCCGTACCGTAATCGATATCTTTAAGCCTGTTCTCCAGCCATTCGTTCTGTATCTTTGTGAGAGGCGCAGACAAATGAGCTTCTGCCGCCGGCTTTTTCCCATTTATCATAGCTGCTATATCATTCATAGCCACTAATTCTGCCATACGCTTGTTCCAGGCAATAATGGCTTCAGGATCAGCATCGTTAAAGCCTGCTGCCAGGGACTTACCCCTGATGACATTATCCCAGTCCTCTTCATTTACTTTTTTATACAGGTCAAGAGCTGCCGCTATGGCTTCTTTTATGGTATCCTTTTCGGGATAAACAGGAGCCAGCCAGAGGTTCTTTGCTATCTTTTTAGGGATCACATGTCCAAAAAGCTTATCCTCCTTGGGATTGTCCTCCACGCCAAAAATACGGCACACAAATTTGCCGTTTGTCTGCTTTAAACCATGTAACACCACATGGGGCGGTATCTCTTCGTTTGTAACATCAATGTGGCTAAGGACGGTTCCTTCACCCACTATAGCTTCATCATGTACGTAGCTTACTTCTGCGTACACTCCCTCTCCCACAGATGCCCTGGGTGAAACCACAGAGTGGTAGGAAGGATAAACTGAAGAGGAGTTGGTGACCGATGACCAACCCAGATCACTGTAATCTGCCACCCCGCTGCACATGAGTTCCAGAATCTCTCCCGTAGTTCCGAAATGAATGAACTTGGCAGGTGCAAGACGAAGGAGTTTAAGCCTGTAAGACCTTAAAGCCTCCCAGACTTCTGTTCGGCTCTTCTTTAATTCCGGGCAGAATTCCCCTTCCGGCTTTTCTTCATAAAAAGCTTCAAGTGTGGAATCCGTGGCAAGCGGATATTGAAAATCCCCGTAAAGAGACAATCTTACTTTATCATTAACCTTTTCAAGGTATCTATCATTATCAAAGGCACCATTGGTGCTGATCAGCGAAAACAGGGAATCCAGCACATCCACGCCAAAAAGGATGGCTCCGGTATCAATGTCCACACAATCCATATCATTCACAGCACCAACAGACCTAAGGGTCTCCACCGACTGCTTGTGCAGGAAGGCTTTCACATTTCCGTCATTGCCTTTAAGATAGACTCCATGGTCTTTTCCCGTTTCCACATCTTCCTTAAAACTGATCACAGCTGCTCCGGATCCTGACCAGTCTATAAGCAGAGGATTAAATAAAAGCAGCACATCTCCGCTTAAAAGAAGCATCCCTTCCCTGATCCTTCCGGGCACGGCAGACATGGCTATTAAAAACTCATCAAAAAGAGTGGAACTTCTTCCGTCCGGAAGCTCATGAGGCACAGGACTGAACAGTTTTCCAAGTGCCGAGTATTGCGGTACTCTCTTACTGTCACCACCGGAATGGATCACCAGCACTCTCTTTCCTCTCCAGCCGCCATGAGCTTCAAGCCATTTGAGTACTGCAAGGGTGGCTCCTCCGGAACCCACTCTCACTCCTCCCTCATCGGGAACAACCGTAAACTGTGTGTGTGCAGGAAGAAATGCCCTCCTGCTTTCTATCTGTAATTCAAAAGAATAAGCCTGGTGCTCATTACTGGCAGTCAGAATAACATGATCCCACACCGGGAACGAATCCCTGTGAAGACTGCGCTGATAATCACTCCAGGCATCCTGATAAGACTGTGACAGGTAAAGGCTCTTAAAAGCAGCCCTCCCCCGATCGTTAGTTCTCTTCTCTTCATCCATAAGTCAGTATCCTCCACCTTACCCCTTTAATTTATTTATGATCCATCCGACCAGAGACACCAGTCCGATCCCGATCATAAATCCGATAATGTCGACTCCAAAGTCTATTATATCAAATTCGCGGGTGGGAAGGAATATCTTTATTGTCTCATCTGCCAGTCCCACTGCCGCGCATATCCCCACCGCAGGCCAAAATCTCTTAACGCAGATCCTCACCACTATTCCCAACAGGAAATAAAGCGGTCCGTGTAAGATAGTCCGAAACTTCTGAGAGTCTGCAATCTCTCTCATAAATCCTTCCTGAAAGTACTTCACTATCAGCTCATGGACTCCGTTTGAAACTTTCCATGTATCCTCCGGTGATTGAAATGTGAGAAAAAAAATCCCCCCTACCACTGCCAAGATCGGCAGTACCACTGCAATTATCCTCTTCATCTTTGACCCTTTCCTACCCATATAATATAAATCCTTTATACGAAATCTCTTTGAAGTGATCAGAAAAAGACGTAAGCATTCGTCAACGATTTTTTATCCCTTTTCTCTATTCCTTCCTTGACTCCGCCCCGCATACATGTTATTATCACCACAAGCAGAACATTCTATATTTCTTATTTCTAAGTATATCTGTTTTTCGGAGAGTTCCTGCTTAAATCATCTAAACCGAGCAGGTGGCTTTTCAATTAAACCGTGATCTGTCCTCCTGCGTAAAACATTACAAGGGAGGACTGTTATTGAAAGTAAACTGTTACGGAAAAAGAATTAAGCAATTGGATGTCGTTGCTGATAATGCCTTTTTGAATGACAAAGGTCAAGTAAATTGGAACTTGCTCATTAATGCTGATGAACATGGTTTTGACTTGAATGGATGCATGGAAAACGGAAAGCATATTATGCCGGATTACATTCTTCCCAAGGGGATGAGGATAATACGGTATGGCGGTAACCAAGGAAACTTTACTGCTCCCCTTGGAACGCCATACGAAAAGCTCTCTTTGCCGTTTCTTCAAGAATCACGAGTGTATCACGAGTATGTTGTAAATAAATCATGTAAAGTCGTGTGTGTAGTGACAAAAGGATACGTTGCAAAAGGCTTTAGTTCCGAAGGTGGTGCCATTCAGTTCTTTCATGCAAGAAAGATTTATGAACTGCAACGGGAAAAAGTGTTAAAGGAGGACTTCAGATGGATAATAAAAGCATTGTTGAAGCTGTAGCTAATGATATTACAAATACCATCCTCATATCTTCCTCCGAAAAGAATCTGGATATTATCCGGTATATATTAAAAAAATACAACGTGCCTTCGTATATGTATTCTCTTGGCTCCGAAAATGACGAAAAAGTCAATCTTTTCTGTGCAAACGGACACTGGATGGTCACAAACGTTGAAAGAGGTCACAGACAATCAGAATCAAGTCACGATGACATTGATTCCGCAAGTCAGGATTTTTTTTCTCAGCTGACCAGATCCGGATTTAAGCTCAAACGTATGAATCGTTATTATGCAAAGCACAAAACGTCACTTCCGGACGTAGAAGTAAATCGGATTCAAGAAATTATTAAAAACTCGCTTGCCAAAGTTGCTTCATATTAATTATCAATGATCACGTCTTGGAGGAGATCTCCGACATCTGCAGTCTCCCTCTGGAAACAGTTCTAAGTGTACAGAATTCAAGAAATATCCCACCAATTGCATTTTTATCACTGGGGCCTTCTACAATTACCGCAACAACCTTCTTCTCATTCATTCATGAGGCCCCGTCCTGCTTTACGAAAAGCTCTCGCAATCTTCAAGCTATCCGTCTCATCATAAATAGCCTCGTCTTGTCCGCCCAATGTGATGCTTCTGATATACATACTTCGAAGATTATTATTTTCCTTAACATTCTTCATGTGAATATATCTGTTCTCAGGATTAATCGTTGAAAACATAATACTTTTCTTATCAACAACTCCTTAAGTGATAACGTGCATTCCTGTTGTTGCTTGATAATACCGGCCCATTTTTGAAGAGCGTATTGCTTCTCGATTTTGGTCGAATTCATTTGGTGTCCTCCTGAGATCAAAGTGTTCGCACGAGTTGTACGATTCGTGCTACCAACACATCATCTCATACCGGAGCGGATCCGTCGAGGGTACACACAGTGAAGCATTTACTACCACACATCTTCTCATACCAAATTATAATCATCAAAGATATGCACTATGAAACGCAGCTCCATGGTTTTGTTTCCTATTCCACCGTAACACTCTTTGCCAAATTCCTGGGCTTATCCACATCAAGTCCTTTTGCCACAGAAACATAGTATCCCATAAGTTGTAAAGGCACTACCGCAAGACTTCCAATAAAGTACTCATCTACCTTTGGTACATAAACCGTAAAATTAACCTGATCCTCGATCTCGTAATTTCCGTAAGTAGTAAGTCCCATAAGATACGCCCCTCGGCTCTTGCATTCAAGCATATTGCTGACAGTCTTCTCATACAGTTTGCTCTGCGTAAGTGCTCCTATAACCAGAGTTCCCTGTTCGATGAGACTGATCGTTCCATGTTTAAGT
>JAEEWS010000017.1 GCA_016287765.1 Lachnospiraceae bacterium
GCTCATGCTCTTCTCTGTGATGATGGGAGCGAGTATCACATCATAATAATTAAGATCTGCCATTATGCGTACACCTCCTCGATCTTATTCACTGCGTCCTTAGCGATAACAACCGAGTCATACTTCATGATATCGAATACGTTGATGCTGACGGACTCGGTTGTCATTACATCGGGGATATTCTTTGCGGAAGCGGAAACCATCTCGTTCTTTTCCGTTGTAACAACAAGCGCCTTGTTAAGCTTGAAGCTGTCAAGAAGACCCACGATCCTCTTTGTCTTGATCTCCGGTACGGAAAGATCGTCGATAACGATGAACTTCTGCTCGGAAACCTTAGCGGTAAGAGCGGACTTGATGGCTGCTGCCTTTTCCTTCTTGTTCATCTTTACTGTATATTCCTTCGGCTTGGGAGCGAATACAACGCCACCGCCTGTCCACTGAGGAGATCTTGTCGATCCCTGTCTTGCGTGGCCTGTGCCCTTCTGCTTCCAGGGCTTTCTTCCGCCGCCTGATACTTCTGCTCTCGTCTTTGCGCTCTGTGTGCCCTGACGCTTGTTTGCAAGCTGGCTTACAACAGCGAGATGCATTAAATGCTCATTGACTTCAACTCCGAAGACTGTATCGTTGAGCTCCATGGAGCCAACTTCCTTGCCTTCCATATTGTAAACTTTTACATTTGCCATTTTAGTTGTTTCCTCCTTTCTTAGAGATTACTTGCCGCACTTAACGGTTTCCTTTAAGGCAACGAGTGCCTTTCTGGGTCCGGGTACAGCACCCTTGACAAGAATGAGGTTGTTCTCGGCATCGATTCTTGCGATCTCAAGGTTCTGAACAGTAGACTTCACATTACCCATCTGTCCGGGCATGTGCTTGCCGGGGAACACACGGCCGGGTGATGTTGCCGGTCCGTTAGATCCTGCGTGTCTGTGGTACTTGGAACCATGCTTCATAGGTCCTCTTGAAAGACCGTGTCTCTTGATGGCACCCTGGAAACCTTTACCCTTGGAAATACCCGTAGCGTCAACGCGGTCTCCGGCAGCGAAGATGTCTGCCTTGATCTCCTGACCTACGGTAAAATCTGCGGCATTTTCAAATTTGAACTCTCTAAGATATCTCTTGTTTGAAACACCGGCTTTTGCAAAGTGGCCTTTTCTGGGCTTGTTAACGAGAACGTCTCTGATCTCGCCGAAGCCTACCTGTACAGCGGCATAACCGTCGTTCTCAACAGTCTTGATCTGTGTGACAACGTTGGGCGATGCCTGAAGTACGGTTACGGGAATCACATTCCCGTTGTCGTCAAAGATCTGGGTCATGCCGATCTTTGTAGCTAAGATAGCTTTCTTCATTGTTTAATCTCCTTTCAAAAATCTACAGCGGAACACACCGTCTCGTTCTTTTTAAGTAACGATCGCCATGTGTTCATTCCAGATGGTCGAAGGATGGAATCTTTCAACATCTGTTTGCAGGCATACCGTGTCAACGCCTTGATGCCTTTCGCAAGCGACGGCATCAGAGCAGGCATTGACGTGTTACATCTTTATTACGATGTGCACGCCTGCGGGGATCTCAAGTCTTGCGAGAGCATCCACAGTCTTCTGTGTGGGCTCGATGACGTCGATCAGTCTCTTGTGTGTTCTCTGCTCGAACTGCTCACGAGAATCCTTGTACTTGTGTACGGCACGGATGATCGTAACGACCTCTTTCTTGGTCGGAAGCGGAACAGGTCCGCTGACCTTGGAACCGGTCTTCTTTGCAGTTTCGATGATCTTTGATGCAGATGCATCGATCAACTGATGATCGTAAGCCTTGAGTGTGATCCTCATTACGTTTTTCGCGCTCTTCTGATTAGCCATAAAAAATGTCGCCTCCTTATTCGCACTTAAGTTTCAGTACGACAAGCGGTGACTGTACACACGTCCGTGTGTTCCCACCCTGTCGGAATAACAAACCAAGCTCGCGGGCCATGCCCAACCGCTTGGCTGCTTATGATCTCTCAACCTCCCGAACGGATCGGATCAACACGTTTTTGCAGGAAAGCCGGCATTTCACTTCTGGTACAGTGACTTGTCGCCAGGTATCATAACTTGACATTCGCTCCACGGAAAACCTGTCACCTTGCGGGACAGCAACCTCACGCTTCATCGCTATCAAGGTCACAACGTTTGGCATTATACACCCTGAAACCCAATAATGCAAGCATTTTTTCTATTTTCTTTAAAAAAATTTCAGAAAAACCCCGTTTTATGCCGAAAAAGAGGCTCCGGAAAGTCCCGAAGCCTCTGAAATGCTTAATCTCACTTTTCGATCTTTGCGTTGCTCTGAATGAACTCCATAACCTTTTCATGGATGAGGTTTTTCATGATATAGCCTTTGCCGTACTGTGATTCCGCATCACTTGCGAAATCCTCGGCATATTCCACATACTCATGTCCGGGTATGATCATGCCCTCAGTTTCAAAAATATACTGAGCGCCCATATCTCCCTTAAGATCGTTCATCGCGGATGTTGTGAGATATTCCTCATATTCCGCGTCTGTCATTCCGGTAAAATCTTTGAAGCTCTTGTACATACGCTGACCATAGTACTGCATGAACATGTTGTTGTAATATTCAAACTGGTTCTGGTCCACATATTTTCTCAGACCCTTGAGCGTCTTGAAGTACGACTGGGGTATCTGAGAGATCTTTGTTTCCGAAACAAGGAGTTTTTCCAGATATTCATGGAGATTGGTCTCCTCGTTCTTCGCGCGGACACTCTCTTTGTATTCTTCAACGGTCTCCATGTCAAGATATTCTTTTACAAATTCGTCGTTGAACTCGGGAGTGGTCTTGTTTCCGTTTTCATCCTCGGTCTCATAATCCTTTAAAAGAGTTTCGATATCCTTTTGGATATCATCGTCGGAATATGCGATGTCGGAATATTTTACCGTTATGTTTTTGTAGTCAAATACAGTGGTGAGCGACTTTACGTCGACTCCCGCTATCTTTCCGTCATCTGTAAGGCCCTGGCTGAAATCGCTTACGACCTTCGTTTCCTTTGCCTTTTTAACTGCAAAGATCGTGATACCGGCTGCGATCGCGCAGACTATGACTGCGGCAGCCACGATAAAAATGGCCTTACTTGCCTTTTTCTGTCTCTTTTGAGCAGCAGCAGCCTTTTTCTTGGCAAGTCTTCTTTCCTGGCCTTTACTCATCTGCTGGGTTTCGGTGTTGTTTCCCATAGCCCGTATACCTCCACCTTTTGTATCAATACATTATGTCACGTATGTTCGGTTTTGTCAAAAAATCCCGGGAGAAAGCTCTCCCGGGATACGGAATTCAGTGATCACGAATACGTAGTCAGGGATCAGTCAAGAACCTTAGCAACCTTACCTGAACCTACTGTACGTCCGCCCTCACGGATAGCGAAGTTAAGACCCTGCTCCATAGCGATGGGATGGATAAGCTCGATGCTCATCTCAATGTTATCGCCGGGCATGCACATCTCAACGCCTTCGGGAAGGTTGCAGACACCTGTAACGTCTGTTGTTCTGAAGTAGAACTGAGGACGATAGTTTGTGAAGAAAGGAGTATGACGTCCACCCTCTTCCTTAGTAAGAACGTAAACCTGTGCTGTGAACTTCTTATGGCACTTTACGGAACCGGGCTTGCAGACAACCTGTCCACGCTCGATGTCCTTACGCTCAACACCACGAAGGAGAACACCGATGTTATCTCCTGCCTGAGCCTCGTCAAGAAGCTTACGGAACATTTCGATACCGGTAACAACCTTCTTCTGTGTCTCTTCCTTAATACCAACGATCTCGACTTCCTCGTTAAGGTGAAGTGTGCCACGCTCTACACGGCCTGTAGCAACTGTACCACGACCTGTGATGGTGAATACGTCCTCAACAGGCATAAGGAAAGGCTTATCTGTCTCACGAACGGGATCGGGAATAAATGTATCAACGGTATCCATGAGCTCCATAATCTTGTCGCCCCACTCACCGCTGGGATCTTCAAGAGCCTTAAGAGCTGAACCCTTAATAATAGGGCAATCTGTGAAGCCGTACTCTTCGAGCTGCTCTGTGATCTCCATCTCAACGAGCTCAAGGATTTCAGGATCGTCTACCATATCGCACTTGTTCATGAATACAACGATCTTAGGAACGCCTACCTGACGAGCAAGAAGGATGTGCTCCTTTGTCTGAGCCATAACGCCGTCTGTTGCTGCAACTACGAGGATAGCACCATCCATCTGAGCTGCACCTGTGATCATGTTCTTTACATAGTCAGCATGTCCGGGGCAGTCAACGTGAGCATAGTGTCTCTTCTCTGTCTGATACTCAACGTGAGCTGTGTTGATCGTGATTCCTCTTTCTCTCTCTTCGGGTGCCTTATCGATGTTTTCGAAGTCAACCTTTGCGTTTCCCGGAACTCTCTCTGCAAGAACCTTTGTGATTGCTGCTGTAAGAGTAGTTTTACCATGGTCAACGTGTCCGATGGTACCAATGTTACAATGCGGCTTGCTGCCTCTTTCAAATTTCTGCTTTGCCATTTGAAATAATCCTCCTTAAAAAGAATGATAAATTGTGTTTGCTCTATTTACTCCGTATGCCCCATCGGACTACGGTAAATATCTCTGAGCCTCATACACGCCATTATATTGCATAGTATGATTTTTTTCAAGTAAATTTTACGGCTTATTTTCCGTTCTTAGCCGCAAGAACTTTCTCCTGAACTGACTTCGGAACAGGCTCATAGGTTGAGAAGAACATTGAATATGCTCCACGTCCCTGAGTCTTGGAACGAAGCGCTGTTGCGTATCCGAACATCTCTGCGAGAGGAACGAATGCGCTGATGAGCTTGGAACCGTTAACATCCTCAGATCCTTCGATACGTCCGCGACGGGATGAAACATCACCGATAACATCGCCCATGTACTCTTCGGGAACTGTGATCTCAACTCTCATGATAGGCTCAAGAAGTACGGGAGCTGCCTTCTGCATTGCTTCCTTAAATGCCATGGAACCGGCAATCTTGAATGCCATTTCGGAAGAGTCCACTTCATGGTAGGAACCGTCCCAGCAGTTAGCATGAACGCCGAGTACGGGGAATCCGCCAAGGACACCGCACTTCATAGCTTCTTCGATACCTGCCTGAACAGCGGGGATGTATTCCTTGGGAATAGCACCGCCCACAACAGTATTTTCAAATTCGAATACCTTCTCACCGTTAACATCCATAGGTGTGAAGATAACCTTACAATGTCCGTACTGACCACGACCACCGGACTGCTTTGCATACTTGGAATCGATGTTGACTTCCTTTGTGATGCCTTCCTTGTAAGCAACCTGAGGAGCACCTACGTTAGCTTCAACGTGGAATTCGCGAAGAAGACGGTCTACGATGATCTCAAGGTGAAGCTCACCCATACCTGCGATGATGGTCTGACCTGTTTCCTCGTTTGTGGAAACACGGAAGGTAGGATCTTCTTCAGCAAGCTTTGCAAGAGCCTCGCCCATCTTGTCCTGACCGGCTTTGGTCTTGGGCTCGATAGCGATGTCGATAACGGGCTCGGGGAACTCCATGGACTCAAGGATTACGGGATGCTGCTCGTCGCAGATGGTATCACCTGTTGATGTAAATTTGAAACCAACAGCTGCAGCGATATCACCGGAGTAAACCTTTTCAAGGTCCTGTCTGTGATTTGCATGCATCTGAAGGATACGTCCGATCCTCTCCTTCTTATCCTTTGTTGCGTTAAGCACATAGGAACCGGAGTTGCATGTTCCGGAGTAAACTCTGAAGAATGCAAGCTTTCCTACGAAGGGGTCTGCCATGATCTTGAATGCGAGAGCCGCAAAAGGCTCAGCATCGGATGACTTTCTTGTTACTTCGTTGCCCTCAAGGTCAACGCCCTTGATATCGGGAACGTCTGTAGGTGCGGGCATATATTCAACAACAGCGTCAAGAAGCTTCTGAACGCCCTTGTTCTTGTATGCGGAGCCGCAGCATACGGGAATGATGGTTCCGGCAATGGTAGCCTTTCTGAGAGCTGCCTTAAGTGCCTTCTCATCGGGAACTTCGCCCTCGAGATACTTCTCAAGGAGGCTGTCATCTGTTTCGCAGATCTTCTCGATCATTTCCTGACGATAAGCTTCTGCATCGTCCTTCATGTCATCGGGAATATCTTTGATCTCGATCTGATCTCCCTTATCATCAAGATAGTAGTAAGCCTTCTCTTCGAAAAGATCGATGATGCCCTTGAAGGTATCTTCTGCTCCGATGGGAAGCATGATAGGGCAGGGATTCTTACCGAGTCTTGTCTTGATCATGGAGATCACGTTATAGAAATTCGCACCGGAAATGTCCATCTTGTTAACGAAAGCCATTCTGGGTACGTTGTATTTATCAGCCTGACGCCATACTGTCTCGGACTGGGGCTCAACACCGCCCTTAGCGCAGAAAACGCCTACTGCGCCGTCGAGAACTCTCAGGGAACGTTCAACTTCTACAGTGAAGTCTACGTGTCCGGGAGTGTCGATGATGTTGATCCTGTACTCGGGAGCTCCTGCGATCTTCTTGTGCTGGTATTCCTGAGTCCAGTGACATGTTGTAGCTGCTGAAGTGATGGTGATACCTCTTTCCTGCTCCTGGGCCATCCAGTCCATGGTAGCGGTTCCGTCATGAGTATCACCGATCTTGTGGTTTACACCGGTGTAGTAAAGGATACGCTCTGTAAGTGTTGTCTTACCTGCATCGATGTGAGCCATGATACCAATATTTCTGGTATGCTCAAGTGAATATTCTCTGTCTGCCAAGGTTTTTTCCTCCTAAATACGACTGCTTCGTCAATTACCAACGGTAATGAGCAAAAGCCTTGTTGGATTCTGCCATCTTGTGCATATCTTCTTTTCTCTTTACTGCGTTACCGGTATTGTTTGCAGCATCCATGATCTCAGCTGCAAGCTTGTCCTGCATTGTCTTCTCACCACGCTTACGAGCGAACATTGTAAGCCAGCGAAGAGCAAGAGCCTGTCTTCTTTCAGGTCTAACCTCGATAGGTACCTGATATGTAGCACCGCCGATACGGCGAGCCTTAACTTCAAGAACAGGCATAAGATTGTTCATAGCCTGATCAAATACTTCAAGTGCTTCCTTGCCTGTCTTCTCGGCAACTGTTTCGAATGCACCGTAAACGATCTTCTGAGCTGTACCCTTCTTGCCGTCAAGCATTACATTGTTGACAAGCTTGGTAACTATCTTGCTGTTGTACAAAGGATCAGCCAGTACGTCTCTTTTTGTTATATGTCCTTTTCTAGGCACGTTGCTTCCCTCCTTAATAATGACCGGTCTCACGGTCTATTAATTCATAGGTACTCACATTTACTCTGTGTTCGCGCTTGAGTCTATATCGATTTCAAACCGACAGCCACTTATTATAGTTTGAAAGGATTGTTAACCCTGCGATAATTTTGAGTAATGCAATTAATTAATTGGTTACTTTTTATTACTGATTACTATTTAGCGTCCTTAGGTCTCTTTGCGCCGTACTTGGAACGAGCCTGACGTCTCTTGGCAACACCTGCTGTATCAAGTGTACCTCTGATGATGTGGTAACGAGTACCGGGAAGGTCCTTTACACGTCCGCCACGGATAAGAACAACGCTGTGCTCCTGAAGATTGTGACCTTCTCCGGGAATGTAGCTTGTTACTTCAATTCCGTTGGAAAGACGAACTCTGGCAATCTTTCTGAGAGCTGAGTTAGGCTTCTTAGGTGTAGCTGTACGAACAGCTGTGCATACGCCACGCTTCTGAGGGGACTGAGTATCAATATCGTTCTTGTTGAGCGAATTGTATCCTCTTAACAAAGCGGGAGCTGTCGACTTTTTCTCTACAGTCTGTCTGCCTTTTCTTACTAACTGGTTAAATGTAGGCATTAACTTTTCCTCCTGTTAAAATTTAAACTTGGTGGCTGCCTGTCTTACAAGCATATTGCTTCTCGATCCTTACGCATTGCGGCTTTTATAAAATCCTTTCATTTAAAGGGTTTCGCCTTGATTGCGCAAAAATCCCGTGCGCTTCTGGCACACGCACGGGATATTATAGCCACATGAAATTGGATTGTCAAGAAATTTTTTTATTTAAGACTCTCGGATATCCTTGTTATCATATCCTCATATTCCTTAAGGTACTCCGCATGATGCTGATCTACAAAATCTACATTTCCGTCCCTTGCTGCAAACTCCATGGACTTCATATGCTCTGACAGTTCTTTGGCACCGATGGTAAGGGATGTACCCTTTACCGCATGAACAAAGATCCTGTAATTCTCGAAGTTCCTTTCCGCATATGCCTTTTTTATATCCTCGATCCTGGCATTGGTCACATATGAGCCCAGCATCTTTTTATAGAAGGAAACATCGTCACAGCAATATCCCATGCCCGTGGCTGTGTCCAGAAAAGCCACTTTCTCAAGGAATGACCTATCCTCATCGGATCTTTCGCTGCCCTCATCCTGTCTGCTCTCTTCCGCAGCCGCTTCAGCGATCATCGCCCTTTCCCTTTCGGAACCGGATGAGGATACCTCCTTTTCGGTCACAAAGGTTTCCAGCAGTAAAACGGGAAGATGCTCGGATATCACCTTAAGAAGTCTCTGTCTCTCCACAGGTTTTGAAAGATACTCATCGAAGCCCGCATCAAGATACTTTTTCTTTTCACCCGCAACCGCGTTGGCGGTGATGACTATGATGGGCGTGTCATCACAGATATGTTCACGTCTCAGAACATTAAGCGCCTCAATACCGTCCATTACCGGGAGCATGTGATCCATGAATATCATGTCATAATGGGTCTTTCTTGCTTTTTCCACTGCCTCCAGTCCGTTTTCCGCATAGTCCACCTTCATCTTGGTGTCCTCCAGAAGCTTCCCGAGAAGATCCAGGTTCATGGCATTGTCATCCACTGCCAGCACTCTCGCTTTGGGCGCGGAAAGAGTGATCTTTTCATTCTTGGTGCTCTTATAAAGCTCACCGTCGAAGGTCACCTTTCCGATGGGTTTGGGATCCACCACATGGGGCCTGATGGTAAACCAAAATCTGCTGCCTTTACCATATCTGCTTTCCGCATGAAGCTCCGTGCCCATCTTTTCAAGGATCCTCACCGCAAAGGCCAGACCTATGCCTGCCCCCTGCTTGTTCCCTGTTTTGGATTTATCCACACGAAGATAGCGTTCGGCGATCTTTTCCATGTCCTCGGGTTTAATGCCTATACCCGTATCCTCCACCGAGAAGGTGATCTCTCCCTTATCCGTGTTTTCCACCGGGACATAGGTCATCTCGATGGTTATCTTACCCTTCTCCGTGTACTTAACGGCATTGGATATCAGATTTGTGGCCACCTGAGTATATCTCATGGAGTCACCCTTTATGGCCGAAGGTATGTTGGGGTCTATATTGACCTCCAGCTGCAGCCCCTTCTTGCCCGCATTGTAATGGGCATATGAAAGAATATCTATTATAGAAGGAAAAGTTTCAACATTAACGAATTCGATCTCAAAATCCGAGGTCCCCATTCCCGTATAATCCAGAATATCACTTACCACCGCCAGCAGGTTTCTTCCGGCCTGCTCAACATTGGCCGCATACTCTGCGGTTCCTGATTCCCTGGTCTTTAAAGCGATCATTTCGGTATATCCCAGAATGGCATTAATGGGCGTCCTGATCTCGTGAGACATATTGGTCAAAAATTCCGTCTTGGCATTATTGGCCTTTTCGATCTCCTTGAAGCTGGCCTTAAGCTCCTTTGTTCTGTCCAGCAGCTCCCTTCTCTGCTTGTTGAACGCCGATGACTGTACCTTAAGGAAGAAGCCGTAAAAGGCCGTTATGGTTATCATGGCGCTCACTATATCCCAAAGAAGCTTAGTACCTTCCAGCCTGTCCGATACAAGCTCCGGCCTGAGTTCTGACAGCACTATGCTTCCCGTATAGATGATCAGCGTGATGAAGTATATGATGTAGGGCGACCTTCCGTTGGTGACTATCCAGGGCAGAAGCAATCCGAATACATACCAGAGCGGCATGCCTGATTGTATCCCTCCGCTGCAAAAGAAAATGAACGGGAACAGCACGTCTATGACAGTAAACAGCATCATGTTGGATATAGCCACCGTCTGTTTTTTGAAATACACTATGATATAGTAGATTATGCCCAGGAAGCAGCTTCCGCCTATGGCACCCAGCACTGTTCCGCTGTTGCCCAGGATCCGCGAATAAATGACTGTGATAAGTCCGCAGATCACCATTACAAGAACGGCCACATTGATCATCTTAATGCCGATATCCATATCTCTTCCGAAATAACGTTCCTTAAGATCCGTTCCCACTCTCTTAACCGCTTCCAGCGCCGCACGCTTCTCGGGCTTAAAGGTAACTGACGAGGTATTGGAACCGTAGGCATTGGCATATCTTTCCCCGGCCACCTTTTCCTTTTTGCCCTCCGGGCTGTCCCCCTCCTTTACAAAAGTGCTTTCCGCCGCCTTATCGTCCCTTAAATTTCCCTTCTCATCGGGAAGAGTCACGGGAGGCTGAACGAAATTCACTGTCTCCACCTCTTTTTCTTCCCAGTCGATCTTGTCCTTGGGCAGGAATCGATGGACCATTTCCTCCAGAGTGGCGCCCTGAACGGGCTTTGAAAGATAATCCGCAAAACCTTCTTTAAGGTATTCCTCCTTGGCCCCCGCCACCGCATTTGCCGTAAGCACGATCACAGGTGTATTTGCGTTTATGCAGTTTTTAACGTTTTTAAGTCTCTTAAAGGTCTCAATGCCATCCATATCCGGCATCAGATGATCCATGAATATGATATCGTACTTGTTCTGCTTGGCAAGATCTATGCAGTCGATACCGTTTGTGGCCGTGGTTATCCTTACATTGGTCCGCTTCAGAAGTCCCTTCATTACCTCCAGGTTCATATCCACGTCATCCACAACCAGGATCTCCGCCCCGGCGGCTCTGAAGCTTTCCTTGTAAGCGGAGCTGGTCTGTCCCGGTGCAGCAAAGGTTTCCGCAAAAACGCCCATGGGCGCTTCGTCAACTATGGGCTGGGGTATCTCCACCGAAAACTTGGATCCCATTCCGTATTCGCTTTCCAGAGAGATCCTTCCGTCCATAAGCGCCACCAGCTGCTTGGTGATGGAAAGCCCCAGACCCGTACCTTCTATGTTGCGGTTCTTCTTTTGATCCACACGTATATAAGAAGCAAAAAGCTTGTTCTTGTCCTCGTCGGATATACCTATGCCCGTATCGGTCACAGAGATAAAAAGCTTTCCTTTGCCTTCTTCTTCCTTATAATAGTCCATCTCCACCGTAACCAGACCTTCGGTGGTGTATTTTATGGCATTGTTCAGGAGATTGGTAAGGATCTGCCTTATTCTGGTCTCATCTCCCATCAGCACCGAGGGCATCATGGTATTGTTGAACACACGAAGCTCCACCTTTTTATCGGCCGCTCTCTGCGCCACCACGTTATAAGCGTCCCTGAGAAGCGTCATGGTGTTGTATTCCACGGGTATGATGGACATTTCCCCCGCTTCTATCTTGGAGAAATCCAAAACATCGTTTACTGTGGATAGAAGTGTTTTACTTGCGCTCCTGATCTTCTCCGAATAACCTGTAATGGTATCATTGGTGCTTTCCCTTAAGATCATCTCGTTCATGCCGAGGACCGCGTTAATGGGTGTACGGATCTCATGGGACATGTTGGCAAGGAACCTGCTCTTCTCACTGCTGGCCTTCCGTAGGGCTTCCGCTTTTTCGATAAGTTCCCCTGCCTGAGACTCCACACGTCCTCTGGAAATAAAAATGGATGTACAGAAATAGATCACCACAGCAACGATCAAAAGCGAAAGGATGATGTTGTTTATAAGAGCTTCCTTCTCCTGCCTGAATATGCTGCTGTAGTCCTTTATCATCACAACATACCAGTCGTCCAGAACATTCTGGGCAAAGGCGATCACGTCCACATTGTTGATCTCATCGATGATATAATTGGCTTCGTTTTCTTCGGCAGCCGCCTCGACCACTGTGTTGATGATGTCCGTCTTCTCTTCGCCAAAACGGATCCTCCCCCCTTCGGTCCGAATGTTCATTCCGTTACAGTTGGGATCGTCATTAAAGATCACGAATCCGCTCCTGTTGACCATCAGCCCGTAGCTTGAGGAGTTTTCCGCTATCTCATCTATTATCTCCTGGATCTTTTCCGCTTTTATGTCAATGGCCAGTACACTCTTCCCGTCCGAGAGCAGCATGCTGACCGATATCACCATTTTACGTGTCTCCGCATCCAGATAGGGCATCACCATTGTCGGAAGTCCCTTTGCTTCCTTAGCCGCCTGGTACCACGGCCTTTTCTCAGGCTCAAAATCCTTATCGGGTATCCAGCCCGCTCCGTCTGCAAACTGCCCGAAGAACACGCCGTAAAGTCCCGTAAAATCAGGATCGCCGGAATCACGATAATTCTTTGTGATACCGCTAAGAAAATTTCTCACATCTTCTACAGTCCCGCCGGAGCTCATGCTGCTTTCCAGATAGATCCCGGTAGTGCGGACAGTATCTATGCCCGAGGTGATCCGTTCATTTATCTTGGCCGCCTCTTCTCCCAGAGTTCTTTCGCAAAGCTCTATCTCTTTTTCTTTAGCAAGGGTATAAAATGAATTAAAAGAATAATAAACGATAAATGAAACCAGAGAAACAGTTATAACCAACGTAGAGATAAAAGCTATCAGATGCCTGGTTTTCTTTTTGATCCTCATAATATCCTCCCCCGAACCAAAATAAAAAGGGGAACGCAACAAACGTTCCCCTTGGTTTTTATCAATCAGCAACCGAGAATTTTGTTCACACGGTCCACAAGATCCTGTTTTCTGAAGGGCTTTCTTACATAGTCCACTGCCCCCAGCCTTCCGGCTTCTTTAACATGATCAAAATCTGCAATTGATGTAAGGAATACAACGGGGATGCTTGAAAACTCTTCCCGCGCCCTTATAGCTTTTAAAGTTTGAATTCCGTTGATCTCAGGCATATCTATGTCCAAAAGTACCAGATCGATACCTCCCTCACACATGGCTGAGATACCCTCGATACCGGACTGAGCAGTAACCACATTAAAGCCTTCCTGCTGCAGGATATATTCGTCCCGATCGAGGTTCATCTTGTCATCGTCAATGACCAAAATCGTCTTCATAATAAACCTCTCAGATCCTGGCATATGTATCCTCAATACCTATGCCGCTGTATTTCATTCTGTCTTCACCCTTATGCATATACTTCTTTTCCCCATAAAGGAACTGTATGCATGTCATTATCTTATCATAAAACTGAACTATTTCAAGAGATGATGAAAAAAATTATTTAACAATGTTTTCAGCGTAATTGAGAGCCTCAACGATATTGGGCTTAAAATTCTCTTTTCCCACAAGATCCACAAAGCCATCCTTTTCCATAGCCTTATAGGGCTGTTCGTTAACATGGGAGAAAACTATGCGGATCTCTTTTTTGCCTACCTCAGCAACCATTTCCCTGAAGGATTTGAGAGCTGAAGCATCTATGGCTGTTACGCCCCTCATTCTGATAACCATGACCTTGGTATTTTCGTCCACACCCAGTTTTAATATCCTGTCGGTGGCAGCAAAGAAAAGAGGTCCCGAAAACTCATACACCTTAATGGAATGAGGAAGAGCTTTAAGCTTTTCGGCTTCGCCGGGAGTAACATCCGGATCATCAGTATATTTCCAGGCCTGTATGCCTGCGGTATCGGACATTCTCTTCATGAACAGGAGAGCTGCCATGATAACGCCCACCTCAATGGCTACCACAAGATCAAAAAATACCGTGAGAAGGAAAGTTACCGCAAGGATCAGAACATCACTCTTGGGTGCCGTCCTGCAAAGCCTTGCAAAAGCCTTCCAATCTGCCATGCCCGCTGCCACAACCAAAAGTACTGCTGCAAGAGTGGTCATGGGAATATAGGAGGCAATGGGCATGAGAAGAAGCAGCACTGCTGTAAGTGTAACGCAATGGGTAATGCCTGCAATGGGTGTACGTCCGCCGTTACGGACATTGGCTGCGGTACGTGCAATGGCTCCTGTGGCGGGGATCCCTCCGAAAAGGCCTGAGAAGATGTTTCCGAGTCCCTGTCCCACCAGTTCCGCATTGGATTTATGAGTATCACCGATCATACCGTCGGAAACCACCGCAGAAAGAAGTGATTCGATAGCCGCAAGGATGGCGATGGTAAATGCGGGCTGGATCAATTCCTTTATCATTTCAAAATTCACGTTGGGTATCTGAGGTGTGGGGAACTTAGAAGAAAGTTCACCGTACACGCTTCCTATGGTATTCACCTGAAGATCCGCAATTGCCGCGATCACTGTGGTGATCACAATGGCAAGAAGGGATCCGGGTATTGCACTGAAGAAGCCGGGGAGCTTTGAAGCGATCCTGGGCCAGAACATCATGATGAGCACAGCTCCGAGGCCAAGGATAAGTGCCACCAGATTAGTGGTTCCGAGAGCCTTTCCATAGGCCACGATCTTATCCAGAAACTCTGAAGGAACCTTCTCCATTTCCAGTCCGAAGAAATCCTTAAGCTGTCCCACAAAAAGGGTTACCGCTATACCGCAGGTAAATCCGCAGGTAATGGTATAAGGAATATATTTGATAAGCGAGCCCAAACGAAAGATGCCCATAAGTACCAATATGATACCGGCCATTACAGTAGCCACCGTAAGTCCGGAAACGCCGTATTTTGCGATTATCCCGTATATGATGACCACGAAAGCCGCAGTGGGGCCTCCGATCTGTACTCTGCTTCCGCCGAATACGGCAATAAAGAAGCCTGCTATTATAGCTGTATAAAGTCCCTGCTCCGGGCCTACTCCCGATGCGATGGCAAGGGCGATGGAGAGCGGCAGTGCTATGATGCCTACGATGATACCTGAAATGATATCCTTAACCAGTTGTTTACCGCTGTAATCCTTAAAAACTTCAAAAAGTTTAGGTTTCAACTCGTTCATTGAATTCTCCTTCTTCTTTCCTTAATATACACAATATTTTAACAACGTGCGGTAATATACACCCTGTTTTAAGAAAAATCAAGCATTTCTTTTACAAAGCGGGAAACCACAGTCTCCTTACCGTTCATGTACTTCGTGCTGAAAACATGGAGTTTTGAAGCTGCTCTTGTTACTGCCACATAGAACATCCTTCTCTCCTGTTCCTCTTCATCCTTGCCCATTGCTTTCTGATAGGGAGTGATCCCTTCATTTACATCCGGAAGAAACACCACATCGTATTCCAGGCCCTTGGCACCGTGCATGGTTGTAATGGTGACTGCGTCCTTCTTTTCCCCTTTTGACATATCCTGCTGTCTTTCCAGCTCATTTTTCATTTTTGAGATATGAAAAAACCATTGATCGAAATCCCCGAAACAGGAAGCTTCTTCCTCCATCCTGTCCAGTATTTCCGTAAATTCCGAAAGAGCCGTACCTTTCTTTTGGGCATATTCCTCCAAAAAGTAGTCATATCCCACTGCCTTTCGGATGTATATGACCGCCGAAAGAGGTGTTCCTCTTTTTATAAATGCCAGGTCATACTCCAGTTTTTCAACAGCCCTGTATAGCCCTGGCCTGTTGAAAGCCTTTATCTTAAGTTCTTCAAAAGAAAAATCCTCCCTTACGAACAGATCCCCGGGAATATATCTTCGGGGTCTGTTTATAACCTTCAAGACCGTCTCCCTTTTCCTGTCTCCCCGGGCCAGCATTATATAGGAAAGCACATCCCTCACCGCGAAGTGGGAATATATGCTTTGAAAACTTCCTTTAAAGGAAAAGGGGATATTGGCTGCCCCAAAAGCCGATGCAGTCTGCCCTGCCAGCCTGTTGGTCCTGTAGATCACCGCCATCTGCCCCCATGTAAAGCCCTGATCTTTGTATCTTCTCACGGCCGATGTGAGCGCCTGATTTTCTTCCTTCCTGTTTTCGAAACATCTTATATCCGGCGCCTCTCCTTCCTCCCTCACCGCCTCCGGTTCCTTTTTGAACCTGTCGTGATTACGGGATATGAGTTTAGTTGCCGCATCCACTATCTTTCCGCAGGATCGGTAATTCTTCTTAAGTATGATCTTTTTTGCCCCCGGATAGTCCTTTTCAAAATTCAGCATGATCCCGGGGTCCGCCCCCCGAAAACCGTATATAGCCTGATCGTCATCTCCCACGATGAACAGATTGTTCTCAGGTTCTGCCAATTGCCGGATCAGTTTGTATTGTAAGGGGTTTATGTCCTGAAACTCATCGATCATTATAAACTTAAATTTCTCTCTCCATATATCCAACACCTCCGGGCGGCTTAAAAACAGTCTTTCCGTCATCAGCATCATGTCTTCGAAGTCCAGAAGCCTGTTCTTTTTTAGATAGTCCTCGTACCCGGCATATATTTTCTCGAAGATTTCAACTGAGCAGGACATGGGTATATATCCCGCCTTAAGCCCGCCGCTTCCCTTTACTTTTCCTATCTCTCCCCGGATCTCTGAGATCATTTCCCCTTCTCCGGTTTCCAGTCCCGCATCGTGAGCTCCCCGGGCTATGACCCTAACGGCATCCTCATCCCGCACCACCGATGCGCCGTCAAGTCCGTAAGCAAACCGTAGGATCTTAAAGAAAAGACTGTGAAAAGTTCCGAAGGTGACCTGCTTTTCCCCGTCTCCTTCGGCCGCTTTAAAAAGCCGTCTTTTCATTTCTTCCGCTGCCGCTTTGGTAAATGTGACCACCAGTATATTTCCTGCGGGGATCTTGTTTTCTCTGATCAATTTAATTGTTCTTCTTGTTATTACAGCTGTTTTGCCCGAACCCGGACCCGCAAGCACTACCGTCGGACCGTAAACCGTGTCCGCCGCCTTTTGCTGCTCTTCATTTAGAATCATTTTGATATTTAAGAATTATGCGAAAGGATTATAACATAAAAAGACGGGCATTGATACCCGTCTTTTAGGAATCTTGTTATTTTTTTTCAAGCATTTCGACAGCTTTTCTGATCCTGTTTAAGGATTCCTCTTTTCCAAGGATCTCCATGATCTCATATGCACCGCCGGGAGTCATCTGCTTGCCGGAAACCGCTGTACGAACGGGCCAGAGTCCCTGACCGTTTTTAATGCCTTTTTCGGCGATATATCCCATGAGAACAGCCTCAACTCCGGAGATCGAATAGTCATCGAGCGCCTCAAGTCTCGGAAGAAGTTCCTTAAGGACCTCAAGGGAACTTTCCTTGGTGGTCTTCATCTTCTTATGAACATACATCTCTGTATCATAGTCGGGCAGCTCGTCAAAGAAATCGATCTTCTCCGCAATATCACAGAAGGTCTCTATACGGGTCTTAACCAGCATGGCGATCTTTTCAAGATCCAGAGGCTTCTTTACCACCTGCTTAACATAGGGAAGGGCATGCTCCAGATAGGTCTTATCGTCAAGGGCCTTAATGTACTCTCCGTTCATCCATCTCAGCTTATTCATGTCGAAAACGGAAGGGGACTTGTTGATGTGATGATAATCAAAAACCTCTATAAGTTCCTTAAGAGAGTAGATCTCCCTGTCAGTTCCCGAGCTCCAGCCCAGAAGAGCCATGAAGTTTACTATAGCCTCAGGCAAAAATCCCTGCTCCTCCAGATCCTCAAAAGAGGAATGTCCGCTTCTCTTGGAAAGTTTTTGATGCTCCTCGTTGGTGATAAGGGGGCAATGGATGTATACAGGCTCCTCCCATCCGAAAGCATGATAAAGTCTTGTATACTTGGGTGTGGAAGAAAGATATTCATTTCCTCTTACCACGTGGGTGATACCCATGAGATGGTCGTCCACAACGTTTGCAAAGTTATAGGTAGGGAAGCCGTCTGATTTGATCAAGATCATATCATCCAGATCCTCATTGTTTACCGTGATGGTTCCGTAATTTGCATCCGTAAAAGAGGTTGTTCCCTCTGTGGGAATGTTCTGACGGATAACAAAGGGCATTCCTGCTTTAAGGTTAGCTTCGATCTCCTCTTTGGAAAGGTGAAGACAATGCTTGTCATACTTTCTGACTTCCTTAACATCCTTATTATCCTCATCATCCTCTGTCTGAGCATTTACGGGTGTTCTTAAAGACTCCAGACGCTCTTTGGTACAGAAGCAGTAGTAAGCCTCTCCCTTTTCAACAAGCATCTTTGCGTACTTCATATAAAGCCCGCTCTTTACTCTTTCACTCTGGACATAGGGTCCGTTACCTTTATCCTTGTCAGGGCCCTCATCATATTCCAGTCCCGTTTTCTTAAGCACCCGGTAGATCAGATCTGTGGCACCTTCCACAAAACGTCCCTGGTCTGTATCTTCTATTCTGAACAAAAAATCTCCGCCCTCGTGTTTAGCCACAAGGTACTCATACAATGCAGTTCTTAAATTTCCCACATGCATCTTTCCCGTAGGACTGGGTGCATAACGTGTACGAATCTTATCCATATCTTTATCCTCACTGATCTTTTAAATCTTTTAAATTATTTAAATCGTTGATACTTTTAATTCTTTTTGTCTCTTATTTATACTAAAAGAGACCTTTTGTCAAGGTCTCTGTAGTATAACGCTGTCCCGGTTTAAAAGTCAATAGCACTGATCTCGGCAAGTTCATTTGCAATGTCCTTGACACGTCTGAAGGCTTCTTCGGTAGTATTGGTGATACTGTCTTCACTTTTGGCCTCATCCATGATCTCGTCAGCTCCGACTTTAAAACTTGTAACCATTGTATCCAGCTGTTCCGCAAGTTTTTTAACACTCTCGCTGTGTTTCTTTGTGGCTTCCGTTCTCTTACCGATATCACCGGTTTTTTCGTTCAGCATTACTCTGATCTCTTCAAGAGTTTCGGTCCTTTCCCTGGCTCCCTTGATCTTTTCTATGCCACCCTCTACACTGGCCGCATTCTGTTCATTGGTATCCTTAACCTCATTCAGCATTTCACGGACTCTTCCCACCAGCTCGGCGATGGCTTCGGATGCCTTTTTGGAATTTTCTGCCAGCACTCTTACATTTTCGGCTACTACCGCAAAGCCCTTACCCTGCTCTCCTGCTCTGGCTGCTTCTATGGAAGCGTTAAGTGCAAGGAGGTTGGTCTGGGCGGAAATACTTGAGATCTGATCCACAAACTCAAAGATCTCCTGAATACCGTTATCAAGATCGTTAATGGAAGCGCCTGTCTTATTGGAGGTCTCTTCTATCACTTTCATGCTGTCTGCAGCTATATCCATGGTCCGAATGACTTCAGCCGTGCGTGTGGATATTTCTCCGGATATCCTTGTGATCTCTCCGGTATGATCGTATATGCCAATAATAAGATCACCCATTTCTTTTACGCTGTCCTGAATGGATTTCACCTGTTCACGGCTCTCTTCGCATCCCGCAGCCGTATTTCCTGCCGAAGTGATTATGAGCTTATTGGCTTCTCTTGTCTTTCCGATGCTGCCTTCCAGTTCGCTCATCATATTTACCAGTTCTCCCGATGCTTCACCGCATCTCTCCACTATCTTTACTGTCTTTTCCTTATCATGGAGATTTTCAAGTACAGCTCTGGATGCCTTGGCCACGCTGATGCTCACCGCAGTCATGATGACCTGCTCTATGACAAATCCGATCATTCTGCCGATAAACCATTCGAAATTGGTGGGATTCTCTATTTGAGGCACGTCAATGGACCTTATGTATACGGATATGGTCAGAAACACAAAGCTGATCACCGAGATTTTTAACGTAAATTTCGGGTCAAAGAAAAGACAGCTGAAGACCATGGCAAGGGCGTAGGTCATATATATGCCTATACTCCACTGTCCGCCCAAAAGCATTACGACAAACCCCAGTGAAAGAATGCTTATGTATTTCATATACTTGATAGGCACCTTTAATTTATATAAGATCCTGGGTCCGATGGTTCCCACACATCCTATGGGTGTCAGAACCAAAAGGGCACTTACCGGTATACTGAACACTTTTACGGTAGTAAGGATGAAAAGGATCGGAAATACAAATGTCATCCATACGGCTATCCTGGTAAGCTTATCGCACACCTTTCGGTCATTTTCTTCAAAAAACAGTTCTTTTTCGGTCATAAGATTGGCCTCCTGTGTTTAATTGTCAAAAAAAGGGCAACAAAATGAAATCATCTCATTTTATCGCCCAAGGTAATTTACCTACTTATCTTACCTTCTTTCGCTCCATAAATCAATTATATTTTAATGAACTTTCAATTATTTTAACGCATTTTTCCAGTTCTTCCCTATCGCTTTGTGAAAACCTTCCGAAGGCCACACTGTCAATGTCCAGCACTCCGTAGATCTCTCCGTTTTTATGAACGGGTATCACGATCTCGGAATTGGAAGCGGAATCACAGGCTATATGCCCCTTAAATTCATGGACATTGTCCACCACAACGGTCCTGTCCTCGGCCACAGCCGTTCCGCAGACTCCTTTGCCCACAGGGATCGACGTGCAGGCGATCTTCCCCTGAAAGGGTCCGAGTTTAAGCTTTCCGTCCTGAAGGATATAAAAACCCGCCCAGTTAAGTTCCTCCATGGAATCATAGATAAGAGCCGAAGCATTGGCCAGGTTCGATATCTCGTAATCCACGCCTTCTATTAATGATCTGATCTGTTCTGCAATCTCAAGCATATCTATTCTCTACTTTCTTCATTTTTTTTGATCATCTGCAGATTCTTCCAAAGGATCTTCTCGGATCTCACAGATTTCGTACATCCTTGCCTCAAAGTCCGCATATAATCTGGTATTTTCTCCAAATCCGCTGCCGGCAAAAGTCTGGGTCAGATTCACGCCTGCGTTGTTTAAAAGGCTTCCTCTTGCCACATAGTCTTCCGTTTCTCCGTCCAGCTTTTTAAATCTGGCCACCAGATTATGGAGCACTCCGTCCTGTTTTATGTGTATGGGAGAAAGCATATTTACCAGATCCCCCATCCTTCTGATGTCATACTTTACTTCCCTGTTGCAGAAATGGTAAAGCTTTTCATCATCCAGTCCCACAGTCCTGAAGGAGGTATGGGAATAATTGGGATGGATCTCCGCATTCACGATATAGCCCATTGCTTCCGACTTGTCTTTTGAAACAATTATATTTCTGGTAAGCGTTGTGTCAAGTCTTGCTGAAAGAAAACCTCCCGAATATCTGTCAAATGATTCCTGAGTCACTCTTCCGCCCAGTCTGTAAAAGTCTCCGAACTGCAGTATCTTTCGCCACTTCTTGTATATCTCCACCTCTTCTTTGATCTCCTTTATCTCTTCAGACGGAAGATCGCAAAGATTAAGTTCATAGCCGAATACTCCCATGGAGGCTACTGCAAATCTTGTAGCCAAAGGTGTTCTTCTTAAGGTCTGATGATTGGGACTTGCGGATATGTGAGCCGACCAGGTACTCTGGGGATAACCGTAGGAGTAGCCGTTCTGTATGGTGCATCTTGCCACCGCATCCGTGTCATCGCTTGCCCAGATCTGAGGGAAATAGGAAAGTATGCCCAGATCAAACCTGTTACCGCCTGAAGCACAGCCTTCAAAAAGAATGTGAGGAAACTTTTGCGTCAATGCTTCCATTACTTCATATAATCCCAAAATATAGGCATGGGGAAGCTTTCCCTGGTCCTCTGCCTTTCCTCCCTGAGAGAAGAAATCGGAAAAGTTTCTGTTCATATCCCATTTAACGTAATCGCAATTGCTTCTTTCAAATACATCCGACATTTGAGAAATAATGTATTCCCTGACCTCCCTCTTGGAAAAGTCCAGGATCATCTGATCTCTCCCCTCGGCGTGATCCCTGTCCGGATCCTTTACCGCCCAGTCGGGATGAGTCCTGTACAGATCTGAGTCTGCATTCACCATTTCAGGCTCCACCCATATACCGAACATAAGTCCCAGGGCCTTGATCTTTTCCGAAAGTCCCTTTATGCCGTTGGGCAGTTTTTCCTTATTGTCGTACCAGTCTCCCAGAGATGACTTGTCATCGTCTCTTTTCCCAAACCAGCCGTCATCCATGACAAAGAGCTCCATTCCGCAATCCGCAGCTTCCTTTGCCAGTTTAAGAAGCTTACCCTCGGAGATCTTAAAGTAGGCTGCTTCCCAGGAATTAAGAAGAATGGGTCTTTCCTTATATTTCCATTCTCCTCTCACTATATGCTCTCTTACAAACTTATGTTCGTTTCGGCTGATCCCCCTGTAACCCTTGTCCGAAAAGCTTAAAACCCCCTCGGGGCTTAAGAAACTCTCTCCTTTTTTAAGAGGCCAGCTTAAAAAGTCCGGATCGATCCCTGTAAGGATCCTGCACTTGGCATGTCCGCCAAACTCTGCGGATTCCCTGTGGTTACCCGAGTAAACCAGATTGGTGGCATATACTTCCCCGGCGCTTTCCGTGGCTCCGGGCTCTGCATACATGACAAAAGGGTTGGAATGATTGGAGGAATTTCCTCCTCTGGATTCATTAACGAACTTGCCTCCCGTAAGAAGCACATCGCACTTTTCCATTTCTCTCGCCCAGTCGCCGTGGAAGGAAGTAACCTTTATCACATCCGCATCCATATCCAGTTGAAGGCTGGCAAGATTGTTTATCTTAATAGTCGCCTGTCCGCAGTTTACAATCTCCGAGGATCTGGTGATCACATCGCAGTCATCGTAAACGCAATAATACAGGATCAATTTTGCGCATTCCGTTTTTTCCTTAAGTGTTATCTTAAGAGCTTTCCCTTTTCCACCCTCCTCGTCATAAGAATGAGGAAGGGAAGCTTTCTTAAAAGCATCACAGACCTCTGAGATATCCATGATCTCATAACTTTCAAAAACGAACTCGGCCGTGGTGCCTCCGTTCTTCCAGATCACCTCCGCTGCAGGGCTTCTCAGATCTCCCTTTCCCATAAAGCCCATTTCCCATTTTTCATCATCGGGACAAAGCATATGTCTGCTGTCATCGCTGACCACGCTGCAGGCATTGCCGTGGGACCACTTCTGGATCAGTGCGTTCCTGCCATTGGCCGAAACATCTATCTTTTGTCCGTAGTACAGATGCAAAAGTTCACCGTTGTTTCCAACGGTGAACACATAGGATGTCTCGGAAGTTGTTAAATGAAACAGATTTTCATTTATGATATCTATCATCTGATATACCTCTCAAGATCATTTATTACTCTTTTTCTCTTCAATAGCCTTACATATACGTTCAAACTCATCCTCATCCAGCTTGTATTTCTTGAGATATAGGATATAGGAAACGAACATGAGCACAAGCGGAATAAGTGCCATACAGATCAGTAATCCGTGGGTTTCCGCACTTGTTACGCCGCTCAATACTTCCGCGATCTTGCGTGTTTTTTCCGCATCTGTTATCGTTCCCGCATTTGCCGCATTTTCGAATTCGGAAATACCGTTGGTGAACTTTGTAACTCCGAAGACGGTATATATGCCTGAGGTAACAAGAAGGAAAAGGGCAGAACCCATCTTAGTGATGAAAGGACGTAAGGAAGTGATGATGCCTTCGTCTCTGGTTCCTTTATTGAGCTCGTTATATTCAACCGTGTTCATGATGGAGATCATCATGATCAGGTAGTAGCTGTAGTTACCGAAGTTACCCAGCATGAAGCCGATGGTGAGGCCCCAGAACTTGATGCCCTCCGGGAAGAAAAGTCCGGAGATCAGCATGAGGGTGTAGCCCACTGCTGAGGCTATCATCATCATGCCCATGAACTTCTTTCTCCTTATCTTTCGGGAGATCATGGGATAGGTGATCATGAGAACTGCCGTTGCCATCATTCCCACAGTCTGGAACAGTGAATAGTTGCTTCCTTCGTAGCCGAATTCAAAATAAAGATATGTTGCTCCCAAACCGCCGGTGATAAGGCCGTTGCCCACCTGCTGGATCAAAAAGATCAATGCGATCCACATGAGCTGGTCATTACCGGTGATCGTGGAAATGATCTTTTTAAAACTTACCTTTGTCCTGGGTTCAAGATTTGCGTCTCTGGTCTCTTTCACTCCGAAAAGCGTGAACAGAGCAAAGAGAGGGGTGAGGACCGCGATTATTATTGAGATGACGCCATAAGCCGTTTGAGCATTTCCGCCGATGGTCATGGAACCTGCCGTAAACATTGGAAGAAGTATACCCACTGCAGTTCCTCCCACTCCCGCAAAGAAGGTGGCACGGCTGGTCAGGTTGTTACGCATGTCTGCATTGGAGGACAGAGCGGGTACCATTCCCCAATAGGAGATATCACTCATGGTGTAGGTAATGGAATAAAGGATGTACATACATCCGAAAAGAACGATAAAGGGCCATCCCTGAAGTTTGGAGTTAAAGGTTACTATGATAACTCCTCCGGTGCTAACGCAGCCTGCCAAAAGCCAGGGTTTAAATTTTCCCCATTTGGTTCTTGTGGACTCGATGATGTTACCCATAATGGGGTCATTGAGTGCATCAAACACTCTGGCGAATACCATTATGGCTGTAACCGCCCAGAGCTGAGCCTGGGAAAGATTTCTTGTAAAAAGAATGTAGGTCAACAGATAACTGGAAACCAAAGCATATATCATGTCTCTGCCTATGGTTCCCAAAGGGTAAAAGATAAGATTTTTTTTGTCCTGCGCTGTTTGTTTCATTTTCCTTCTCCTTATCCTAAGCCGCTGAACGGCTTTTGATTGTCCTTATATGATAACAATCATTTTGTTCTTTGTCCAGTAAATCGTTAGTGAATTAGTTGTGTTTAAAGAATAAAAACCACTGTTTTTATGTTATTTTTTTGTGTAATTTAATAAATATTCCACGAAGCAGTAACCCTCCAAAAGGAAATCCCACTAAATTTTATAGGACTTGCAAAATATCAAAATAAGGTTAGAATATAATTAAGTTTTTTTTCACTATCATGATGCAAGACCTGTCTTAGAGGCGGTTATAAAACAAATGGGGGTTATATGGGAGATCAAACCTGCATCAGAAACGGCGAAATGTATATGGTCGGAGACGGCAAAAAATTTGAGCCGGCGGTCAGAAGTGCTATGACTGCCGTTTTTAACGTGGGCTCAACACCCTATCTTCGAAAACTGGAAAGCGAAATGACCATCCAGAAGATAGAGGTTTGTCCGGAAACTTTCGTCCAAAACCTGATTTCTTACGAACAAAGAGCCATATACGAAACCACAAGAGGCGGAGAATCCGTCAGAAATACGGATCGTAAGCATTACGCTTCCGAATACGGCGTTTGGGATTTTAATTTTGATATAGACGATTATTTTAAAGAAGATAAACGCAAGATGGTGGTTCCCGGAACCACCTATACGGAAGTCTGTCCTCTCTGCGGAAGCACGGGTATCATCACCTGTCCCGACTGCGACGGCCGCGGAAAAACCGTATGTCCCGATTGCGGAGGCGAAGGAACCGTTCCCTGTCCGGACTGCAAAGGCGAAGGCTCAACTCCCTGTCCCAGGTGTGACGGAACAGGTAATCTCATTGACGAAAATGACACTAAGTCAAAAGATGGACACATCATCTCCTGTCCCGACTGTGACGGAACAGGACGTATAAAATGCAAAAAATGCGGAGCCACCGGAAAAGTTCCCTGCAATACCTGTCAGGGCACAGGCGAAGCCGCCTGCAAAAAGTGCATGGGCACGGGAAAGATCAAATGTCCCGACTGTAAAGGCTCCGGAAATATCACGGATGAAGTGGAAGTCTCCTCTGAGATCACGGTAAAAGAAGACCATAATATCATGTTCATGTCCACTTTAAGAGAGGACATGGTTCCCTTCTTCACCGAACTCAAGCCCGAATTTGAAACCCACGCTGTTGCCACCTATGAGAGCAGCGCCCCCATCGTGACCATCAGCACCTCGGATTTCAACTACCGTATACGTGAAACCGTTTTTAACAGCGGTGCCGTATTTGATCAGATGACCTCCGACATCGAGGCAAAGTCGGATAATCTTAAAGTAAAAAAATATAAGGTAAACGTGTTCCAGAGAATATTCTTAAAGATCACATATACCTTTAACGACAAAGTTTATCTCATGTATTACGATTGCGGTGAAAAGAAAAGTTATCTCACCGCCAATCCCTATAATGATGTTCTTCAGCGCCTTTCGGATGATATAGTCCTGGCTTATAAAGAGAAAAAATATGACATAGTGGCTCAAAAGATCAAAGAATTCAGGTCTCTTTCCAGATCCGCAAAGACTCCCGTGAATGTAAGGAACGATCCCGAGAAGTACGCCGAAGCCATCTGTGACCGTTTCACTCTTGCTGCGGTCGTGGGTATGCTCATCCCTTTGCTGGGATTCCTGATCTATTTTTCTACAAAAGGTATCTTTAATCCTCAGGAATTTAAGGCTCTGATCATGTGGTCCGCTGGCATAGGCATAGTCTCCATCATAGGCTATTACAAGCTCATATCCGTGATATGGATGGGGCTTATCAGACAGATGAAACTTTATGCCGCCTACCTTTCCTTCCTGGGTCTGGGTCTTGTGATATCTTCCCTGATAGAGGGGATATTAGCTCTTTTGATCTACAAATTTTAAAAATATTTTTCAAAAAAACAAGGCATCAACAAACGATGCCTTGATTTTTTTCGCAGATCCCGGTTATTTCGCTTTGTTATCCTGTTCCATCGCCTTAAGTTTCTTAAGAAAAGAAACGCCGAAGGGAGCGGCCAGAAAGAAGGTGAGCACATCGGCAATAGCCTGGGAATACTGCACTCCCGGAAGTCCCACCGTAGATGTGAGCAGGAGAAGGATGGGAATAAAGAACAGTCCGTTTCTTCCCATGGAAATAAAGGTAGCCACCCCACTCTTTCCCACACTTTGGTACAACATGTTCGTACACACCGTGGGTGGCTGGAATATCTGTCCTATAAACTGAGCTGCCAGAGCTGTGGTACCTATGCGGATAACTTCGGGCTCGTTAAGGAATATGGCCACGATCTTATCCGATATGAAAAAGCCTATGACAGCTACCACTCCAAGGATAGTCTCCCCCGCAAGGAGGGTGAAGATGCATGCCTTTCTGACTCTTCCGTATTTTTTTGCGCCGTAATTAAAGGAGCACACAGGCTGAAATCCCTGCCCGATGCCGAGAGCAGTGGCAAAGGTGAAGAAACATACACGGTTTACTATGGACATGGCAGCAACAGCCACATCTCCGTAAACCTTTGCACAATTGTTCAAAAGCATGGTCGAGAAACTGGCAAAACCCTGACGTACAAGACTGGGAAAACCGGTCTTACAAATATCTCCGATAAGTTCGGGACTTAAAGTGATACACCTTACCTTGATCTTTCCCGAACTCTTTCCGCTGATAAAAGGTATCAGAAGAAGCGTGAAACTGAACACCTGAGAACAGGCGGTGGCAATACCGGCTCCTGAAACTCCCATGTTCATTTCCCCGATCAATAACCAGTCTCCGAAAATGTTCAAAACTCCTCCGGAAACAAGCCCCACCATGGAATACAGCGCTTTTCCCTCAAACCTTAATATGTTGTTAAGAACACAGCTGGCACACATGAAGGGTGCTGCTATCAGAATAAATCTTGAATAATCTCTTGCATAGGGAAGGATAGTTTCCGTGCTTCCCAGCAATCTCATAATGGGATCGATAAAAATAAGCCCCAGAGCTCCTATCAACGCCCCCACGAAAAGGGACAATGCAAATCCCGTGGAATCACTTCTGTTTGCCCGATCGTTGTTTTTCGCACCCAGAGCCTTTGAAGCCACTACTCCGGCGCCCTGCCCGAACATGAAGCCAAAGGCCTGAATCCAGGCCATCAGTCCGAAAACTACTCCCACGGCCCCTGAGGCACTTTCACCTCCGGTACTTACAAAGTAGGTATCTGCCATATTATATAGGCTGGTTACCAGCATACTGATGGTGGTAGGTATGCCCAGTTGTATGACCAGCTTGGATACGGGCGTTTCGGTCATTTTTATATACATCCTGTCATCCGCCGGCTTCTTGATCTCTTCCTGCATTATACTCCCTGTAAACATTACATATACTTGTAAATGTTCACGTTTTCCTTTCCTTTTTTGCTGAGTCCCGTAGTCTCTCCCACCACAAATTTGCCATAGCCCCTTACAGAAAATATATCCCCTTCCTTAAGGGTCTTGTCCTTGTTTTCCAGGGTCTGACCGTTAAGTACCACATGCTTTTGCAAAAACAGCGGTAAAACCGCTCCTCTTGAAAGCTTGCAGACTTTGGCAGCAACCGCATCAGCCCTCAGCGAGTTTACCTGAATGGCGATCCTTTCCCTTTCCTTCTTAACACTTTCCTCTGGGAAAACTACGACTTCGCAATGAACCTGATTCCTTCCTACGGAAACAAGATTATCACAGACGAACGACGAGAAACGTTCCTGACAGAACAGATAGGCATATTTATCTTTAACGATTATATCACCAAAAATCCTTCTTTCAAGTCCAAGGCTCATAAGTGCTCCGAGAAAGTCCCTGTGAGTGCAGGCTACGGCAAACTTTTCAGAAACCGGAGAGATCTCTATACAGGCTATGGGGAAATCCACATTGTATCCCAGTTCTTCCTCATCTCCGAACCGCACCATTCTGCGTTCAGCCAGTTCATATCCCCCGTATAGGGTAAACCTGCTGAGCGTAAAATCTTTTTTTCGGGCAGCAAACTCATCCTGCTCCTGTATGGTCAGGAAATCGCTGAATTCAAAGGTATTATTGTTGTAAGACCTTTTTGAAAGGTCCGATAATTTTTTCAGGCTTAAATCATCATCCATCTTGATACCTATAAATAAATGTCTTTTCCTGCGGTAACCGAATATATGACCTTCTGTGAAACAGGCTTTCCGGTCAGATTCTCGAGTGCCTTGGCATAAAGATCCAATTGCACATGATACCTGGCTTTAAGCTCTTCTTCCGCATCTTTTGTTACTTTATCTGTCTTATAGTCTATAAGAACTATATTATCACCCTTGTCAATATAGGCATCGATTATACCCTGGACCATGACTGTACCTGTCTCACCTTCGGTCTTCGAATAAAACCTGTAATCCTCGGGAGAAAGACCGTAAACGAAGGGTTGCTCCCTGTGAAGCTTTCCTTCACTCTGAGCCTTGATCATGGCTTTTCCTATATCCGTCATGCAAAATACCGCCAGATCTTTTACCGAAACTGTTTTAAGGATATCTTTTTCAAGAAACCCCTCTCGGATCAACCCGTCTACGTCCTTCTTAATACTTGCCTCCGCCTCTTCTTTATTTGAATAGGTCCCGTCATATCTCAGTTTTTCAAAGACCTCATGATAAAGAGTGCCTCGTAACGCACCTGCGGACACTTCTTCCTTTGCACTCTTTTTCTTTTTCTCTCCTTCATCCGGTACTCCGGGCATAAGAGGTGATTCTCCTTCTTCCTGCTCCTCCCTGCTCATAAGATTTTCTATCTCTATATGTTTAAGTGCGGAAACCGAAACACGCATGGGAGCATTGGCTTTTTCCAGTCCCGGATAGATAAAAGCCTGTTGAGCCGCTATCTCCTCTCTGACTCCGGGTTCATCCGTAAAACTTCCGATCCCCTCCACGGGTCTGATATCAGACTCTTTTTCCGGGATGCCTTCAGCAAGATCTGCGGCACTTTTCTCATCATAGCTTATAAAAGAGAGTCCGAACCCTGCAGTGTAGACCTCTTTCCCCGCATGCCTTGTGATCGATGTCCTTACGGACTTACCTTTCTCCAGTTCTTCGATCTTTTCCTCAGACAATCCCGAAAACAGAGTGGGTCCCATAAAATCCATAAAATCAGTATAGCCGCTAAGATCCGTATACGTGGGACTTTCCCCGACCAGCAGAGTATTATTCCAATTTCTGACTGTCTTATCCGGATCGTCCACGGAAGCAACAATGAACAGTTTTTCCTTTGCCCTGGTAAGTGCCACATAGAGGACTCTGAGTTCCTCGGAGAGGGCTTTTTGTTTAACGATATCCTGTAAAAAACACTGTTTTAAGGTCTTACGCTTTACCCTTCTCTTCCTGTCCACCAGATTTGCGCCGATCCCCATGTCCCTGTCTATCATTACATTGCTTCTTGAATCGATCATGTTAAAAGCCTTTGTGGTACAGCAAACAAAGACCACTGGGAACTCCAAGCCCTTGGATTTATGCATGGTGGTCACGGTCACAGCATCCTCATCTGTCCCGGCATCCGCTTCTCCGAAATCCTTTTCTTTTTCTATTAGCCTGTCTATATACCTGATAAAATCATGCAGTCCCGCAAAAGAACTCTTTTCATATTTTCCCGCAAGAGCCGTGAGCATATCAAGATTTCCCCTTCTGCCTTCGCCTCTGGGCATAAGGGTGACTATATTCTTATAATCCGACTTCTCATAAAAGGCTTCTATAAGCTCATGGACAGTAAGGGTCTCATTCAGCTTCCTCATTTCAAAGAGAAGTTTGGCAAAGTCACGAACTTTACCCATCAGTTCGTCCTCTGCCGCCTCTTCGCTCTCCAAGGCGGCCTTCATACACTCATAGAGCATTTTTTTTCCAAAGCGTATCTTAAGCTCCGCCAGATCCGATGCTGTAAAATATCCAAAAGGTGAATAGAGCGCAGCCGAAAAAGAAATGTCATCAAAAGGATTGTCAACTATCCTCAGGAAGGCCAGAGTCTTTCTGATCTCCACTGCATTGAAAAAGCCTGTTCCTCTCTCCGCCACCGAGTAAATATTCATCTTGTCCAGAGCCTTGACAAAGACCTCCGTGGTATATTTACCGGTCCTGGTAAGCACCGCAAAGTCCCCGGCCTTTACCGGTCTGGTCTTCTTTTCTCCTTCTTCCGTAAATCCGTCGGAGATCCTAAAGCCGGAATCCAGCATTTCCCTTATCTTGCGTGCCACTGTCAGGGCTTCACGTTCAACAAAGGTGGTTTCGCCGTCTCCCAAGCTCTCTTCGGGCTCTTCTTCCTCCGTTTCTTCCTCTTCAGGATCTTCATACTCTTTATTCTGTTCGGAGGCTTCCTCGTCAGCAAGTTTTTTATCGATAAGAATGAGCTCGGTATCATAGGCCGGATTTTTCGGATCGTCCTCTTCATAGGCCTTTGACCCGAAATGAAGAGCAGCCGCCCCATCGTACTCTATCTCGGTCATATCTTTTTTCATCACCGGAGCCAAAAGCACGTTTACCGCATCCAGCACACTCTTTCTGCTTCGGAAGTTCTCGGAAAGGTCGATCTTCCTATGTGTCCCCGTATCTTTAAATTCACTGTATTTTTCTTCAAAAAGTTCCGGTCTGGCCTGACGGAAGGAATATATGCTCTGCTTTACATCCCCCACCATAAACAGATTGGGTATCCTGTCGCCGAATTCTCCGGAAATGCTCTTAAGCATATCTTCCTGAATATAACTGGAATCCTGGTATTCATCTATCATGATCTCATCAAAGCGGGAGGCCATCACCTTTGCGGTTTCGGAAGGTTCTTCCCCGCCTTTTTCATTTCTGACGCAAAGAATATTAAAGGCCATGTGCTCAATATCCGAAAAAGAAAAGCAGCATTTTTCTTTCTTTGTCTCCCAAAGCCTGCCCATAAACTTTTCAGTGATCCTGACCAGGGCTGACACAGCGGGGCGTGTAAGCATGTAAGTCTCCTCCGCTTTTTCCGCAGACATGGAAAAATACCGTTTCTTAAAAGCCTCCAGATCCTTTTTATAGGATTCTCTGACCACCTTTGCCTTTTCCTTTACCGCTTTTTCTTCATCAGAGATCTTTACCGGTCCACGATATACCGCCCATGAAAACTTGGAGAACTGTGAAAAACCACTGTTAAGATCAATAATGCCGGCATCCAGCTTTTGTAAAGAGTCCAGTTCATTTTCAAAAAATCCCTGTGCCCAGGCATATCCGTCAGGTCCCTTGCAGATATCTATACAATGTTTACAGAGCCTGACAATATCCTTAAGTATCATATGGCATTGGGAGATAACAGCATCCTCAAGTTCCTTGCGGGAAGATCCGTCATAATCCTTAAGGCAGTTCTCAAGCCACAGTTCCGGGCGGGGTTCATTGTCCGCAAAATCAAAAAGCTTTATAACCAGATCTCTTACCGGAGTATCATCTTTATAATCCCCGTATGAGGAAACCAGTTTCATAAAATCTTCTTCTGCCGCCTCATATTCCTCTTCAAAGATCTCCTCCAGCACATCTGCCTTGATAAGTTCATTCTCTGCCGGTTCGGTTATGGAAAAGCCCGGATCTATGCCAAGACTCTGGAAATTTTCTTTTACGACCATATTGCAGAAGCTGTCTATGGTAGATATCTTTGCTTCGGACAAAAGAGCCCACTGTTCCTTAAAACGCAGGTTCTCAGGGTCTTTTTCTATTTCCTCCTTAAGAGCTTTTCCTATTCTTTCTTTCATCTCGGCCGCAGCCGCATTGGTAAAGGTCACAATAAGAAGACGATCTACGGAGGTCGTTCCCTTGCTGATCCTGTCTATTATCCTCTTTACCAAAACAGCCGTTTTTCCGGATCCTGCCGCCGCTGCCACAAGAAGCGAACAGTCTTTGGATCCCACCACCTGTTTCTGGGCTTCGGTCAATTCAAATCCAGCCATCTCTTACTCCTCCCCTGTGATCCTTTGCTTTAACTCATTCTTGTTTATCTTCTTAAGCTTCTTTATCTGACCGCCGTTGCCCGGATCAAAACCGCAGACACTCTTATAATCACAATATTTGCAGGCATCGTTCTTATTTCCCTTAACAGGGGTTATTCCTGTCTTTCCGGCCATGATATCTCCCGCGCCCTCTGCCATTTTATCCGCAGCAAATTCCAAAAGCTTCCTGAGACCGTATTCGGATATCACCTTTGACTTGGCATCGTATTCCGTTTCATCTCCGCTTTTCTTCTTGGTATTTACCGGTATTTTAGAGGATCTGACACTTGGCCTGATTTCCTCTCCCTGTTCTCCGAAGGCATGATCCAAACTAATAACGATATTATGGTCCTCATTGACCAGGCCCTTCATTTTAAACTTGTTTTCCAGTTTTTCGCGGATCCGGTCTTCGATACCGTCCTCCTCAGCCCCCGGATTTCCGTCGTCATCAATTACAGCATCCCTGATGATATCGTAAAACATGGCTCCGGGCTTGTAGGCTCCGGGCTGCAGAGCCTTAGCTTTCACTCTCTCCTCCGCTTTCATATCCTCATAGCCTTCTATGGGCGGATTCAAAAGCTCCGTAGCCACATTAAGGTAGATAGGGAGCTGCAAGGAAAGTCCGTAATACAGCTTTTCATAATCAAAATCCTTATCGCCGGACTTGTAATCCACCACCTTAACCGCTTTTATACCGTTGGTGTCACAGATATCTATCCTGTCGATCTTGCCGTTCATTACAAAGTCTTTTTTCTCTATGGTAAAATTTTTTTCAAAAGCATAGGGTCTGAAATCCGTGTCTCTCAGCTGTTCGGTGAACATTTCAACAGTAAGAGTCAGAGCTTCCCTGATCCTTTCGGCTATATACTTATTCTTATGAGTATCCGTAAATGAACCTGCTTTGGCACTGTTCACAGCCTCAAGGGCACACCTTGCTATAAGCGCTTCTCGTTCCGCCTTAGTCACGCTCACCCAGTCCTTACCCTCTTCCTTAAGAGTCCGGCCGTAAAGCTCCAGGGCTTCGTGGGATATATTACCGAAATCCGAGCTTTCCAGCTTATATGTTGCATTCTTGTTTATCTTAAGCCCGTAACTCAGGAAATGTCTGAAGGGACATCCCGCAAAGGTCTCGAGCATGGATATGCTTCCGGTAAGTTTTTCTCCGTATAGCTTTTGAGCTTCTTCCTTGCTGATGTGCTCCGGCACATACTCTCCGGTCCCCATACGACGGATATTTTCCTTCCTCTGCTCCACCAGCATATTCCTTAGACCCCGATCGTTCTCGAGTACTCTGGTAACAGGGTCCAGATCATCCTTATTCATGATCCTGAGGTCGGTATAAAGGGACATAATGTCCGTAAGTACCTGAGAGGGTTTGAGTCTTTCGTTCCCGTTGGCGGCGGGATAAGAGATCCACAGTTTTGACGTGGGCTTGGTCAGTGTGAGATAGATATAAAACTTGTCATTTCCCACCTTTTTGAGGCTGGTGGGAGAAAGCTCCATGCCCTTTAACAAAAGGCTCTTTTTATCACTTTCGGAAATGAGCGGTCTGCCCACAGCGGGCTTAGGCAGTTTGTTCTCGTTGGCACCCAAAAGAAACAGCGCCTTCACATGACTCAGCCTTGTTCTTTCTATATCTCCTATGGTGATCCTGTCTCTTCCGTAAGGCACCAGCCCCACTTTAGCCTCGGAAAGCCCCGCTTCTATGAGTCCCCTGTATTCGGAAGCACTCATCTCCGCTTCTCCCAAAAATTCTGCGGTCTGATCCAGAATATCCTTAAGGGCCTCATAAACCTTTGAATATTCTTTAGCCTTAAGCCTGTCTTCCTTTTCCTCAAATTCCTCCGATATGGTTTCCAGCTTTTCTTCGACACTTACCCTCTCAAGAAAGGCAGCAAGTTTTTGGGAGAGTTTCCCTGCCTTATCGTTCTTTACCTTAAGCATCCCGGAAAGTTCCTTCATAAGTTCTTCCCTGGTCCTGTTCACTTCCTTAAGATCTATATCCTGCTTACCGTAAAATTCTCTGGTAAACTCTTTCTTAAAGGAACCGCCTTTGATCCCGAAGGCATTGCAATAATTTTCCAGCAGGCAGGCGTCGTCATAAACTATGCCCGAAAGACTGTTCTTGGCATAGGCAATGAGGAGCTCGGTATCCGCCCCCTTCTCCATGAGTTTAAGGATGATCTCCAAAAAGCCGGAACATTCATTTTCATGAAGGGTCTTTTTTCTGTCCAGGAAATAACGGGCCTTTATCTTATCCAATTCCCTGCACATGCGTTCGCCGTACACATCGATATCTCCGCAGACAATAGCTATGTCCGAATAGCTGTAACCCTCTTTTCTTATAAGCTTTTCGATCTCAGCCGCAACTCTCTTGGTCTCTTCTTCTGTATTCTGTGCGCAAAAGAGCCGTAAACTGTCATCCGACGCCGTCTTTTTTATTCCATGCCTAAAAAGCCCTCTTTCAAGGGCACGTAAACTATCGGTCTCATATTTATCATATTCCGTGAATATGGGCGGTTTAACCTCACAGCCCACCTCTTCCGCAAGCTTTGTAAGCTTTTGAACAGCCTCCATACTCATATGGTACAGGTCATATTCGGGCAGAACTTTTCCGGCAGCCGGTCTGTCTATTGTAAAGGATACCCACACCTCTTTTCCCAGTCGTAAAAACTCTCTGAGTATACCTTTTTGAGACGGGGTGAAGCCGGTAAATCCATCCAAAATAAAAACAGCATTTTTCGCCAGACCGCTCTTTTCAAGGGCTTCTCCGAAAGCGTCATACATACTTTCGTTGGTCATCAGACCGTCTCCCAGACATTCCCTAAAGCCTGAGGCCAGCACCAGCACATCCTTAAGCTTATTTTGCAATACCGGCTCGTTTTTCGAAAGTTCTATTGTGTCTTTAAGATCCTCTTCCGTAATTCCGTATTGCCAAAGCTCGGAAAGAAGCGCCTTGACCTCGGCCACAAAGCCCGCATGTTTTGAATTTCTTCCGTACATTACCAGCTTATCGCCTTTGTCGTTCAGCACCTTTTTTATAAGCATGCTCTTTCCGATCTCAGGGATGAACTCATGTTTCATGCCCGACAGCTTTGCAAAAGCGGCATTGGCCAATCTGGCCAGACTGGTAACATCAATGTTTAAGATGCCGCCCCGCGGATGCTCCGATATCAGATCATACTGAGTCTGTAACGAAAACTGTTCCGGTACCAGAAAATAATACATGGTATCCGGATCCTTCTCCGCTCCCTTTATGGCTGTCTCAAACAATTTCTTGGTCTTCCCGCTTCCCGCGGGTCCGAGTACAAAATGTAGGCTCATGCCGTCCTCCCTGATATTTCTTACCCTAAATTTTATCCCACAGCGTTCTTAATGTAAAGAAACTTTCCTATTTCCGAAGTTTCTTTCCCCATGACTATCCTATCAAAAACCATGGGGATTTTTCTGTACACAAAAACGGACCTCAACTTTTTTATCAAGGTCCGTTTCATTATCTTATTAATTCTTTGTCTCTTTTTCTTTTTTGATCAGCTTTCCAAGTTTTCCCGCAACGAAATAGCTTAATTCCGCAAGTCCCACTCCGGTTATCACATCCGCGATCACATGCTGTTTCACAGTAAGAGTGGAAATGCATACAGCCGAAGCAAATATCAGTGAAAAGATACTGTATGCTTTGGGGATATTCTTGTTGTTCCTTACTCCTATCCAGGCTATCCAGCTGACAAAGCAATGGATGGAAGGAAGGAGGTTATCCGCACTGTCCACCGTGTAAGTCGCTTCCATCAGCCTGTCAAACAGCCCTGTACCCGTTATCTCTGCCCTGACCATGGTTGTGGGAAGAAAAACAAAGCAAAGGAAACACACTGTTTCTCCGATATAATGAGCCAGAAGCGTTCTGTTAAAACCGCTCTTGTCATACCTGACGCTTAAGCAATAGTTGGCTATCCAGAGAGCATATGCCCCCCAATAGATCAATATGGTCCAGGGTATGAAGGGTATAGTCCTGTCAAAAGCCGTGGTAAAATCATAATGGTAAAAATCCCGGGCTATGGTCCTTCCCAGAAAATAAACGGTAAAGTTAAAACCGGCCGCTCCTGCCAAAAGCAAAAGCTTTCCGACGGTTTTCCCGTCAAGTTTGATCTTCATTTTTAAGTCTCCCGATAGTTTGGCCAATTCTGACCCTTACTTCCTTATCTGCTTTTTCTGCGAACAGTTCCAGTCTGTCCTTTATATTTTTCTTTAAAAGAAGAACTATGGTTGAACCCGCCAGTTCAAAGTTTCCCATTTCATCCCCCTTTTTCATGACTCCCGAATTCTCGGCCAAAGTCACGCCTCCCACAGCCATGGCCCCGATCTCCGTCTGCACCGCAGTATCAAAATGGGCGGTCTTTAAAACACTGCACCATCTGCGGTTAAGCCTGAACACGGGATAATGTCTCAAAGCAATGGGCTGGACGCTGTGAAGCTGTCCCGGAACAAAAAATGTCTCTATGGAATAGATATCATCAAAATAACAAAAATGATGATAATCCGAAGCTTCCAGTCTGAACACCAGGCAAAGCCCTCCCCCGAAAAGCTCGGCCGTTTCCCTGTCGGGAATAAGATCCGGAATGGTGTAAAGGGATCCTTTCATGGGTATTTCCAATCCCTCTGTTATATCATAGACCGAAAGTAGACTATCACAAGGTGCCGTAAGAGCACACGGATTGCCGTCAAATGTAAGATCTTCCCTCTTTCTGGCAAAAAAATCGGCAAAGGAAAGATAGGTCCGATCGCCATACGGTGTCATATCGATCCCGTTCTTTTTTATATAATTGGGGATCATTATTTTTGATGCTTTTGTATGAAGGAACCTGGCAACAGGTCGGAAGATGTGCATCCTTTGCATAAGGCCGAGCACTCCCCGTCCGAAGGCCGTGGTGTAAAAAAAGTCAGCGTTCATTATACAAAATCCAATGATATGATCACAAAACCCACTTCTACGATACCGCAGATCAAAACTGCCAGTTTTCCGAGAAGCTTAGGTTTCTTAAGGGGTACGGGTGTCAAAAAGAGTACAGCCATCACAAACAGCGTTACAGCTGAGGCAACAGGTGTCTTCCAGGAAAACACGCGGCCTGCCGCATATATAAGTGGATAAAACAGAGCCGAAAGCGTAACGGGAAGTCCGTAATAAAGTGTTCTTGAAGTCGAACTGGTCTTTTGCCTGTCCTGCTCATCCACGTTGAAATAAGCCAGACGGATCAGGGCACAGAGCACATAAAGTGCACTGATGGCAAGTACCAGATTGTTGTGGGGATTCATGCTGTAGGTGATGGTTCCGGGCAATACACCGAAGCAGATCAGGTCACTCAGGGAATCGATCTGTATCCCGAAGTTTTTCTCCTGCTCATTTCTCTGTCTCGTGGATGCCACCGTTCCGTCGAACATGTCACAAAATCCCGACAGCATAAGGCATATCACAGCCGCACAGCTGTTCTGCTCAAAGGCATATGCAATGCCCACAACACCGATCAGCATTCCGATATAGGTCAGGATGACGGTGTAGTTGTAGTAGCCCAAAGGCTTGATCTTAGAATTCATGGTTATACTCTCCCTCTTACTTTATAAGTGAAAAGCCCAGGCTGTACGCAAGAATGCACCAGGGTTTTCCCAAAATAATGATCCATAAAAATTTCTGCGCCCTCATCTTTGAAACTCCCGTAAGATAACAAAGATAGTCATCCGGAAACAACGGAAGCAACATGGCCATAAAGAGAAATGCCGTATAGGATCCGCTCTTCGATGCCCAATCCGACCATTTTCGATACTTTCCTTCCGGGAACAGATCCTGTAAAAGCGGTTTCCCGAATTTTCTGGCCAGCAGAAAGGCTATGAAAGAACCCAGCCCTATGCCGATATAGTTGCAGAAGAAGCCCACTGCCGGTCCGAACATAACAGAGCCCGCAGCGCATCCCAGAAAGCCCGGAAGCACCGGGATCACCACCTGCATCGCCTGAAACATGGTAAGTATCACAGGGCCGAACACCCCGTATTTTTCTATATAATGCTGCAGTCCTTCCACTGACTTGAATTCACCGTCAAAAAAGGCTTTGCCGAGGGCCACAGCAAATACCAAAACAAGAGCCACGAGAAAAAAAGAAGCAATCCGGATGGCTGTCTGCCTCACGCTCCTGTCAGCGGATGTTTTATTTTCGGAGTTTTCCGCCGCAAGCTCCGTTCCTGCCTTTTCAGGCCTTTCCATACTTTACCCCCATGAAACATAAATCTTTATAATGCCTTCATATTACAGAAGCCACATTAAAATAAAACTCAAATCGTCTATATAAGACGTAAAAATTCCATTAAGGTTTCATTAAAAAACAAAAAATAAAAAGACCCGTCGATAGGCCTTGGTCTGTCGCATAAAAAACCCGAGGTGCCGTTTCCCGCATTTTGACTCCTAGCATCATGCCAGGTGGGTAACCGCAGCCTGATTTGCTGTCTTCCGCTGCGGCGACCTTCGTATCGATCAAAAACATGTTTTAACCGATACGAAGGCCGGCGATGAAGTTGCGGCCTGACATCCGTCACGCAATTAGGAATCCCGTTTAAAGTTTTGTAGGTTCAAAATAGCAAGGAGTTGTCGTACACTTCAGGTTAGCTAGAGTATATCATCTTTCCCCGTTTATCTCAATATAAAATCGATAAAAAGTTTGTGAAGCACAACAGCCTTTCACAAAAATGAACCCCTAACCCCGTCCCCGGGGTTCAAAAAATGAACCTCGGGGACGGGGTTAGGGGTTCATTTTTTTCGTTGGCGACGGGGGCAAAAATCATTGTGAAGGCGAAGTAAGTGCGCTATAATATACCTCAGTTTTAATAAGGGGGATATATGACAGGACGATCAAAAAGGCAAAAGTATATATATGCTTTTATCTCACCGGCTTTCTTTTTGGCCGGCGGATTTTTATGTTGCGAGCCTATCTATCTGATCTTCGGATGTTTTGCGGCTTTTTTTTCTGCCTTTGGCCTAAGGGGCCTTCAGGAGCTGGCGGAAACTCCGGTGACTAAAGAGTCTTCCGCATCTTTAAACATTTCCGCTACCGTTTCGCTTTTTCTGATCTCGGTATCTGGTTCAGTGATCTTCATGGGACTTTCAAGGCAATTACCCGCTCTTTTGTCTCCCGTAAAGCTGATCTCGCTCCTTATCATTGCTTTTTTACTTGCCGGATCCGTAGTCTTCTTTTATGGTACACTTTACGATTCCCAGGGCTTTTCCACATCTGTTATCCCTGCTATTGCTTTTCAGCTTTCCGGCTGTTGTTTTCTTTTTGTATCCACTCACTATATTCCGATCCTCATATCCTGCTTCCTGGTTCTCACAGGTCAGTTTTGTGCTGTGAGCGTCATAGGTTCGCTGTTAAATAATTACACCCCCATCCATTATCGCATACATTTCGCCCTCCTCAGGGCCCTTGCAGTGATGCTGGCTCCTGTAGCGGCTTTCTTCCTATTAAAGATACACCTTTTTAACGGCTCCAATGTATTTCTTCTGGCGGTAGCTCTGGATGTGGCAGTATTCATCTCCCTGTCCGCGGTTTATGTGGTCATCCGTACCTCTCACTTTTCTCTTTCCACCGAAAGCGGAGACCTTACAGAGCCCAGGATCCTTCGGGAATTTGTGGATCCTTCGGATGCTCCGATCACCTGGACTGAATATCCCCGTCCTCAAATGAGAAGAAATGACTGGATAAATCTGAACGGAGTATGGAAACTCAACACAGACACCATTTACGTTCCTTTTCCGCCCCAATCATCCCTGGCCTGCCACAAGGGCACGGTTTCCAATGTGCTTTTTTACAGCCGCACTTTCCATATCCCTGCGGAATGGGAGGGGAAACGGATCCTTCTTCACTTCGGTGCCGTGGATCAGACCTGCGAAGTCTATGTCAACAACAGACACATAGGCTCTCACGAAGGGGGCTACCTTCCTTTTACCTTTGATATTACCGACTCCCTTAACTTCCTGTTTGAAAACACCGTGGAAGTCAGAGCCCTGGACCTTCTGTCCAAAAAATACCCTTACGGAAAACAGCGCATCCCCAGAGGCGGCATGTGGTACACCCCGGTCAGTGGCATCTGGCAGACCGTATGGCTGGAGCCCGTTCCCAAGAATCACATCCGCAGGATAAAGATAACGCCCGATCTTAAAGGCATATACTTAAAAACTGTGGTAAGTTCTCCCGATGTGATCGGTCGGTTTACCGTTGATATAAATCTCCCGGGCGGCAAGCATTTCCACAGGGACTATTCGGAGCCCCGTCAATATATAGATCTGGAAGAAGCCTATCTTTCGGTGGGACTCATGGAGCCCTTACGACTTTGGAGTCCTGAATCTCCCTACCTTTATCGGATGAAAGTGACCTACGAATCCGACGAAGTTGAGACCTACTTCGGTCTTCGTACCATTGAATTAAAAAGTATAAAGGGCATAGAAAGAGTCGTCCTTAACGGAAACCCCATCTACATTCACGGGGTGCTGGATCAGGGATATTTCCCCGAAGGCATATTCACCCCGGCTGTCGCGAAAGAATATGCCAGGGACATAATGAGAATGAAGGAACTGGGCTTCAACTGCCTCAGAAAGCATATAAAGATAGAACCGGACATCTTCTATTATTACTGTGACACCCTGGGAATGCTGGTGCTCCAGGATATGGTGAATAACGGGAAATACAGTTTCATCATGGATACAATAATGCCCAACATCACCACAAAGCACAGCTCGGATGTGGGCAAATGCCATTCCAAAAAACGGAAGGAGTTTTTCATAGAGCACTGCAAGGCTACGTTGAGGCAGCTCCACAACCACCCTTCCATAATCGCCTATACCATTTTTAATGAGGGCTGGGGCCAGTTTGACAGTGACAGCATCTTCGATATCCTTAAGGAAAAGGACGGCACCCGCCTTTATGATTCCACCTCAGGCTGGTTTGTGCAGAAAAAGAGCGACTTTGACAGCCGCCATCAATACTTCAACAATGTTTTGTTTACTCCGGGAGTGCGGCCTCTTCTGATCTCCGAGTGCGGAGGCTTCTCCTATATGATACCGGAGCACTATTTTTCAAAATATAATCACTTCAGTTACGGTATCTCCCTGTCTTCAAAAGAGCTCACCGGGCTGGTCAGAAAAATGTACGATGAAATGGTGATACCCATTATAGAAAAAGGAGGCTGCGGTTGCATTTACACCCAGCTTTCCGATATCGAGGACGAGACCAACGGTCTGTATACCTATGACCGGAAGGTTCTTAAGGTGGATAAGGACGAGATGTTAAGGATCAGGGATGATATCGAAGAACATCTAAAAAATGCAGTTGAATAAATGAAAAGCAGGACCTTTAAAGCCCTGCTTTTTTGTATCTATTCCACATATTCGACCGTGATCTTGTTTGCCACCTTTTGCTTTTCCATTACTTCTTTAACCGCATTGGCCGAGCTTTCGGGGGCAAGGGATATATCCACCACGAACTTAACAGTGGAATTCAATTTGTGAGCATCTATTACCTTTTTCTCCAGCTCCGCGGTGTCTGCGCAGGGCTCTTCAAAAAAAGTGATGCTGGATTTTCCGACTGTGATCTTTATCTCGGAAGCAACACTGTAAGGATGAGGTGTGGGAGTAGGTGTGAAAATGGCCTCCCTTGCCTTTTCCTTTCCTTCGTCAATTGCATCCTTGGTATTATCCACGAACTGATTTACCGAATCCTCAGTGATCTCACCGTTCTTATCGACCAGTCCGACTTCCTTTCCTATCCCGAACTTGTCACCGCCCAGGATCGTTCCCAATACAAAGGCCAATCCCACAATGGCTACAAATAACACCAGCTTTATCAAACCTTTCATTTCATTTCCTCCTTATGTTCTGCTTCCGGCTCCTGTTTAAGTTACCGGTCTGCATCCTTTATGGGTTTATACAGGACTCTGGCATCATACTTTGATATCAGGTCGTTAAGAGCGTTCTCCACAGCTTTTCTGTCTCCGGTGGTGATCATGTCCGTATCATAATTAAAGAACACATATACCGAGGTGGCATCCGCCGCAAGAGCCGCATCTATACTTTTTTTAAGAGCCGCTTTCATCGCTTCGAGAGCTGTGTTTCTTCCTTCATCATCTCTGAACTCTGCCCATCTGTCTTCCGCATCCGTGCCTGCTTTGCCGTAATTTAATGTTCTGTATATTGGGAATTCATCCTCTTCTTTTTCATAAACACATTTACAGCCCACATTGTAGGACACTATGAGTTTACTGAGATACTCGTAGCCTTTGATCTTGCTCTCTGCATTTGCAAGCCTGGCCAAAAGATCTTCCACACTGCCTTCTTCCAGTTTTTTCTGAGCCACCGCCAGTTCCTTTGATACAGCGGATTTTTCATCAAGGAGCTGAGCAATGGAAGTTTTGGCGTTTTGAAGTTCCTGTTCCTTTTCGGATAAAGCCTTGTCCTTATCGGCAAGTTCTGCGTCCTTATCGGCCAGCTTCGCATCCTTGTCGGCAAGTGCCCTGTTCTTGATCTCTTCAGCCATCTTCAGCTCAGTTTCTTTATCTTCCAGCTCTTTATCTTTTTCAGCCAGTTTTTTATCTTTGTTTTCCAGCTCATTTTCCGCAGCCTTGAGATCGCTTTCACTGACAAGGAGCCTTCGGGCATATTCATCCTCGATCCTTTGCTTTTCCTCATCCGCGCCGTCCAGTTCGGTCTGCATCTCCTCTATGGTAGCCTTTGCGGCCTCAGTCTCCGCCTCGGAGGCCTTCACCATATTGCTGTTTTCTATCATGACCGCAAATATCAGGATCATTACCACATCCAGAAGAGAGGTGAGCTCTATAACGATATCACGTATCCGTCTCTTCCTCATGCTCTTCTCCTTTTTTTACGGATGTAACCTGAATCCTTCCGGTATCGTCTACTATCTCAATATCTCCCTTCCCTGCTTCTTCCAGCAGGTTTTCAACGGAATCCACTACTCCCAGGAATGAATCCAAAGGTGCGGAAAGTACCGCATCCAGGCACTTAAAGATAACAGCCCAGATAACACCGTTAAGTGTGGTGGTAAGCGCTACCATGAGATTGGACATGAGGTCGGTGGATTCAGCCACAGTTATAAGTGCCGCCACTGTTCCCATGATACCCAAAAGTGGAAATACCGCGGTTATATTGGCATAGATCTGATAGAGTACCATAAGTGTCCTTCCTATGCCTCTCAATCTCTTCCCCGTTTTCCTTGAAACTTGTACTCTTGCCGCTTCTCCCGTTACCAGTTCTCCCTTGGGATAACGGATGGTGTTTCCGACCGCTCTTATGATGAGCGATGCCACAAATATACCGAAATTCACTCCCGCAAAAATGAAGATGATCAGGTTGTCCTTTTCGGAAATAAATGCAGCCAAACCTTGTAGCCTGTCCATGTAAGCTCCCTTCATAACACTTTGTTTATATATAGATTTAAACTATATTATATTATACAAAGTACAACAAAACAAATGTATTTAATCTTGTTCTTAAGCCGCCAAAAAAAGATCTGCCCACGGCAGATCTTAATCGGATCTTGCTTATTGACCTCTCTGGCCCTGACGGCGAACCGCCTGTCCTCCCTTAACATTGGTGTTTACCGCACCGCTGTTTACCTTGGAGTTGTTCTTGCCGTTCATTGCAGGATTTGCATTGGCCTTTTTATTTCCCCTTGCCATTGCTTCAAAACCCGCCTGGCGATTACTTTTACTGTTATTCATAATATGTTCCTCCGTATTGCAAAGCTACACCAAGAATATCAATGCTTTTGACTGGATTATAGCACCGAGATTTTCACTTGTCTATAAAAAAATGAACCTAGGGGACGGGGTTAGTGGCTCACTTTTTGACACCCGGGGACGGGGTTATGGGTTCACTTTTTTGACCCTTTGGGGACGGGGTTAGGGGTTCATTTTGTGAGCAAAATGAACCCCTAACCCCGTCCCCAAAGGGTCAAAAA
>JAEEWS010000018.1 GCA_016287765.1 Lachnospiraceae bacterium
CGCTGCTGAGATGCGTGAAAGGATACATAAGGAGACTGGAGAAGATATAGAAGTATCTACGTTTCATAAACTTGGTTTGAATATTTTAAAAGCTACACAAGATAGGGTTCCCAACATTTCCAGAATAAATCTGAATACATTTGCAAGAGAACAACTTGAAATCAATATGCAGGATCCGTACTATCTGGATCTTATATGTTCGTATTTTTATAATAATCCGAAATATGCCTGCTCAGAGTTTGATTTTAAAAATGCAAAAGAGTACGAGGAATACCTGACAATTAATCCGCCAATGACAATGCGCGGAGAGAAAGTTAAGAGTTATGGGGAGATGGATATTGCCAACTTTCTATATAGGAATGGCATATCATATACCTACGAGCGCCCCTATGTTTTTGATACAAGACCCGCGAAGCATGCACAATATTATCCGGATTTTTACCTTAATGATTATGATATTTATATAGAGTATTTTGGAATTAATGAGAAAGGGCAGGTACCATCTTATTTTAAGTCCAGAGATGGAGAAGACCCATCTGAAGAGTATCGCAGAAGCATAAATTGGAAAAGAGAACTGCACAGAACAAAAGGAACAGTTATGATCGAGTGCTTCGCATATGAACGTATGCGTGGAGAACTTCTAAGTTTGTTGGAGAAAAAACTCAGAGAAAGAAATGTGGAGTTAAGACCTATTCCCGCTTCTGAGATATGGAGAAACATAGAAGAAAACAATTCCGGGAATCCGCTTACTGGAATAGCAGAGTTGATGGGCACGATCATTACGCTGATCAAAAGTAACGATTACACTATGGTAAAAGATGGGGAAAGGAGTTTCATAAAACTATCAGATAGTGAAGGCGGCAGGCTTTTGAACATGAAATCTGTTGCTTTGGAGCTTGCATATCCCATCTATGAAGAATATCAAAGAGAGCTGAAAAAGAACGATGAGATAGACTTTAATGACATGATCAACAAAGCAACACACTTCATTAAAAAAGGAGATTATACTAATCCCTATGGATGTATTATTGTAGATGAGTATCAAGATATTTCGAAAGCAAGATTTAATCTATTAAAGGCTTTAAGAGAATCATTTTATTACAAGATCTTTTGCGTGGGAGATGATTGGCAAAGCATATATAGATTTACAGGAAGCGATTTGGATTATATCTTGAATTTTTCAAAATACTGGGGAGCAACTGAGGTCAGTATGATTGAAACAACATATAGGTTCTCAGGCAGTATGATCGATGTGAGCGGAAGGTTTATAATGAAAAATTCTGCTCAGATTAAAAAAAATATAATTGGTAAAACCGTATCTTCTGAGATCCCTATAGAGGAAATTAAAGGATATAATGATAATATAGCCGTTAAATTTATGGTTGATAAATTAAAGGAACTTCCTTTAAATAGCAGTGTTTTCTTTATTGGAAGATATACTTTTGACAGCAGATTATTAAGCGAATGCAAAGAGTTAGTATGCAAATATGATAATGCTTCTCAGCGGGCTATTGTAATATGTCCGGAGAGACAAGATTTAAAAATGGAATTTTTAACGGCACATAAAACCAAAGGCCTTCAGGCTGACTATGTGTTTATTATAAATAATAAGGATCGCGGAATGGGATTTCCAAGCAAAATTCAGGATGATCCAATAGTAGAAGCATTACTCGAGAGTAAAGAAAAATTTCCATATGCTGAAGAACGCCGTTTGTTTTACGTTGCAATAACAAGGGCAAAAATAAAAACATTTCTCCTTGGGGTTCAAGGAAATGAATCATGTTTTTTGAAAGAAATAGAAAAAGAATATATTCGTGAACTAAAAAAACAAGGTCTCACTTGCCCGTTGTGCGGGGGAAGACTTGAAAAGAGAAGAGGAGCTTATGGCGAATTTTATGGATGCTCGAATTATAAAACCAGTGGTTGTAAATATACGAGGAGTTTAAAAGAAAAACAATTTAAAGAGTAAATGGGAGTAAATCAGAGGAGGAGAAAATGACGGGTAAAACACATTTGCTGGGAGGATTATTGATTACAACGGGAGCTTCATTGGTTATGGTTTCGTTAAATCCCGGAAATATCAGTTATTATTTTGCGATGATTCCCTTAGTTGTTGGTGGAGAATTGGGGGCATATCTTCCGGATATTGATCATCCTAGCAGTCATATATCCAGAAAATTACCGTTTATCTCATCGCTTTTTAGGAAAGATAGACGAAAAAAATGGGAAATTGCTCACGATGAGTTTCTTACAGATGAGGAGAGAGAAGTAGCTGAATTGGCTTATCAAGACGCATCACATAGAGGAAGAACGCATTATTTATTGCCTTGGGCGATTGTTCTTGTAATCGGACTGATATGTTTTATTGTTGGGAAGATAATTAATAATATTGTATTGTTAGCGATAGGAATATTCTTGTTGGGTGTTTTTGCAGGTGCATTATCACATTTGCTTCTTGACATGATTTCAGGACAAGTGCCTATACTGGCCCCATTTGTTAGAACGGAAGTAGGAGTTAGGATTTTTAAAACCGGTGGAAATCTGGAAAGAATTCTATTTAGGCTGGTATTATTGTGGCTTAATTTTGTTATATGGTACTTCTTAATCATGTCTTTTATAAGAAATTGAGAAGAGAGTATAAGTTGCGAAAAGGAGAAAATAATAATGGTTAATGTATTTGTTATTCATGCTGGAAATGATTATGATTATGTAAAAAACGAAGTTGAACCTTTTTTGACGGGAAGCAGTAATGATGGGATTGATAAGAAAAATGTCAAGACCAAAATTCGATTGCTTATTATGGAGTCAGGAAAGAACAACCCTAAGAAGGCTAATTATAATTGGAAGAAAGATGCGGGCAAAAAAATTAAAGATGCACACGCTGTGATAATTATAATTGGTAGCGAAGCTAATCAAGAAAGACGAATTGAAAATATGAAATGGGAGGTAGATCAGGCAAAGAAATATAATAAATTATTATTTATAATTAACCGTGATAACTACGAATTACCGCATTATCTTTATCGGATAGACCAATTTAATAAACATATAGATCTAATTGCGCCTATCTCAACACTGGAATCAGTAAAAAAACGGTTAGATAATTATGCGGATGGTTATTATAATATTTTTTCTTTGCCTGCTGAAAGTGTTCCTGATGACGAAAAGAATAATTATGAAAAGAACTATTTAGAACAATATAAGATGTTTCAAAAATCATCTGAAGATCTTGTGTCGAGAAGGCAGTCAGTAAGTTCCTTCTATATTTCGGTTAATAGTGCAATTATAGCGTTTATCGGAGTTATAATTGGGTTTTTGAAGGGAAATAATATAACACCGATCTTAATACTTTTGTGCGTAACAGGAATAATTTTAGACAGTTCATGGATTAAAATTCTAGATGCATATGGAACTCTTAATAGTGCTAAAATGAAAGTAATAAGATTAATGGAAAAACATTTGCCGATTTCTCTGTATGATTCAGAATGGATGATAATGAGCGACAAGTTGAATAACAAAAAATATGTTTCGTTTACAGATAGTGAAAAACGTATACCTAAGATATTTGTTTGTTTATATACTGTGGTGATTTTGTTTTTAATAGTGTATTCGATTTATACAAATGTTGATCATATAAAAGAAATTTTACCTTTCCTGGGATAATGAAATCATCAGAAATTCAAAGGACTGCCTCAAATAATTGAACAAATGTAAATCTGAGCTTATAAAGTTGATGAAGTAAAAAGGAGCGGAGATATATGCCCACCTACTACTACACCGTTGTCTCCATCGACGGAGACTATGCCAATTTACGCCGTATTGATATAGAGTCAGATGATCTGAAACTTGTGGCGAGAGCGTTGCTTCCGGAAGAGATAGCGGAAGGGACGAAACTGAAATATGAAATGATGGAATACGAGATCATAGAGTGATGTCGGAAAGTATGCTTTGACAGGGACGGATTCGTTATGGAAAATGGTCATGTCCTTGCACCTGCTCCATTAAAAGAGAGAAATACACCATGAAGAAAAAAATATGGATCATCATCGTGATACTGCTGGTCTTGATAACACCGATTCCCGGCGGGACTTACAAAGACGGCGGAACAAAGGAATATAAAGCACTGAGTTACAGGATCGTTGTATGGAACAGACTTATGGACGTAGATGGGTTTTACCATAAAACCTCAGTATATTGGTTCCCTGACAATTTTAAGAGCATAGATGAACTTTGGAAAATGGAGTACGGTCAAGGTGTAAAAGAAACAGGTAACACATTTACGACCAAAGACACTTATATTATTAAATATGATCTTGGCAGTACTGAAGATCATTTCGCCGAAACTCCATCGGAAGCGAGAGCCGGGGATCTTGTGGAGATAAAAACAGACGGAGTACTATACGATGCTGATATTCACGTTTACGTAGATGGACGGGAGATAAGCAAATCTCACTATGACAGTGATTACTGGGGCTATTCTTTCGTTATGCCTGATAAAGACGTGCTGGTGACTGCAGAGTTCTATACAAAAGATGAAATATGGGGGACGGAAAATGATGAAGACGCTCTGAGGAAGAAGTATCCGGAGTATTTTGATCTTTCTGCTTTTAAAGGTTTGGAAGTCTATGTTTGGCAGATGACATCGGGCAGTTATTCTTTCGGAGTGTTACCGGGAACGAATCGCGAAAAAACTCTTGAGGAAAAGATGAATATGAAGGGCGCCTCTGCCGATGAAATGCGGACAATTCTTTCTTCATATGACATTGATAAAAGCGATATTATAATTATCCCCTGGCAAAATCCTATTTCAAGCTACGTGGTCGAATACTGGATCGTAACGGAGGATGAGGATCCTGCAATTACAGAGGAACGCCGTAAGGAATACGTGGAAAGGATCAGAGCGATGCTGTTTCCCTGAAAGGAGATAATACTAACACGGCGGAAAGCCGTGTTTTTTTACACCGTAAGCTTCTCGAAAATTGCCATCCCAATATTAAAAACGTGACAATAGTGACTAAAAATGCTATAATGATAGCAAAAGGAGAATTGATATGCAATACATATTAGATGCACCGTCGGATATAGCTGTTAAGTTGGCGAACAGAATGAGATCCGTGCGGAAAAGACGTAAGATCACACAAAAGCAATTGGCAACTAGAAGTAATGTAAGCTATGCGACATTAAGAAAGTTTGAAAAGACAGGACAGATATCCCTGGAATCCTTTATAAAATTATGTATGGAACTCGGCCTGACGGGTGAACTGGATAGCTTATTTACAACACCTGTATATAACAGTATCGAAGAGGTTATAAATGAACAAAGACAAAATGCTGGACGTATTTTATAAAAACAGACACGTTGGCACCCTTGCTGAGATGGCAGACAAAAAGATCGCGTTTCAGTACGATAGGGAGCGGATCCTCGACTTGCAGAACACAGATGAGCAGGGAGAGGACTAAGGGTAAATGCAGATCTGAACTTGTGGGTGAGAGCGTTGCTTCCGAAAGAGATTGCGGAACCTTTGGGGACGGGGTTATGGGTTCAAAATTATGAAGAATTTCAGATGAACCCCTATGTACCGGATCGGTAGGAAGGCGGCATCGGAAAAGCGTGGAAGAGGTTTGCGGTGGAAGTTTTAATCAAAAAGTGATATAGTATCCGCAGCAAACTTTTTTACAGAAAGGACTACCATGGACTCGATCCTTATAAAAGACACCACGCGGGAGCAGCGTGAACAGATAGTGGCGGAATCCATAGGCGAGATAGGCGGGGCATGCGACGGCTGTGCTGCGGGGCTCGCTGAAATGTATCAGGATTACATTGACGGCAAGAGAGAGATCCGCGACATTAATATGGAGTTTAGAGCAAACTACGAATCCGGTATCGAAGCGCCGGAGAGAGGAAACTGCGGATACAAGAATATGTGATCCGAAACAGAGCATAAAGGACTCAGAACAGCTATGAACGAAAAAGATATGGAAACACTGCTGAGTGCTCAGCAGGGAGAAATGGACGGGGTGGAGACCTATCTCACCCTCGCGAAGATCGTGCACAACGAGACTGATGTAAAGGTTTTTAAGAAGCTTGCCGCGGACGAAGGACGTCATGCATCTGTGTTTAAGCAGTATACCGGAAAAGCGCTTAAGCCCAAGAAGGGGCAGGCTCTTGCTGCGGCAGCGGGCTATCTTTTGCTTGGAAAGAAGATCGCCTATCCCATCATCGCAAAGTTTGAGTATTCTGCGATCTCAGGCTATGAAAAGCTGATGAAGGACTACCCTGAAGTGGAGTCGGTAAAGAACGACGAAAAGCGTCATGGCGATACCATAAACGGCCTTCTAAAGAACGAAGAGTTCAAGGACAAGCCTCTTCTGCCGCTGATCCTGGCATTTATCGCGGTGATAGCCCTGATCAGAGTATTTAAGAAATTTTAGCCTCAACAACCCGGGTTTCATCGCGGATGAGTATCCGGAGTTGTAGTTAAAAAGTGCGGTTTTCCGCACTTTTTTTATGGAAAAAATGCGGTGGCTTTGATAAGATGAAATGAGACAGAAATTCAGAGGGTCAAATTATGAATGCAAAGGAAACATTAAAATATTATTTCGGATACGATTCCTTTAAGCCGGGGCAGGAGAGGATCATCGACTCCATTATGAGCGGCCGGGACGTGCTGGCCATCATGCCCACGGGTTCAGGAAAATCCATATGCTATCAGGTGCCTGCCATGATGCTTCCGGGGATCACGGTGGTGATCTCGCCCCTGATCTCTCTGATGCAGGATCAGGTCAAGGCACTGAACGACGCAGGCATACACGCCGGCTACATCAACTCCACCCTCACCGAGATACAGATCATGAAGGCATATGAATTCGCGGCGGAGGGAAGGTATAAGATCCTTTACGTGGCGCCGGAGAGACTGGAAAATCTCGGTTTTACGGAATTTGCCAAAAAGGTGGAGATATCCATGGTCACCGTGGATGAGGCCCATTGTATATCCCAGTGGGGACAGGATTTCAGACCCAGTTACTTGAAGATCCTGACCTTCATTGACTCCTTGGATAAAAGGCCTATCGTGAGCGCTTTTACGGCCACTGCCACAGAAGAGGTAAAGGAGGACATCTCCTGTGTTTTGAGGCTGGAACAGCCCGACCTTGTCGAGACGGGATATGACAGGGAGAACTTGTATTTTAGTGTTGAAACGGGAAGAAAAAAGGATGATTTTGTCCTTAATTATATAAGCGAACACCCCGATGACAGCGGGATCATTTATTGTGCCACCAGGAAAAATGTGGATACGGTATATGAAATGCTGCAGGGCAAGGGGATCGCAGTGGCGAAGTACCATGCGGGCATGGGGAATCTGGCGAGAAAGAACAATCAGGACGATTTCATATATGATCGCAGCCCTGTGATCGTGGCCACAAATGCTTTCGGAATGGGTATAGACAAGTCAAATGTGCGGTTTGTCATACATTACAACATGCCGCAGAGCATGGAAAACTACTATCAGGAAGCGGGCCGTGCGGGCCGTGACGGAGAAGCCTCCCGGTGTATTCTGCTGTTTTCGAACCAGGATGTGATCATTGACCGGTTTTTGCTGGAGAAAAAAGATTTCTCGGAAGTGTCCGAGGAGGATGCGGAAATGATCCGGGACAGGGACATTAAGCGGCTTCGGGTGATGGAAGGCTATTGCAAGACCACCGGTTGCTTGAGGAATTATATCCTGGCTTATTTCGGAGAGCAGAGAGAACAGCCCTGCAATAATTGCGGGAATTGCGATCGTGAATATGCCGAGAAGGACATGACTGCCGAAGCAAAAGCAGTGATCAACTGCGTTTTTGAGACAAGAGGACGTTACGGGATCAATATCGTGCTGGGAACTTTGCTGGGAGCGGAGCGCGCACGGCTTAAAGAACTCGGTACCGACAGATATCGCACTTTCGGCGCACTAAAGGAACACACGGAAGGGGAACTCAGGGAACTGGTGAACTTCATGATCCTGGAAGGCTATCTGATCCAGACCGAGGGCATGTACAGCATGCTTAGGATCGGGGACATTTCACCCCTTAAGAACGATGGGGCGAGGGTGCTTCTTAGGACATTTAAGGAACGGAAAGAAGTCAGCACCGTCAAAAAGCACGGTAAGAAAACGGATGCGCTTACCAAAGCGGGTTACAAACTTTTTGATGCTTTGAAGGAGCTTAGGACAAGGCTGGCAAGAGAAGAAGGCCTGCCGCCCTATATAGTTTTTAATGACAAGACACTTATCGAAATGAGCGCCCGAGTGCCTTTTGACAGGGAAACGATGCTGGAGGTTCCGGGAGTCGGCGAAAGAAAGTTTGATAAATACGGCCCGGTGTTTATTGAAGCCATAAAGGATTATATGTCGGAGCATCCCAATGCGGTTACAACCCTTCAGATAGAGAAGAACGAGGAGAAAAGCGGACCTTCTGAAGAAGGAACGGACGGGAAAACGAAAAAAAACGACGGGAAGGCTGACAAGAAGGAAGCAAAAAAGGAAGCCAAGAAAGAGCCTAAGAAGAAAAAGCTGAAAGAAGATTTTTATATTAAGCCGGAAGATGCTTTACAGTTCCAGTATACGGAAGAACCTGTTTCATTAGGCGCCATAAGGGACGAAATGAATCGCATCACCACAGCGGAAAATGTTAAAAAACTCTTTGCTACGGATCTTTTCAGATACCTTAATTCCTGCGGCTACGTGGAGGAAAAGGTTGAGGATGGAAGGACTTTTAACATGGCAACTCCTGCCGGTGCGGCAAAGGGAATAGTACAAAGTGAAATGATAAGCGAAAAAGGAAATCCCTATTATGTGCTTACCTATCCTGCGGAAGTTCAGAAAGAGATAGTGGAGCATTATATTAAGCAGCCGGAAGAGTCTGACGGCGATGAAAATAATGACATGTAAGAAAGGAAACAACACATCGTGGTTAAGAAAGAATATGCTCGTAAGACAAAGGAAGACAGGCCGGTGGTGGCGATCTGCTACGACTTTGATAAGACACTGACGCCGGATGATATGCAGGCTCAGGGCTACATTCAGTCCGTGGGCTTTGACGTTAAGGAATTCTGGACCGAGGCCAATGAGCTGGCGGTGGAAAATGATATGGATCAGAACCTGGCATACATGTTCAAGATGGTTAAGGAAGCTGAGGGAAATCTGATCTTCAGCAAGGACACTCTGCGGGAGTACGGGTCCAAGGTAACGCTGTTTCCGGGGGTGGATAAGTGGTTTGAGAGAATGAAGGCCTACGGAAAGAAGAAGGGCGTCATCGTGGAGCACTACATCATCTCATCAGGCCTTAAGGAGATGATCGAGGGCACTGATATCGCGCAGAAAGGCGCCTTCGAGAAGATATATGCCAGCAGCTTCTTCTACAACAAGCGGGGCATTGCGGTATGGCCGGCCCAGGTCATTAATTACACCAACAAGACCCAGTGCCTTTTCAGGATAGAGAAGGGCGTGCTGGACATTAACGATCCAGGGGTGAACGAATTCTTCCCTCCGGAGAAGCTGCGCGTGCCTTTCAGAAACATGATCTATATCGGAGACAGCGACACGGATATCCCCTGCATGAAGCTGGTGAACCTGCATGGCGGCTATTCCATCGGCGTTTACAATCCGGATCAGGGAGACATGACCAAGGTTTACAAGATGATCAGGGACAATCGCATAAACCTGTTTGCGCCTACAGATTATACGGAAGGGTCGCAGCTGGACCTCCTTGTAAAGCAGATCATCGACAGGACTGCTTGCAACGAGGTGCTGGAGGACATAAGCGCCAATTGCAGGCAGGAGGTGAGGGCTTCCGATATTGACAATGGCGTTACGCCTGAAAAGAACGAGAAGGACGAACTCATCATACGTCTTGAGATGAGCCCCAACTTCGTTTACACCCATCAGATCATATGCAAACTGGCGAAGTTCAACAACTGGTCCAAGTACCAGAAGGACAAGCTGCTCTACATCCTGCTTCAGAACAACCAGGTGCGTTGGATCGCGGGGGATGATGATGTGAGAAACTTCTATACTTCCATCATGGAAACGATGGAGCCTGACGACGAGAGGGTTACGGAAGCCAAGGCGTTGCTGGATTGGTTTGCATTAAACATGACGTGATAGAATGGAAAAATACTGAAAAGTCTTGGAAAGATTTAAGGAGAAACTCCAAAAGTATGGAAGATTCCTTTATAATTGCATGGCTGGATCTTCATCACAGCCGGCCGCTGACTTTACAGACAGGTTGGAAGGAAAAGAAGATGATGTTGAAATCGTTTTTGCACTTTCAGAATATTTGATTCTACAACTATAGTTTCAGCTTTTATGCCTGTTTCAAGATGCCAACATTTGAGAGTGTTGCTGAAATGAGCGAATTGTTCACACTAAAAATAAGATTTTATCGGATCGGATTAAAACAAGATTTGATTTTTTGAGGTAAAAATAAAATGTTATTCAGATCGAAGGAAGAAAAGCAGCTGGATGCCTTGATCTCAAGCATTGAGATGAATATGGCAAATAATTACAAAGACAATGCCCAATCGGATTTTAAGGACTTTGAGGAACTTCTTGCCCGGCTCATAGAGGAGGGGAAGTTAAAGGAAAAGTCCCGCCTTCTTTATGAAAAGAAGCTGGGGGAATACAAGACCAGGCTTAAGGGTTACACCCATAAGGATCAAAAGCCCTATTGGGCAAGCTGAAAGAAGCTGTTTGGGAAAGAGGGATCGAGAAAAGATATGCCTGTTTTACTTGCAGGCATTTTAGAAAAAGGATATAATATAATCTGTTGCGGTCTACGGATGCAGCAGATCATTTTATATGGAGGAATGAAATGAAAGAGTTTATAAAAGAAAGATGTGACCGGATGGTTAAAGACAAGAAAATGATCCACAAGGCTACTTTTTTCGAGTTTGACATTATGGAGGTTGTGGCAAGCCTCGTTCTCTCGGGTGCCGGTAAAGATGTGGACATTGAAAGGTTTAAGAATTGCAGGAAGATCTTAAAGAGAAATGTGGGCTTTTGTTCCTGCATCAGAGGGATAGGAGAAACGCTTACCGTTTCCAAGATGGCTCTGGCGGAGGACCCCGAACAGTACGTGAAGGACCTTAAGACGGTTTTTGATAAGGCCATGAAGAAAAGGCTCATTAACGGCGATTACATGGTCCTTGCTGCCGCTAATGTCTGCGATAATGGGAAAGCTGCGGATGTTGATGCCCTGGTTAAAAAGTTCAAAGAGATAGAAGACAGGATGGAGAAGGAGCATCCCATCCTTACCGGCAGCGAAGACTGGTCGCTTTCCATGCTTCTTGCCATGACAGAAAAGAGCGTGGACACCATCATAAACGAGATGGAAGAAGCGTATGACTATATGCGTGCAATGAAGTTCAACTCTACCAGAAACGGCTTGCAGAATTTGACTCAGGTTCTTGCTCTCATGGGCGGAGACATGAAGTCCAAATGTGATAAGGTCATCAGCTTTGTGGAAAAGTTGAAGGAAAAAGGTGCGAGATACGGAAAAGATTTCGAAGTGGCTGCTCTCGGCACATTGATCGATATTGATGAGAATGAGGACGTGCTTGTTACCGAGATCATCGAAACAGCCGATTATCTCAAGGCCTGCAAGGGCTTTGGCTCCTGGCACATCGATAAGAAGACACGTCTCATGCTTGCTGCTATGATCGTTGCGGAAAGCTATGAGAAGAATCATCTTACATCGATATTTACGCCCCGGATCGAAACCGGCGCTATCACAAGCACTACAGCAGTGACCATCGCAGCCACTATCATGATGATGATGATCGTATGCTGCTGCTATATGGCTTCTTCAAACTAAGGAATTACTAAAAATGAACCCATAACCCCGTCCCCGGGGTTCAAAAAATGAACCCATAACCCCGTCCCCGGGGTCCATTTCGGGACGAAAGTCCCCCGGCGGAAAAAAATTTGCTTCCCCGGGGGTTATTTTTTTGCGGTAAAATGCCGAAAATACCTATAAGGTGTAGTTTACGGAAGGCTTTCAAGGGGATCTCGGGCCGATATAAAAGTATTTGAAAAAAGATGTGTTTATGTATATAATCTTTTTTATATGAGGATTGCTTTATTGGGTTTTTGAAAGGAGTTCCGAGCCGGATGTTTGGGTATGATATAGGAATAGATCTGGGAACGGCTACCGTTCTCGTTTATATAAAAGGTAAAGGTGTTGTGCTGGCGGAGCCTTCTGTGGTGGCTTTTGACAGGGACACCAACAGGATCCGCGCCATTGGTGAGGATGCAAGGCTCATGATAGGTCGCACGCCGGGAAACATAGTGGCAGTGAGACCTTTGAGACACGGGGTTATCTCCGATTACACGGTAACGGAGAAGATGCTTAAGCACTTTGTCAGCAAGGCCATCGGAAAGAGGAGGTTTGGCAGGCAGCTGAGAGTGTCCATCTGCGTGCCTTCAAGTGTTACGGAAGTTGAAAAGAGAGCGGTTGAGGATGCTGCCTACACCATAGGCGCCAAGACCGTTGCGATAATAGAGGAGCCCATTGCGGCAGCCATCGGAGCGGGCATAGACATTACCAAGCCATGCGGCAGCATGGTGGTGGACATCGGTGGAGGTACCACGGACATCGCGGTGATCTCTCTGGGAGGTACGGTAGTAAGTGCTTCCATCAAGGTGGCGGGGGATGATTTCGACGAAGCCATCAGCAGATATTTAAGAAAGACGAAGAACATCGTCATCGGTGAAAGAACCGCCGAGGAGATCAAGATACAGATAGGTACAGCCTACAGAAGGCCTGAGTCAGTTTCCTTAAATGTTAAGGGAAGAGGCGCAGCCAGCGGACTTCCCAAGACCATCGCCGTAACATCGGAGGAGATGGAGGAAGCGTTAAAGGAGCCTGTTTCCCAGATAGTGGATGCTATTCAGAGAGTGTTTGAAAAGACACCTCCGGAACTGGCGGCAGACATTGCAAATACAGGCATAGTGCTTACCGGCGGAGGCTGTCTCCTGTGGGGCTTGGAAGATCTGATCGCCGAGAAGACGGGCATCAGCACCATCACGGCCGAGAACCCCAGAGTGTGTGTAGCTATCGGTACGGGACAATATGTGGAAGTAGTGCAGAGCATGATGTAGTAAAGCTAAGTAAAGCAATTAACGTAAGCTGTCAAACCGGGCAAAAGCAGTTAAACCTAGCAAAGACTACACAAGCACTAAAGCAGTCGGTAGAGCAAAGCATAGATATTGCTGAAAGAGCAAAAACATCGTAAGCGGGCTAAGCTATTATCAGGTAAGGAGAACACATGGTCAGAGGACTTTATACAGCCTGGACGGGCATGAGAAACGAACAGAAAAGGCTTGATGTCATTTCCAACAACGTGGCGAATGCCGCAACAACAGGTTTTAAAACAGAATATGTAACTTCCCAGTCCTTTGATGATATGCTTAAGATAAAGGTCAGGGACAGATCGGAAAATTACGATACGGACGAGAGGATCGGTAAAGTCACTCTTGGCGTTAAGATCGGTCAGGAATACACCGATTACGACCAGGGTTCTTTAAGAGAGACCGGTAACACCTATGATCTGGCCATCGACGGTTCCGGATTTTTCAGAGTCAGAGTGGTGGACATAAGAGGCAATGAGCACATCAGATACACCAGAGCCGGTAATTTCACCATTAATAATGAAGGTATCATCATGGATGCCGACGGCAATCGACTTCAGGGTGAGGGCGGAGACATAATAGTTCCCACCGAAGCCGCTGATGTGGTCATAGACGAACACGGTGCGGTCTATGCCAACGGAGAGTTCGTTGACAACGTAGATCTTACCGACTTCGAAGACTATAAATACTTAAAGAAATTTGCAGATACAATGTACGAACCGGTGGATGGAGCCACAGAGGTTGAAAATGCAACCGGACTCATCAGGCAGGGATACCTGGAGCAGTCCAATGTAAATGTTGTCAGACAGATGACGAACCTCATAGTCATTACCCGTGCCTATGAAGCTAACCAGAAAGTCATCCAGACAATGGATTCCACACTGGATCAGGCGGTTAATTCCGTTGGTCGTGTAAGCTGATTTTAAGCTGAAAGAGAGGCAGATATATGTTACGTTCATTATGGACCGGTGCATCGGGCATGATCGCCCAGCAGACTGCGGTCGATACCATCTCAAACAACCTTGCAAACGTTAATACCACAGGCTATAAGAAAGAAACCGTAGAGTTTAAGAGCCTGCTTTATTCCAAGTTACAGAGAAAGACGGAAGACAACGAGGGAAATCCCAAGCCCGTCATCGGACAGGTGGGACTGGGTGTAAGGACCGCATCCGTTACCTCCCGTTTTATCCAGGGTAACATGACGGCTACAGGAAACGCTTTGGATTTCTGCCTTGAAGGAGACGGATTCTTCATGGTAAGGACAGGAGAAGAGAGCACAGCATATACACGCGCGGGGAATTTCAACATCTCCCTTGCCGCAAGCGGTAATCTCACTCTGGCGGATGCAGACGGTAATCCCATCCTTTCCACCACGGGAGAGCCCATAGAGTTTGATCCCGAGATCAGCACAGCCAATGTTTTTATAGATGAGTACGGCAATTTCTTCTACAGAAATACCGATGAGACCATTACAAACCTTGAAATGCAGGTGGGCGTGGTACAGTTCAATAACCCTGCAGGTCTTGAAAAACTTTCCGGATCTCTGCTCGCTCAGAGTGCAGCATCCGGCGAACCCAGACTTGAGGCTGAAGACGATGCCTTAAAGAGATCCAAGGTGCACTCAGGCTACCTGGAGGCTTCCAATGTTCAGACAGTGGATGAAATGGTAAACCTTATAGTTGCCCAGCGTGCATATGAAATGAATTCCAAGATAATAAATGCATCCGATGAGATGCTTCAGCAGGCCAACAACCTCCGTCGTTAATTGATGTAAGCAGATCGGCGGTTTAAGGCTAAAAAAGGAGTAACATATGGCTATTTCCATAGGATCGGACTACATGTACACTCAGCAGCTTAACAGCACTTCTTCCAAGACTTCGGCAGATAAGCTTTCGTCCACCATATCGGGTCTTTCCGAGAACAGTACCGACGAAGAACTTATGGCTGCCTGCAAGAGCTTTGAAGAGTACCTTGTGGAGCAGGTGGTTAAGACTACCAAGGAAACTTTGATAGACAATAGTGAAGAAAAGGAAAACGATTACCTCAGCATGTTCAGTGACAAACTCAATGCCCAATATGCAAAGCTGATCTCCGAAAACAGTAACTTAGGCATAGCTGAAATGCTCTATGAATCTATTAAGAATAACGGAAAATGACAGTTAAGGGGTATGTTTCAAAAATAGTATACAGAAGCGAAGAAACAGGCTATACAGTCATGACTCTTGACACAGATAACGATGAAGTTTGCTGTGTGGGTGTCATGGCTGTTTTTGATGAAGGTGAATACGTGGAAGCTGAGGGCGAAAGCGTTTTTCATCCTCAATACGGCGATCAGATCAGGGTTTCCAGAGTGGAAGTGATAGAGCCCACGGATGCAAAGGAAATGGAACGGTATCTTGGAAGCGGAGCCATAGTGGGCGTAGGTCCGGCTCTTGCCAAAAGGATAGTTAAGATGTTTGGAGACGACACCTTCAGGATCATGGACGAGGAGCCTGAGAAACTGGCTCAGGTCAAGGGCATCAGCGAAGCCGGCGCCATGAGGATCACGGATCAGTTCCTTAAGAAGCGGGAACTCAGAAAAGCCATGATCTTCCTGCAGCGTTTCGGGATCTCCAATTCCCTTGCGGTTAAGATCTACTCCTTTTACGGCGAAAAGATGTATTCCGTTATCCGTGACAATCCCTACCGCCTGGCGGAGGACATTTCCGGAGTTGGTTTTAAGTCGGCGGACGAGATAGCCATGCGTTCGGGTCTTGCCCCCGACGATGACTTCAGAGTAAGGGCAGCGCTTTTCTATACCCTCTCCTTAAGCACCGGATCGGGCCATGTCTATCTTCCCGAGGAGGAGCTTTTTAAAAAGACCGTGGAAATGGTGCCCTGCGAGGAGGAACAGCTAAAGCAGCAGCTCACCAGGCTTTTTACGGATCACAAGATAGTTATCAAAGAGGAAGAGACCAGAAATGTCTATCTTTCTTCCTTTTATTATATGGAACTCAGTGTTGCCAGGATGCTCTGCGACCTGAATTGTAAATTTGAGATCCCCGAGGCCAAGATCCGTGACAGGATAGAGGGGGTTACCAAGGATCTGGACATAGAACTTGACGACCTCCAGAGTAAAGCAATATTTGAGGCTGTACAGCACGGCGTTTTCATTCTTACAGGAGGTCCGGGTACGGGAAAGACCACTACCATTAATGCCATCATCCGTTTCTTCGAGCGGGAGGGCATGGATGTCATGCTGGCCGCACCCACGGGCCGCGCGGCAAAACGTATGTCCGAAACTACGGGCAAAGAAGCCAAGACCATTCACCGCCTTCTGGAACTTCAAAAAAAGCCGGATGACAGTGTGACAACAGGTATTTTCGATTTCGCAAGAAATGAGTCGAATCCTTTGGAAACTGATGTTATGATAGTGGATGAGGTTTCCATGGTGGACATATCCTTAATGAATGCTCTGCTCAGAGCCATCAGTGTTGGCACCCGCATGATCTTTGTGGGCGACGTGAACCAGCTTCCCAGCGTAGGTCCGGGAAATGTACTTAAGGATATGATCGCCTCCGAACGCTTCAGCACCGTAAAACTGGAAAAGATCTTCCGCCAGGCAGCGGAGAGTTCGATCATAGTAAATGCCCATAAGATCAATAAAGGCGAAGACATATCTCTTGACAACAGGGAAAACAGTGACTTTTTCTTCCTTGAAAGAAGAGACGTAAATCAGATCACCGAGGGCATCATTTATCTGGTTCAGAGTAAGATCTCAAACTTTGTGGGTGTCACGCCCTTTGATGTTCAGGTCCTTACTCCCATGAAGGCGGGAGAACTGGGCTGCGAAAAATTGAACCTCACCCTGCAGAATACCCTTAATCCCGGTGAAAGAGGAAAGGCCGAAAAGGTTTTTGAAAACGGGAAGGTCTTCCGCGAAGGGGACAAGGTGATGCAGATAAAGAACGATTACCAGCTGGAGTGGGTGATAAAGAGCAAGAGAGGTATCACCGTGGATTCGGGTACAGGTGTCTTTAACGGAGACTGCGGACTGATCCGGGAGATAAATCTTGTGGAGGAGAAGATCACGGTTGAGTTTGAAGAAGGCAGGCAGGTGGATTACACCTTTTCCCAGCATGACGAATTGGTGCTGGCCTATGCCATCACCATCCATAAATCCCAGGGAAGTGAGTATCCGGCGGTGGTAATGCCCTTACTTACGGGGCCTTCCATGCTTTTTAACCGAAATGTGCTCTATACGGCGGTGACAAGGGCAAAGAAGTGTGTTACAATTATCGGCAGCTCCGATACGATACAGCGTATGATAAGAAACACCATGGAGCAGAGGAGATATTCCGGATTGGAAAGAGCCATCAGAGATGTTGGTTAATATAAAAAATGAGAGGTAGAAAGAAATGAACAAGACAGCGCTGGTTATTATGGCAGCAGGTATGGGTAGCCGCTACGGAGGCGGTATCAAGCAGTTGGAGCACGTGGGGACATCCGGTGAGATCATAATGGAGTATTCCATTTACGACGCGCTCAAGGCAGGATTTGACAAGATCGTTTTTATAACGAGAAGAGACCTTTATGATGAGTTTAAGAAGATCATAAAGCCTGCTATAGCCGAAAGGGCCGAGGTGGAATATGTCTTCCAGGAAATAGACAATGTTCCTGACGGTTTTAAGATCCCCGACGGAAGGACAAAGCCCTGGGGTACGGGCCATGCGATCCTTTCCTGCCTGGGCAAAGTGAAGGAGCCCTTTGCGGTCATCAATGCAGACGATTACTACGGAAGTGAGGCATTTAAGGTGCTTCATGACAAGCTGGCAAATGTGGATGTAAATGCCAGACCTATGAATTTCTCCATGGTGGGCTTCGTTCTGGGAAATACCTTAAGCGAGAACGGCAAGGTTACAAGAGGAGCCTGCGAAGTTTCGGCGGATGGCAAGCTTCTTTCGGTACATGAGAGATTTGAGATCTACAAGGACGGCAATGTGGCTAAGGCTAAGGATGCGGAGGGGAATCCCATTGAGATCGCCCTTGATGCACCCGTTTCAATGAACATGTGGGGCTGCACCCCCGATTTCCTTAAGGAGTTACAGACAGGTTTTGCGGAATTCCTTAATGGCATAGGCGGAAACGAGCTGAAGGCAGAGTACCTTTTACCTGAGATCATCGGTAAGATGGTTACGGAAGGAAAGGCTTCAGTTGACGTTCTTAAGAGTAACGATAAATGGTTCGGAGTTACCTATAAAGAGGATAAGCCTTTTGTGGTAGAATCCTTCCAAAAGCTTTATGAACAGGGCGTTTATCCCAAGACACTTTTTTAGAGCTCAGAAGTGTTAAGTTTTTATTATTTCCTTGAAGAAATGTCCTAAATGTTGTAAAATATTTTCAAGATGTATGTGCTTGATCATTTATTTCCCTCATGTTGTCCCATTTGTCTGAAACCTGTCATTCCGAAGGGCGGTTTTGTACATAAGGACTGCAAAAGGAAAATTCAATTTGTGGAGCCGCCGTTCTGTATGAAATGCGGCAGGAAGATAGAAAATGAGAGTGAAGAGCTTTGTTCCTCCTGTAAAAGAGAGACTTTGGCTTTTGACTCGGGCAGATGCACTTTTGTTTATCATTCGGAGATCGGTGAAGCGATAAAGCAGGTTAAAAGGAACGGAATAAGGGAATTCCTTGATTTCTTCGGAGTCTACTGTGTCGGGAGGCATGAGCTTTTCTTAAAAAGCATTGGTCCCAAGGCGCTGGTTCCGGTTCCGTTAACCGATTCCAGGCTGAGACAACGGGGGTTTAACCAGTCTGAGCTGCTTGCACAGAGCTTTTCCGGGATCATGGGGATACCCGTGAAAAAACTTCTTGTTAAAACGAGAAATACAAAGGATCAAAAGGGTCTTAACAGGTGGCAGAGAACCAACAATCTGATAGGTGCTTTTAAGGCGGAGGGAAATGAACCGATGCCGGACAAGGTTCTGCTCGTAGATGACATCTATACCACCGGAAGTACGGTAAATGCTTGTGCTGCGGTGCTTAAAGCGGCAGGAGTAAAGGAAGTGTACTTCATTTGTATTGCAGCGGGGACTGCAGATGATTAAACGTCATGTGATGAGAGAGCATATGCTTTCGTCATTAGCAGTTTATTAAAACATGAAAGGGTGATGACTTATGGAAATGAAGAATTGCGCACATTGCGGTAAAATGTTTACTTACATCGGAGGACCGCCGCTTTGCCAGGCTTGTATCAAGAAGATGGATGAGAAGTTTGAGGAAGTAAAGAAGTACGTTTACGATAACCCCGGCTGCGGAATTCAAGAAGTTTGCGAAGCTATGGATGTTACAAGCGTTCAGATAAGAAAGTGGATCAGAGAAGAAAGACTTGCTTTTTCAGAATCTTCCGATGTGGCCATTAACTGTGAGAAGTGCGGAAAGAGAATACTTACGGGGCGTTATTGCGATAATTGCAAGAGAGAGGTTATGAACCAGCTCGGAAATGCAGGCAGGAGGCCGGAAGTTAATAAGCCTGAGGTTAAGAAAAAGCCTGAAGGCAACAGAATGAGATTCTTGGATAATTGATAACTACAGAGCCACGTTAAATGCGTGGCTCTTTTTAAAAATCGGAAGATGAGAGAAAAAGGAAATCAAGGTGCTTAATGGAATACAAGATGAGGATAATACGGTCCAAGAGGAGGACCGTGGTGATACAGATCACCAGAGACGGAGAGATAGTTGCAAGAGCACCCCGTTTCATGCCGGAAAAGGAGATAAAGAGATTTGCGGAGAAGCATGGGGAATGGATAGAGAAAAATCTGACGAAGATCCTTGCGGATAAGGAGAATGCCGAACCTGCCTTTTCAGATGAAGAGATCAGGGAATTGGTTAAGAAGGCAAGGCTGGTGATACCCGAAAAGGTGGCTACCTTTGCGGAAAAGATGGGTGTTTCCTGGGGGAAGATCTCTATCAGGAAGCAGACTACGGTCTGGGGAAGCTGCAGCATGAGCGGAAATCTGAGCTTCAATTGCCTTTTGATGCTTATGCCCGAATCTGTGGTGGATTACGTGGTGGTCCATGAACTGGCCCACAGGATACAGATGAACCACTCCCGTCTTTTCTGGGCAGAGGTGGAAAAGATGATGCCCGACTATAAGCTAAGAAGAGACTGGCTTAAAAAAGAAGGCGGCAAGTACCTTACAAGAATGCGCGAAAAAAGAAACGGCTGAGCTGCCGTTTCTTTTAAATTTTGCCTTTATTGAAGCTCTACCTTTGATATGCCGTCGTCGGAGATCACGATCTTTCCTTCCTTTTGAAGGTGTCCGATGGCACGCTTAAATGCGTTCTTGCTGAGACCGAACTTAGCCATGATAAGTTCCGGAGAAGTTTTATCGTGGTAGGGAAGAAAGCCCCCTGCGGTGCAAAGGATATCGTAGATCTTTTCACCGTCGGAATCCAGTTCCATGTAGGCCTTTTCGCGAAGGGCCAGTTCCATACGTCCGTCCTCCAGCACCTTTGCCACATGAGCGGTTACGGTCATTCCGGGCAGTACCTTTTCAAAAAGTCTGTGTTTGGGGATAAGGGCCGAGTACTTATCATCCACGGCAATATATGCACCGAAGTTTTCAATGATCTCATAACAGAGTCCGTTCACTATATCATCCTTTTTATAAGGAGATACGGATTCAAGCATCTTGTAGACCTTCATGGTTCCGCAGAGTCTGCCTGATTTATCTGCATATAAAGATACCAGGACCTCATCACCTTTTTTTACTCTGTAGGTCTGCTCCTTAAAAGGAAGGAAGAGATCCTTTACAAGACCCCAGTCAAGAAAGGCTCCGATCTGAGTCACATCTTTAACGGTAAGCTTATTCACTTCGCCCATCATGAGCTTGGGGGTGGCAGTGGTGGCTATGGGTCTGTCCGATGAATCCTTGTAAACAAAAACATTTACGATATCATTGGTCTTAAGTCCCACAGCTTCCTTTTTGGGAAGAAGTATATTTCTGGAATCAATGAGTTCGTTTTCGGGAAGTTCTCCGAAAGAAGGGTTTTCAACACCCTCGAAAGTAAGATATGCGCCGTGATCCGCAAGTTTTGCGACACGTAGATATTGTTTGCGTCCTAAATAAAACATATGTTTGTCCGTCCTCTTTGTATTTTTTTCGGTGGAGTTATATCATGACTTCTTTCCTTTGTCAAGAAAATAAAATTAATGTTTACATCCCGCATAATTTATTGTGAACTGTAACAGTTTATTCTTATTTTCGTTGAAAAAGAAACTCACGTGTCATAAAATACATTATATTACGGTTATATTATGAGGATGAGGTGGTTTACTGTGAGATCTCTTTCAAAACAGAAAAAAATTGAATATGTTAATATTGCACTTCTTACAACCTTTGGGCTTATGGCCCTTTTGCAATTGGCAGTATCATTTATCCCCGGGGTTTCGGCACTTTTGGATAATTACGTGCTGAACATCATTTTAAGCCAGTCGATCACGATCCTGCCCTTTGTGATCCTGTTTATCTACTGTGGTACGAATGTTCCGCAGGAAATAAAGATAAAAAAGATCTCTGCCGGCAGCTTCTGGCTTACGGTGCTTCTGGCATTTTTGATACAGCCTGTTTTAAGGTTCGTGAATGCACTTTCCCTTTGCTTTACGGATAATCAGACTTCGGAGATGATACTTGAGATATCGGAAACCATTCCCTTCCCCGTGGGTCTTCTCCTGGTAGCGGTTCTTCCCGCCATGGTGGAAGAGATCATTTTCCGCGGTGCAGTCTACAGAAGCTATAGAAATGCAAGTCCCGGAAAAGCTGTTTTACTTTCCGCTTTTCTCTTCGGACTTCTCCACGGAAATCTTAACCAGTTTATGTATGCCTTCGTGATGGGTATCATCTTTGCCTTCCTCATTGAGGCTTCAGGTTCCATAGTTTCATCAATGATAGTGCATTTTATCACCAATGCTGTTTCCATCTGTTCCATTTATCTGATGCCCAGGCTTTATGATTATATGAAGATGGCGGTGGAACTTTACAAGGAAATGGGCATGGAGGAAATGCTGGAATATGTGGAATATACCATGGGAGACATGTCCCTGTCCTCCGGTGAATGGATGAGGCAGATGCTGGCCGAGGCAGAAAAAGTTGAGATCACCTTCGGAGATGTACTCCTTAACTTCCTTCCCTCTGCTCTGATCTTTGGAACCCTTTCCTGGATCGTGATCAAGACCATTGCCAGAAAGAGCGGCAACTGGGACAGGTTCAGAGTCATGTTCCTGGGTGTGGATGCTGTTCCTCTGGAAAAAGAATCCAAGGGGCCTTATGACACGGAAATGACATCGGAGCTGGATGAGGCTGAAGGAGACTGTTCTTTGAAAATACTCACTATACCTCTCATGGTGGCGATAGCTGTCGGAGCGGTAATGATGTTTGTATTTGAAACTTTAAAATTACTTCCTCAACTGTCCTAGCGACAGGAGGACCACCCGGTTTATAACCAAGATGGAGGCTAACAATGAAAGATCTTATTATTATCGGAAGCGGACCTGCGGGACTCACCGCGGCAATATATGCAAAAAGGGCCGAGCTGGACTGCATAGTTATAGAAAAGGAAGCGGTCAGTGGCGGACAGATCATAAATACGACAGAGATCGACAACTATCCCGGACTTTATCATATGGGCGGTTTCGACCTGGGTATGAAGTTCAGAGAGCATGCGGATGCTCTTGGTGCTGAGTTTGTTGAAGGAAACGTTGTTGAGTTTTCAAGAACAGACGAAAAAGTTACCGTTAAGCTGGAAAACGGGGATGTTTACGAAGCTAAGACAGCCATCATCGCCGGTGGTGCAAAGCACAGAAACCTTGGCGTTGAAGGCGAGGAACGTTTAAGAGGCGCAGGCGTTTCCTATTGTGCTACCTGTGACGGAGCTTTCTTCAGAAAGAAGGTTACAGTTGTTAACGGTGGCGGAGACGTGGCTGTGGAAGACGCGCTTTTCCTGAGCCGCCTTTGCCAAAAGGTCTATCTGATCCACAGAAGAGATGAGTTCAGAGCCGCAAAGACTCTGGTAAGCGCCGCAAGAGCAACTGAAAACATAGAGTTCGTGCTGGATTCCGTCATCACTGAGATCAAGGGCGACAATAAAGTATCAGGCATATCCGTAAAGAACGTGAAGACAGGTGAGACCTGCGAGATCGCTGCAGACGGTGTGTTCATCGCTGTGGGCATGCTTCCCGAGTCCGACATTTATAAAAATGCGGTTGATACGGATGAAAAGGGTTACATCATAGCAGATGAGACCGGAAAGACTTCCGCTCCCAATGTATTCGTTGCGGGAGATATCCGTACCAAGGCGCTTCGTCAGGTAGTGACCGCAGCATCCGACGGTGCAAATGCAGTTACCAGTGTTGAAAATTATTTACATTCGTTATAAAATGAAGCCCCTAACTTTAGGGGCTTCAAAATTTTGCATTTTATCTTTTTATGGCCAGCTCAGCAAGCTTCGCGCATCCCAAAATGCCCTGGTTATCGTTAAGAGTCGGCGGAACTATGTATTGATCTATGGATCCGAGCTCTTTAGTGTTAATGTAGCCGTTTAAAAGTTCCAGAGTTTTTTTACGGATGATGGGGAACAGCTGTTCCTGATGCATTACACCGCCTCCCAGAACTATCTTTTTGGGGGACAGGATCATGATATAATTTACCAGAGCCTTGGCAATGTACTCTGCCTCCAGTTCCCAGACTTCAGGCACATCCGCAAGTTCTTTGGCGCTTTTCCCGTAACGCTTTTCGATGGCGGGACCTGCTGCCAGACCTTCAAAGCAGGTGCGGTGATAGGGACAGTTGCCCTCAAAAGGATCGTTGGGGTTCATGGAGAGCAGGATGTGACCTGCTTCGGGATGAAGCATTCCGTGAAGGAGTTTTCCGTTGGAAAGCACACCCACGCCAACACCCGTTCCGATGGTAATGTATATGCCGTCGGAAAGACCCTGCATGCAGCCGAAGGAAGCTTCTCCCAGGGCAGCGGCATTTACGTCCGTGTCAAAACCGATGGGAATATTCAGGGCTTCCTTAAATGCCCCAAGGATGTTATAATCCCTCCATGCAAGTTTAGGTGTGGAAGTAATGTATCCGTAGGTGGGTGAAGTCTCATCAAGATCTGCGGGACCGAAGGTACCTATGCCCAGTGCATCGGGCTTCCATTTTGAAAACCATTCTATAAGGACAGGCATTGTTTTTTCGGGGGTTTCCGTAGGGAAAGAGGCCCTTTCCAAAATATCACCTTTTTCGTTGATCACAGCGACCACCATCTTTGTGCCGCCTGCTTCAAGTGCTCCGTAAAGCATATGTTTCCTCCGTTTCTTCACTTTAAAAAGTCGGGAAGCGTATCCTTCCCGCCTGCATGTTTGAGATTGTATCACAAAGAGTTAAAAAACACTATAATAATTAATATAGAAATAAAGTAAAGTATAAAAGGATACCACGTATGGAAAAATATACCGGCTTTTCAGCCTGCTACGAAAAATTCATGGATAACATCCCCTACGACGAGTGGGCGGAATACCTGGTCATGCTCCTTAAGAAGTACGGAGTGAAGGAGGGCCTGGTGTGCGAGCTGGGCTGCGGCACGGGAAGCATTACCAGAAGGCTTTCCAAAGCGGGCTATGACATGATAGGCATAGATGTGTCCTCCGACATGCTGGAAGTGGCCATGTACGACCATATGGATGAGAATAACGGTATACTCTACCTTAATCAGGATATGAGAGAAATGGAACTCTACGGAACCGTGGGAGCTTTTGTCTGTGTCTGTGACAGCATGAACTACCTGCTTACGGAGGAGGATCTTTTGAAGACCTTCCGTCTTGCCAATAACTATCTTGAAGCAGGAGGAGTTTTCATCTTTGATATGAAAACGGAGTATGAGTTTGGAGTCAAGATGGGGAATCGCACCATTGTGGATAACAGAGAGGACGGAACCCTGATCTGGGAAAACTGCTTCGATCCCCACACCAAAGAGAACAGATATGACATTACGGTTTATGATCAGATACCGGAAGAAGAAGGGATCTACGAGAGGATAGACGAGACACACGTCCAGAAAGCCTATGCAATAGAGACCGTTAAGGCTCTTATAGAAAAGGCGGGAATGGAAACGGTGGCAGTCTTTGATGCTTTCACTCTGGATGCTCCGAAAGCGGACAGCGAGAGACTTTATTATATAGCAAGAGAAAAGAGACAGGAAGGTAAGCTTTATGTATAACGATTATATTATCAGAGGAACAGCGGCAGACGAGCAGGTGAGATTTTTCGCGGCTACCACGAGAAACCTGGTGGAGGAAGCGAGAAAGGCGCACAACACCAGCCCCGTGGCTACAGCAGCATTGGGAAGACTTATGACGGGCGCTGCCATGATGGGCACCATGATGAAGGGGGACGAGGACCTTCTCACTCTGGTGATAAAAGGCGACGGTCCCATAGGAGGCCTTACGGTTACCGCCGATTCCATGGGAAGAGTTAAAGGCTATGTGGATAACGGAAATGTGATCCTTCACGCAAAGGCCAACGGACATCTGGATGTGGGCGGAGCTGTGGGAAACGGCTTTTTGCAGGTCATCCGCGATACGGGACTTAAAGAGCCCTACGTGGGGCAGACCAATCTGATCTCCGGAGAGATAGCCGAGGACCTTACGGTCTATTTTGCCACTTCTGAGCAGGTGCCTTCCGCAGTGGGCCTGGGAGTCCTCATGTCCAGGGACAATACGGTAAAGCAGGCGGGAGGCTTCATCATCCAGGTGATGCCCGATGCTTCCGAAGAGACCATAAGTCAGCTTGAGCAGAAGCTTACGGAGGTGACTGACATTTCGGAACTTCTCGATGAGGGCATGACTCCGGAAGAGATCATAGAATATATAATGAAGGGTATGGATCCGGAGATCCTTGAAAGATCCACCGCAGAATTCTATTGTAACTGCTCCAAACAGAGGATATCCAGAGTCCTTGCGGGCCTCGGCAGAAAAGATCTGGAGGACATCATCAACGAAGGCAAGGACATAGAAGTAAATTGCCATTTTTGTGAAAAAACCTACAGGTTTTCTCCGGACGAACTTCGTGAAATCCTTGAAAACGGCTGATTTTTCTCGCCATGTGAACAGTAACATAAGTTAAACTAATTTTACTGATATGCAAATAATGATTTATAATGTGAGCCGGTTATAGAAAATATAAGGAGATTCTACCAAATGGTTTCATCCTGTGATTTTAACGAACTTCATGAGGAATGCGGCGTTTTCGGAGCCTACGACATCAAGGGCACGGACGTGGCTGCAAGCATCTACTACGGACTTTCGGCTCTTCAGCACAGAGGTCAGGAAAGCTGCGGTATTGCCGTCAGCGACACCAACGGACCTGAGGGTGTGGTAAAGAGCGTTCGTGACATGGGCCTTGTAAACGAGGTTTTTAACGCCGATAACATTAAGAACCTTAAGGGTAACATCGGCGTGGGACATGTCAGATATTCCACGGCAGGCGGCAGCGTCAGAGAAAACACCCAGCCCCTGGTCATAAACTACATTAAAGGTACTCTGGGACTTGCTCACAACGGTAATCTGGTGAACGCACCGGAGCTTAGACGCGAGCTGGCAAGGACCGGCGCCATCTTCCAGACCACCATCGATACCGAGGTCATCGCGTATCTCATTGCCCGTGAGAGGCTGAATGCCCCTTCTGCGGAAGGCGCTGTGAGAAATGCCATGGCTAAGCTTAAAGGCGCATTTTCACTTGTGATCATGAGCCCCCGTAAGCTGATCGGCGCCAGAGATCCCTGGGGTTTCAGACCCTTGTGCATAGGCAGACGCGGCAGCACCTACTTCCTGGCATCCGAAAGCTGTGCTCTTGACAGCGTGGACGCTGAGTTTATAAGAGATGTGGAGCCCGGAGAGATCGTTACCATAAATTCAGAGGGAGAGATCCTTTCCGAAAAACCCGAAATAAAAGAAAAGACAGCTCATTGTATTTTTGAATATATATATTTTGCAAGACCTGACAGTAAGATCGATGATATCTCGGTTTACAATTCCAGGATCATGGCAGGAAGAGTTCTTGCCCAGACAGATCCTGTGGAAGCAGATCTGGTAACGGGAGTTCCCGATTCCGGAAATGTGGCAGCCATGGGCTTTGCCCTTGAGTCAGGCATTCCTTACGGTATGGCTTTTGTAAAGAACAGCTATGTGGGCAGGACCTTCATTAAGCCCAAGCAGTCTTCCAGAGAGTCGGGTGTAAGGATCAAGCTGAATGTGCTAAAGGATGCGGTTCAGGGCAAGCGTGTGGTAATGGTGGACGATTCCATAGTCCGCGGTACCACTTCCGCAAGGATCGTTAAGATGCTTAAGGACGCAGGTGCAAAAGAGGTACATGTAAGGATATCCGCACCTCCCTTCCTTTTCCCCTGCTATTTCGGAACCGACATTCCCAGTTCCGACCAGCTGATAGCCTACAAGCATTCCATTGAAGAGATACGTAAGCTGATCGGCGCAGATTCCCTTGTCTTCCTTGATACCGGAAGGCTTTCGGAACTGGTAAACGGACAGTTCAACTATTGTGACGCATGCTTCACGGGAAATTATCCCGTAGATCCTCCTACAGAAGATATCAGAGGCCTGTAAGAGGAATAAAATAAACGGATATTGAGGAGATACGATGAAAAAAGACATTTACACATCACCCCTTTCGGAAAGATATGCAAGTAAGGAAATGCAGTACATTTTCTCACCCGACATGAAGTTTCGGACCTGGAGAAGACTGTGGATAGCTCTTGCGGAAAGCGAAATGGAGCTGGGACTTAATGTTACACCCGAGCAGATAGAAGAGCTTAAGAGCCATGCGGAGGATATAAACTACGAAGTGGCCGAAGCAAGAGAGGCTGAAGTAAGACATGACGTTATGAGCCATGTATATGCCTACGGCGTACAGTGCCCGAAGGCAAAACCCATCATCCATCTCGGCGCCACCAGCTGCTATGTGGGCGACAATACGGATATCATCATTATGACAGAAGGACTTAAGCTGGTAAGAAAGAAGCTTATAAACGTTCTTTCCGAGCTTTCAAAGTTCGCCGACAAATATAAGGAGCTTCCTACTCTTGCCTTCACCCATTTCCAGCCCGCTCAGCCCACCACCGTGGGAAAGAGAGCCACACTCTGGATGATGGAACTGGTACTTGACCTTGAAGATCTGGATCATGTGCTTGATAACATGATGCTTCTGGGCTCCAAGGGAACTACAGGAACACAGGCCAGCTTCCTTGAACTTTTCGAAGGCGATTACGAAAAGGTAAAGACTCTTGATAAGAAGATCGCTGAAAAGATGGGATTCTCCAAGTGCTTCCCCGTATCCGGTCAGACCTATTCCAGAAAGACGGATACCAGAGTCTGCAACATCCTTGCAGGCATTGCGGCAAGCGCACACAAGTTTTCCAATGACATACGTCTTCTCCAGCACATGAAGGAGATCGAGGAGCCTTTTGAGAAGAAGCAGATCGGTTCTTCCGCCATGGCTTACAAGAGAAATCCCATGAGAAGTGAGCGTATGGCATCCCTTGCCAGATATGTGATGTGCGAGACCATGAACCCCGCCATCACATCCGCTACACAGTGGTTTGAGAGAACTCTTGACGATTCTGCCAATAAACGACTTTCTGTTCCGGAAAGCTTTTTGGCTATTGACGGAATCTTAGATTTGTACTTAAATATAGTGGATGGTCTTGTGGTATATGAAAAAGTCATCGAAAAGCATCTGCGCGCAGAGCTTCCCTTCATGGCAACCGAGAATATCATGATGGATGCCGTTAAGAACGGAGGGGACAGACAGGAACTTCACGAGAAGATCAGACAGCTTTCCATGGAAGCGGGTAAGAATGTGAAAGTCAACGGTCTTGATAACAATCTCCTGGATCTGATCGCAGAGGATCCGGCCTTCGGAATGACTGAAGAGAGCCTTGCAAAGTGCATGGATCCTTCACGTTACACCGGTTGTGCTGCTATGCAAACGAGGGAATTCATTGATGGGGTCATCGCACCAATATTAAAGGAAAATGCGGATATTCTCGGAATCAAAGCTGAGATTAACGTCTGATGACAAATGAGTAAACAAACACGTATAAAGATTATAATAGGTGCAGTGCTGCTGGCGATAATTGCCGTGGCACTGCTTTTGATGTGGAAGAACAAAGAGGATGCAGAGAATCTGGAGTATGTAAAAGCGGAGTATATGATCCCCGAAGGGGAAGCCATGCTGATCCTGGAAACCGAGGTTTCCGAGAGCAATGTGCTTAAAAGGGGAGAAAGTCTCTATCTTCCCTATTCCATTGCCTCCATGCTTAACGACGGATTCTATGATGACGAGGACGAGGACGATAAGACTCTGACCTACGTTCTTCCCGGAGAGATAATAAGGATCACCCCCGATCAGAAGTATTACATGAGTAATGATGAAAGGATCTACACCGGGGATCCTGTGTTCATTAAGGAAAATGATACCGACTATATGGATCTTGCCTTTCTTGCCAAGCTTTCGGACATGACCTACGAGTATCTTACCGGGCCCGACAGGGTCATTATCCACTATGACTGGAAGGATTATCTCTTTTATGAGATGAAGAACGAAGCTCCCGTACATGTTCGTCCCGATGCCATGAGCGGCATCACGATGAAACTTCCGGAGGGAGAAAAGGTCTATTACATAGGCGGTTACGGAAACAACAAAAATGATTTCGTAAAGATCATGACCAAACAGGGGCTTTTCGGATATGTGCAGCGGAAACATATGGGCGGATCGGAGCACATTTATCAGGAATCCACTTTTGTAGAACCACAGGAAGATCACATTCTTTATGATGAAAAGATAAAGCTGGGCTGGTGGTATGTGGCAAGTACCGGTGGAAATCTAACCTACGATGAGTGCACCAGAAATGCAAAGGCAATGAATGTTTTAAGCCCTACCTGGATATCCCTTGCGGATGATGAGGGTAACATAAAGTCCTTCGCGGATATAAAGTATGTGGGACGTGCCCACGACGACGGTTTTAAGGTGTGGATCATGGTGGATTTCCCCGACGGAGAAGTGAGCCCTCACCAAAATCTTTCCAGAAATTTTGCAAGAGACAGACTTATAAAGAATCTTATAGATGAGACTTTAAGCGTTGGGGCAGACGGCATCAACATTGACTTCGAGGCTCTTTCCGTACAGACGGGCGTGCATTTTGTACAGTTCATTAAGGAACTTTCCGTTCGCTGCCATCTGGCAGGATTGGTGCTTTCCGTGGACAACCTTGTTCCCACTGCCTACACTGCCCACTACGATGTGGAAAGTCAGGCAAAATTTGCGGACTATATCGTCCTAATGAGTTATGACGAGCACTATGCAGCAAGCAAGGAAGCAGGTTCCGTTGCATCTATAGGCTTTGTCAGGGATGCGGTTACAAAGACAGCCAAGTATTGTGAGCGTTCCCGTATAGTCATGGGACTTCCTTTCTATACCAGGCTTTGGAAGAATTCCTCCGCAGGTCTCACTTCGGAAGTGCTTTCCATAAATGCCCAGGAAAAGTACATTTCAAAGAATGATCTTAAAAAGAGCTGGGATGAGACTACCTGCCAGAACATCATAGATTTTACAGCGGACAATATCCATTACACCATGTGGTGCGAGGACGTTTCCTCCATTACTTATAAATGTGCCGATGCGGTCAGCGGTAACCTGGGAGGAGTGGCATGTTGGAGACTGAGTCTTGAAACTCCGGAAATTTGGACTATAATAGATCAGTACATTAAGTAATTCATGAAATAAGGTGATCTTTTGGAAACCAGAGTAATAAAACTGGACAGAAAAAACATAAAAAAAGAAGATTTTATCGAAGCGGGTGAGATCTTAAGAGCCGGAGGGCTGGTGGCTTTTCCCACGGAGACTGTTTACGGTCTGGGAGGAGACGGCCTGAACCCGGATGCTTCAAAGAAGATCTATGCGGCCAAGGGCAGACCTTCCGATAATCCCCTGATCATCCACATAGCGGATAAGGAGGATATAATGAAGCTGGCAGTGGACATTCCGGACCTTGCTTGGAAACTGGCGGACAGATTCTGGCCCGGCCCCATGACCATGATCCTTAAAAAAGGTCCCGCAGTGCCCAAAGAGACTACGGGAGGTCTTGATACGGTAGCCATCCGTCTTCCTTCCGATGAGATAGCAAGAACATTGATCCGGGAATCGCAGGTGTTTATCGCGGCACCTTCGGCCAATTCCTCGGGGCGTCCTTCTCCCACAAAGGCAGAGCACGTCATTGAGGACCTTTCCGGAAAGATAGATATGATAATAGACGGAGGCTCCTGCGATATAGGTCTTGAGTCTTCCATAATAGACTTAAGCGGCGATAAGCCTTTGATCCTTCGCCCCGGATTTATAACCCGTGAAGATTTTGAAGCTGTGGCAGAGGGCGTGGAATATGACAGAGCTGTTATAGCAAAAACTCCCGAAAAGAATGTGGTGGCCAAAGCTCCGGGCATGAAGTACAGACACTATGCTCCCAAGGGGACCATTACCATAGTTGAGGGGGACACAGATAAGGTGATCGAAAAGATCAATGCGGAAGTGGCCCTTAACGAAAGCAGGGGAATTCGTACAGCAGTCATATGCTCGGATGAAAATAAGAGCAGATACAAGTGCAAAAACGTGTACGACTTAGGTTCCAGAAAGCATGAGCTGGACATTACCTCAAGCCTTTTTGATGTGCTGAGGCAGCTTGACAGCGATGATATCGGGGTGATCTTTGCGGAGAGCTTCGATGAACTCAGACTTTCCCAGGCCATTATGAACAGACTCCGTAAGGCAGCGGGATATAACACAGTAAGAGTTTAACGGCCGCGGGTCATCCCGGTCGAAACCATATTAAAATAAAAGAAATGCGAGGAAAAGAAAATGATAGCATTGGGCTGTGATCACGGCGGATACGAACTTATGCAGGAAGTAAAGAAACATCTGGAAGACAGGGGCCTTACCTATAAGGATTTCGGAACCGATTCCACCGCATCCTGCGATTACCCTGTTTACGCAAAGGCAGTTGCAAAGTCGGTTTTAAGCGGAGAATGTGAGAAGGGCATCCTGATCTGCGGAACGGGCATAGGCATTTCCATCACCGCCAACAAGTTTAAGGGCATACGTTGTGCTCTCTGCCACGACTGTTTCTCAGCCGAAGCCACCAGACTTCACAATGACGCAAACATCCTGGCAATGGGCGGAAGGATCATCGGACCCGGCCATGCTCTTAAAGTAGTGGATACTTTCCTGGATACGCCTTTTTCGGAAGAAGAGCGTCACAAGAGAAGGATCTCCATGATAGAGATGGAGTGACCTGAGTGACGACAAATTGTTGTTTTTTCTAAGGAATAAATTCTATTATTTCGATGCCCACCGCCTCAAAAATCGCGGGGGCATCGAAAATTTCAAATTTCAAAATCCCGATGCCCTGAATAGCATATTCCCCTGGCCTATGGCATCGGAAATCCCCAAATTCAAAATCCCGATGCCCTGAATGACTGATTTCAATGACATATGGCATCGGAAATTTCAAAATTAAAAATCCCGATGCCCTAAAGGCCTGATTTCAATGACATATGGCATCGGAAAATCCAAAAATCAAAATCCCGATGCTCTGAGCCCTGTGAACTGAGGAAAAAGAGCATCGGGATTCTATAAATTCAATTAAAGGAAGGCAATTCCAACCGCCCTCAAGGCAATTAAGGAAAACGGTTCTCCGTTACCTCAACTGTTAACGGATGAGGAAAGATCTTTTTTCTCCGTTGTTATTCCTATTCATGAAGCTTTTTTGGATAAAAGGCATTTAGGTGAAAAGAAAGACGATAAAGCATTAAAAGGAACAAAACGCAGAGGGAAAAGTCAAATAAAAGATGAAATATTAGAAATATTGGAAGTCGAAAGCATTTCGGCAAATGAATTATATAAACGGATGGGATATTCCGGAAATGCATCAAAAACTTTTCGAAGCTGCATTGAAGAGTTAATTGATGCGGGCAAGATAAAATATGGTTCTGATAGCTTGCAGGATGCAAATAACACATTGATAAAGATATCGCATACGGATTAGTGCAAGTTTACTTAAAATGATGTATCTAAAATGTATCCAAAAAAACTCGTTTTCGTCGAAAAATGGTAGAATAATTGTAAAATCTATACCAGATATGGACGAAAATGGACTGAGTAAACTCAATATATAGTTTACAGTATAGAGGATTAAGATTTAAAAAGATCAATAGGGAATAACAAACTTTTCGTCGGAACAGTCTATCTTTCCATAGCGGCTGTACAGCACATGGAGATAGCTTTCGGCGGTACGAAGGGCCTTATCCGTCATTTCCGGCGTGATGAGGCCTGTTTTTTGTGCCTCTGCCAGCTCGTCCATATCCGCAACTTCAATAAGCCCGTTGGGATTAACGATGATGTCTATTAAAAGATCCTGATAAACTATGGGTTTGACGCCTGAAAGTCCGCCGCTTAAGAGATATTCATAGGCACCGTTACGGAGCTTGCAGTTGTGGTCCACATCCAGGGCCTCTTCACCGCATTCCGTAACGATGTCACAGTACCAATGAAGGAAATTTCCTTCATTGTCTATGATCTTGGAAATCTTGATACCTTTTTTTCTGTAATACGTGGAAAGTCCGCCCGCAAAGTCGGTTCTCGGTTTCAGAGAATCCCAGCGGGTTACGATCTTCTCGTCATTGTAGGCGAGGATCTCGTCATCTTTTAAGCAGGTCAGCTCATTAGGTATGAAGCGACGACGGAAAAGAATGATTTTATCGGACATATAAGACTCCTTCGTATAAACAGTGCATAGGTTTAAACTACATGGTTACAGTTTATTTTCTCCAGGTGCTGGGGCTGATCAGCAGCAGCATGGGGATGATCTCAAGTCTTCCGAATAGCATGTCAAGTATCATTACAACCTTTGAAGAGGCCGAGAACATGCCGAAACTGTCGCCGACACATATGCCTCCCAGACCAACGCCGATGTTGTTATAGGTAGACATTACCGCAGCGAAGGTGGTTGTAAAATCAAAGCCGTCAAGTGACACTACAAGAGTAGACAACACTAAAATAAATATATAGGTGATAAATAATCTGTTGGTGGAAGCCAGCACTTCTTCGGAAACCGCCTTGCCGTCGATCTTAATGGTGGTGATGCGGTTGGGGTGGATCTGCTTACGCACGTCCCGGCTGATCTGCTTTATGAGGAGCATGATCCTGGCTACCTTAAATCCGCCGCCGGTGGAACCGGCACAGCCGCCCACGAACATGAGGGTGAAGAAGATGACGCTGGTGAACACGGGCCAGTCACCGAAGTCGGTTACGGTGTAACCTGTGGTGGTCATAAGGGATGCGCAGGAGAAGAAAACGTTTATGATGTTCTTTCCGAAGCCGAACCCCTTGACTGCCAGATTTATGAGCATCAGGGCAACTGCTGTCATGTAGACTCCCGCGTACCATCTGATCTCCTCGATCTTAAAGGCTTCCTTTGCCCGTCTCATCATAAGGAGATAGTAGAAGGAGAAGTTAAGGCCGAAGAGCAGCATGAATACCGTTGTTACTATTTTTACATAATCGGAGAAGGATGCCACGGAATCGTTTAAAACACCGAAGCCGCCTGTTCCGGCTGTTCCCATTGTATGGCATATAGCCTGGAAAACATTGATGGAAGGATCGAATACGATGAGTAAAAACTCAAGTAATGTAAGTGCAATGTAAAGTCCGTAAAGGATCATTGCGGTCTTTTGAGCCTTGGGAACCAGCTTGCTGACTGTGGGCCCCGGGCTTTCCGCTTTCATAAGCGAAAGGGGTGAACCGCCCGCCATGGGCATGATGGCCAGAATGAAGACCAGAACTCCCATACCGCCCAGCCAGTGGGTGAAACTTCTGAAGAAGAGGTTGCAGTGGAGCAGTACTTCCACGTCGCTTAATATGCTGGCACCTGTGGTGGTGAAGCCCGAAACGGTTTCAAACACCGCATTCAGGTAGTTGGGGATGTCTCCCGTTACAGTGAAGGGGATGGCACCTATAAGACTCATCACTATCCAGCTGAGAGCTGTGGCTACGAAACCTTCTTTACCGTAAAAGCCCTTCTTGCTCTTGTCTTTTCCGAGAAGGACCTTTACTATGAGGAGCGCCAGCAGTATACAGATAACACCCGTGGTGAAGTAGACCGTTGCGCCGAAATATTCTTTATATATCAGACCGACCAGTGTGGGAAGGAGGAAGAAAACGCCCTCGATCCCAATGACAAATCCGAGTATTCTTAAAACACCTTTTGAATTCATTTGCCTGCCCGTCCTTACGCTATGATATCCGTGATGTCTTTAAGACCCTTAACGGTGGTGACGATGATCACGGTATCGTTAAGCTGTATCATGTCATTACCGGAAGGAGTGATGATCCTTTTTCCACGGACAATGGAAGCCACAAGAATGGAGGGCTTTAAATGCAGTTCGGTAAGAGTGGTGTTCAGCACCGCACTCTCCTCGGATATTGAGAATTCCAGGGCTTCAACCGCTCCGTCCATGAGTTCGTAGAGAGCTTCCACGTTGGAGCCTCTTGCAGTGTCCATGGAAGCACGCACATGCTGGAGTATGTATTCGGCGGTAAGTTCTCTGGGGATTACGATATTGCCGATGGGAAGAGAAGTTATGATCTCATCCTTTTTCAATTTCTGGATCCTGGTGATGAGCTTACAGTCGGGAGCAACTTTGTTGGCGTAAAGGGAAAGGAAGATGTTTTCTTCGTCCACCGTTGTCATGGCCACGAAAGCATCCATGTCTTCCAGACCGTTTTCCAGCAGAGTGTCTCTGTTTTCCGCATCGCCGTTGATCACTTCAACCTTGCTAAGGTGATCGCTCAGATCCTGGCATCGTGCAAGATCCGATTCTATGATCTTTACGTTTATGCCCGCATCCGACAGCATTTCCGCCAGATAGTAGCCTGTGGTGCCGCCGCCCGCGATCATTACGTTCTTTATGGGCTTTAACGTATAGTTGCCTACGCTGTTATAGAACGAGGAAATATATGCTTTGGGAAGTATTACGGAGATCATGTCTCCTTCGGAAAGTACCGTACTTCCGTTGGGAATGGAGATATTTCCGTCATGCACAAGAATGCATATAAGAACTTTACGGTCAAATCTTCTTGAAACGTCACTGACCTTCATGCCGTTCAACACCGAATTCCCGGTTACCTTAACCTTAAGGAGCTCGATACGTCCGTTGGCAAAGGAATCCACTTCAAGGGCATTGGGGATGCTGATCAGGCTGTAGATCTCTTTTGCCGCAGCCAGTTCCGGGTTAATGACCATGGACATTCCGATGGCATTTTTGAAGAAGTTTCTCTCGGGAAGGTATTCGGGCTTCCTGACTCTGGCGATGGTTGAGCAGTTGGGATTTGCCTTTTTGGCGATCATGCAGCTGATCATGTTCATTTCGTCTTCACTTGTAACCGCGATCAGAATGTCTGCGGTCTTTACCCCCGCCTCCTTAAGAGTGGAGAAGGTGGTTCCGTTTCCCACTACAGCCTGGACATCCAGGTTGGTGAGAGGAGCCTGCAGCTTTGATTCGTCCGAGTCAACAAGCGTAACGTCATGGTTTTCTTTTGAGAGGTGCTCCGCGATGATATAGCCCACACGGCCGCAGCCTACTATGATTACGTTCATATGTTTTCCTTTTTCTGAAAAAAATTATATTTATGCTATTATAACACTTAAAAAATTAGATAGCAAGAATGGGTTGAGCGGGGGGAGGGATAAGGGGATGGGGATTGAATATATATTCACAAACTTTTTATACCAATTTCACAAAATATGTGTTAAAATCTCTATGATGTGCTTTGAATTATAAGTTATATGCGGTTTTAAATTTTCTGAAAAAGGCAGAAGGCAAATGAAAAACACCATCGGAAAATCTCTTACAATGATATTGCAGATCGGGATTACAATGATGGTTCCCATCTTCCTGTGTGTTGCTCTGGCCATATGGCTGAACTCACTTGCGGACACCATTTGGTTCATGCCCCCTTTCCTGGTACTCGGAGTGGGAGCGGCCTTTAGAAACGCCTGGCTTTTGGTAAAGAGCTACACGAAAAACGACAGTTCCACCGAGAGCAGAGCTAATAATGAGATCCGCAGACTTAAAGAAGAAGCAAAGAAAAATAAGAGCAAGAGATGACCATCCATTTACTTGCCTGGAGTGGACCAATGAAGGAAAATCTTAAGGACTTGCTTTCCGATAAGGGCAAAAGAACTGCATTTGATCTGATCGCCGGAACGATCCTGTATGACCTCATTGCACTTCCCGCAGGACTTATCGCAGAGATATTTTTTAAATTCCGCTACCTGCCCTACTCCCTGGGAATCATCGCAGGAATGGCAGTGGCCGTGTTTATGGTGATACATATGTACTCCGTTCTTGAAAAAGCTGTCCTGTGTGATAAAAAACAGGCCAAGCACAAGACTAAACTGGGCGCCTTTATAAGGATGCTGGTCATGGTGGGAGTGATGATCGCAGCGGCCCTTTTGCCGGACTTCCTTTCTCTTGTGGGAGTCATCATCGGAATACTTGCATTGAAGATTGCGGCGTTATCTCAGCCGTTGATCGATAAATTTGTTTCTAAATTCGTGAAGAAGGAGGAATAGAAAGTGGTTTTAGCAGGGAACGCGCCCCGGATCGCAGGTGAGCTGTTAGCTAAAGCCGCAGCCGAAGAAGAAGAGCTGCAGCTTGGTGTTAACGGACTCATAAAACTAAACATATTCGGGCATACGGCTTGGATCACCACTACCCACGTCAATATGCTGATCATTCTGGCAGTGATATGCATTCTTGCACTTATTGCCAACAGGAAGATCAAGCAGGCGGATGCGGATACGGTGCCCGGTCCATTCCTGAACATTGTCGAGACTATAGTCGAACTGATCGACGGCTTGACGAGGAATAACATGGGCGAAAAGCACGGAGCTAAATTCTCGAACTACATCGGAACCTTGTTTGTTTATCTGATTTTTGCAAACCTTTCCGGATTGTTCGGACTCAGAGCCCCCACGGCAGACTACGGCGTGCCTTTGGGACTTGCTCTCATCACATTTGGCATCATTCATTACAATGGTTTCAAATATGAAAAAGCAGGACATGTCACCAAACTTTTCAAACCTGTGCTACTTACCCCAATCAACATTATCGGCGAGATCGCAACTCCCATGTCAATGTCGTTGCGTCTTTTCGGTAACGTAATGAGCGGAACCGTAATGCTTGGGCTTCTTTACGGATTGCTTCCGAAATTATTGAAGCTGTTCATATGGCCCGGCTTCGGATTCTTGCATGCATACTTTGACGTATTCTCCGGAGCTATCCAGTCATATGTCTTCGCTATGCTTACCATGGTCTTCACGGCACAATGCTTTGGAGATGAGAACTAAAAAAAGAATATTGGAAAGAAAATTTATCAGGAGGAACAGATTATGAGTAATATTACAGACAGAGGTTTAATTTTGGCTTGCTCGGCTATAGGTGCAGGATTGGCAATGATCCCCGGTATCGGACCCGGTGTTGGTCAGGGTATCGCCGCAGGTCTCGGTGCAAATGCCGTAGGACGTAACCCCGGAGCAAGAGGTGACATCATGTCCACCATGCTTCTCGGACAGGCCGTAGCAGAGACAACAGGTCTTTATGGTTTCGCAACCGCTATCATTCTTATGTTTGCAAATCCCCTTATCGGAAAGCTTTGATTGACAGATAAACTTTGAAGGAGGCCGAAATGTACCATTTAGTTATATTGGAAAGTGCTGTTGACAACAGAATTTTCGGACTCGATTTTCAATTGGGCTTTGATGCATTTGTACAAATGCTCGCCATCGGTTTTCTCTTCTTTTTCCTTTCCTATGTTTTGTGGAATCCCGCAAGAGCGCTTTTGAACAAGCGTAAGGAAAAGATAAAGAACGAAATGGAAACCGCCAAGGCAGACATGGCTAAAGCCGAGTCTTTAAAGAGCGAATATGAGAAGAAGCTTCAGAACGCCGACAAGGACGTTGATGAGATCCTTTCCGAGGGCAGAAAGAAAGCCCTTGCCCGTGAGAGTCAGATAGTCGATGACGCCAACGAGGAAGCAAAGAAGATCCGTGAACGCGCCGAGCGTGAAATCGAACTGGAAAAGAGCAAGGTCAAAGATGAAGTTAAGCAGGAAATGATCGATGTTGCAAGCGCCATTGCAGGCAAGTTTGTTGCCAAGGAGCTTGACAAGGACGAACAGGCTAAACTCATCGATGACACACTTGAAGAAATGGGTGAGAAGACATGGCAAAGCTGATATCAAATACATATGCCGAGGCTCTGTTTGAACTGGCTGTAGAAGACAACAGAATAGATGACCTTTACGCACAGATTGATATGCTTGAGAAACTTTTTTCGGAGAATCCCGAATTTATTAATCTCCTTACTCATCCCCACATTACCAAGGAAGAGAAGACAGATGCCATTGAGAAGACCCTTAAAGGCAGGGTTGACGATGAAGTGGTAGGACTCTTGAGAGTGGTGACGGAGAAAGACAGAGCAGGTGAGATCGGGGATATATTCGAAAATTTCCGTGCGAAGGTATATGACCTTAAAAAGATCGGTGTCGTGTACATCTCCTCCGCAGTCGGATTGAGTGAAGCCCAGAAAAAGAAAATTGAGGAAAAACTTCTTAAAACAACAGATTTTAAGAGTCTTGAAACACATTATTCCGTTGATAAGGACCTTATCGGCGGAATGGTTATCCGTATCGGAGACAGAGTGGTCGATTCTTCCGTCAGATCGAGGATCGAGAAGATGACCGCAGAGCTTCGTAAGGTTAGCCTGAATTAAATGCAAACAAACGAAAGGAAGGTGCCATAACCTTGAATTTAAGACCTGAAGAAATTAGTTCGGTTATAAAAGAGCAGATAAAGAATTATGCCGATAAGCTCGAAGTTTCCGATGTGGGTACGGTAATTCAGGTCGCAGACGGTATCGCACGAATTCACGGATTGGAGAAGGCCATGCAGGGCGAGCTTTTGGAGTTCCCCGGTGAAGTATACGGAATGGTCCTTAACCTTGAAGAGGATAACGTAGGTGCGGTACTCCTCGGCGATTCTAAGAGCATCGCGGAAGGTGATACGGTTAAGACAACCGGAAGAGTTGTTGAAGTGCCGGTCGGCGATGCCATGCTGGGAAGAGTTGTAAATGCCCTTGGTCAGCCTATTGACGGCAAGGGACCCATCGCAACCGATAAGTATAGGCAGATTGAGCGTGTAGCATCCGGTGTTATTTCCAGAAAGTCGGTTGATACACCTCTTCAGACAGGTATTAAAGCTATCGACTCCATGATCCCCATCGGAAGAGGACAGAGAGAGCTGATCATCGGCGACCGTCAGACAGGAAAGACGGCCATCGCCATTGATACCATAATCAACCAAAAGGGACAGAATGTAAAATGCATATACGTGGCCATCGGTCAGAAGGCTTCAACTGTGGCTTCCCTTGTTTCCACATTGGAAGAGTACGGTGCAATGGACTATACAACAGTAGTTGCAGCTACAGCTTCTGAGCTTGCACCTCTGCAGTATATCGCACCTTATTCGGGGTGCGCCATCGGTGAGGAATGGATGGAGGCAGGTCAGGATGTTCTGGTCGTTTACGACGATCTTTCCAAACATGCTGCAGCTTACCGTACACTTTCACTGCTTCTGAAGCGTGCACCCGGACGTGAAGCTTATCCCGGTGATGTATTCTACCTGCATTCAAGACTGCTTGAAAGAGCAGCAAGACTCTCCGATGAGTTCGGCGGCGGTTCACTTACCGCTCTCCCCATCATCGAGACTCAGGCAGGCGACGTATCAGCTTATATTCCCACCAACGTAATTTCCATTACGGACGGTCAGATCTATCTTGAAACGGAAATGTTTAACTCGGGCTTCCGTCCCGCAGTGAATGCAGGTCTTTCGGTTTCCAGAGTAGGTGGCTCGGCTCAGATCAAGGCTATGAAGAAGATCTCCGGTCCCATTCGTATCGAGCTTGCCCAGTACAGAGAATTGGCAGCTTTCGCTCAGTTCGGTTCCGATCTTGATGCGGATACGAAAGAGAAGCTGGAGCAGGGTGCCCGCATCAAGCAGGTGCTCAAGCAGCCTCAATACAAGCCGATGCCGGTTGAAAAGCAGATCATCATCATCTATGCAGCGGTAAACAAATATCTCCTTGATATTGCAGTTGACAGAGTTCAGGATTTCGAGAGAGAGTTATTTGAATTCATAGACACCAAATACCCTGAAATCCCGGCTAACATTAAGACCGAGAAGGTTATTTCAGACGAAACCGATGCGGCTCTTAAGAAAGCGATCGTGGAATTCAAGGCCCAATTCAGGTAGGGAGCGTGACGTAAATGGCTTCGATGAGAGACATTAAAAGAAGAAAGCAAAGCATTCAGAGCACGGGTCAGATCACCAAGGCTATGAAGCTGGTCTCCACTGTTAAGCTGCAGAAGTCCAAGACAAAGGCCGAAGTGACCAAGCCTTACTTCACACATATGTATGAAGCAATGTGCGAGATCCTTTCAAAATCCGGCAACATCGATCATCCTTACCTTAAGGGAGATCCCTCCAAGAAGAAGGGACTGATCGTGATCTCCTCCAACAGAGGACTTGCAGGAGGCTATAACTCAAATATCGTTAAACTCGTTATGGGATCCGGTATTTCCAAGGAAGACTGCGTTATATATGCAGTCGGAAGAAAGGGCAAGGATTCCCTGGCTCGAAAAGGATATGAGATAGCTGAGGATTATTCGGAAGTCATGGGCGGCCCGGTTTTCGATGACGCCATTGCCATCGGAAGACGTGTGGTTCAGGATTTTAACGACGGTAAGATCGGAGAGATCTATCTTGCCTATACGGACTTTAAGAATACAGTGAGTCACATTCCCACATTTTCTCAGGTGCTTCCGGTACAGAGACCGGAGGAAACGGAAAAAAAGGAAAGTGATGCTGACAAGCTTCTGTTCATGAACTATGAACCCGAAGCTGAAGAAGCTTTCTCAATGATCATTCCGCTTTATGTCAATTCCATGATATACGGCGGACTCATGCAGGCATTCGCCAGTGAAAACGGTGCAAGAATGCAGGCAATGGATTCAGCAACAAACAATGCTACCGAGATGATATCCGACCTGACCTTAAAGTACAATCGTGCCCGTCAGAGCGCGATCACTCAGGAGATCACGGAGATCGTCGGAGGAGCAAACGCAATAAACTAGTAAAGGAGTGAAGACAGTGGCTAAGACAATAGCTAAAAAAGGTAAGATCACTCAGATAATCGGTGCGGTACTGGATATAAAATTCCCCTCTGATGCTCTTCCCGAGATCAATGAAGCCGTTAAAGTTCCTTTTGGCGGCAAGGTTCTCACGGTGGAAGTAGCACAGCATCTTGGAGACGATACTGTAAGATGTATAGCCATGGGACCTACCGACGGTCTTGTCCGCGGTATGGAAGCTGAAGCTACGGGAGCACCCATTACGGTTCCTGTAGGAGAGAATACTCTTGGAAGAATGTTCAACGTACTGGGTGAGCCGATCGATGAGAAGCCCGCACCCGAGGATGTAAAGTATTTACCTATCCACAGAAAAGCTCCCGCATTCGAGGAACAGTCCACAAAGGCTGAAATGCTTGAAACGGGTATCAAGGTCGTTGACCTGCTTTGCCCTTATCAAAAGGGTGGTAAGATCGGTCTTTTCGGCGGTGCAGGTGTAGGTAAGACGGTACTTATCCAGGAGCTTATCACAAACATCGCTACCGAGCATAACGGTTATTCCGTATTCACAGGTGTAGGTGAGCGTACAAGAGAGGGTAATGACCTCTATTATGAAATGAAAGAGTCCGGAGTTCTGGAGAAGACCACCATGGTTTTCGGTCAGATGAACGAGCCCCCCGGGGCAAGAATGAGAGTAGGCCTTACAGGACTTACAATGGCCGAGTACTTCCGTGATCAGTCAGGTAAAGACGTACTTTTGTTCATAGATAACATTTTCCGTTTCACCCAGGCAGGTTCCGAAGTGTCCGCACTTCTCGGACGTATGCCTTCAGCCGTAGGTTATCAGCCTACACTGCAGACGGAAATGGGTGCATTGCAGGAAAGGATCACATCCACAAAGAACGGTTCCATTACTTCCGTACAGGCGGTTTACGTTCCTGCGGATGACTATACAGACCCCGCTCCAGCAACAACCTTCGCCCATCTGGATGCCACCACGGCTCTTTCCAGATCCATTGTTGAACTTGGTATCTATCCTGCGGTTGATCCTCTGGAGTCCACTTCCAGGATCCTCGATCCCAGGATCGTAGGTGAAGAGCATTACCGTGTTGCCCGCGGCGTTCAGGAAATTTTGCAGCGTTATAAGGAACTTCAGGATATCATCGCCATCCTTGGTATGGACGAACTTTCCGAAGAAGACAAGGTACTTGTTGCCCGTGCAAGAAGAGTGCAGAGATTCCTTTCTCAGCCTTTCCATGTAGCTGAACAGTTTACCGGTCTTGAAGGACGTTATGTTCCCATCTCCGAGACCATCAGAGGCTTCAGCGAGATCCTTGAAGGTAAGTATGATGACATTCCGGAAAGTTATTTCCTTAATGCCGGAAGCATAGATGACGTTATCGCAAGAACTCAGAAGTAGGAGGTAGTGCCATGGCAGATGACAGTAAACTCCTGAAACTCAAGGTGATCAGCCCCGACAGGATCTTTTTCGAAGGGGAAGCCGACTTCGTTGAGCTCAGAACCTCCGAAGGAGAGATCGGTGTTTATAAGGCACACATTCCCTTGACAGCTATTCTTGTGCCCGGTCTTTTGAAGATCCATCTTGACGGAGATGTTAAGGTGGCAGCTCTTCATAACGGTTTCGTTGAGGTTATGCCCGACAGCATCACGATGCTGGCAGAATCCGCGGAATGGCCGGAGGAGATAGATGTAAAGCGTGCTGAGAGCGCTAAGCAGCGTGCTGAGGACCGCTTGAGAAGCGGCGACGAAAATGTTAACGTTGCCCGCGCCGAGCTGGCTCTTCGTAAGGCACTTATCCGTATCGAAGCATCAAGCTTCAGCGATAAACAATAATATTTTTATATGACGATCAGAACCGCCCCTGGGTGACCTTGGGCGGCTCTTTTTTTTAACTTCGCCCGATTTTGACACCCGGGGACGGGGTTAGGGGTTCACTTTTTGACACCCGGGGACGGGGTTAGGGGTTCACTTTTTGACCCTTTGGGGACGGGGTTAGAGGTTCATTTTTCGGCGCAAAGCGCCAAAATGAACCTCTAACC
>JAEEWS010000019.1 GCA_016287765.1 Lachnospiraceae bacterium
GGAACATTTTCGACAAATATGTTTATATTTCCCAGACACAAGATCGGAAGCAGCATACCGAGAGCAAAAGATACAGCCACTATTATGTTTACACTTCGACGCCTGTAAAAATTTATCAGTGCGTCATATATCGTATATTTTAGTTTTTGCATATGCGTTACTCCACCATTATCTCCTGTCAGAGACTATGGTTCTTTTCAGATTTTTTCCTCTAAAACCTCGTGTAAATGAACTGCCCCGCGTCATATCCCACGCCGTACATGCCCAAAAGCAATATCGCCGTGAAAAGCACCGCAAAAGCGCCGTATCTCAAGATCCAGGGCTTGTTCCAAAGCTTGTCCCTGAAGAACCCGTCTCCCTTAAGAAGGCTTACTGTGAGCATGAGTACCGCTCCCACTCCCAGAATGATCCAATCCCGGAGTGCCAGCCCCATGGCTTCAAATCCTGCTGTAAGCCCCTGTCCTCCAAAACCGAAAATTGAAACCAGACGGGTAAAGAAAAGAGGAACGCTCTTAAAAATATCAAACTGCATTAAGAGGCTCACGATGAACACAGTACGAAGACTCATGAACACCCGATAAATCCGGGATGACGCCCACTTGCATTTATTATGGAAGAAGGCATAGGCAGGCTCGAGTTCTTCGGATATCATAAGGATCGCGAAGTGGAGCATGGCCCAGGTCACGTAATTGGCAGCGAACCCGTGCCAAAGTCCGGTGGCAAACCAGACTAGGGCTGATGCCAGATAAACAGGTATCCGCTTTCCCACTCTTTCCCCGAAATGCTTTCTGGTAAATTTAAGCAGTTTCTTCATAGGAGGACACACGGAAACCGGGTAGAACAGATAGGTCTTGAACCAGGCTGCCATGGTGATGTGCCATCTTCTCCAATATTCTTTAAGAGATGTTGAGAAGAAGGGTCTGTCAAAGTTCTCCTGAACTTTTATGCCCAGCATCTCAGACATTCCGATGGTTATATCAATGCCTCCGGTAAAGTCAGAGTAGAGTTCAAGGGTGTAAAGCACCATTCCCGCAAGGACCCAGACTCCTCTGTAGGAGGTTTCGTTTTCCACGATAGCGGATACCGCCACAAATACTCTGTCCGCGATCACCAGCTTTTTAAAGAAGCCCCAAAGCACACGAAGAAGGCCGCGTCCCATAGCGTCCCATGAAAAGGCATGATCTTCGTACAAAGTCTCCGTCAATTTCCCATAATCTGTAAGAGGTCCCTGGATCACCACCGGGAAGAAGGATATATAAAGCAGGAACTTAAAGAAATTTCTTTCCGCCTTCACGGTTTTTCTGTTCACATCCACCAGATATCCTATGGCCCTTAAGGTATAATAGGATATGCCGAGTACCGCTATCAGACTTCCGATCTTTACAAAAGCCAAAGCTCCAACATTTATGACAACGCAAACAGCGATCAGAAGATTTTTCTTAAAACCATATCTCTTTCTGATCTCTTTCTTTTCTTCTTTTGTAAGTTCACCGTTTTCCCTGATCTTATCCTGCTGCTCATTTTGAAGCTTTTCCAGCCCCAATGCTCCGAAGAACATCACAGCTGCGGTTCCGATAATGAAAGCCAGTGCTCCCACGCCGTTCAAGGCATAGAACAAAAGGCTCATTATAAGGAGTACAGGCCACTTGGGACTGTTCTTCGGGATCACATAGTAGATGAGCAATGTGACCAGCAAAAATCCGATGAATTCATAGGATGTAAAATACACTTAAGGTTACCTTTCTTTATCAGCCCTCTTCTTCCCTGATCCTTTCGATCAGATCGTAAAGCGCATCCGCAGAATTAAAGTTTTCAGGGGTGATATCCTTTGCTCCGATTGTAACATCCATCCTCTCTCCGATCTCCGTTACCAGTGTTACGATGTCAAAGGAATCCAGGATCCCGTCATCGATCAGCGCATCCTCTTCTTCAAAATCCACATCCGGATGCAGTTCCGATAAAATATCAAGTAATTCGTCCATTTTTTCTCACCTTCTCATTCCAAAATTGTTGAAAGGTACTGGATCTGGGTTATCTGTCCCCCTTTAAGGAAGAATCTAAGCTTCATGCCGCCTTTTTCATAAACCAGTCCGTTTCCTTCTTCTTTTCCGATGCCATAGATCGCCTCCATCTCATTAAGGCTCATCCCTATGTATGCTCCTTCCTGAGTTTCAGCCAGGTCATCCTTAAATATCACGGCGGAAATATATTCCGTTCCCGATACTTCATAGGTATTTATTTCAAAGCTGCCGTAATTGTAAACCCTGTCCATGCCTTCAAACGCACAGCTGGGTGCCTCGTATACACTTTCATACTCCGGCATCTTTTCTATCAGTTCCTTTGCCGCAGCATCCATTGCCACATCCACGCCCTCAAAGCTGAAGATCCAGCCTTCCGTCTTGGCTTCCGACGCCTTTAAAACAAGGGTGGGCGTAGGCTCCGGCGTCCTTGTTGCTTCCGGAGTCTGTGACGCCTTTGCGGTTTCAAGCTGCTTTGATATCTCATTATAATACAGTCGGATCTTCTCATCCCAGGCCGCTGCCAGTTCCGGTTCTCCGCTCCTGTCCTTTAGTCCGTATTCTTCCGAAAGGATCTTTCCAAGATGCTCCGTGATCTTGTCTGCACCGTAGACATTTAAGTGAAGCCCGCCGTCATATGTATCCTCGGTAAAATCCAGACCTGTTTCATCCGTCAGTTCCAGATAATTGATATACTTAAGACCTCTTGTAAATGCAAAATCCTCTATCTGATCTTCCCACTCCTGATACCAGTAGGGATAGAGGCTGGGCGCTTTTACCAGGATCAGCTCTATGCCCTTTTTATCACACAGGTCTGCCAGCATGTTCATATATTTCCATGCCTTGTCACCAAAGTTGTAATCCGCGAGCAGCTTTCCCTCCGGCACATTTTCCGCAGGCTTCGTGTCTGCCCTCAGATAATAGCCGTTGTAGGACACTCTTTCCGTCTTAAACATATATTTAAGATCGTCGGAGCTCAGTTTAAACAGCCTGTCGTGATAGCGGAGCAAGGGGAAAACATATTCTATAAAATGCTCCTCCTCGGTCATGGAGGCATTGATGGCCCTGATCTTTGGCAAGCCCCACTTCATCCCCTCCAGGGTTATCCTGTTGTAGGCTTCGCTCTGGGGCTCGTTGTACTTCATGGCCAGCACGTTCATCACCACCACCTTGGGTGTTTCGTACCTTAATGCATCCTCCAGCATATAATAGGACTGCCACACCAGCTGCTGGGCACTGCCTCTTATATAGGAGTTTATACCGTAATGCTCCCAGAGATACACGGGGTCAAAGTTTTCATAGGCCTCACAGTCTCCCAGGAACAACACCTCATGATCCGGCTCATCCCTGTAATATTCTGCTGTAAACGCTCCTTCCGTCACATCCCCGAAGTACTTCGGTACCAAAAGTCTCTGTAAGAACCACAGAGCCGTTACCAAGAGGGCTGTGCAAAGAAGAAGTCTAATGATCTTCTTCATTCAGTTTTTTCCTGTCTATTTTTCCCGTAGCCGTAAAAGGCATGCTCTCCAGCTTCACTATCCTGTTGGGCAGCATATATCTCTGCAGGGACAGTTTGAGTTCCTTTGTGAGAGCCGCTTTATCCGGATCTCCCACATAGAAAAGGGTGATCTTCCCCGTTTCCTTTGAATGGGTGCAGGCACACATCCTTATCCCCTCTATCCGGGATACATCCGCTTCTATTTCACCCAGTTCTATCCGGTGTCCCATATGCTTTATCTGATAGTCCTTCCGGGACACAAAGATCAGATCTCCGTTTTCATCCAAACGTCCCAGATCTCCGGTCTTGTAGATCCGCTCCCGACCGCCCTCTTTATTTTCTTTGTAAACAAAGGAAGCTGCCGTCCTCTCAGGGTCGTTGTAGTATCCGAGAGCCACACCCTTTCCTCCGATGCAGATCTCTCCGGTCTCTCCCTCACCTACTGTTCTTCCGTCATCTCCCATAAGGAACACTTCCGTTCCCTTAAAGGGCTTTCCGATGGGGATGGCATCCTTAACTTCATAGTCCGCAGGTATCTCAAAAAATGTGCTTACGCCGGTACATTCCGTAGGCCCGTAGAGGTTGAACATCCTTGCCCCGGGCATAGCTTTTCTCCACAGTTCAAACTGTTTCACCGGAAAGACCTCCCCCACAAAGGTAATGGTCTTCACCCATTCCGGCTTAACCAGATCCAGGGTTCCGAAGGCCGATACAAAGGTAAGAGCCGAAACCACCCAGCAAAGGGTGTTGATCTTTTCTTTGTTTAAAAATTCCACCAGCGGGACCGGTGTCTTAAACAGTTCCCTCGGTATCAGGACCGTGGTCGCTCCCGTCTTTACGGTGCACAGGATCTCCTTAAGACTTGCATCAAAGTAGAACGGAGCCTGCTCTCCGAACCTGTTGTTTTCGGTTATACCCAGAGTATCTGAAAGCACCTCTGCGTAATTCACCACAGAATCATGGCTGCAGGCAACTCCCTTGGGGATCCCGGTGGATCCGGATGTAAAGAGCACATAGGCCGGGTCGCTGCCTTTTGTCCTTTCAAAGGCTTTCTCCAATGCAGCCTCATCGACTTCTCCCTTAAGCATATCCTTCCACAGCACCTTTTCACTTTCATCCTTAAAAGCTTTGGCGATCTCTATGGTGGTTTCATCACATATTATAATTCCGGTCTTAACATTTTCAAGTATCAGTTCTATCCTTCTCTTTGGCATCTCTTCGTCTATGGGCACATAGTGATTTCCGCTGTAAAGTACCGCAAAAAAAGCCGCCACTTCTTCCGGACTCTTTTTCATAAAGACCACTATTGGCTTTTTTACCAGATTGTTTTCACAAAGAAAAGAAGCGCCCTTTCTCGACGCATCAAAAAGCTCCCGAAAGGTAAGCCCATGGTTTCCGTCCGTAAAGGCCTGCTTTTCGGGAAATACTCCGACTGTTTGGTTTAAATACTGTACAATATTCATCTATTGAATTTCCGGATAAAGTGTTGCATCGAAAACGTGCTGGTTTCTGATGGCTCCTGAACCCGATCTTTTAAGTCTTTCGGTGGTCCACATGAAGATACCCTGTTCGCGTGCTTCCTTGTCTGCCGTATCAGGATGCCATACAGTGGTATCAAAATGATACCAGCCGTCTCCGGTATTTACCAGGTTCCAGATGTGAGGATCGTTATTGGTGGGATATTTTTTAATATCGAGGTTAGGTATGCCTGCTTTGGTAAGAAGCACCTTAGACGTGGCTGCAAACACGTTGCAGTCCCCGATATTATCCTCAAGTCCGTAATAGGCGTTTTCTATATAGTCATTTCCTTTTCTGTCCTGGTATTTCACAGTGTGGTGGACGTACTCAAATATGGCCCGGGCCTTTTCCGTCATAGTCATGTCTTCGGTCAATATCCTGCCCAGAACCGTATCCGCCAGGGCATATACTTCGTCGGGAGACGCCTTTGACACCAGCACCGACACCTTGACCTCGGCTGTGTTTCCCGCCTTATCCTTTGCATGGTATGTTATCTCATAGGTTCCGGCTTTTGAAATGTCCACATTGCTCTTATCCACCCAGAGATTGGGGTTTTCCCCCCTAAAGGAGAAGGTCTCTCCGCTGTTATCCGTGGCAATCACGTTTCTTGTATAAGATATGGTACCGTTCACCTTTGCTTCTATATCCGTAGCGCCGATGATAACGGGCGGCTCATAGTCCGGAGCCAAAGTCACCGTAGGCGTGGGGGTATCCGTGGGTCTGGGTGTGGGCGTGTCCGTGGCCGTGGGAAAGGGCGTGGGGGTGTGAGTGGGCGTGATCGAGGGCGAAACCGTCTTCACCGTAGGCTTTACCCCTGCGTGACCGCCGGGCGTCTTGTCATCCCCGCAACCCGCCAAGCAAAAGCAAAGTACAAAAGCCGTACAGATTATGAATTTATATTCTTTTAAAAACTTAAACATTTATTACTCTACCCTTACCGCCACCAGGCACACTCTGCCGTTTTCATTTTTTCTGCCTGTTTCGTCTGTGGGGGAACAGGTGGAAAGGACCATGAATTCATCACCGTAGGAAGCATTGAATTCGGGAAGTTCATTCTCGTTGTGGCTCATTACGTTGGCATACCAATAAACAAACTCTTCCTCGGTCATATTGCCCTTAAAAGCATAATACTTAAACTTGGGATCATCGTAATTTGAATAGTCCATACGATCCGCACTGGTAAACACGTGACTCCTGAAGCAGGATATCACCTTATAAACTCTGTGCTCATATAATGTATCATAATCGATATACAAATGCTCTTTTGCATATTCCGTCTCAAGGAATTTATACAGATATCCGAACATGGTACCGTCAGCCATGTTGTGACCGTAGATCAGAAGTATGTCCGAAGGTTCTTCTCCTCCCACGTAATTGTCCTCTTTATAGCCCACACCGCTGATGCTGTTCTGGTCCATAAAAAGGCTTCCTCTTTTAAGCGGTGCCTTATCCACTCCCCTGTTTATGTAATACTCCATTTCGTTTTCGGGAGTATTGGGATTGTCAAAGGTCTGCATTACGGGATAATCTATCTCGACCCCGAAGGTATTTCTCATAAGGAGATAACCCACCACATCGGAATTGTATTCATAAAGATCCATCATGAAGCCGGACTGTATGGCTATGGGACGGGGTGTGGGAGTAGTTGTGGGGGCAGGCGTGAAGGTGGGTGTTGCAGGACCATTGTTTCCCTCATTTTCATTCGTAACAGGAGTAGGTGTTATCTCCGGTCCTTTTGTAACATTTGCGATAGGCCCGATCTCTGTCTGCTTATCCCTTGCCTCACGGATCTTCCTAAGTTCTTCCTCATTTTGATGATTTCTCACAAGATGGATAACACCAAACAAAATAAGGGTCAACACAGCCAGACAAGCTACTGTAAGACCTATATAGCTGATCATTTTATTTTTATTTTTTTTATTGTCACTCATGTTGTCTTTACCACTCAAGATCTTTTATTAAGACATCATATCATAACCCCCACAAAAAGTGAACACTCCCAAATAAAAAACATCTCAGCCGAAGAACGATCTCCGGCTGAGACTTAACTTATCTCTCATCTTAATTTTTTAGGTTCAAACCTTGTATGAACCAAGGGTTTCGTCAATTTCCGCAATGGTCTTGGCCGTATTACCCGCTGCCTCCGACGTGCTCCTTATGATCTTGTCCAGCTCACTCACCATCTCGGCGCAGCCTATGATGTCCTGAGTGTTCTGATCCGACGCAGCGGCCACGTCTCTGATGGAGGTCTTGATGGTGCTGATGGATTCAAAAACTTCATCCATCTTATTGTGCATTTCCCACATGTCTTTCGACATTCCCTCAGCGCTCTCTGCAAATTCCGAAGAAGAATTCATGAAACTTGCATAGTCTTTCTCAACCATTTCATTTATGGTGGTCATCATGGTTTCGGAAATGCCAAGGAAACCTGTGATGGCTTCATTTACTTCATTACTTACTTCCTGGATCTCGGAAGCTGCCTTACTGGAATCCTCGGCCAGCTTGCTGATCTCGGAAGCTACTACCGCAAAGCCCCGGCCTGCTTCTCCCGCTCTTGCCGCCTCGATGGAGGCATTAAGGGAAAGAAGGTTTGTCTGCTGGGCGATATCCAGGATGCTCAAGGACAGGGTCTGGATCTTTTCCACCGCCTGAGCCTTTTCCTTCTCGATATCCAGCTCGTTCTTCATCTTATTGATATTCTCGTTGGCTTTTACCGTGGATTCCTCCGCCAGTTTGTGAAGTTTCGCGGAATTGTCATTTATCTCGTGTACCGCCTCCGCATTTCTTTCCACCATTTCCTTAACGGATTCGGTGGTATCGTAAAGCGCATCGCTCACGTTGCTGGCAGTCTCTATATTTGCCGTGATCTCTTCTCCCGAAGCAGCCACGGACTGAAGGTCCGCACTGGCGGTTTCAACGCTCTTTCTGGATGATACCATATCCGAATCTATGGTCTTCATCATATCGTTTACTTCCTTGGTTCCCTGCTTGGTCTCAGCTATGGTTTCCTGGGTCTTTTGAAGAAGTTTGTTAAGATTCTCTGCGATAACTTCCATTTCATCACCGGATCTGATCTCTATCCTTTGAGTAAGATCTCCGTTGTCCGAAGCCACTTCCATAACCGCATTGTTTATCTTCACATAGATTTTCTTCTGTCTTGCTCCAAAGAAAAGGCCGGCAGCAATAGCAACTATAAGTGAAAAGATAAGGCCCGATACGATATATCCACCTGAGGAAGATACCATTTTTGCCGAAGTCTCCGCATCCAGATCCACACCTACAACTCCCACCACCTTACCTGCGGAATTGTATATGGGGGCATATGCATTGTAAGCCGTTGCCCATTCGTCCGTTATAGGTTCGTCGGTAACTGCGGGAGTGCCTTTAAGAGCACTGTCCACTTCCGGCTGTTCGTCAGCTATATCTCCGTAGGCAGCAGGTTCTTCCGGATCCGAATCTATTACAAAAATAAGATTTCCGTTATCATCCCTGGCATATGTGTATACGTAAAGAACGGTTTCACCTTCCAAAAATCCCGAAAGCTCCTTATGTATAACATCATAATCACTTCCATACCCGTTGTTTACCACCCGTTCGAACTGGTCACCGTCAATATTGTTGGCAGCCATTTTTGCGACATCCAGCGTCTCGTTTCTGTTTTGGGTCAACAATGAATTGAAGAGCATCTTATGGGAGATAAAGAACATTAAAAACCCTACCCCCAATGCAGTTAAAGTGATCATTAGAGTAACCTTGAATGAATTTGACATCTTTCGTGTCTTCATAAGACTACCTCCGGAATGCAATTTAAAACCTTCCTCATTTATTTTTATTGTGTCCTTTTATGTTATCATCAAAAGCACAACAAATGTCACTCAAAATCCCGTGATTTTGTATATTTTCAAACTTTTTTCCATAAAAAGCATTAAAAAAGACCGCAGATTTTATCTTCTGCGGTCCAATACACTCCAAAAGCAATTTTTTTAATCACTGAGATCAGCATCGAAGCCCACTCTCAGATCGTAGTCGGGATAAAGCTTCTTGATATCATTGACCACATGATCGTAAAGTTCCTGTCGATCCTCTGCTTCAAAACCCACCACGATATCAAATCTCATTTCCTTCTTTTCCATATTTACATAAAATCCATGCATCTGGATGATATTTTCATGGGACATGACCACTCTTCTAATGTTGTTGAGCATGGCTCCCAATTCGTTGTCGCTGGTATTCTTACTGTAAATGCTGATACCCGTAAGCAAAACATTGCATTTCTTATATACCGCATCAGCGATCTCTCTTTCCAGTCTGTCCAGATCATTCATCTTCATGTCGTCGGGCACTTCTATATGTACCGAGCCCGTAAGGATGTCGGGACCGTAATTGTGAAGCACCAGATCATAGGCACCGCTGACTTCCGGGAAGCTGTTTACCACTTCCTTTACCGCTAACGCCATCTTTCTGTCCGGTCTTTCGCCCAGTATGTGTGACATGGTCTCTCTGAACATGTCTACACCCGAACGTATCATGAGAACGGAGATAAGCACACCGAGGTAAGCCTCAATGCCAAAGCCCCAGATTGTAAATACTATGGCTGCGATCAAGGTTGCAAGGGAAACCAGGGAATCCAGCCTTGCATCGTTACCGGACATAATGAGCGAATCGGAAGTGATCTTTTTGCCCTTGCTTATAAACCAGGTACCGAGTAGAAACTTAGCAGCCACCGCTACCGCCACTATTATAAGGGTGATAGTGGAATAGTCAGGGGTCTCGGGAGTAATTATCTTTTTAACCGATTCGATAAGTGCCGTAACACCGGCATATAAAACGATGACCGCAATGATGGCGGCACTCAGGTATTCCACTCTGCCGTGTCCGAAGGGGTGCTTCTTGTCCGGCTTTTTGGAAGCCAGCTTCGTTCCGATTATGGTGATAACAGAAGAAAGAGCATCACTTAAGTTGTTGACTGCGTCCAATGTAATGGCAATAGAATTTGATATAAGCCCGATAACAAACTTAAAAGCTGCCAACAGCACATTCACACCTATCCCCACAAAGCTGGTTTTGATTATTTCCGAATTTCTGTTCATTGGTCCTCCCTTTTCCTAAAACAATACAGCCTTTGCCTTAAACGCAAGGGCTGTATCTGAAACATTTCGGATCGACACTGTCGAGAAGACATATGCCTTATACCTTAAATCTGTTGATCGTCTTAAGCAGCGACTCGGCTCTGGCATCTACCTCAGTGATCATCTGTTCGATGCCTGCGGTAGAAGCTGCCATATCCTGAGTCTTCTCCGCGATCTCGCCTACACCCACGTTAGTCTCGTTGAGAGTGGCATTGATCTCGGTAATGGCCTGGGTGATAATGTCCACATTTGTCTTAAGCTCGCTGACGGCAGTGATGAACCCGTCCATGGTGCTGCCGAAGCTTCCCGCATCAGCCGCATATTGCTCACCTACTTTTGCAAATTCTCCAAATTCCTTCTTAACCAGTTCATTGATGAACTCGGAAGTGGTGTTCATGGTCTTAAGCATATCGTCAACTGCGGAGCGGATCTCGCCCACGATCTGAACGATGTCATTAACCGCAGATGTACTGTCCTGGGCAAGCTTTCCGATCTCGTCGGCAACCACCGCAAAGCCCCGCCCCTGCTCGCCGGCTCTGGCAGCCTCAATTGAAGCGTTCAGAGAAAGAAGTCTGGTCTGTCCCGCGATCTCGGATATGGTATCCGTAAGGGCTGTGATCTTGGCAACGGCTTCTGCTTTTTCGGTAGCCTGCTTTACACGATTCTCAACCTCTGCCAGCATGTCCTCAGCCTTCCTGGCAGCTTCTGCGCTCTGTTTTCCGAGGCCTTCCGCACGTCTTATGATCTCATTGGAAGCTTCCTTGTTCTGTCTTGCCACTTCATCGAGCTCCACCGCTTCTTTATTAACATCGCTTACACGATCCTTGATCCTTTCGGTGGTTTCGGAGATGTTGTTCATTCCGGCACTGAGCTCTTCGGTAACTGCAGAGTTGTCAGCGGAAGCGTTTGCAATGCTCTGGGCACTTCCCTTAATGTCTCCGCTGTCCTTTTTAAGCGCCTGGCTCTCTTTTTTAAGATCCACAATGATCTCGTTCAGTTTTTCTCTGACTCCTAACAGCGAGCGGGCAATATCACCGCTTTCATCCGTTCTTTTACGCATATTGTTCAGAACTTCGTTGTCGGAGACATCCAACTCCGCGATCCTGTTGGCAGCACCCACCGTAAAGCCGTAAGGTCTGGAAATGGCAATGCTCACAAGTATTCCCACAATGATAAGGAACGCGATACATCCGAGAGCAACAAATATAAGTGTTTTTGTAAGACCGCCGGTGATATCCGTAACATCTGTATAGTTACAGGTAACAACCACGATATCCTTGTTACTGGTAATATAATAACCTGCCAGCTTGTCGTCGCCCTTAAATTCATAGGTGATAACATCCGGTTCCGGAACTTTGCCTTTTTTTAGTTCTCCCACCAGCATCTTGACTGCTGCATTTTCTACCGGGTTCCCCACTTTATCCTTTGTCCTGTGGTAAACCATAGTTCCGTCTTTGTCTACAACGTATACATAGCTGGATTCGAATCCGGAGATCTTAACCTCAGAAAGCATGTCAAACAACTCTTCGTAGCTCATTACGCCCTTATCCTCTATGGCCTTACCATAAGAAACCGCTACGTTGTACATATTGTTCTTGACTGCTGCCAACAGCTGTTTTTCCGACTGTGAGCCCGCAACGAACAACGACGCGCCGGTAATTATGATGCCCGATGCCACGATTGCCAACAAAAACTTTTCACGTAAACCAAATCTTAATTTCATTCTTTCTCTCCTCCCAACATTTGGTTATTTATATTTTACCACATTTTTATAAGAAATGCTTATTATTTTTTACTTTTTAAAACGCAATAAGGCTCACCCTATGGGGATGAGCCTTATAAAGATATCTTCTGCTATATATTATCAGATCTCCGAAACGACCTTCTTAAGAGCTGCAAGTGCTTCATCGGGAAGCTTGTCATAACCTTCCTTCTTAACCGCGAAGTCTTCAACAGCCTTGATACGTGTGTTCATGGCATCTGTAAGAGCCTTCTTGTAGGAAGCATCATTGAGATCGGGTGCGAAATCACCGGTCTTTCCGGACCAGTCATTCATGATCTCGATGTCACTGAAGTTGCCCCACTTCTCGAACTTAGCCTTTCCTTCAACGATCGTCTCAAGGATTCCGAGAGTATCTTCCTTCTTAACCTTCTTGCCCATGAAGTCACCGGTGTTAACGATGTAGCAGTCAACGTTCTTCTCAGCAACCAGCTTGTGGAACTTCTCATAGTCATTTACAAGAGGATAGGTTCTGAAAGGATTTGCATAAGGAACGATCCTGATAGCATTCATATCTGTACCTGCAGCAACACGCTCTGCGGAAGATGTCTTTGTAGCAAGTGTAGCGCCCATAACTGCTGCAAGAGCTGCACCCTTAAGCTTAACAACGGGCGGGATCGTAGGATCCTTCATGATCCAGAAGATTGCATTAACGGGAGCATCGATCTTATCAACACGGTTAGGGCTCCAAAGCTTTGACTTGATGGCACGGCCGTTACCGTTTCTGATGTCCTCTGTTACAAGCTGGATCTTGCCGTCGCAGTCCATGGTAGCGGAGCAGTTCTGAACAGTGATGAGGTACTCATTGTCAGGGCAGCCTGTAGGATAATCTGCTGTCTTATCGAAGTAAGTAGGCTCAAGTGCAATGGATGCGCAGGTATCGGAGTTGATGATGAAAGCGTCATCATGAAGAACCTTGATACCGCCGTCCTTATCATACTTTCCGCCGTGCTTTGCATGTGTAAGTGTGGATTTACCTGATCCTGACAGACCGTAAACGGAAGCAACGAACTTCTTTCCGCCGGGAAGAGAATATTCCTTCTGTCCGCCGTGGCAGGAAGCATAACCGTTTCTGTTTGCGATAGCCCAGGCAATGGTAAGAGTACCCTTCTTGTGCTCACCAAAGTACTTCATACCAAGGATTGCTGCGCAGTTCTGGTTTGTATCGAAGTAGCAAAGGGTTCTGGGATCGCTTAAGCAGCTGTAATCAACGTCGGGTGCTTCATGGGGCTCCCACTGGGGATCGGAGAAGATGTAGATATCAGGCTCTTTGCCGTCACCAACGGGCTTGGAGTTCTTGTACATCTTAACATAAGCATCTGACATATACTGGAAGTTGAGCATCCAGTTATAAAGAAGGTTCTCTTCTCCTTCGGGAATGAGAAGGTGAGCCTTTACCATGAATTCAGGATCAAGACCGATGAAGCACTCTGCATGATACATTGTCTTCCATCTTGTCTCATAAACCGCATCCATTACAACCTTATCAAGTTTAACATCGTCAACTCCGGGCTCTCCCTTGATCCTACGAGCTACGGCATAACGACCGGTTACTGCACCGTCATTGAAAAGAAGAACCTTTGCGTCCTTCTCAAGACCAAATGTATCTCCGTCCTTTACAGGCATATCCGTAACGATTGTTCCGGGTGAATTCTTTGCGAGGTTATATGCCTCCTTAAGAGTATTAACCTTAACTACATTGTTTCCGTAGAAGGCAGCTTCAATGATAGATCTGGTTTTTGAAAAACCAACCTTACCGGCACCGATCTCTTCGGGTCTGTAATAAGCTTTTGTTGACATATGCATGTCCTCCTTAATTTAATTTGAGAGAAAACTTTTATGTAAAGCATATATATATTTCGAATTGTTTACACAACTCGAATTTTTGCCAATATAATTATATGCTAATATGGCGGGCTTGTCAATAAAAAAACAATCATTTCATTTTGTTTTAACTATTTGACGCCCGGGATGAACCTTTGGGGACGGGGTCAGGGGTTCATTTTTTTGCCGCGCATTATTAATATTGAAGCCTGCATTGAAATATGCTAAAATCAGGGCTTGGCAGAAATGAACCACTAACCCCGTCCCCAATGGTTCATTTTTCTTTTCAATTTTGACCCTTTGGGGACGGGGTTAGTGGTTCATTTTCTTATTGTATTCCTGGAGGTCAGATATGGATTTTTTTGAATATTTAAAGAGGGGGATAACCCCCCATCACGCTACCGAAGCCGCAGCGGAGATGCTGCAGGGCGCAGGTTTTGAGGAGCTTGTGCTGAACAGGCCCTTCAATGTAAAGGTCGGAGGGAGATACTTTGTAAAGGTATATTCCACTGCCATTGCGGCTTTTTCCATCGGAAATAACGTAAGCGAAAGCAGTTCCTTTCATGTGGGTGCAGCCCACACGGATCACCCCTGCCTTCACATTAAGCCCGTGTTCGAGCACGATCCCTACGGTCCCGGAAACAACGGCTATATGAAGCTGAACTGCGAGATCTATGGCGGTCCCATTTACAGCACTTGGCTGGATCGACCCCTGTCCGTTGCGGGCATGGTCGCTCTCAAAGGAAAGAATGCTTTTGAGCCGGATCTCAGGATCTTTGATTTTAAGCGCCCCATTGCAGTCATCCCCAACCTTGCCATCCACTTTAACCGCGAGGTGAACAAGGGAGTGGATTTAAACCAGCAGATCGATATGGTTCCTTTGCTGGGCGTATTTAACGAGAAGATAAACGACAAACATTTCCTGCTTTCCGCCATCGCCGGGGAACTGGGCGTTAAAGCCGAAGATATCCTGGATTGTGATCTTTATGTTTATTGCTGTGATGCTCCCACCGTTGTAGGCTTGAACGAGGACATGCTTTCCGCCCCCGCATTGGACAACCTTACCAGCTGCTATGCGCTGACCAAGGCCATTTCCGAAGCCGCTCCCGTTGACACTATAGACGTGGCTCTCCTCTTCGACCATGAAGAGGTCGGAAGCCGCACAAAGACCGGTGCAGACTCTGCCGTATTTAAGACTCTGCTGGAAAAACTCCGTTTCGGACTCGGTTTCAAGGCAGAAAGCTTTAACGATGCCGTCCTTTCAAGCTTCCTTTTCTCAGTGGATGTGGGCCATGCCACCCATCCCAATCACAGCGAGAAATATGACTCCCTGTCCAAAATAGGTCTCGGAGAAGGTGTTGCCCTTAAGGTAAGTTCAAATCAGCGCTACACTCTTGATCCTTCCGCTATCGCCACAGCTGAAATGCTCTGCTCCGAAAACAACGTGAAGTATAAGAAGTTCATGATCAGAGCCGATATCCCGGGAGGCTCCACCATAGGCCCCATGCTTTCATCCCTTCTTCCCATGCATACCGTGGACATAGGTGTTCCCATCCTTGCCATGCACTCCGCATGTGAACTGATGCAGACATCGGACGAAGACGAACTGATAAAGCTCATGACAGGTTTTTATAACTAGGACATATCTATTGTCGATAACCAAAGGGGACGTTTAAAGCCAAACGTCCCCTTTGGCTTTTTTTCACAAAAAAAACGGGGCATTTTTAGCCCCGCCCGTTAGGATAATATAAAGAAAAGCTTTACTCTTTTAGCCCATAATAACTGTTACATTGTATTCCCTCTTGCCTGCCTCGAAGGGGATCACATTTCCCTCCGTTCTGCAACCGTCCACCAGAAGTTCCTTAACTCCCTTTTGTGCACCGTTGGTCTCCACCGAAATGTTGTAGACTGCGTCACGGAACTTACGTGAAACCTTAAAGTTACCGAAGCCCTCGGGAATGCAGGGATCTACAGACAGTCCCTTATGTGTGGGATAGATGCCCAGGATATATTGGGAAATATTTACGAAGGTCCAGGCAGCCGTACCCGTAAGCCAGCTGTTCTTGGCCTCTCCGTGGAATCTGGCATCACGCCCTGCCACCATCTGTGAATAGACATAGGGCTCGGTACGATGGATCTCGCTTATGTCCTCCACATAGGCGGGACAGGTCTTTTTGTATATCTCAAACGCTCTGTCGCCGCGGCCCAGCACAGTTTCCGCAATGGAAACCCAGGGATTGTTGTGACAGAATATGCCTGCATTTTCCTTGTACCCCGGAGGATAGGAGGAAACCTCTCCCAGCTCCAGATGGTACCTGGTATAAGCCGGCTGAAGGATCATTACGCCGTACTTGGTATCCAGACGTTCCTTAACAGAGTCCAGCGCCTTCTCAGCCTTGCCTTCTTCAACACCGATGCCTGCCATTACACAGAAGCCCTGGGGTTCGATGTAGATCTGACCCTCTTCGCACTCCTTGGATCCCACCTTGTGACCGTTGGCGTCATAGGCTCTAACAAACCATTCTCCGTCCCAGCCCTCTTTAAGCACGGCTTTCTCCATGATCTCAACTTCTGCATGTGCCCTTTCAGCCTCTTTTTTATCTCCCAGCAGTTCGCAAAGATCAGCATATTCTTTGCCGTATTTTACAAACATTCCGCCGATGAACACGGATTCAGCCACCGGTCCTTCACTGGGGCCGAAGGTCTGGAAAGACTCACCGGGATGCTCCGAAAAGCAGTTCAGATTCAGGCAATCGTTCCAGTCCGCACGGCCTATGAGGGGCAGTCCGTGAGGTCCCTTGTGAGTCGCCGTAAAATCAAAGGATCTTTTAAGATGATCCATGAGCGGTGTTGCCTTGCTCTCGTCATTATCGAAAGGCACAAGTTCGCTTAAGATCGTCGTGTCCCCGGTCTCACGCACGTAAGCGCTTGTTCCGGCAATGAGCCACAGCGGATCGTCGTTAAAGCCACTGCCGATGTCGGAATTACCCTTTTTGGTCAGGGGCTGGTACTGGTGATAAGCGCGCCCGTCTTCAAACTGGGTAGATGCAATGTCGATGATCCTCTCCCTCGCTCTGTCCGGGATCAGGTGCACGAAGCCCAGCAGATCCTGGCAGGAATCCCTGAATCCCATGCCGCGGCCTATGCCCGATTCATAGTAGGAAGCGGAACGCGACATGTTGAAAGTCACCATGCACTGATACTGGTTCCAGATGTTCACCATCCGGTTCACCTTCTCGTTTTTGGACTCCACATGATAGATGGAAAGCAGATCGCTCCAGTATTTTTTCAATCGTGCATATGCTTTCTCCACGTCCTCATCTGTTTTATATCTTTCCTGCATAGCTTCTGCAGGCTTTTTATTTATAACTCCGTAACTCTCCCACTTATCTTCCACGGGATTCTCAATGTATCCCAGAACAAAGATAAGGCTTGTGCTTTCTCCGGGCTTAAGGGTAATATCAAGCCTGTGAGAAGCTATGGGCGACCAGCCGCTGGCCAGTGTATTGTTGGATGTCTGCATTACCACGGACTCAGGGTAGTCGTTATTGTTGTATGCCCCCAGAAAATCATCCCTGATGGTGTCAAAGCCGTCTATTTCGCGGTTTACAGAAAAGAAAGCATAGTGGTTTCTTCTCTCACGATACTCAGTTTTGTGATAAATGGCGGAGCCTTTGACTTCCACTTCTCCGCAGGACAGAAGACGCTGGAAGTTCTTCATGTCGTCATCCGCATTCCAGAGGCACCATTCCACATAAGAATAGAGTTTAAAATCCTTGGTTTCTCCGGTCTCGTTGGTAAGTGTCACCCTATTGATCTCGCAATTATCCCCCATGGGAACAAAGGCCAGCACTTCAGCTCTTAAGCCTCTCTTCTTTCCGGTAAAACGGCTGTATCCCATGCCATGACGGCATTCGTAAAAATCCAGGTCAGTCTTTGTGGGCTGCCAGCCGGGATTCCATATGCCCTGACCGTCATTTATGTAGTAGTATTTGCCGTTGTTATCGGCGGGAACATTGTTGTATCTGTATCTTGTAAGCCTTAAAAGCTTGGCGTCCTTATAGAAGCTGTACCCTCCGCAGGTGTTGGAAACCAGGGAAAAGAAGTTCTCATTTCCCAGATAGTTGATCCAGGGAAGAGGTGTTTTGGGCGCAGTAATAACATATTCTTTGACAGCATCGTCAAAATATCCGAATTTCATTTCTTCATCTCCATAATAGTTTTATTCTGCTTTTAAACCCATCAACCCTTTACACTGCCTTCGGAAATGCCCTTGATGATGAACTTGGAAAGGAACAGGTAGACTACGATAACGGGAAGGATGGACAACAGTATCAGCATGTATACCTTACCCATATCAAATTTAGAGTAATCCGCACTTCTCAGAGCCGCGATCATGATAGGCACAGTCTTAAGCTCGGGCTTATCGATGATCATAGCGGGCAGGAAGAAGTTGTTCCAGGATGCCACGAAGGAAAAGATCATCTGAACCGCGATCGCAGGTCCCATTATCGGAAGCACTATCTTGTTAAAGGTATAAAATTCCGACGCACCGTCAACTCTGGAAGCCTCAACGATCTCGAGAGGAAGTATGCTTTCCATATATTGCTTCATATAGAAGAAAACCACGGGAGCAGCTATGCCCGGTATAATGAGAGGCAGGAAGTTATTGGTAAGGTGCAGGGTATTGCACATCTTTACAAATCCTACCGCCGAGATCTGGGAAGGGATCATCATTACCGCAAGGATAAAGGTGAAAGCTGCCTTCTTCCATTTGAATTCATAGCAATGGATGCCAAATGCCGTAAGTGCCGAAAAGTAGGTTGTAAGAATGGAAGAGGATGCCGCAATGATAAAGGAGTTTATCATTCCTCTCGGAATATTTATGGAAACATCCGTCCATGCATTCTTAAGGTTTTTTATGAAATTATCCTGAGGTAAAAATGCAAACCCTTCGTTCAACTGTGCGTTGGAACGGCTTGAGTTTACTATAAGGAGGTAGAAGAATACCAGGCACAGAAATGTGAGTATTCCCAGCACAAGGTAAACAAAAAACCTTGATATATTGAGCATGATCTTGCCTTTTCTGGAAAGATAAAGTTCAGCTTTCATCTGCTGTTTGCTCATGCTTTTCTTCCTCCTTTCGATGTATTATCCCTCATTCCGTCTTTGGAGATGAAGAATTTGAAAACCATAAAGCTAAGTATAGCAGAGAAGATGAATACAAGAACCGAAGCCGCACCTGCGGAACCATAGTTCTTTGCCGCACCGAGTTTTCTCTGTACCAGCATTATAAGTGTATTTGTCGTATTGTCGGGGCTTCCGTTTCCTTTTGAAAGGATGTAAGGAACATCGTACATATTGATACCGCCGATAAGTGATGTGATGACCGCATAGGTCAGGATCGGCATGAGAAGCGGAAGTGTTACTTTAAAGAATACTTTTATCGAACTTGCTCCGTCTATCATGGCCGCCTCGAAGAGAGACTGATCGATGCCCATGATACCGGCCATAAGTACGATGGTGGTATTACCGAACCACATAAGGAAGTTGATGCCTGCCACCAGTCCTCTGGCGCTGACCACATTAAAGAAGAAGTCAAATTCTTTATCGATGATGTTAGCATTTGCAAGGATGATATGAACAGGACCCGTTGTTGAGAACACTGTCCAGATCAGCATTGAAAAGGCTGAAGCCATGATCAGGTTGGGCATATATATGACAGTTTTGAAAAAGGCCTGGCCTTTTATATTAAGTCTGAAGCTGGTAAACCAGACCGCAAGAAGAAGTGCCACAACGAACTGGGGTATGGCTCCCACTATCCACATGATCATGGTATTTCCGGCATATTTAATGATGGTGGGCACGCCGTCAAGCTTGGTCGCAAAGAGCTGAACGTAATTGTCGAAACCACAGAAGTTGGGTCCCACCTGCCTCAGGCCGTCTTTGTAGATCTCAAAGAAACTGTAAACAAAGGTCAGTACCTGGGGTATGAATGACCATATGAAATAAGTGATAAAAAAGGGAAGTATAAAGATGTATCCCCATTTTGCATAGCTGACGCCGCTTTTTTTCTTTTTAATCGGTTTATCCATGTTTCTCTCCCGTTCATAAAGGCTGTATCTGACAACCCCCATGAATTATTTTCTTAAGAAATGCCGTGCCGGGTTACCCGGCACGGCATAACTCCGTTGCTGTTTTCAGCCTGTTTTATCTGTGTTTGTCACAGGATTACTTGTTGATGGTGATGTTGGGATAGGTCTCTGCTACGTAGTTGTAGAAGTTTTCCATAGCCTTATCCTTGGTAACAGCACCCTTGTAGTACTCCTGAAGCTTGTTCTGGAGACCTTCGTTAAGGAGCTGGTCATACTGTGTATGATACTGCCACTTGATGTTGTCTGTCATTCCTGCGAAGATAGCGATATCGTTCTGTCCGCCAAGGAAATCGTTCTTGTAAGAACTGTCATTTGCAAACTTAGCTGCAACAGCCTTGTTGTTAGGATACTGACCTTCGTTTGCTACAAGCTTTGTAACTGTGTCTGTATCATTTGTGAATGCATTCATGATGTCAGCTACGAGATCTGCGTTATCTGTTCCTGCTGCTGCAAGGATCCATGTACCGCCCCAGAAGTGAGCCTGAGGTCCCTGGCAGATAGCCCAGTCGCCTGAGCATCCCTTGTCGGGATCCTGTGCGTTTGTCATACAGAAGTTGAAGTACCATGCGGGTCCGAAGAAGCACATTGTTTTACCTGTTGCGAACATCTGATCTGTCTTCTCTGCATCCCATACGCCTGCTGTAAGTGTGTAGTTGTTAGCGATGAACTTATCTGTCTGAGCGATCCACTTGTTGATCTGATCGTCGAAGTGAAGTGTATTCTTGCTGTCTACCCATGCGGATGTGCAGTTGTTGGAGAACACACGATAGGTCTCAGCGAAAGAACCTGTCATGTAATATCCCTTAGCCTTGGCATCGCCTGCAACCTTGTCGAACTTGTCCCAGCTGTTCAGGGCTTCCTGAACCTTTGCGGGATCGTCTGTGCCAAGAACATCCTTAGCGATGGAACGACGATAGATGAGAGCCGAAGGGCAGCACTGGAAAGAAACGCCCTTGCAAACACCCTTGCTGTCGGATGCAGCCTTAACGGTGTAATCATACATGTTGCTGAAATCTGTAACGCCGATGGACTTAACGTCTACGGTGTAATCGGAATCCACATACTTGATGATGTAGTCAGCTTCTGCAAGGAAGAGGTCTACCTTGTCGTCAGCCTTAGCCTTTTTCTGATTCTCAAGAGCTTCGTCCAGCTTCTGCTGATAGAGACCGCCGTCGGAAGCGTTGATGACCCAGTTGACCTTTACGCCTGCAGGTATCTTTGATGCATAGTACTTGTCAAAAAACCCCTTAAACTCTTCGTTCCAGGCGTAGATGTTGAGCACCTTACCGTCGCTGGAAACCTTTGTTCCCTTACCGCAGCCTGCGAGTAAACCTACGCTGAGCGCTGCAAGAAGTAACATTGATACAACCTTTTTCTTCATTGAGTTCTCCTCCATTAATGAATAATGTTTTAGATCCGACCCAACGGATCATGTTTTATATAAAGGCCTTACCCAAGCCTGTATATCTAATTGAGTTTTTTAACCGTCTTTCCCACATACACTCCGCCGCCTACCATGATCTGCTCTTCAATGGTGGTCTTGGGCCTTTCGATCAGGTCGATCAGCTTCTCTGCCGCCGCCAGCCCGATCCTGGCCGTATCCTGTCTCAGCGTAGTGAGCTGAGGTTCTATATGCCTGCCTATCCGGATCCCGTCGTAGCCCGCCACGGAAATATCGTCCGGGATGCTTAAGCCTTTTTCGTTTATCACATTGATACCGCCAAAGCAGGAAAAATCATCGGGGTATAATATGCAGGTGGGCGGATTCTTAAGTGACAGAAGCCTCTCCGTTTCGGTAGCCGTTACTCTCGTGCTTCTGTAGGGTGCTTCTCCTATGTACTCGTCCGGGATCGTGATACCGTGCTCTTCAAGAACCTTAAAAAACGTGGAAAGTCGGCTGTTTGTAACCGCGGAAGGCATACCGTGAATGTAGGCGATCTTTCTGTGACCGTTTTCGATAATGAACTCCACCAGATCCCGCATTCCTTTGACGTTATCGGAAAGCACCGCGGAATGGCCGTAGAAGGAATGGTCGATGGTGATCACGGGAAGTCCGCTGTTCACCAGCTCAGCAACCTCCGGATCATAGAAGTCAACGCAGGCAATGAGGGCTCCGTCGAAGCCTCTGTACTTGCAGTGCTCCAGGTAGGTCATCCTTCCCTGATGGGATTTGTTACTGTTAATAAATGTAATGTCATATCCTGCCGCTTCGGCGCCCCGTTTGAAACTGTCCAAAACGTAGGAAAAATAGTCATGTGTCAGTCCGCTCTGTGCCTCGTCAACAAAAAGAACTCCGATATTGTTTGTCCTGTTGGTCTTAAGTGCTCTTGCGGAGGAATTGGGGAAGTACCCCATCTTTTTGGCGACTTCACGTACCAGCGCTTTTGTTTCTTCGCTCACATCATTCTGGTCATTCAGCGCCTTACTTACAGTTGCGGGGGAGACTTTACATTCTCTTGCTATGTCTTTTAATGAAACCAATGTTTACACCCCACTAGATTTTTTACGAAATCGTTTTCGTAAGGACATAGTACAGCATAATTTATATTTTTGCAAGTCCTTTTTTATTTTTTTTGTATAATTTTCCTAATTTAACGGAGTAAATTTTACTTAAATGCAATAAATATGCCTTTTTAAGTGTAATATATCGCAATCGTTTTCGGGTAATTTCGTAGCATTACAAGCTGATTTCCGAAACGTTTCCGAAACAGATGCGACGTTTCTGCGATCATGCTTTTCCGTCTTTACTATTTCAGAAATTTTGCTATAATTGATTCTATGAAAAACAAAACTTACAATGATCCGTGGGATGAGATCGAAGCAAGAGCGAACAACTACTCTTCACAGGGTTTGCTTGCCATGGTGATCGTCATTATCATTGCCTGGGCTCTTACTGTGGGCGGTTTCTTTATCATCGATATACAGCTTATGACAAAAGCCGCTTTGATCGGGATCTTCGGTTTTCTTTCCTTAAGAGCTCTGCTCCGGATCTTCGACAACTCAAAAAGATGGCTTAAATACCCGGTGCTGGCCGTGATCTGTATTATTTGCGGTACTATAGTTTCGGTACTTTCTTTTCATGCGGTACTCCTTTACGTAATACCGCTTATTTTTGCCGCCCAGTACTCCAAGCAGCACGTTATATGGTGCACTCTTGCTTTTAATACGGTGATCGTTGCGGTAAGTTCTCTGATCGCCTTCTACTACGGTCTCTGCGATCTCAACATTTTCTTCGTGAGCATGGACAATTACTCTCACTTTACCGAGATCGTACAGAACGGTTTTGCGGGACTTGAGATCAATCCCAATCCCACATTTATCATACTTGCCTATGCCACCTTCCCCAGAGCCATGCTCCTTGCCCTCTTCGCATTCATGCTTTCCCAGATAACCGCAAAAGGCAGATCCGAGGCAGCACAGCTGGCCCGCACCAAGCTGATCAGCGAAACTGATTTCATTACCGGCGTTTTCAACAAGAATAAATATGCCGAAATGATCGAATCCTATTATCCAAAGCTGGATGGTGTGGGAGTTATCTTCTGGGATATCAATAACCTTAAAGAAGTAAACGATGAGTTCGGTCACGAGATGGGCGACAGGATCATCATAGAACTGGCCGAGGCGCTTCTTTCCAACGCAGGAAAGAACTGCAAAGTGTATCGTATCGGCGGCGATGAATTCATTTCCGTCATCGATAACCCTGCTCCCGGAGAAGAAAAGCGGCTGGAAAAGGCCATCCTTAAGACTCTTTCCACCACAGAAAGCAAAGCGGATGCCACTGTTTCCGTAGCCCACGGTACTGCCCGGGGCAAAGGCGTCAACATCACCCAGGTGGTTAATGAGGCAGACGCGGCCATGTATGCCTGCAAGCGCATCATGAAGGGAGAGAATTCCGAAGCCCCCAGGCAGAAGCCGGGCAAGATACAATAACCCCGGACTGCTTTCCGAGCGAAGTCCGGTAACACACGGCTGCTTTCCCGGCAGATCTTGTAAACTTTATATGATTGATATATCCATGATAAAAAGAGGCGCAACTATGGGTCACGCCTCTTTTGTGTTTTTTATTTCCCGGTTAATACTTTTCCCGGTTGAATCTTCTCGCGATTAAACCTTCTCCCGGGAAGCTTTCTTCATGCCCCGAAGGGCTTTTGTCATTTCTATTCTCTGTTTTTTCTTCCGGAAGAGACCAGTTCCTCCTCAAATTCCTTTGGATGCTTCAGGTAGTAATCCTGATGCTCCTCTTCCGCCGGCCAGAAGCTCTTGAAAGGCTCCAGTGCCACCTGCACCTTCTTTCCTTCCCTCTCTTCTATCTCCGCTATCTTCTTCGCGGCCGCTTCTCTCTGGGGCTCATTCACATAATATATGGCCAGGGTGTAGGAAAAGCCCTTGTCGATAAACTGCCCCTCGGCATCGAAAGGGTCCACGTTGGCAAAATATATGTCCAAAAGCTTCTCAAAGCTCACCTTTTCTTCCCTGTATTCCAGGCTGATGGTTTCGCGATGCCCCGTCTTCTGGGCCTTCACTTCCTTGTAGGTGGGGTTTTCCTCATCGCCGCCGCTGTAGCCGCTCACGACTTTGTCCACTCCGTAAATCTTGTAAATAGGCGTGACGCACCAAAAGCATCCGCCCGCAAAATAAGCATTCATAATTTTCCTTTCATTTTGAACCCCGGGGACGGGGTTATAGGTTCACTTTTTGAACCTTTGGGGACGGGGTTAGTGGTTCATTTTTCGTCTTTTGAGATCGTCCCAATGTTGTCAAGATGGTTAATGTTCTCGGGGTGTTTATAATAATTGGTTTCCGCATCCTCCAGGTGACGGCAGCAGATGAACGTGCCCACGATCGGTCCCCAGACCAAATACACAACAAATGACAGCACCTTCAGAAAAACCGGAATCTTTTTATTCTCATTGATCAGCTTCAAGATCACAGCGGAAAAGGCCAGAACAACAACCCAATAAAGGAACCGCCAAAGAAGGTAGATCACCATCCCGTAACGTGATGCGTAATTGATCAATGTGATCAGCATCAAAACATTGTAGGCAATGATCCATCCCGCTATAGCCTTTTCAACTCCCAATAATGACTTCATAAGCTCCCCCTATACATTATTTTTCGTAATCTTATCATATTCCCCCCGCAAAGTAAAGCAAGGGAAAATGAACCCCGGGGACGGGGTTAGGGGTTCACTTTTGTGACTCTGGCGGCCAAAAATAGCTACTGAGCCAATAATAGCTAGTGGGCCAAAAATGGTCCAAAAATGAACCCATAACCCCGTCCCCAAAGGTTCAAAAATGTGGCTCTATCAACAAAAACTATGCACAGGGTCAACAATTTTTCCCATAAGATAAGCTCCGGCCATCCGACATTTGACTCTCTGAGCAATTTATGTCAATAGAGTCAATGTTTTTCCCACAAAAACAAGGCACCGGGCATTCCTTATGTGGCCCTCGGCGCCAAATGTTTCAATTGAGTCAAAAAAATGAACCCATAACCCCGTCCCCGGGGGTCATTTTGGCAGAAATTCTTCCCGGTATTCGAGAATGGGATTTCCCGCGGAGTCGAATTCCAGGGGAAGGATCACGTACCTTGAATCATTGTAGTCCTTGCCGTTCCACCGGTCGGAGAAGTAGAAGATCCTGCCGTTCTCGCTAAGCTTAAGAAAAAACGCGGGCTGGGTGCGATAGGTGGTTTCATCCCCTATTTTGGTAAGCACGGACCACCTTCCCTCCATGCTGTCAGCCACCGCATATTTGCACTGATTCGGGGCCCAGCCGGTGCAATAGGAGCTGAACATATAATACCGCCCGTTATGCTTAACCACCGCAGGCGCCTCGCGGTATTCCCCCTGCCAAAGACGGTGCACCAGGCAGTCCACATTCATATAGTCGTCCGTCAGCCGGTAGACATGAAGATCCGCATTGTTCCTCGACGCGGAAATAAAATAGGCAGTTGAGTCATCATCCACAAACAGCGTGCAGTCCCTGGACATAAAACCGTAGGGATTAAAGCAGCCGTGGTACACAAACTCTCCGTCCGGCGTGTCCGACGTCGCCACCCCGCAGGCCGCCTCAGAGTAGTCTTTGCCGTTTTCCACATGCATCCACATCACGTATTTTCCCGTTTTTTTATTGTAGATGACCTTCGGCCTTTCTATATTGATCTTTCCACCCTCATCGTTCACAAGCCGCAGATCCGTCTTCACCCTGTATTCCGCTGTTCTGCTTTCGGTAGTAAGCGCATCCCTTACAAATTCCCAGTTCAGGAGATCCGTGGATCTGTATACGCTGACATATCTATTCTCAACCCTATTCTCTCCGTACCAGTAAAATACATTTCCTTCCTGCAGGATCCAGCCTCCATGGGCATGAAGCACATTTCCCTCAGTATCTCTTAAAATTTCACCGTTTTTAAAACTCGTTTCCATATTCCTCCTTCAAAAAACAGGTCGGAAGATCTCTCCTCCAACCTGTCCCACACAAAACAGAGATTAATATTATTTTCCATTCTTCACATCAAGAAATGCCTGGATCTGAGCGATCATTTCAGCTCTCACCTTCTCAAGCCCGACCTGAGTGGCATCCTTGTGCCATCCGTTGATCTTTTCCACAGCTTCTTTAGAGTCATACATGGAAAGAGTGAACAGAAGCTCGCTGGAAAGAGCGGATATATTAGCCACCTGAGTCTCAAGGCCTGTCTTGTTGAAAGTAAAGCCTGCAAGAGGACTCAGCTTATAGGTTGCATTGTCATAGATGTATTCGAAATCAGCCAGCAGATCCTTGTTGTTCATTACAAATTCGCTGTTTCTTACATAGGTGGGATTCAGAGTGAAGGAATAAGTGGGCATGAAGTACTCCTTGTCCTCTGCGATATCAAGTGAACGATATCCTTCGCCTCCCACTGCTTCCCAGTCTTCGCCCTGAATACCGTACTGGAAAAGATCGTGAGCTTCCTGACTTCCGAACATCCAGTCAAGGAAGTGCATTACAGCATCCACCTTGTCCGACCACTCGGGAACCACCAGCCAGTTATTTGTAACCATATCGCATACAACTGCGCCTTTTTCCTTATTTCTCTGGGCATCTTCTATTACATAGTACCCAAACTCCGCATCGGGATTCTTTCCGATAGCTTCCTTGTACTTGCTTTCATATTCGGTCAGCGCACAATAAGTGATGGCAGCATCCTTTTCAACTGTATCCGTTGTTCCTCTGGAAGGATTCAGATACTCGTTCCACTTTGTTCTGTCCACAATATACTCGGTAATAAAGTCATACTGATAACCCTTGGGCATCTTTGCAAACTGAGAAGCATCATCGCCGGGGAAAACCACGTTAAGAACTGTCTTCTCGTCATCGCTTAAGCCTACATAGGCCCAGGTCTGATCACCGAAAATGTTTACGTTATCCTGAGTATAAACATGCTCATGCTTTGCGCTGTACCAGGGGGAATCCAGACGGAAGAAGTTGGAAAGGCTCACACCCTCCATATCGGGCTCGTTCTTTACCACTGTCTTAACAAAAGCCATAAGGCTTGCTTCGTCGGTAATGGGCGCGCAATTGTACTTCTTACGAAGGTCCTCACGGTACATAAAGCCTCTGGAATCCTCAAAATAAGAAGCCAGGTTTATGCCGTAAACTCCCTTGGTGTAGGTTCCGTCGTCTTGACGGATGTATGATGTCATCGCATTTACAAAGTCACTTGAAAACGCCTTCTTAAGGCCGGGATACTGATCGTTGTTGAAATAGGATGCGAGATCCGCAAAATCGCCTTCCTGAATGAAATTGCTGAGTCCGTGCCATCCGCCGCAGAACATAAGATCATAGTCTTCCTGGGCAGCCAATGCCATCGTCAGTTTATCCTTATAATCGCCGCCTGCAACATACGAAAAATCCAAATGTATCTTGCTCATGACAGGATCATTTGCTGTCATTTCTGCATATTTTTTCACGACCTTATCAAGATTTCTGTACTCGTTCATTACACGGATCTTTATGGTCGTATCCTTCATCTTGACTTTTTCCGCAGAAGCGCCCGCCTCGTTCTTTGATGTTTTTACATCTGTTACGCTTCCTTCCTTTTTACCACCGCAGGCTGCCAGCGCCACGGTCATGGCTGCTGCCAACAAAATGGCAGTTGCCTTTTTAAAAAATTCCTTCCCTTTCATTTCTTTTCCTCCTGTTATTATATATAGCCAATTGCCCCGGGCGCAATGTCTATCGTTGTTTATGAAGGTCTGCCGCAAACAGCCTTCGCCGGTTGACAAAATATATGCACGTCAGCCTTTTATCGCTCCTACGGTAAGTCCGCTTGTAAAGTATTTTTGCACATAAGGATACAACAGCGTGATGGGTCCGATGGCCACTACCGTGGTAGCCATCCTGAGAGAGTTGGTGGGTACTTCGCCCACAGATATTCCTATGGTTCTGGCCATTTCCTTCATCGCATCCGCATTACGCATCATTCTCATCAGCAGATACTGCAGTGGAAAGAGGTTTGCGTCCTCAATGTAAAGCATGGCATTGAACCACTGGTTCCAGTAGCCGAGAGCATAGAACAGGCTGATGGTGGCCAGACCGGGAACAGACACCGGCAATATGACCTTCCACAGGATCTGAAAATCATTGGCCCCGTCGATATAGGCCGATTCGGACAGTTCCTTGGGTATGCCCTGAAAGAAATTTCTCATAAGGAACATATTCCATGCGCTGAAAGCTACGGGAAGTATTAAAACCCAGATGTTATTTTTCAAGCCCAAAGTCCTTGATATCAACAGATATGTAGGTACCAGTCCTCCGTTAAAGAGCATGGTAAAATAAGCAAAAAATGTGATAACGTTACGATATTTAAGCTTTTTAAGAGAGATGGGATAGGCCATGGTCACTGTCAAAAACATGCTGACCGCGGTGCCTGCCACTGTGGAAAATATAGTGACTCCGTATGCCTTAAATATCTGACTGTCTCCCAGCACGATCCTGTAAGCCTCGGTAGTGAAGTCTCTGGGAAACAAGGGGAAACCGTATGTGGCAAAATTTGCTTCTTCTTCGAAGCTGCTTGCCAGGATTATTACAAAGGGAAAGATGCAAAACAGGCAAAAAACCGTAGCTATCGCATAGACAACGATTTCGAAGACCCTCTCTCCCGCTGATCTTTTCATAGTTTTCATGAGCTATCTCCTAGAATATTGCCGCATCCGGCTCGATCTTTTTGGTTACGGCGTTGGACAGGTAAACCAGTATAAGGCCGACCACAGACTGGAACAGACTTGTAGCCGTGCTCATCCCCAGATTGTTCATCTGCCTCAGAGCTCTGTATACGAAGGTGTCCACAACATCAGTGGTGGGATAAAGACCGGTGTTGTCACCGACTATGGCATAGATCATCCCGAAATCGCCGTTAAAGATCTTTCCTATACTCATTATAGTTAGCATGATGATGGTGGTTTTAAGAAGCGGAAGCGTGATCTTGCTTACCCTCTGCAGTCTTGTGGCGCCGTCCACTCTCGCCGCCTCGTAGATCTCCTGATCAAAACCGGTTATGGCAGCCACATAGACTATCGATCCGTATCCCGCTCCCTGCCATATCTTAAGGATAACCAGGATTATGGGCCAGGCCTCGGGATTTCTGTAAAACATGGGATCCGCCGCCCCCGAGTCAACGATCCATTTTGTAATGAATCCGCTGCTGCCCAGAATGCCGCTCATAAACATGGCCACAACGGTCCAGGAAACAAAATGCGGAAATATAGCTATGGTCTGAACCAGCTTGTTATAAACCTTGTTCTTTATCTCCACAAAAACCAGTGCCAGTAAAACCGAGAAAAATGTTGTAAACACAAGGAACAGGAGGTTCAAAAAGATGGTGTTGAAAAAGATCTTCCAGACTCCCTTGTAATTAAACAGGAATTCGAAGTTATCAAATCCTGCCCAGGGACTCTTTAATATGCCCTTTTTATAACTGTAATCCTTAAATGCAATGAGGATTCCGTACATCGGATAGTAATTGAATATGCATATCCAGATTATGGTGGGAACCGTCATAGCATACAGAAATTTATTCTTCCACAATTCCCTAAATACTTTTTTCATATATAACTGTCACCTCAATACTTAACCCGGAGCCTTCTCACTCCGTTCTCTGTGCTTTGTGTATATAGGATTTTATATTATTGACAGATTAAAAACTATATTCTAATATGATTTTTAACTGACTTATTCTGCAATTTATAAGGAGGACCCTTATCATGATCACCGTTTCTTCCTGTGGATATGATTCCAACCATAAAAAAGCCTGCAATGTGGCATATAACCTGACTTCCGACGAATATCTGGCGCTTCTGGTAAAGACCGATGCCTGGTTTTATATAAATGGTGAACGCATAGAGACCCGACCGAATATGCTTATAATATATCCTCCAAAGTCCACCATAAGATACGGCAGAGACGAAGCGGGTTATAACGATGACTGGATCCATTTCAGTCTCAAGGGGGAAGACCGGGGCTTCATGGACACTCTTGACATTCCCCTCTATAAGCCTATTTACCCCTATGATTTCAGGAGTCTCACAAACATAGTGGAGCCTTTGTCCAAGGTCTTCCACAAAAATTCCGCTTATACTGATGTGATGGTGGATCACTACCTTCACCTTTTTCTGTATGCCGTTATGGATCAGCTCTCCACCGTGCATGCGGAAAAAGCGCCCAAATACTATCTGGAATTGTCCCAGCTACGTACCGCGATCTACAATTCCCCTTCCAAGAACTGGTCTGCCCGTGAAATGTCCGAATCTCTTTATATAAGCATTTCTCACTTTCAGCACCTGTACAAGGAATTTTTTGATGTATCCTGCCAGACTGATATCATTAACGCCCGTATCAGACTCGCCGAGTTCTATCTTTCCACCACGGATTTAAGCGTTAAGGAAATAGCGGATCTCTGCGGTTATGAGAACGAACTCCACTTTATGCGGCAGTTTAAAAAGTTCACCAAAAGCACTCCCACAGAATGCCGGAAAAAACATTGACCCCGATCAATCTTTCTTTTTAAACACGGGGATCATGGTATAGGGCACCTCCATCCTGAAACGGCAGCCTCCTTCATAGATCTTCCGGTCAAAAAAGCCTTCCCATTGTCCCTTAGGCAGATAGATCTCCTTCCCCGTGCCCTCCTCATAGGTCAGAGGGCAGACCAGAAGCTCATCTCCAAACATATATTCATCATCTGTGTCAAAGGTATTGCTGTCATCCGGATAGTCCATCACCAGCGCTCTAATGGGGGGCTTTCCCGTTTCCCTATACTTCCGGAAACTTTCCTCTATGTAGGGCACCAGCCTGATTCTGAGTTCAAAAAGCTTTCTGCACTCTTTTGTGTAATATTCCGCCTCAGGCATATCTATTCCCGACAGATTTTTTTCTATATCCGTCTGTTTCCAGGGCGGATTCGGTATCCGCCATCCGTTTATAAGCATCTGATGAGAAAATACCACTGTCTGCAATCTTCTGAGCAGATCATCTCCGTTTTTGCAATCCCTTACTTCAGGGCACCACAAAAGTCCGGAAAAGCCAGAATTGACCAAAGCCGTTATAAACTTTTTATGATCGTACAGATCCGAATAGAGTACAAAGGGCAGAGATGAAGCCAGGGCTCCGGAAGAACGGACCTCCGAAAAAGTCTCTGTCCCTCTTTCTTCATAGGCTTCCTTTATAAGACTCTGATACAGCACTCCCAGGGCGCTGTGCATCTGCTCTCCGTCCATTCCGGAAGGGAATTCCGAACAGTCGGGAAAAGACCAGTTTGAAGGATTGTAATCCGAGTTGTCGCATTCATCAAGCTTAAATCCGGATATCCCTTTATCTATAAACTGCTTTCCATGATATTTCTTAAATATCTCCCGTGCTCTTTCGTCCATGAGATCAGGCACCAGCCCGTTCCACACCTCATAATCTCCGGAATGCTCCAGAAGTTCATCATAGATCTCCGCCTTGGGATAGACAAAAACATGTTCCCAAAGATTCAGCCTGTACCCCATTTCACCCATCCGGGATATAAATCCCTCGGGATCGGGGAACATCGATGACCATTTATAAGTGCAGGAATAACTGTGAGACTGCCATCCGGGCTCGATCCCCAATACCCTGATAGGAAAACCCTCATCTTTAAATTTTTTGGCCATACTTTCCGCAGTCTTTTCGTCGCTCCCACCGTAAAGCCTGTACCAGGGTTCCAGCCCCCAGGTCGGCGGAAGCACGCCTCCACCCGAAAAAAGATTGTACCTTTGTACACATTCCATTATGTTTCCCTCAAAGAAATAAAGGGTAACGCCTTTTACATGAGGAATATCAATGATCACTTTTCTTTCTTCCGAAGCTTTCTTAAGCGAATAGATGGCAGTCTCGGAAAACTCCTTATGGGGTGCATTTTCCTCGTTCATCCCCCGAGAACTCCCCCTTAAAGTCACTGTCCCCATTGAAAATGTGGTATATCTAAAGGTATCCACCAGCAGTCCGTACCCTCCCGAGGATACATAGAAGGGCACGGGAGCGTGACTCTCTCCCGTGTCTGCCACCGGATCCGAATTCACTTTTATAAAACGTCTTTTTCCTGCGCTGTTTATCCCAAAGAACTGTAGCCCGAAGCCATATATATTCTCTACGGTTTCCATGGGCAGCGTGATAGTCATACCCCTTTCGGAAAATCTGTACTCCAGCTTTTCCTTAAGTTTGGTTATAACGCCTTTTTTACTGTTGCACAGTCTGTTAATGTCCTCTGTCCTGTCTGCCCTTTTGATGCATCTTGTCGGAACATATTTTTCAGGGCTTCCGATCAGCTCTCTGTATATTCCTTCCGCAATTCTTTCCATTATCTCACCTTTGATCCCGGCCTACCACATTCTGAAATCCGATCCCGCCAGTTTATAAAGTGCCTCAATGTAGTAATAATCAGCATAAACCATTGTGATGTGATGGTTATTTCCGTGATAGGAAGCGGAACAGTTCTTAACTATTGCTTCGCAATCCCTTGAATAATCCGCCCTGGTTTCTGCCAATACCTTTATGATCCTGTATGCTGTTTCCGCATATCTTTTCTTTTTATCCGGATCATCGACGATCCCCGAGAGTTCGATGAGTCCTCCCGCGATAATACATGCGGCGCAGGAATCTTCATATTCCGGTTTCTCCGGTTGATCAAAATCCACCGGAATTATGTAGGGCTCACATATCTTTGATAAACAATAATCACCTATTTTTTTCGCCGTATCCAGAAAAACCTTTTCCCCCGAGTGTATATATGCACTGGTGAATCCGTATAATGCCCAGCCCTGGCCTCTGGTCCATGCAGAACCATGGTCATAGCCCTGGCCGCCGTAGCTTTTTATGCGCTTACCGCTGATGGGGTCGAATTCCACAATATGGCAGACCGAGCCGTCCTGTCTCACAAAAGCATCTGCAACTGTTTTTGCATGACTTGTTGCGATCTGAACATATCTTGGATCCTTTATCTCCTCCCCCGCCCAATAAAGAAGGGAGAGGTTAAACATGCAGTCAATGATGGCCCAGCCTCTTGTGTCGCAGCCCTCCAGATCGTTCCAGGCCCTTATGAAGCCTCCCGCCTCGTTAAAACGTCCTGCCAGAAGATTTGCCGCATGCAGCGCTCTTTTTCTGGACTCCGGGTTTCCCGTGATCCTGTAATCCGCCACCGCGCTGGGCACGAACATGAAACCCACGTCATGATGAAGACCGTAATACATTTCAAAGGCCTTGTCCAGAAGTTCCTCCTGGATCAAAGCATCCTTCCTGTACTTTTCCTCCCCGGTGTCATTGTACAAAAGCCACAATATTCCGGCCCAAAAGCCGTTGGTCCACCAGTTTATACCATCGTCGATCCTGAAATCCTTTTCCTTGTCCGCCTTATTGTCATATACCCCCTTCTCATCGGTGGTATAAGGTATCTTATACTTATTGTTTTCCGCAACCCATTCTATCTTTTCTCTTACTTTTTTTAATTCCTCATTAGCCCACTCTGTGTAAGTCATTTGTCCTTAACCTCAAAATAATCAAAATCCGCTGACTTGCCGCTTCCTGTCAGGTCCTGTACACATATGCCTATCATAGCTCCCGTAAACCATCCCTGGTTGCAGGCTTCATCCGACAAAAAGCTTGAATCAATGCTATTTCCTATCTTTTTAAATTCCAAAACACTGTTCTCTTTTTCCAAAGCATAATAAAATCTTGCTTCCGTGCCCTCGAGTTCCAGTTTCAGTGCGATCGCTCCTTTTTTTAAAGGAATACCGGCGCTCAGGTACTCCGCCCTCTTGTTCTCATACTTCAAAAGGGTTATACACTTCCCCATATCCTCATCATGAGTCACATGAAGATAGAGGTAATTTTCCGTGTCATAGAGAAAGATGAGCCCCGCCATCTGCTTAAACACTTCGGGCTCAAACTCCATCCTGCATTCCGCCGACATGCGGTAGGAAGTCATCCTTCTCGCGATAAGGCTTTGGGAAAACTGCGACGAAAGCCCGCTGCGCCCGTACATTCTGAGCCATCCGGGCCTTTCCTTTAAGGATATGAATCTCTCATCCATAGGCACACGAAGAGACTGATAATCAAGGTTCAGCACCTCATCATCAAAGTCATCCCTTTCAAAGGGCTCTGCCGTTTTCATTTCCTTAACCCCTTTAAGCTCTTCAATCTCCTCCCGGGGAACGGATGTTATCTTATCTTCCGCTTCATCAAAAACGCAGGGCCAGTCCTTTTCCCATACCACTCTCTGAATGGCTGTCTCTCTTCCGAGCATATATCTTCTCGCCCCTTTAAATCTCTCGACCGTTTGGGGATTCCGCTTGTCACTGGGTCTTGAGCACAGATGTACCATGTACCAGTCTCCGCTTTTCGATTCCACCAGATCTCCGTGGCCTGCCTTTTGAAGGGGGATGTCGGGAAAATTTCTGGAAGTAAGGATTGAAAACGCCTCTCCCGTTTTCCACTTTTCAGGTTTATCCATCTTCATCTCATAGGGTCCCATGACATTTTTCGCTCTCAGCACCGACTGACCGTGAAGTTCCCCCGTGCCCGTGTCCGCGCAAAACAGGTAATAGTACCCGTTACGCTTAAATATATGCGGGCCTTCCAGAAATATGTTTTCCGCCGCATATATATCCCGTGCTTTACCTGTCATGCATTTCCCCACGGGATCGTATTCCTGCAACACTATCCTCCCGGCATATTTCTTCGGAACCCTGTGATCTGTCACCATCGATACCAGATATTTCCTGCCGTCATCGTCATGGAATAAGGAAGGATCGAATCCGAAGTTGTTTAATGCCACGGGTTCACTCCAGGGTCCGTGGATATCGTCCGCCGTCACAAGGAAATTCTCCGTGTCATACATATTGCAGTAAAAAGAGCACACTATGGTATATACCAGATAAAACTTCCCCTTATCATACGTAAGGCAGGGCGCCCATACCCCCTGAGAAGGTCCCACGCCCCTTAAGTCCAGCTGGCTCACCCGATTCAGCGGATATTCTATCAATTCCCAGTTTTTCAGATCCGTCGAATGATGGATCCTCACTCCGGGCCACCACTCAAAGGTGGAGGTAGCAATATAGTAATCATCCTCCACCCTAATGATGGACGGATCGGGATGAAATCCCCTTAATATCGGATTCTTTATCATGATATTCTCCTTATCTGCTCATACCATAGCCTATTTTTTACGTTAATTATATACTCCCATCTGCTTATTAACTATCTTTTTCTGTAAAATGAACCCCGGGGACGGGGTTAGGGGTTCATTTTTTGACACCCGGGGACGGGGTTAGGGGTTCAAAAAAGTGGCTCTATCACCAATAACTCGGCTCAGGGTCAACAATTTTTCCCATAAGAAAAGCTCCTGCCATCCGCTATTTGACTCTCAGAGCAATTTATGTCAATAGAGTCAATGTTTTTCCCGCAAAAACAAGGCGCCGGGCATTCCTTATGTGACCCTCGGCGCCAAATATTTCAATTGAGTCAAAAAAATGAACCCCTAACCCCGTCCCCGGGTGTCAAAAAAGTGACTCTGGCAGCAAAAAATAGCTGCTGAGCCAAAAATGAACCCACAACCCCGTCCCCGGGGTTCATTTCCCGCAAAAAAAACCGGGAGGCCTCAGCCTCCCGGGTACACTTCATGTGATATAAGTCTTTAGTTATTGGAAAGAATGATATTGTTGAGGATACCCTCCAGGTACTCCTGCTTTCCGGAAACGGGCATTGCGGGAGCCTTCATCTCAGCAGCCTTTGCAGCCAGCTCTTCGAGTGTGGTCTCGCCCTTTCTTACCTTCTGACCGAGCTCGGAATTAAAGGAAGCATATCTTTCCTCGACGTTCTTCTCGAGTCTGCCGTCCTCGATCATCTCAGCTGCCTTCAGAAGTCCGTATGCAAAGGAATCCATTCCGAGGATGAATGCATGGAACATATCCTCGTAGGTATTGCTGGGACGTCTGTTCTTGGAGTCGAAGTTGATACCAACAGGAAGTCCGCCGTTCTTCACGATCTCATACATAGCAAGTGTGGTATCGTAAACATTTGAAGGGAAGCAGTCTGTATCCCATCCAAGAAGCATATCGCCCTGGTTTGCATCGATGGAACCAAGCATGCCGTTGATACGGCTGATGCGCAACTCATGCTGGAAAGTGTGACCTGCGAGAGTTGCATGGTTTGCTTCGATATTCATCTTGAAATCCTTGTCAAGACCGTACTCCTTGAGGAAACCTATGGCTGTTGCAGCATCGTAGTCATACTGGTGTTTCATGGGCTCCTTCGGCTTGGGCTCAATGAGGAAGGTTCCGTCGAAACCGATCTTTCTGCCGTAGTCTCTTGCCATTCTCATAAGGTTTGCGATGTTTTCCTGCTCGAACTTAACCTTGGTGTTGAGAAGTGTCTCGTAGCCTTCTCTTCCGCCCCAGAATACATAGCCCCTACCGCCAAGCTTAACGGTGAGTTCAAGAACCTTCTTTACCTGAGCAGCTGCGAAGCAGTAAACGTCAAGATCGTTGGTGCTGCCTGCGCCGTTCATATATCTGGGATTCGAGAACATGTTTGCTGTGCCCCAGAGAAGCTTAATGTCTGTGCCCTTTGTCTTCTCAAGGATGTAATCCGTGATCTCGTCAAGTCTTCTGTTGGTTTCATTGATATCATCAGCTTCGGGAACGAGGTCTACATCATGGAAGCAGTAATATTTGATACCCAGCTTCTTCATAAATTCAACGCCTGCATCAACCTTTGCCTTTGCATGCTCCATTGTGCCCTCGGCAGATGCGCCGAAGCTCTTGTCAGCGGTGCCTCTTCCGAACATGTCAACGCCGTTTGCACAGAGGTTGTGCCACCAAGCCATTGCAAAAGGAAGCTGCTCGCTCATTTTCTTACCCAATACAACCTTATTTGCATCATAGTATTTGAATGCAAAAGGATTCTTACTTGCCGGTCCCTCGTACTTGATCTCGGGAATACCCTTAAAAATCTCACCCATGATAGTTCCTCCTTAGTTAATTTCATAGTAAAACTTAACATGCCTGGTCTTGCTGATCCGGGCATATAGTTAGTCAACACTAACCCGTTTAATTTTACCTTCTGTAAAGAAGTCTGTCTACTCACAAATAATCAATATATAGTACAAAAAATGGCAAAATGACCCTTTGGGGACGGGGTTAGGGGTTCACTTTTTGGACCTTTGGGGACGGGGTTAGGGGTTCATTTTTTGGCGCTTTGCGCCGAAAAATGAACCCCTAACCCCGTCCCCAAAGGTCCAAAAAGTGAACCCCTAACCCCGTCCCCAAAGGTCCAAAAAGTGAACCTATAACCCCGTCCCCAAAGGTCCAAAAAGTGAACCCCTAACCCCGTCCCCGGGTGTCATTTTAGAGTTTCCAGCTTGCAGCCTGCTCGCGCATACGCACGAAGCGGGTGTAAAGGCCGTTTTCTTTCATGAGCCGGTCATGGGTACCCACGGTGAGGCCGCCGTCGTTTACAACCACGATCTGGTTGGCTTTGCGGATGGTGTTGAGCCTGTGGGCGATCATGATGACGGTCTTGTTCTTCATGAGAGATTCAAACGCGCCTTTAAGCTTGTCCTCATTTTCGGGATCCACATTGGCTGTTGCTTCGTCAAGGATGATGATGGGTGCGTCCTTAAGGATGGCACGGGCAATGGATATCCTCTGCTTCTCGCCGCCGGAAAGGGTAGCGCCGCCTTCGCCTATTACAGTATCGTAGCCGTTGGGAAGGGACATGATGAAGTCATGGCAGCAAGCCTTCTTGGCAGCTTCCTCCACCATTTTGCGGGAGGCATCGGGACATCCGAAACGGATGTTGTTTTCCACTGTGTCCGCAAAGAGATAAACATTCTGGAATACCATGCTGATCTGGGACATGAGGCTTTCCAAGGTGTATTCGCGAATGTCCCTGCCGCCAATGGATATGCTTCCGGAATCAACATCCCAGAATCTGGAGATCAGCATCGCCAGTGTGGTCTTTCCTGCTCCGGAAGGTCCCACAAAGGCTGTAGTGGTTTTGGAAGGAATGTCAAGGGATACCTTATGAAGGATTTCTTTATTTCCATATGCAAAGGTCACATTGTCGATCTTAATATCATGGCGCTTGGGCTTAAAGTCAATGCCGTCCTCGTCCATCTGAGGCATCCTGTCCACTTCTTCTGTCTGCTCGATGGAGCTGGTAACTACACGAAGTGTTGAAAGACCTGCATCTGTCTGCTCGATATCCTTGAATATCTGGAAGGAGATGATGATCATGATCAATGCCATGGAGATTTCCATGGTCCCCTGAAGATAAAAGTAGGCTGAAGCCAGGATGATCAGCATCTTGAAAGCGGAAAGGAAGGTGTTCTGTATCAGGGAAATGGGGATGAACATCTTTTCCAACGCCAGGTTGCTGTCCTTAAATTTTGCTATGGCAGCGCGAAGCTTTTTGTCCCCCTTGCCGGCCAGATTAAAGGATTTTATGACGCTCATTCCCTGTATGTTCTCAATGGCTGCGGAAACGATCTCGGTCTTGCTCAGCTCTCTTCTGGGAGAAAGGATCCTGGTCTTGTGCTCCATAAGGGTAGTGAAAAGCATGTAAACTATGGTGCCGACCCAGGATATGAGACCTATCCTCCAGTCAAAGAAGGGGATCATTAACAGGAATACCACTCCGTTTATCACACCGCCTAAAACCAGGCAGAGCACGGAGGCTCCGATGTTTTCAACCGTATCCAGCACGCTGGTGGAGATGCCTGTGATCTTACCGACGGTATTGTCGTTAAAGAAGCCCATGGGGATCCTCTTTAAACGGTTACCAATCTCAAGACGCTTGTTTGCACTCATGAAATAGCCTGCGTGAGTCTGCTGAAGCTGTGAAAAGTATCTGGTAACTACAGTTCCCGCAATGCTGACCACCAGAAGGATCACTGCCTTCCATGCAGGCCATGCGCCCGTAGATCTCCCCAAAAGATCCACAACCATGTAATATATTGCTCCTACACGAAGCATCTGAAAAAGTGAATTCAGGAAACTGATAAATATGGACCATTTGATCTTTTTCTTTTCAGCCCCCGAAAATGCTATGATCTTACGAATCGCCTCTAACATGTGGCACCCCCGTTCTCTGTTCCGATGTGGGCATTCCACATGGATCGGTACATATCGTTTTTCTCAAGAAGTTCCTCATGAGTCCCGCTGGCTTCGATGGTTCCGTTGTTCACCAGAACGATCTTGTCAGCCCCGGTAATGGTGGAAAGTCTGTGAGCTATCACTATGACTGTCTTGTCCTTGATCAGCCTTGCCAATGCCTGCTGGATAACCGCCTCGTTCTCGGGATCTATATAAGCTGTAGCCTCGTCCAGGATAACGATGGGTGAATCCTTGATCATGGCTCTTGCAATGGCAAGACGCTGCCTCTCACCGCCGGAAAGATGAGCTCCGCCCTGTCCTACCATGGTATTGAATCCGTCCGCCAGGTTTTCGATAAGGGGAAGACATCCCGATGCCTCGGCAGCTGCCTTGACTTCCTCGTCCGTTGCGGACATGCGGCCCATACGGATGTTGTTCATTACCGTATCGTCGAAAAGGTAGGTGTCCTGAGAAACAAATGCGATCTGGTCATATAATTGCTCAAGGGGTATGTCTTTAAGATCCGTACCGCCCATGGTGATCTTTCCGTCTGCCACATCCCAGAAGCCGCCGATGAGCTTGGCAATGGTGGATTTGCCGCTGCCGGAAGGTCCTACCAGCGCCGTCATGGTCTTTTCCTTTAATTTAAGATTTATGTCATGGAGGATCTCCGTGCCTTCATGATAGGCATAGGAAACGTTCTTAAGTTCTATATTGTGATCTTTAAGCTTAACGGGAACGGTTGCATGCTCCTGCTCTTCGCCTTTAAGGATCTCATCCACAGTTGCCACCGTTGCAGCCACTTTTGCGGAAGTATCCGTAAAGCTGATAGCCGCCATGATGGGTCCGACTATGCACATGGAAAGCATGATGGAAGTCATGAAGACCTCAATGCTCAATGTTCCTTTACTGTACATCATCCAACCGATGGGAAGCACGGTGATCAGCGTACAGGGCGCAATGGAGTAGGTGAGTGACAGGCTGAGTTCACAGCTCTTCATCCAGTCATAGTAATACTCGGCAGTCCTCATTACTCTCTCCTTGAACTTTGCATAGGAAGAGGTTCCCTGATTATATGCCTTGATGACCTCTATGCCATGGACATATTCAACTATGGTGGAGTTCATGTCCTGCACGTTTTTTACGGCTCCCTCGTAACGTTTTCCGTAGGATGCCATGACGAAGCCCATGAAGATCAGGCCCACAGGCACTGAGATCAGCGTGATAAGTCCCATTCTCCAGTCAATGGTCATAAGATAGATCCAGACAGCCACAGCACCCAGGATGTTTGCCGAAAGCTCCGGTATCATGTGGGCGATGGGGCGCTCCATGCTTTCCACCTCATCCACGATTATCTGCTTCAGCTTACCGCTGGAAGTGTCAATGATGGTTCCCAGAGGCATCTTGGGGAGCTTGTCGAACATGGCGTTTCTTATATCTGCCAGGATCGAGAAGGCCGCCTTGTGGCTTACCGCAAGGCCCGAAGCGTAAAGCACGGCTTTGATCGCAAAGCCTATAAAACCAAATACGCACCAGCTCAGGTAAAACTTCATCTCCCTTTCGCCCCCCAGGATACCTCCGATCACCCTGGCAGCCGCAACATAGGGGAGGATACCTCCCAGCACTCCCAGAACAGACAGGATAACGGAGGCTATCAGCTTGCCGTGCTGCTTCTCCGCCAGCTGCCACAATCTCTTTACGGGATTTTGTTGTTCACTGTTCATATCTTTATTTTTCTCCTTGTGTATATTGGTTCTGTACAGCCAGTGGTCATACAGCTCCTTTGTTAGTTTTCCGTATTCCAGAACCCGTCCGCCGCTGATATAGACCAGCTCATCACAGCATTCCAGTATCAGCTCCGGATCGTGGGTAATAAGAAATATGGTCTTCCCCTTGGCCTTGAGTCCCGCGATGAGCCGGGCCACAGCCTTCATGTGCCTGTAATCCAGGCCGCTGGTAGGTTCATCCAGGACCAGCACCTCTCTTTCGGAGATCACTGCGCTGCCCACGGCCACACGCTGCTTTTCTCCTCCGGACAGGGACTGGGGATGGCGTTCCGCCTTATCATCCAGATTCAGTTCCCTAAGGATCTCCATGATCTTTTCATCCGAGTCCTCTTTTTCCTCCTCCAGACTCAGCCTCAGCTCCTCCCGGACCTCATCCGTAAACAGCTGATGCCCCACATCCTGCATCACCATAAAGGTATTTCTCAACCTCTTTTTTCTTGTAAGTATCTTTCCACCGATCTCCAGAGCGCCGGTGGCATTTTTTTCCAGTCCGCAAAGCGCTCTGGCAAAAGTGGATTTTCCCGCTCCGTTGTCTCCCACAACGCCTATGACGCTGTTTCTGGTGAGCTTAACATTGGGAATATCCAGCGCCGGGTGAAGACTTCCCGGATAGGAAAAGCTGAAATTGCTTAAAACTATCTTTTCCCTGTCCTCGTTATTCCTTTCTTCCACCTCGGCATCGAAAATGTCCGTGCTCCTCAGTCCCATTTCCGAGAGCCTTTTCTTCCCCAGTTTCTTAAGTTCTTCGGGCGTGCACTCCAGCTCGATTTTACCGTCCCTCAGATACAGCACTCTGTCTGCATAAGGCAGGCAAAAATAGAGCCTGTGTTCCGCAATGACCACGGTTTTTCCGTCCGCCTTCCACTGTCCGATGATCTCGGCCAGTTCCCTGATGGAGTGCAGATCCAGATTGGAGGAAGGCTCGTCAAGCACTATGATCGGCGCATCGGAAGTATCCGCGCAGGCGCAGGCCACCTTCTGCTTTTCTCCTCCGGACATCCTAAAAAGGTCACGGCCCAGAAGATCCTCCATCTTCATTTTTTTCACAGTCCTGTCCAGCCGTTCGTGCATATCTTCTCTCGACACGCCCATGTTTTCCAGGCTGAACACCATTTCTTCCGTGGAATCCACGTTATAAAATTGTGTTTTGGGATTTTGGAAGACCGAAGCCACCTGCTCCGCGATCTTGTATAACGGCTCTTTTTGTGTATCCAGACCGTTTACGATCACATTCCCGCTCAGATTTCCCTTGTAATAGCTTGGTATCAATCCGTTGATCAGCCGCACCAGAGTGGATTTCCCACACCCCGACTCGCCGCAAAGGAGGATCACCTCGCCTGTTTGTATGCTGAGGTTCAGATCCTTAAGTATCCCTGTCCCGTCCGCATACTCAAACGATACATTCTTAAATTCGATCATATTTCCTGCTTTCAGTTTCTATAAAATAACCTCAGTGACCACATATGTGCCCCCCAGCAGCACTGCCATCACAGCCACTGTCAGTACATCCCTGTAAGTAAACCTGACTTCCGCATAATTTGTATGTTTGACCGGATTGTCCAGTCCCCTTGAAAGCGCCGCCGCCGACAGATCGGTTCCGATGTTCGCGATCGAGATCATAAGCGGTACCACCCTGAATTCAAAGGCCTGAGCCGGATCCTTCCAGAATTTCTTTCTTCCGATGGTAAGCCCCCGCATCAGCGCTGCGTCATGGATGGCGGAATGTTCCTGCCCTATGGTGGGGAAAAACCTGAAGATCACGGATAAGGGTATGGTAAACTGCTTTCCGATCTTCATTTTTCCCAGAGCCGAGATCACTTCACTGGCCCCTGTGGACTGCAGAATGTAGTCACCGCAGGTAAAGGCCGGGAACAGCGTGAGTACCAGTCCCCCCAATAGCACGATCACCATGTTCAGCACCATGTTGATGTTCATGTCCGTTCTGAAAACATGTGCCAGTACCGCCAGCGTGAACAATATCCCGTACTTGACAGCTCCCCAATAGTGTCGATTACTTATATGCAGGAAAAAAGGTATGCTTCCCACCGCAATGGTCATCCAGATGTTTATCTTCAGCATTTCCATGGTAGCAACCACGATGATTATCAGCAGCTTTGTTCTTGGATCCAGATGCAGGGTTTTCTTTTTTCTCTGTCCTGCCATTATGCTATTCCGGCTTTCTTAAAGTGCTTGTTCAGCATCTTTCTTCCCAGCAACGCGCCGCAGCAGCCTCCTGCCGCCAAAAGCACAAATCCTATCGGGAATAACCAGGAAGGCATATACTTTGCCAACTGCTCCGCATACTGTGCTCCCATGGACTCACTGATACCGTCCCAGTAGCTTTGGCCTGCGAACCAGAGATTTGCGGGACCTCCCATGATGCCCAGGGCAAATACCATGTAGCTTACCAGCATGGATGAGAATTTCTTGTATCCCATCACTTTAAGAATGATGTCCGCTGCCAATGCGGAAGGGATTATGCAGACAAGGCAGATCCAGGTATATCCGCAGATATAGAAGAATAAGCCCATAATGACGCCTGTAATGGTGAGCATTCCGAATTTCTCGATCTTGGAATAATAGAGCATCATGGGAATACCTGCCAGTAAAGGCATGACAAAAAGTGACGGCGGATACAATACCGGAATGGCATTTGTGGCGCCTATTACAAACACAACGATCATATAGATCGCCGTGTAGATTCCGACTGTGATCAGATCTTTACCTGTGAGTTTCTTAGTGTCCATAATACTATCCTCCTGTGTCGAGTTAGTCTCAACTAACCCTAATATAATTTTAAAAGACCTGCTGTGCCCATATCCCGCACAGGGTCTTGCTTCTAAAAATAGTACATCGTAATACTACTCTGTAATATTTCACCGTAATAATTTACTCATTTATACACCTCATGTCAAGTGTTTTTTTTCGAATATAAAAAATGAGCCCCGGGGACGGGGTTATAGGTTCACTTTTTGAGCCTTTGGGGACGGGGTTAGGGGTTCACTTTATGGCCCTTTGGGGACGGGGTTATAGGCTCACTTTTTGACCCTTTGGGGACGGGGTTATGGGTTCATTTTTTTGGCGCTTTGCGCCGAAAAATGAACCCATAAC
>JAEEWS010000020.1 GCA_016287765.1 Lachnospiraceae bacterium
AGGTTCATTTTGGCGCTTTGCGCCGAAAATGAACCTCTAACCCCGTCCCCAAAGGGTCAAAAAGTGAACCTCTAACCCCGTCCCCGGGTGTCAAAAAATGAACCCTTTGGCTCCTTTCCCTTTGCTCCTTGACAAAAACAGGTTTCTACATTAAAGTAACTCTGTATAACTATTTAAAGCCCCGAAGCGGGTACAGCCGATTAAATGTGAAGGAGGACGCGTGCAAAGGGTGCACGTAAATAATCTTATGGCTAAAGAAAACAACAATAACAACAAGAAAATGGTGGAAGCGATAACCTCCATGGGCGAGGATTTCGCGCAGTGGTACACCGATGTGGTCAAGAAGGCGGAGCTTATCGATTATTCCGCAGTCAAGGGATGTCTCATCATCAAGCCCTATGGTTATGCTATATGGGAGAACATACAGCATGAGCTTGACAGACGTTTCAAGGAAACAGGCGTAGAAAATGTTTATATGCCTCTTTTCATTCCCGAGAGCCTTTTGGAAAAGGAAAAGGATCATGTGGAAGGCTTTGCTCCGGAAGTAGCGTGGGTAACCCAGGGCGGATTACAGCCGTTACAGGAGAAATTGTGTGTACGACCTACATCTGAGACACTTTTCTGTGATTTTTATAAAAACCTCATCCAGTCCTACAGAGATCTGCCCAAGGTATACAACCAGTGGTGCTCCGTAGTTCGTTGGGAGAAGGAGACCAGACCTTTCCTTCGTTCAAGAGAATTCCTCTGGCAGGAAGGTCATACCATTCATGCCACAGCTGATCAGGCAGAGGCACGTACCGTGCAGATGCTGAACCTTTATGCGGATTTCTGCGAGGAGTATCTTGCGATCCCCGTTATCCGCGGCCAGAAGACCGAGAAGGAGAAGTTTGCCGGTGCGGAAGCTACTTATACCATTGAAGCTCTCATGCATGACGGTAAGGCTCTTCAGTCCGGTACCAGCCACAACTTCGGCGACGGCTTTGCAAGAGCATTTGGCATACAATATGCCGACAAGAACAATCAGCTTCAGTATGCACATCAGACATCCTGGGGCGTTTCTACCCGCATCATCGGAGCCATCATCATGGTTCACGGCGACGATTCGGGCCTGGTTCTTCCTCCCAGAGTTGCACCTACCCAGGTTATGGTCATTCCTGTTCAGATGCAGAAGGAAGGCGTGCTTGAAAGAGCTACCGAGCTGTACAACAGGATCGCAAAGGTGGCAAGGACAAAGATCGACGATTCCGACAAGACACCCGGCTGGAAGTTTGCAGACTGCGAGATGAGAGGTATTCCCGTAAGAGTAGAGCTGGGACCCAAGGACATCGAGGCAGGTCATTGCGTAGTTGTAAGAAGAGATACAAGAGAGAAGATCGTGGTAGCTCTTGATGAGATAGAGACAAAGATCCCCGAGATCCTTGAAACCATCCAGAAGGATATGTTCGAGCGGGCTAAGGCACACAGAGACAGCCACATCTGGGATGCTCACAACTATGATGAACTCAAGGATGTTGCAGCCAACAAGCCCGGCTTTATCAGAGCCATGTGGTGCGGAGACCGTGCATGTGAAGAGAAGATCAAGGACGAGCTCTCCGTATCTTCAAGATGTATGCCTTTCAATGATCAGGAGCAGATCTCGGATGTATGTGTATGCTGCGGAAAGCCTGCAAAGAAGCTGGTTTACTGGGGCAAGGCATATTGATCCGCGACCCGTTAAATAAAGCACAGGAATAATTTTTATTGTAGTAAGGCGTACTAAAAAATGGATATAAGATTGCCCGATGAGGTAAAAAATATAATAGAAACCTTGCAGGGTGCCGGACATGAGGCATATGCGGTGGGAGGATGCGTGAGAGACGCGATCCTGGGCCGCATTCCTCAGGACTGGGATATTACCACCTCCGCAAAGCCCGAGGAAGTGAAGGGACTTTTTAAACGTACTCTGGATACGGGGATCAAGCACGGGACAGTGACCATCATGGTGGATCATGAGGGCTACGAAGTCACCACCTACCGCATCGACGGAGAATATGAGGATTGCAGACATCCCAGGGAAGTCACTTTTACCACCAAACTTTCGGAAGATCTTTTGAGAAGAGATTTTACCATAAATGCCATGGCTTATAACGAAAAGGAAGGTCTGGTGGACCTTTACGGCGGACAGGAAGACCTTAAGAAAGGTGTGATCCGCTGCGTGGGCGAAGCTTCCGAGCGCTTTGACGAGGATGCTTTAAGGATACTCAGAGCTTTTCGTTTTGCTGCCCAGCTGGGTTTTGAGATCGAGGAAAAAACCTTTGAAGCAGCCAAAGAAAAGGCATCTAATCTTACAAAGGTCAGCGCGGAGAGAATCAGGACAGAACTGAACAAGATCCTTCTTTCCACAGGCCCCGACAGGCTTTTCGGAGCTCAGGAGGCAGGAGTTACGAAGGTGGTCCTGCCCGAATTTGATGCTTTGCTGGCCGGAGGCGCAGATGCCAGAGGCCTTAAGGGCGTTAAGAACGGCCGGGCCATGTCGGGAATGAAGGCGATAAAGACAGTGTCCCTTGTGGGAAGCCTTGCCACCGATCCCAACAATTCCTTTGAGGAAAAGGACCTGCTGGTTCTTAAATGGGCCGCACTTCTTTCGGAATATACCGAAACGGATATTTTTAAGGTGGACGTGGCAAAGTACACCGAGGTTCGCGGAAAAGATGAACCCGGTGAAAGATATGAGGCTGTGGCCACATCGGATATAGCCGATGCCGAGGAAAACCTTAAGCATGAAAAAGTGCGGGAGGTAATGACGAGACTCAAGTTCGACAATGACACCAGGGACAGGGTTACCAGACTTGTGGATCTTCACAGTAAAAGGCTGGTTTTGATAAATGATGTGGCAGTACGCTGCTTTATGAAAAAAACAGGTCCGGATCTGTGTCCTCTGCTTTTTGAACTTCAGACCGCTTTGATGCTGGCTGACGGCTTTGTAAACGTTAACGGCGACAATACGGTATTTGTGGCTAAAAATCTTCCGAAGCTTAAAAAAGCCAAGGAAACATATGCAAATATATGCGAAAGAGGAGATTGCGTATCCGTGGGCCAGCTGGCGATCACGGGAAGCGACCTTATCGCAGCCGGTTTTGACAAGGGGCCGGAGATAGGAAAGATGCTGGAGTTTTTGCTGGAAAAGGTGCTGGTGGATCAGAGCCTTAACACCAAACAGAAGCTTTTGGACATCGCTTGTCTGAATTACTGAGATGAAAGCCTTTAAAATGGGACAGAGAGAATTATATGAGCGATCCTCAGGATACAAAAAAGAATAGCGGATTGTATGAGGAAAGCCGGGTGTACGGTACAAGGAAGCAGAAGGAAAAAAGGAATGCGTCTGATAAGCCGGCTCGTGAAAAGGATGGCTATCAGAGTAAGAGCACTACGGTCTTTGCCATCATTGCCATGGCAGTTTTCATGCTGGCCATTACCGTAGGAATAGCGGGATTTTTTAAGAAACCGGAGAAAAAGTCCGACAGGACGGATGCTTCCAAGACCCTGCAGCAGACCGAAAGTGAGCCCATCCGGGAGTTTTTCGGAGTGGTGCTGAACGTGGATAAGGCCGGTATGAAGATCGGCCTTTATGACGTGGTTAAAAATGAGGATACGGAAGTGAATTACGACGGTTCCACCAAGTTTTACGGCCGCGAAGGTTCTTTGATCACCGCAGGAGTCCTGAAGGTGGGAGACCTTATGTATTTTACCTGCAAGGAACGGGATCGGGAGACACTGGAAAAAGCTGAATGGAGCAAGGAGATCTGGGAGAAATCCAAGATCGATGACCTTGTGATCTATCCCGAAGAAAACAGGATGGTCATCCGTGATCAAAACTACAGGTATACAGACGATCTTTGTATCTTAAGCGACGGCCAACGCTGCAAGTTGAACGATCTTTTTACCACGGCTGACAGGTACACCATCAGAGGAAAGGGCACGGATGTTTACGAGATCCTGGTCACCATAGGCCACGGAACCCTGTGCCTCATGAACTTTGACGATTACAGCGGCGGACTTTTAAAGGTCGGCGAAAGATATGCCTTTGACATCGTTTATCCCGCCAATTATGTGGTAAGGGAAGGCACCTACAAGGTGGAAGCCACTAACGGACGGCTGGAAGCCAGGCAGACCATCGAGATCGGCAGAAACAAAACCGTGATCTTCGATCTGGTGCCCGACGGAAGCAGGAAGACCCCGACGCCCACACCCACCCCAAAGCCGGTGGCCACATCAACGCCCATTCCCACTCCCACGGGATTTCCCAAGGATATGATCTTTAACAGGCTTTTCATTTCAAGACTAAAGAACAAGGCATATGATGTGACAACGGATTACAGCATTTATGTTTACGGACCCGCCGGAGGAGAGATCCTGATCGATGGTGAGTACCTGGGGATGATACCCTGCGACACGGAAAAAGTGCTGGGAACCATGGAGATCACCGTGAAATATAAGGGTGTATCCAAAGTATTTAAGTATAACGGGGCCGATCACAGCGGAGACGTGCTTTTGGACTATACGTCGGCTTTTGAATAAACAGGCAGGGAACGAAAGGACTTTGCCGTCACACTTATAAAGGAGATGTTAAAATGACAGATTACAGGAAAGTTTACGAGGAATGGCTCAAGAATCCTTACTTCGACGAGAAGACAAAGGAAGAACTCAAGTCCATAGCTGACAACGACAATGAGATCAAAGAGCGCTTTTATACCGATCTTGAATTCGGTACCGGCGGACTTCGCGGGATCATCGGTGCAGGAACAAACCGTATGAATGTTTACACCGTCCGCAAAGCCACTCAGGGTCTTGCCAATTACATAAAGAGGATGAACGCCTGCGAAAAGGGTGTTGCCATCGCCTTTGACTCCAGACGTATGTCTCCCGAGTTTGCTGATGTGGCTGCTCTTTGCCTCAATGCAAACGGCATAAAGGCATATGTTTTCGAGTCCCTTCGCCCTACACCGGTCCTTTCCTTTGCCGTAAGATATCTGGGAGCAACTGCCGGCATCAACATCACCGCCAGCCACAATCCTCCGGAATACAACGGATACAAGGTTTATTGGGAGGACGGCGCACAGATCATTCCTCCTCACGATGTTGAGATCTTAAAAGAGGTTAAGAACGTAACAGATTACAATAATGTGCTCACTATGGACAAGGCAGAGGCTGTTAAGAAGGGCCTTTACAATGTGATCGGAAAAGAGATCGACGATGCTTACACCGAGACTCTTAAGAAGCTGGTCATGAGACCTGAAGCCATCAAGGCCTGGGGAGACAAGTTAAAGGTTGTATATACACCTCTTCACGGAACGGGAAACATCCCGGTAAGAAGAGTTTTAAAGGAATTGGGCTTTAAGAATGTTACGGTTGTTCCCGAGCAGGAACTTCCCGACGGTAATTTCCCCACAGTTTCTTATCCCAATCCTGAAGCAAAGGAAGCATTTGCATTGGGCCTTGCACTTGCAAAGAAGATTGATGCGGATCTGGTATTGGCAAACGATCCCGATGCAGATCGTCTGGGTGTTTATGTAAAGGATACAAAGAGCGGCGAGTACATCTCACTTACAGGTAATATGTCCGGCTGCCTTCTTGCGGATTACGAGATCATGTCCAGAAAGGAAAGAGACGGTAAGCTCCCCGAGGACGGAATGCTGATCACCACCATCGTTTCCACCAATATGGCAAAGGACATCGCCGAGTACTATAAGACAGGCTATACCGAGGTACTTACGGGCTTTAAGTTCATCGGCGGAAAGATGAGAGAGTTCGAAGAGAGCGGTAAAGGAACCTATCTCTTCGGTTTCGAGGAAAGCTATGGCTGCCTTATCGGCGATCATGCGAGAGATAAGGATGCTGTTGTGGCAACAATGGCTCTTTGCGAAGCGGCAGCTTACTATAAGACAAAGAATATGACCCTTTGGGATGCAATGATCGAGCTCTACGAGCGTTACGGCTATTATAAGGATGATATCATCTCCGTAACCATGAAGGGTATCACAGGTCTGCAGAAGATCGGTGAGATCATGGAAACTTTGAGACAGAATCCCGTTAAGGAGATCGGAGGATTAAAGACGCTTGCCGTTCGTGATTACAAGAAGGATACCAGAACGGATCTTAAGACCGGGGAGGTTACCAAGACAGGTCTTCCCAACTCCAACGTGCTTTATTACGAGCTGGAGAACAACTCTTATCTTTGTGTACGTCCTTCGGGAACAGAGCCCAAGATCAAGCTTTATTTCGGCGTCAAGGGTACTTCCATGGAAGATGCGGATCAGAGATCCAAGAAGCTGGGCGCTGAAGTAAAGAATCTTCTGGAATCAATGTAATAAAGTCAGAAAGGTTTCACCAATGATAAAATATGTTTTAGTGGACCTGGACGGTACCATTACCGATTCCGAAGAAGGCGTTACCAAGTGCATAGCTTATGCTCTTGAGAGCTTCGGGATCAAGGTGGACAGCCTTAAAAGCCTGAGGAAGTACATCGGACCGCCCATTACCTGGTCCTTTGCGGATGCGGGGCTTACACAGGATCAGATCCTGCCCGGCATAGAAAGATACCGCGAGCGCTACAACCGCACCGGACTCTATGAGGCAAGGGTGTACGACGGAGTGCCCGAAATGTTAAAGAAGCTTCATGAAGCGGGAAAGACTCTGATCCTTGCCACCTCCAAGCCCATAGGTTTTGCAACAAAGGTGATGGAGCATTTCAAAATGGATGTGCTCATGGACGATCTTTGCGGAGCGGGAACGGATACGGAAAGAAACACCAAGACCGCGGTGATCGACTATATTCTTGAAAAGCACGGCATTACGGACAAGTCGGAAGTGCTGATGCTGGGAGATACGAGATTTGACGTGGAAGGAGCAAACCTCAGCGGGATCAAGACCATGGGCGTGCTCTGGGGCTTCGGAAGTCGTGAAAGCCTGGAAAAGGAAGGCGCTGCATATATTGTCTCCACACCCGAGGAAGCGGCTGAAAAAATAATAAATTTATAAAATATTTAAGTGCAACTGTGTAAATAGTTGCACTTTTTTAAATACTCTGCTAAAATGGTATGAAATCGGACAAGGGTTTATTCGAAGGCAGAGAAGGAGGATAATATGGCTAAGACAGTCGGTGAACAAATGGCGATAATAAACAGTCTTCACAAAAGACATGAAACCATTTACAGGAATTATGCAACCAAAATGGGCTTTTCGGAAATGAGCTTCTGGATCTTATATGCGATCTGTTCTTATAAACGCCCCATTACACAGTACGAGCTGGTGAGAGACTGGGGATATTCCAAGCAGACAGTGAACTCGGCCACAATGAAGCTTCTTCAGGAAGGCTATATCAGCGCTTCGGATACCAATACCAAGAGAAGAAAGAAAATGCTGGAACTTACGGAAGCGGGTGAAAAATTTGCGGAGGCTGTGGTTTACCCCATGCTCTTTGCCGAGCGTGCTTCCCTTAATTTCCTTTCCGTTGAAGAAAGAGATTTCTTTATCGACGTTTACAGTAAGCAGATGGATTTCCTTGAGAGAGCCATTGCGCCCGTAATGAGCAACAAGTAATATTTTATTTAAAAAAAAATACCGTGAATGATGATAAATCGTTCACGGTTTTTTAATTTACCTTGACAGAGTATCATGGTAAAATGTTTCGAGATATGGCAATAATAGATATTCAGGTGGAGTTTAGGGTATGAGATTTTACATTTCGGATCTTCATTTTTTTCATGACGATCTTAACAAAAACATGGACATGCGCGGATTTGAAAGCGTAGAAGCCATGAATTCCTACATGATAGAGCAGTGGAACAAAAAGGTCAGAAAGAATGATGAGACTGTGATACTGGGAGATTTTTCCATGGGAAAAGCCGCCCTGACCGAAGAAATACTGAATGCATTAAACGGAAAGAAATACATGATCATAGGTAATCATGACCGTTTTCTTTCGGATAAAAAGTTTGATACTTCTCTGTTTAAGTGGATAGAGCCTTACAAGGAAGTGAAGGACGATAAGAGAAGAGTGATCCTTTGCCATTATCCGGTTTTTTGTTATAAGGGCCAGTACCATGTGGATGACAAGGGAGAGCCCAAGACCTATATGTTATACGGGCATGTTCACAATACCTATGATGAGGTGCTGGTGAACAGGTTTCAAAATATTACAAGAAATGCTGTCCGTCCGGAGTTTAAGGACGAACCGGAAAAGGGCCGTATACCCTGTCAAATGATCAATTGCTTTTGCATGTTCTCGGATTACACTCCTTTGACACTGGATGAGTGGATAGAGGTCGATGCAAGGCGAAGGAGCGAAATGTCCGTTTAGATCAGGCTTCAAAGAATTGAAACGGCGTGTTAAATCTGTGGAGTGGCAGCATGGAACTTAGTGAAGAAAAAACTTTGATGAGAGAAGAAGCAAAAAGAATAAACGATGATCTGGATTATGACGAAATGCTGGACTCGGACGAGGTCATAAGGCAGGCGGTATTAAGCTCCAAAGCATATATATCCTCGACCCGTTTGTTTATCTATGTGAGCATGGAAAATGAGCCGGATACCCTTAAGATCATTTCGGATGCCCTGAATGCGGGAAAAGAGGTATATGTTCCCAAATGCGGGAAGAAGCCATTCATGAAGGCTGTTAGGATAAACTCCTTAAGAGACCTGAGCCCGGGAAAGTTCGGGATCTTGGAACCCGGATCCGATGAAGGATATGAAGGAGAACTGGATCTGGCGGTGGTACCCTGTCTGGCAGCGGCAATGAACGGAAAAAGACTGGGCCACGGAGGCGGATACTACGACTGTTTCTTAAGGGACAGGAAGGTCTATAAACTTTGCCTTTGCAGGAAAAAACTTTTAAAAAATGATTTACCTGCGGATGAGTTTGATGTTATTATGGATGAAATTTTAACCGATTAGCTTATAAATTGCATATCAGAGCTTTAGGGGTAAATAAAAAAGGGGGAAGATCATGTACACACATACGGTACAATACTATGAAACAGACAAGATGGGGGTTACTCATCACTCCAATTACGTAAGATGGATGGAAGAAGCAAGGGTGGATTTCCTGGAAAAGAAGGGCTGGCCCTTTGCCAGACTTGAGGAGGAGGGCATAGTTTCTCCGGTCCTTTCCGTAAGCTGTAATTATAAAAAGCCTTCAAGGTTCTCCGATAAGGTGGATATCGAGGTTTCCGTGCTGGAATTCGGCGGAGTAAAACTGAGATTGGGCTATAAGATGTTCATGGGAGACACTTTGATCTGTGAAGGTGAAACGGGTCATGCTTTTGTTGATACAGAAGGCATTCCGTTGAGACTTAAAAAGAAGTTTCCGGACTTTTACGAAATGCTGGAAGAAGAATCAAATAAAACCGCCGACAGGGCATAGATCAAAAAAGCGTGAACCTTAAGGGGTCCACGCTTTAATTCTATTCATTTGTCTGTTTTTTTGCCGATTTCCGTGGCTTACGGCTTTGTTTTGACCTGGGCTTGGAGTTTTGCTTTCCCTGCTGTTTGCCCTTGGGTTTGATCTGCTGCTTATCCTGAGCAGTGTTTTCGTTTTTTTGAGCTTTCATACTGTCCTGACGGTTTCTTATATTCACAACCTTATGAATATTGTCGGGACCAAGCTTTTCGTCCACATCGAAGATGTCTCTGTGGGCTTTGACAAAAGCCGAGAAACTGGAGTATTTGTAGTTTCTGACATCGAAACCCGGAATGCTCTTTCTGATGGAATCTCCCACATTTGCAAGATTTTCCCAATCATCTTCAAGTACCGAAACGATCTTATCCACAATGGCTTTTTCCGAAGGGATCTCGATAACCTTAGCTTCAACGGGGATCTCCTGAGACGGATCTTCCACGGGAGCAATGGGCAATTCGGGTTCTTTGGTCTTCACCGCACCGGCTTTAAAGAGAACATCCAGAAGCTTGAATTCGTTACAAGCCTGGGCAAGGGATTCGGGAGTTTTGGATTCTCCCATTCCTATTATGTTCTTTCCGGATTCTTTGAGCCTGTATACAAGCTTGGTAAAATCCGAATCGCTGGTGACCAGGAAGAACACATCCACGATGTTGCGGTAAAGGATATCCATGGCATCGATGGTGAGAGCCTGATCGGCAATGCTCTTGTTGTTGGCATAGGAAAGCTGCAGCTCCGGTGTAATGCCGTATTTGGGCATTATGGGCATCCACTGCCTTACGGTAGGGGAATTAATGGAGCCGTAGAGCTTGAACAGCGTGATATCACCGTACTTATCTGCCTCTTCTTTTATCAGTGAGGCATATTTCTGGGAGATATTATCACCGTCTATTAAGATTGCAATCCTTTTTTCGTCCATTGGCAGCTCTTACTTGGAAATAACTTTTGTGATATGGGGCTGTGCTCCGTTGTACCAGTACAGGAAACCTTCGATATCGATCTTATCGCCTGCCTTAAGAGCCTCAACAGCCTTATAGGTTTCGGAGTTCTTGTCGCAGAGATAGGATTCGACAACCATTGTGTACTCTGTTCCGTTGAGATCCACTTTTAAGTAAAGGTCGTCGCCCTGAGATCCAGAACCGTCCCACTTATAGGTGGCGGGAGAATTAACCTTGAGTCCCTTAACAGCGATCTTCTGATTGATCTTCTCTGCAAGGGCATCGGTTCCGTAGATGCTTGTAACGTCTGTAGCGGGTGCAACATAGGTGCTCTTGGAATTGTAGATCTCAAGAGAGCAGTCGGTGATCTCCACTTCGCCTGCCCATTCGGACTTATAACCCTTTACACGGATAAGTGTGCCGGGAACGAGCTTGTCGTAAACGTCCTTGGAGCATTTGCACTCATAAAGGAAATATCCGCCGTCCTGATCCTGGGTGTAAACTGTAGCAACGCCCTGACCGTCCTTTTCCCACCAGGATTGTGCAGCCTGGAAGTAAGTGTAAACGGTTACTTCACTGTCAAGTGCGGCAGCGGTGTACTGTGCATAGGTCATTCCGTCTTCCGGAAGTGTGAACTTGGATCCGCATGCGGCAAGGGAAACTACCATTGCGGCAGCCAGGATCATTGATAAAACTTTCTTCATATTAGCCTCCATTTGTAGGTTTTACCGTAACGGTACGGTAAAAATTAAAAGTTCGCGCACATTATACTCTAAGGAAAAGATAATGGCAAGAATAAAATGATCTGTAAAGATCTTATTCTTCGTGAATTCAGTGCCGGTTCTTCCGTTTTTTAAGGTATCTGCCCCAAAATACAGCGATGATGATGACCCAGGCGCCGGCAAGGACGCTTAAGAGAAGCACCGAAGTGCCCGGGAGAGAACCCAGCTCCGTGGGCTCCGCGCCGTTAATGGTCTTCATCTGATCCAGACGGTAAAGGGAATTTACGTCTTTGTAGAGTTTGTTTACAAAAGCCTCATCAAAGGTATTGCCTCGTCTAACTCCCTTGACCGTATTTTCTATAAGGGCTCCGGCCGCTTCTCTTAAGGATGCGGATCCGTTAAAGACAGGGGTTATAAAGGTGTTATCCATGTTATCCAAAAGGATCTTTGCTGCCTTTATCTTTACTTCGTAATGGACGGTATCGTCCTCTCCCATACGGGCCAGATAATCCTTATAGGCTGCGGACTCCTGAGCCTTAAGAGTGACGGGTACATAGCCCTCGGTCTGGGAATAGGCTGTCTGTACTTCATCGGTCAAAAGGAACTGGGCAAAGAGCCAGGAAGCCATGACTTCTCCCGGGTCTTCTGCGTTAAATAAGCATATGCTGGGTCCCTGGGATATCATTTTCGGATGGTCGGGATCGAACTGGGGCATTACCATGACCTCGGTCTCAAAATCCCTCATCTGATCCGCGCTTATGTCATGAAGCGGAGCGGCTGAGCCTATCCAGGTGGCGCCTGCTGTGGAATCCACCGCAAAGATACACTGGTTGGCGTTTAGGAAGTTTCCCGGATAGCTGGAGATCTTAAAGGTGGAAAAAGCCTTGGATCTTCCGTGGATCGAAACCTCCTTAAGGATCTCTGTTGTACTGTCGTTAAAGATCATTATATTTCCGGAATCATCGGAATAGCCCGCATCCAGCTGTTTAAGCATGGTGATCATCATGTTGTCGGTGGATTTGTAGATAAAGGGGATCAAAACGTTCTGACCGTTGACCTTGTAAGTACCGTCCCCGTTCTGCTCCAGGGCTTTTTCCGAAACCTCCCAGATAAAGTCCCAGGTGAGCTTATCGGGTAAGTCTATGCCCATATTGTCCAGCAGGGTCTTGTTTATGTAACAGGCCTCGGTGGAGCGCATGAAGGGCAGGGCATACTGTTTGTCATCCAGCACGCCTTCTGCCAGGAACTGAGGTACTACCTGAGAAAGGGAAGGAGAATCAAACCTGACTTTGCTTCCGCCAAGACCGTATTCGGGATCTGCTATCAGATCGTCCAGAGGGACCACCACGTTCCTGCCCGTCATATAGGTGGCTATATGGTCAGGGTAGGTGATGCACACATTGGGAGTGGTGCCTGTGGAGATATTGGTGATAACGTCGTTGTATATGGCGGCATAATCGGTGTAAAGCCTTAAGTTGACCGTAATATTGGGGTAGAGCTCATTAAAAGCCTCAACCGCTTCGTTGTAGATCGCCACCTGACGCTTGTTGGTGTCGTTCTTGGCCCAAAAAGTGATCTCGTAGGGTTTGGAAGTGTCAAAATCTTCGGGGATAACAAAGCTCTCCTGCTGACGGGAACCGTGACAGCCGCCGGTGAATAGCAGGGCACAGAGAGTAAGGGTGCCGATGATAAAATGAGGTCTTTTCATCCCTTTGTACCTCCTCTCGCAACCCCCGCCATTATCTTTTTGCGGAATATAAGGAACAGTACGATGAGAGGCAGGGAGATCACCACCACCGCCGCCATCATAGCAGGGATGTTTTCACGTCCCATTCCGTTTTCACGAAGCTCCTGGATGCCGTTGGAAACCAGGAAATAGTCGGGATCGTCGGTGATGAGTCTGGGCCACACATAGGAGTTCCAGCATTCAATGACCTTAAGGATGATGATGGTAATGATGGTTGGACGGCACATGGGAACCATGACTTTAAGAAGATAGCGCATGTCTTTGGTACCGTCCACCTTTGCAGCCCAATAGAGTTCATCGGGTATGGCGGCAAAGTTTTCCTTTAAAAGATAAATGTAAAATACGGATGCGGCGGAAGGGAGGATCAGGCCCCAAAAGGTGTTCCTCATGTTCAGATCCGTAATGGTTACGAAGTTGGTGATGATCACCAGTTCGTTGGGAATCATCATAAGGGACAGGAAAAGGGTGAAGAGAAGATCTCTTCCCTTAAACCTAAGCCTTGCAAAGGCAAAGGCCGAAAGCACGGCTATCACCAGCATGAGAAATGTGGTGGCAAGGGTATAGACGAGGGTGTTTAAAAGATATCTTCCCAGGGATATGGCGGTAAATACATTGGAAAAGTTGGCAAGTGTAGGGGGGATAGCCAGAAACCTCGGGATGTATTCCGCGTTATAGGACGCATAGCTTTTAAAGGAAGTCAGGATCATCCAGTAAAAGGGGAAGATGACCAGCAATGCCCAAAGGGTCAATCCCATATAGATAAAGACGTTTGTCACGGCTTTTTTCTTTTTTTCCGTATCTTTTACGTCTGAATAAGTATTATCCACAAAAAAACCTCCTGTGTTCATAAAGGGTTACGGCTTAAGATCAATAATGGACATGTTTCCGGCTGACCAGAAGATTTATGCAGGTGATGGTCATGATGATGGCAAAGAGGATGATGGCTGCCGCAGATGCAAAGGAAGGGAAGCCTCCGCCTGTTCCGTAGAGCATGTCATACACATAACCGACTATAGTGTTCATTCCCGCCGAATTAAGGTCCGTTCCGAAGATGGCCACCTCGTCGCTGTAGGCCTTAAACGCTCCGATAAAGCCTGTGATTATAAGATAGAAGACGGTGGGACTGATCATGGGAAGTGTGATCTTTCTGAAGAGTCTTCCCGGAGGGGTTCCGTCCACCCGGGCGGCATTGTAATAGATCTCGTCCACGGATGCTATGGCTGATGTGAGCAGCAGGATCTTAAAGGGAAGCACCACCCATATGGTATAAAAGCACATAACGAACATTTTTGCCCAGTAGGGGCCGTCGATAAAATCTATGGCTCCCGCTCCGAAAAGCTTGATGATCATATTTACGAGACCGTCGGTATAAGCGGTCTTTTTGAAAAGTATCATGAAAACCAGACCCACGGCCAGTGTGTTGGTGACGTAGGGCAGGAAAAATAGGGTCTGATAAAGCTCGCGCAGCTTTTTGATCCGGCTTAAGCCCAGGGAGATCATAAGTGCCAAAAAGGTGGATATGGGAACGGTGATGATAACTATGATAAATGTATTCCGGACAGCCTGAAGAAAATAGGTGTCGTGAAGAACGTAGGAAAAATTGTACAGCCCTGTACCGTAATAGCTTTGGGAAGCAAAATCAAATCCCTCTTCAAAGGAATAGATGAGAACGTCTGCCAAAGGGTAGACCATAAAGATGCCCAGGAAAAGGATCCCGGGTAAGAGATAAAGCCAAGCTTTTTTATTATTATCTTCCATATATTTCCTCTGCTTTTTGATCATTTGGCCGGGTAAGCCGTGCAACACCCTTATAATACTACCGAACGGGGAAACACGCAATGAAAACGTACATGTAAAAACTGCTTTTTGGATTTTATCCTGCGGGAGAATATTAGAAAAGTATACAAAATGCACAAAAAATAGTAATTTTTGAGAGTGTATTTGTGCATGTTGGTAAAAAAATTACGTCTTGATGTAAATTATTTACGTTTACTTTATACAAAATTTATAAGAGAATAAAATCCGTTAAGAGGACATAAAGAAATGACTCTTAAAAGATCATCCCGAGAAGGAAAAGGAGGAAACGGCAATGAGAAAAAGGACAGGGATCATCGGGCTTGCACTTACGGCACTTATCCTGATCTCAGGCTGTGGAAACTCCGTATCCGCCGGAACGGCCGTAGGAGCGTATGCAGGCAAGTGGGCTTACAATCATGATGTTGAAAAGACAGCATTGGTGATAAACGATGAAGGCACCGCAAAACTGGACGGCAAGAAATATACCTGTACCGCAGAGGATGACATGGTGATCCTTCAGAATGACAAGGGTGAATCGGTGAAGGTGGTTTTTAAGGACGATGAGGATGACATCCTTGTTTACAAGCCTACATTCTACACCAGAGAGAGCGGTACGGAAGGCATTGTGGGGAGATGGATCTGCGATAAATGGAGCTTTGAATTTACCGAAGCGGGGACTTTTCTTGAGGATGGGTATTTTCCCGGATATTACGCGGTAAATGAAGAAGAATCCGTCATAGTCCTGATCTACAATGACATGTTTGAAAACACGATCATACCCTACAGTCTGACGGAGGAAGGCCTTTGCCTTGACTATCCCTGGGAGATGGTCAGGAAATAAAACGGATTTATGATCGGGGCAGATATGAAAAGCAGAGCTTTTCGGGTAGGGCTGCCCGGGTCAAAAAATAAATCACAGCCCGTTAATCAAATGAAGCAGGTACCGCTTCAGAGAGAGAAAGGGTACATGGCCTGAAACGGCCGCAAAAACTTTATATTTTATTAGGAGGTATTATGAAGAGAAGACTTATCGCATTGGCTCTGGCCGCAGTTATGGTTCTCTCCGCAGCAGGTTGCGGAAACGGCGGAAGCAAGGGCAAGACAAAACTCGAGATGTGGTGTATCGCTACGGAGTCCGACTCCAACCGCAAGTCCTATGAAAAGGCTATAGCTGACGTTACGGCAGCTCATCCTGAGATCGAGTTTACCTGGGAGGCATTTGAGAACCAGTCATACAAGACAAAGATCAAAGCAGCAGTGGCAGCTGATGAAATGCCCGACATCTTCTTCACATGGTCATGTGCATTCCTTGGCGATTTCGTTGAAGCAGGACGTGTTTACTGCCTCGATGACGAGTACAAGAACTGGTCAAAAGAGCTGGATGTGAAGATGCTTACAAACTCCACATATAACGGAAAGCATTACGGTATTCCTCTTACAATGAACATCGTAGGTCTTTTCGCTAACATGGATCTTCTTAAGCAGGTTGGCTACACAGAGGTTCCCGGAACTTACAAAGAGTTCATCGAGTGCTGTGACAAGCTGGTTAAGAAGGGAATCATCCCCTTCGGATGCGCAGGTAAGGAAACATGGTGCGTTACAGAGTACCTTGAGTCCGTTATCGAGAAGAGTGCAGGCGCAGAAGTTCTTAATGACATCTTCCTCGGAAAGTCCACATGGAACAACAAGGACGTGGCAGACGCCGTTGATACATTCCAGGGTATGGTTACAAAGGGATACTTCGATCCCAACGGTATGGCTCTCGGAAACGATGAAGTTAAGGCTAACTTCATGAAGGGCAAATACGCTTTCTATATGAACGGAACATGGAACTGCGCAGACTTCGCGAACAATGCCGATTTCTTCCCGAAGGTAAAGGTTGCTGAGTTCCCTGTTATCAATGCAGACAAGTCTCAGCTGGGACAGCTCATCGGTGGTCCTTCGGATACACTTGCTGTTGCTAAGAGCAGCAAGAATGCGAAGAAAGCTGCAGCTTTCGCATTTGAACTCGGTAAGGAGATCTGCCATTACGGTTATCTTGACGGATGCGGACTTCCCGCTTGGACACCTTACTATGATACATCTTCCGTTAACGGTCTTACACGTTCCGTTGCAGACATCGTAGCAAACTCCAATTTCATGGTACTCTTCGGTGATACTGCTCAGAACGCAGATTCCGCAAACATCTACCTTTCTTATGTTGAGAAGGTATACGGATGCCAGATCGACGGTAAGGGCTTCATCGCCGGACTTGCTAAAGACATTAAGTAATTTTCATCTTCAATTTTTCTCCAATTAACGGGGCGGCCTTTCCCTATAATAAAATATAGGAAAAGGCCGTTTTTTAAAGGAAGATCATTATGCACAACAAGAAATTCATTAAAGTAAGAGATATTACTCTGTTTTTGTTGCCGGCACTGCTTCTGTTTGTCGGTGTACTTATCGCTCCCATATTGATGTCGGGTTATTACAGTCTCTTTGACTGGAACGGTATGGGAGATCGAACTTTTGTCGGATTTGCCAATTATAAAGAACTGTTTACAAGTATAGATATCAATTTCCTTCTTGCCTTGAGAAATTCGCTGCTGCTTGCTGTTTTGTCGGTTTTCTTACAGCTGCCTCTTTCTCTGGCTCTGGCCCTGGCCCTGGGAAAAGGCATAAAGGGCGAAAGACTGTTCCTTTCGGTGTTCTTTGCTCCTGTTCTGATCTCTACGGTGGTTATAGGTCAGCTGTGGTTAAAAATATACAATCCCGATTACGGCCTTTTGAATTCCTTGTTAAGGGCTCTTAACCTGGAAGACAATATCATGAGATGGACAGGAGACACCAAGGATGTTTTGTGGCTGGGAAATATCAAGATAGCTCTCGGTGCGGTGTTTGTTCCCACACTTTGGCAGTATGTAGGTTATCATATGCTCCTTATGTATGCGGGAGTAAAGGGAGTTCCCATCGATCTTCGCGAAGCTGCCATGCTGGACGGAGCTTCCTCCGGACAGGTTAACAGATACATAGTCCTTCCCTATATCAAGCCTATAATTAAGATAAGCATAATCTTTGCAGTCACCGGATCACTTAAATCCTTCGACCTTATATATGTCCTCACCAACGGCGGACCTCTTCATTCCACGGAGGTGCCCAGTACTCTCATGATCAGTATGATGTTCCTTAGAAACCGTTACGGAATGGGAAGTACCATAGCCGTAATGCTTATCATACTGTGCTTTGCCTTTGCGCTTCTTATAGGTGCGGCATTCAGAAAGGAGGATTGAGATGAGCGAGACAAAGGTTTATACCATCAAAAAGACGAATAAGTTCATAAAACCTCTGGTTTATACTCTGCTTGCCATATGGACCATAATAAACGTTTTTCCCATTTACTGGATGTTTACCTTCTCCTTGAAGAACAATGACGAGATCTTCGGTGACAATATAGCCGGACTTCCCAAAAACTGGCTGTGGGAGAACTATTCCAGAGCCATGAGCGGCGGCAAGATGGGACTGTATTTCACCAACAGTATCATCATTTCCGTTGCGGCCATAATACTCACACTTATTGCGGCTGTCATGGCTACCTATGCAATGTCAAGGATCGTATGGAAGGGCAGGAAGCTCATGAACAAATTCTTCATGCTGGGACTCACGATCCCCATTCATTCTGCCATCCTCCCTGTGTACATGAGCCTTAAAAAGGTACATATGCTTAACAGCTATCAGGCATTGATCATTCCCTATGCCGCATTTTCACTGGCCATGGCTATTCTGATCTGCATGGGCTTTATGGATGATATTCCCATCGAACTGGATGAAGCGGCAAGGATCGACGGCTGCGGGACCTGGGGAACTTTCTTTAAGATCATTGTTCCCCTGATGACACCGGCCCTTTCCACGGTAGGGATCTACACCTTCCTGCAGTGCTGGAACGAGCTGATGTTTGCAACCATCTTCAATTCAAGGACGCAGTTTAAAACCCTTCCTGCCGGTATCAATGAGCTTTTCGGAACCCATACCACCGACTGGGGGCCTGTAGGAGCGGCACTTGTGATCGCCACCTTCCCCACCCTTCTGGTCTATGTTTTCCTCAGCAAGAAGATACAGTCCAGTTTTATGGCGGGAGCTATTAAAGGCTGATGCTTTTAATTTTTTGCAACTTGTGATAGAATGCTCTTAGGAAGAGTGTTTTGGGGAGCAAGTCTATGAAGCGGGTTCAAAGATTACTGAATAAACTTAACGGTACAGGCGCACACAATTCTCTTGTTGTGCGCCTTTGGAGTATTATAGTAACGATCTTTGTTCTCCTGGCTCTGACCTTTCTCATTGCCATAGTGGCGGTCACATTAAATGCCCGAAAGGAATATTCCGCCAGAGACGCCGAAACTCTTATAAACGGTCTTACCGCCACCATTAACGGAAATATCGAAAACTACAAGGATATTTCCAGACTGGTGATGATAAATGAAGACGTCATGAAGTATATGAGAGCGAATACCGTGGATGCGGGACTTAAAAATGATGCCATCTATGGGGTAATGGATATCCTACTGGCCTGCGACAGCGTGGATTCCGTGTTTCTTTTCCGGAACGACGGGGAATATATGAGTACGGGAAAGGGATTGTACAACATAGATACCGAGACCATGGAGCTGAATCTGTGGAAGGACGAGATCTATGACAAACGGGGCGGCGCCATCGTCAGGATGAACGGTAATTACGCGGTGTTCAGGCAGAACGGGGATCAGATGATCACCATAGCAAGAGCGGTCTATGACATATATACCCAAAAACGCACCGGCATACTTCTCATGAACATTTCCACGCTGATGCTGCGCACGGCCATCGGCGACGTGGAGAATGCCTATGTCTGCGTGGTATCCGAAAAGGGAACCTTTCTGGCGGGGGACAGGGAGCTGGCGGAGTGCTATACCAGGGAGTATTCCTCCGACCATATAGTCCACAGGAAAAACGGAGACGGAAAGCATCACATGGTATCGGGCTACAGACCGGAAGGCCTGCCGATAATAATCATGTGCAGAGTCACACCCACCAGATCAAATGTGCCGATCGTCATTTTACTGGTGCTTCTGCTGCTGGCGGCGGCTTTTGTGCTGGCGGTGATAATGATCGCTTCCTTCATAGCCAGAGACATAAACAAGCCTATCTTGCAACTGACGGAAGCCATGGAGGATACAAAAAGGTCGGGCTGGTTAAAAAAAATAAATGTGAAGATGCCGGATAATGAGATCGGACAGCTGGCGGATTCATATAACAGCATGAACGAATATCTTCAGGAGGTTTTGAACAGGCTGATAGATAAGGAAAAGATGGTTCAGAGGGTAGAGATGAGGGTACTTCAGGAACAGATCAAGCCTCATTTTCTGTACAATTCCCTGGAAACCATCAGTTACATGGCCTGCGAAGCAGGTGCTGACAAGGTCTACTCGGCGCTTGAAACCCTTGGAAGCTTTTACAGGAACTTTTTGAGCAAAGGAGACAGGGAGATACCTTTAAAAAGAGAGATCCAGATAATCAGAGATTATCTTTCCATACAAAAATTAAGGTACGGAGAGAATATCAATGATGAATATGATATAGATGAAAGTGTTTTGGAGATAATGATCCCCAAACTTATATTACAGCCTCTGGTGGAAAACAGTATCTATCACGGTATCAGAGTTAAGGGAGAACCCGGACTCATAAAGATATCCGCCAAAAGAGAGGGCAATAACCTTGAGGTCAGGGTTCATGATACCGGCGTAGGCATGTCGGAAGAACAGATCAAAAATATACTTGATGGGGAAAATGGGGAAGAAAACGAGGAAGAGGAAGCTCTTTCGGGCTTTGGTCTAAAGGGGACCATAAGAAGGATCAGGTATTATTGCAAGGCTGATGATGCTATCCGGATCATCAGCGAGGAAGGCGAATATACTGAGATCGTACTTAAGCTTAATATAAAAAATGAGGAGTGAAAAAATGTACAGGGTTATGATCATTGATGACGAGATGTCGGCAAGAAACCTGATGAAGGTATCGGTCGACTGGGAGAGTCTCGGCATGAAAGTAGTGGGAGAAGCAGGCAGCGGAATAGAAGCCATCAACATTATTGACGATATAAAACCCGATATAGCCATTGTTGACATTTCCATGCCCTTTATGAACGGTATAGATTTTACCGAAGTGGCGTCCAAAAGATATCCGGATCTTGCTATCATCATAATGACTGCCATGGACGATTTTGAATATGCCCGAAGGTGTGTGAGCCTTCCGGTGTTCGAATATATGCTTAAGCCCATAGTCAGGACCGAGTTTACCACCACACTTTCAAAACTTAAGGAAAAGCTGGATAAAAAGAGGGCTGAGTCCGGGCATACAGATCTTCAGGGCACGGATGAGCCGGACATGGATGTGAGCACGATCGACAGGATCAGGGATTATATAGAAAAGAATTACACGGACTCCAGATTAAATCTGACTTCCGTAGCCCAGCAGTTCGGCTTTAGCTCCAGCTATCTGAGCCGCCGGTTTAAGCAGGAAACGGGAAAGAATTTTATAGAATATCTTACTGAGTGCAGGATGGAAAGAGCCATATGTCTTGCGGGAGAAAACTATAAGATGTTCTGTACCTCTGCGGAAGTCGGTATTCCGGATACGGCCTATTTCGGAAAATGTTTTAAAAAATATACGGGAATGAGTTACTCTGAATTTGTTGCATCCAAAAAGAAATAGAAAAACATATCAAAAAGTCTCTTGCCTTTTCGCAGGAGACTTTTTTACGTATCGGAAATTATGTGGTAAAACGAGACAATATTAAGGAACTTCGCATGACGAAGGCCTTGAATTTACTGCGACAGACTAATCTGTTAACGAGGGACAATATGATCAAAACTAGGCATAAAATGAGTAGAGTATTAGGCACTTTTGTGATATAAATTATATATATGGGAAATCAGATTCTGAAAAGGGGGTTTACACCTATGAAGAAGCTTGAATTTAAGAAGATAAAACCTAAGAAATTAGTTATTTCGGGTAAAGTCAGAAAGACAAGTCTTTTGCGTACTCTGTCACTGGCATTTATGGTGCCGGTTGTCTTAACGGTTATTCTGGGAGTCGTGTCCTATCGTGTCGCTTCCGACAGTATAATCTCCACTTACAAGGAAACAGCTCAGTCTACGGTTTCGGCCGAGAGTGATTATTTTGAACTGATATGCAGTTCTATTTCAAATAAAGCCCTGGAACTGGTGCTTTCTTCGGAAACGGCCACTTTTTATTCCATGTATTACAAAGATAAGACGGCCGCAGGATTTGCTACACAGCTGCAGGCCGCAAAAAAGGAACTTTCCAATATCCTTTCCACCAACGATAATCTGTATTCATATACGGTTATACCCGATATGGGAACGGCTATGTCTTCCTTCTCCTTTAAACTGGAAGCGGGAGATCAGCATAAGGGATTCAAGAACAGTCCCGAAGGTCAGTTCTTTATCGATAATCCGGCGCTCAGAAACAGCTGGTTCGGATATCATTCTTTTATAGATGAGGGCACAAATTGCGATAAGACCAAATATGCCTTTGCTTATATCCAGAGAATGACCAGAGGCGACAATTATCTTATATTCGATATGAAGACCGAAGTAGTGGAAGAAATGCTTAAAAACATGAACTTCGGTGAAAACAGTTATGTGGGAGTCATTTCCAGGGACGGACGTGAAGTGGCCATGGCATGCGGCACAGAAACAGTTACAGAGTTCGGGGAAGGCGAAGCCTACGTATGCAACGAAGGTTTCTATCAGGACCTTCAGGCTATCGAAGATTCTTATTCCGCAGATGTTAAATATAATGGAAAGCAGTATATGATACTTGCGGCACCTGTGGGAAAAACGGGAATGATCATTTACGCTTTGATCCCCGAAGCAAATGCCACAAGTCAGGTGAAATCCATCAGAACCATCACCTTCCTTCTGGTAATTGCTGCGGTTGTGATAGCTCTTGGCATAGGTTACTTTATCTCCACAGGTATCTCCAAGGCTATGAACAAGATGTCCGCAGGCCTCGGCAAGGCAGCACAGGGTGACCTTACAAAGGAATTCAAGACCAGGAGAAAAGATGAATTTGCAGATCTTACCAGGAGTCTTAACACCATGATCACAGGTATAAGAGAAGTACTTGTGGACATGAAGGATTTCAGCCACAAGGTATCCGGACTTTCAAACGATGTATCCGTAGACTCCATCAGCATCAGTGACGCCGCTCACAACACCACTAAGGTTATGGAAGAAGTGGCCAAGGGTATCATGGATCAGGCTGCAAATACCGAAAAGAGCAATAGACTGATGACCAGCTTCTCAGAGAACATAGCAGAGGTTGCCAACAGAACAAATCTTATGGGTAATGCGGCAGACGATGTTATCGGTGCCGTAGGCCAGGGAAGATCCATTATGGATGCTCTGAACAAACAGTCCGGAGTGACGGTAAAGATCACTCAGGAACTTCTTACGGATATTAAGGAAGTTGAAAAGAACTCCCTCGAAATACAGAACTTCGTTAATGTTATCAGTGATATAGCAGAAGAGACAAACCTTCTTTCACTTAATGCTTCCATTGAAGCAGCCCGTGCGGGGGATGCAGGAAGAGGCTTCTCTGTTGTTGCGGATGAGATCCGTAAGCTGGCTGACCAGTCAATGGAGTCAGGTAATAACATCAACCGTTTCGCTGCCATTATAGAGGAAACCACCAAGAAGACCTCGGAAAGCGCAAGCAAGACCGAAAAGATGATACTTGAGCAGGCTCAGTCTCTTGAGGAAACGGTCAAGGTATTTGCGCAGATCAATGAGAGTGTGGAAACTCTTGTTAAGGATATACGTGAAACACTTACAATGCTCCAGCAGGTGGATTCGGAGAAGAATGATGTTCAGAATTCACTGCAGAACATTTCAACAGTATCCGAAGAGGTGGCAGCCTCCGGTGAAGAGGTTACGGCTACGCTTACACAGCAGGCCGAGATCATTGCCCAGCTTTCCTCCAAGGCTATGGAACTTAATGAGGACGCGGAAAAACTTAACGCCGCCATATCAAAGTTCACTGTTTAAAACGCTTACAACTTTTTGTCTTTTTAAAGAATTTTCCTTTTATTATCGAAGGAAGGCACTTGGCCTATGGCCGGGTGCCTTCTTTCGTTGCGCGGAAAACAAAGGCTTTCGGGGAGTTTATAATTATTTTAGAAAAATTATTAGCACTCACTATTGACGAGTGCTAATAATCGTGGTATAACGTAGTCAGAACAAAGGAGATGAATAAAAAATCTCCCAAGTGAAATTATAAACACAGGTTCCGATACATGAAGAACATGTACCGCATGATGAAGGAGGAATGACTTATGTTTATGCCCACAGTATTTGGTAACGATTTATTTGATGACTTCTTTAACTTCTTCCCTTATGTGGATGATAAGGAATTCAAGAACACTGAAAAGAAACTTTACGGTAAGAATGCCGACCACATAATGAAGACAGATGTTAAGGAAATGGATGACGCTTACGAACTTGAGATGGATCTTCCGGGATTTAAGAAAGAAGAGATCCAGATCTCTCTTGAGAATGGCTACATGACCATTAATGCGGTCAAGGGTCTGGATGAGGATGAGAAAGAAAAGAAGACCGGTAAGTACATCAGACGTGAACGTTATGTTGGATCCTGCTGCAGGAGTTTCTATGTAGGAGAAAATCTTACAGAGGAAGACATTCAGGCAGAGTTCAAGCACGGTATCCTGAAGCTTACAATTCCTAAGAAAGATCCTAAGAAAGAGGTCAAGGAAAAGAAATATGTTGCCATTGCCGGATAATGCCGGGAAGAAAGGGAGTTCCCATGGGGAACTCCTTTTTTTATTACTTTATTGGGAGATTTGTTTACTTTTCGAGAATTTTCGAGTATACTGACTCAGGAAATAAGATTTTAGAAAGGTTAGGACAAAGATCATGATCTTATGGAATAATTTTGATGAATTAAAGAGTGTAAAGGAACTGGAAAAGGTCGAAAAGACCGACTTAAGAGAAGTCTTGGCAGGAGAAGAAGGAGCAGCACGTGTGGCAAAATATGCAGTGCCCATGTCAAGCGGACTTTCTTATAATTATGCCGCTAAACAGGTAAATGATGATACTTTAAAAGCATTACAGGATCTGGCCGATGAGGCACAGCTTTCCGAAAAGTATGAAGCACTTTTTAACGGAGAGGTTATAAATACCGGAGAAAAGAGAATGGTTCTTCATCATATGACCAGAGGACAGCTGGGCAAGGCGGTTCTTGACGGAAATGTAGATAAGAGAAGCTTTTATGAGGAACAGCAGAAAAAGATCGCAGAGTTTGCAAATGCAGTTCATGCGGGAAAGATCGTAAACGAAAAGGGCGAAAAGTTCACCACAGCCGTACAGATAGGTATCGGTGGCAGCGATCTGGGCCCCAGAGCCATGTATCTTGCTCTTGAAAACTGGGCAAAGAAGAACGGCTGTTTCAAGATGGAAGCAAGATTTATTTCCAATGTGGATCCGGATGATGCTGCTGCAGTCTTAAACGGTGTGGATGTGGCTCACTCTATCTTCATCCTTGTTTCTAAATCAGGTACTACTCTTGAGACTCTTACCAATGAGTCTTTTGTAAAGGATGCTTTAAAGAAGGAAGGACTGGATGCATCTAAGCATATGATAGCTGTTACCAGTGAAACATCTCCTCTTGCGAAGAGCGCGGATTACCTGGCAGCTTTCTTTATGGATGATTTTATCGGCGGACGTTACTCTTCTACTTCAGCTGTGGGCGGGGCAGTGCTTTCACTGGCCTTCGGACCCGAGATCTTTGCACGTTTCCTTAATGGTGCGGCAGCAGAGGATAAGAATGCCACAAATAAGGATATAATGAAGAATCCTGCTATGCTGGATGCTTTGATCGGTGTATATGAGAGAAATATCCTCGGTTATCCTTCCACAGCCGTTCTTCCCTATTCCCAGGCAATGAGCCGTTTTCCTGCTCATCTCCAGCAGCTGGATATGGAATCCAACGGAAAGAGCGTTAACCGTTTCGGCAAAAAGATAAATTATGTTACAGGCCCCGTGATCTTCGGAGAGCCCGGAACCAACGGACAGCATTCCTTCTATCAGCTTCTTCACCAGGGCACAAATGCTATCCCCATGCAGTTTATCGCATTCAAGAACAATCAGATGGATACGGATGTTGTGATCCAGGGCAGCACCAGCCAGCAGAAGCTCTGCGCAAATGTTGCGGCTCAGATCATGGCCTTTGCCTGCGGTAAGCAGAATGAAGATCTTAACAAGAACTTTGAAGGAAATCGTCCTTCAAGCATTATCATAGGAAAGCAGCTCACTCCCGAAGCACTTGGAGCTATTCTTGCTCACTTTGAGAACAAAGTAATGTTCCAGGGCTTTATCTGGAACGTTAACAGCTTTGACCAGGAGGGCGTTCAGCTGGGTAAGGTATTGGCAAAGAAAGTACTTGCTCATGAAACTGAAGGAGCTCTTAAGGCATACAGTGATCTTTTAAATATTTAAGTACTGCTTTTGCTTGATTTCACAGCTTTACTGTGTTATAAATTAATTGATAAACTGAATATCATGCAAGCTCGGTTCCGGAGTGATCCGGATAAGGGGGAAGTTCGGTGAGAGTCCGTCGCAACCACCATTACCGTATTTGGAACTAGTACATCGGTTATTAAATAACTGGACCCAATGCTTGCCTGTTTACCCGAATGCCCGTACATGAAAGCCTCGGAGTAGCCCGCTACACCTGCGTTTTCATGCACGAGCATTCGAGCAAACATTCTGCGCATTAGTCCATTTATTTTAAAACCGCTGTACTAGTTTCCCTAAGTCGGAATACCTGCCGGGCATGCAAGGTTATCGCTTGACTTTTAAAACAAGTCAGGTGAACATTTTTGGGTAAGAAGAATGCAACCGTTTGATCGCCGCAAGGGCGGTCTTTTAAGAGAAGTTTTTTTAAGCTTTCTTAGAAGATGACCGCACTTGGTTTGTTTTGCGTGGGAACTGTTGCGTTTTGTTATCCGAAAGGAAGCAAAACGCTTTTCTTATATAAGGATGGATCATGGGAAAGTATACAAAAGAGATGAGTATTCAGCTGCTCATCGACCAAAAGAAAAGACTTGAAGAGGCGGGAGAAGATCGATTTCCAAAGAGATCGGATTTCAGTGACGAAGAAGTCTGCGCCATAAAGGCTTTTCTGGGACCGTGGCCCAGAGCTCTGGAAGCTGCGGGAATAAAGGAAGTCAGAAATGACTACCGGATACGCCTTAATACCGAAAAAAGGATTAGGGCGAAAAAGCGGAGAACCGAGGCGAAGGTTCGAAAGCAGGCTGAAAAAAATATTCCTAAAGGAGAGCAATAGAATGAAAAAAGTATTCGCATCATTACTTGCCGCATTTCTGTTGGTCGCTGCAGTAAGCCCTGCTTCCGTAAAGGCGGGAGGAATGCTCATTTCCCCCAAGCCCGCGGATGTAACGGTTTATGTTTCGATCGTTAACGGCGATGTGAAACTGGCTCAGGAGCCGGTTAAGGTGGCAGATATTGATGGGGATGGGTCTCTTACTATTAACGATGCTCTTTATCTTGCACATGAAGCAAAGTATACAGGCGGAGCAAAAACAGGCTACGCTTCTGCACAGTCTCAATGGGGACTCTCTCTTACAAAGCTTTGGGGAGTTGAGAACGGCGGAAGTTACGGCTACTACGTAAACAACGTTTCTGCTATGGGACTTACCGATCCCGTTAAGAACGGCGACTATGTAAATGCTTTTGTCTACACCGATACCACAGCTTTTTCCGACAAGTATTCCTTCTTTGATGTAAACACTGTTACGGGAAATACCGGAAAAAACATCACACTCACCCTTTCCGGAGCAGGCTATGATGCCAATTGGAATCCTGTTACCGTGGCTATAGCCGGTGCAACCGTTACTGTTGACGGCAAGGCTACAAGCTACAAGACAGATGCCAACGGTAAGGTAACCTTTAAGGTGGCTGATAGCGGCAGACATGTGATCAGTGCTGTTTCCGACAAGGAGACACTGGTTGCTCCCATATGCATTGTTACATCTGACGGCGAGGATATCACACCCAAGACAGGATATGATACTCCGATGTTCGTGGGATTTCTCTTAATGACCGTGATAGGCGGCGTTTTAGTAAGCTTTTACTATGGTAAAAGGGAATATGAAAAATAAGTTTCTGAAAATTATATGGGGGATCATGGCGGTCATTATCTTAATGACCGGGATCATGCCTTTAAAAGCAGAAGCAGCAACCGTCGGTGAGATCAATGATCTTATCGACGGTATTGTTGCATATAAGACTGAAGAAGGAAAATGCAGATCTTTTGAGGATTGGGAAAAGCAGCTGGAAGAAACTGCAGGTACCGGTTCGGAATGGTATTTTATTTCTCTTATACAGAATAAAACTGCTACAGAAACTTTAAATTTTGCAAAAAGTCTTAAGGAATATACCTTAAGCAACAACATTCCCGGGGCAACGGCCAGACAGAGGATAGCGCTGGCCATGATAGCCTGCGGGGCAGGGGATGACAGTTTTATAGAGGAAACAATAAATGATTCCACAGGAAAAATGGGTATCATGAGTTGGATCTTCGGTCTTCACCTGGTAAATAACGGAGCTAAAGCAACAGATATTGAAACTGACAGCATGATCCGTGAGATACTTTCCGAAAGAAAGGAAGACGGAGGCTGGGCAATAATGGGAGAAGCATCCGATACGGATGTTACTGCCATGGCTCTTCAGGCTCTGGCACCTTACAGAGAAGAAAAAGAGGTACAGGAGGCCATAGACAAAGCGCTGGTCATATTATCGGAGAAGCAGACGGAAAACGGAGATTTTACCGGATTCGGTCAGCCAAATCCGGAGAGTACGGCCCAGGTGATAATCGCACTTACAGCTCTGGACATTGATCCCTTAGGGGATGAAAGATTTATTAAAAACGGAAATACAGGTCTTCAGGGGCTTTTAAGATACAGGTGCTCTAATGGGGCATGGGCACACATTTACGGGGGTAAAGAAAATGATTCGGCTACCTATCAGGCGCTAATGGCCCTGGTGGCACTTAAGAGATACGATCGGGGAGAAGGATCTTTCTATATCTTTTATGAGACAGGTGGTTGTGAAAGGGAAAATGACAATTTTAAAGAAGGTATTGAAAAAGAACAAAACAGTGAACGGGAAGAAGAGAAGGACCATAAGGATCAAGAGACTCTGCCCGTAAACCCTTATAAGGCCGTGGGTGAGACAGAACCCCGGGAAATAAACAAAAAGACTTCCGATATCAACATAAAACTTTTTATATATGCGGGGCTGATCCTGTCGGGTCTGATCCTCAGCCTTGTTTTATTATTAAAGGGAAGAAAAAACAAAAAGAATTTTATCTTTATTGCCGCAGTTTGTGTGATCCTGGGGCTTATTGTACACTTTACGGAATTCAGTTCGAAAAGTGATTATTATGTAAAGTCCCGGGTACAAAAGGAAAATGCCATAGGCAGTGTCACCATGACCATAAGATGCGATACTCTTATAGGAAAGGCTGATCCTGAACGGATACCCAAAGACGGTGAGATAATGCCGGTCACTTCCTATGAGATAGAAGAGGGCGATACGGTATATGATATTCTGATAGAGGCTGTAAAGGAATACGGCATTCAGGCAGAAAACAGAGGCTCCTCTTCAAATGCTCACGGTATGATCTATATTGCGGGCATTAATTATTTATATGAACAGCAGTTCGGAGAACTTTCGGGCTGGATCTATCATGTAAACGGAGTTGCACCTTCATGTGGCTGCGGCGATTATATACTTAAGGACGGAGATGTGATAGAATGGCATTATACGTGCGATCTCGGAAGAGATCTGTAACAGTTTCTTAAGACACGGGAAGGAACAGACAATGCCGGCATTTTCGGATTACAATCCAATAGTGATATTCATTTATTTCCTGGCGGTTGCAGGTCTTGCCATGTTCATCATGAATCCTGTGATCCTGGGAATCTCTCTTTTTGGTGCGTTGATCTGTTTCGGATCCCGGACAAGAGGGAGAAAAGACAGATCTTCAGGCCTTTTTATAGGCCTCTTTTTGCTTCTCGCATTGCTTAATCCCCTGTTTCATCATAACGGAGCCACAGTGCTTTTTTTGATAAACGATAACCCCATAACCCTGGAAGCGCTTCTTTACGGCTTTACTTCGGCAACCATGGTGGTCTCGGTCATATATTGGTTCAGAAGTTTTTCAATGTTTATGACGGGAGACAGGCTTCTCTATGTTTTCGGTAAAGTATCTCCCAAATTTTCCCTTATGTTATCCATGAGTTTAAGATATATCCCTCTTTTTGCAACTCAGGCAAGAAAGATCAAGGCCTCCAGAAAAGCCCTGGGACTCTGGAAGGAAGACAATCTTTGGGATTCGGTAAAAGGCGGGATCAAAGGCTTTATATGCCTTGCGGGATGGAGCCTGGAAAACGGTATCATCACGGTGGACAGTATGGAAGCCCGTGGTTACGGATCGGGGAAAAGAAGCTTTTATTCCAGATACATTTTTTCACTTTGGGATCTGGGAATGCTGATATTGATCCTTGCCCTGACCTGCGTGGTCATTGTAAGCAAAGCCATGGGTGTTTTGGATTTTGGATTTTATCCCGATATCAAGGGAGAGTTAATGACCGGATCTGCCGCGGGTGCATATGCATGCTATACGGTTTTGGTACTTCTGCCGCTGTGGCAGTTCACCGGAGGATCAGGTTCAGGTAGGGAAAAGGAAGAAAAAAATGGACATCATTAAGGTAGAAGATCTTAATTTCACATATGCTTTGGGAAAGACACCGGCTTTAAAGAATGTATCCTTTTCGGTTTCAAGAGGAGATCTGGTGGCGGTTTGCGGTGCAACGGGTTCAGGTAAATCCACGCTTCTGAGACTGCTGAAAAAAGAGATCGCCCCGGTGGGAGACCAAAAGGGACGTATCTTTTTTGGCTATTTTAAAGATGGGAAGAAAGACGGCTATAGCTTTAAAAATATTGAGGACATGAACACCCGGGAAAGTGCGGAGAGGATCGGCTTTGTAATGCAGGATCCGGAGCATCAGATCGTGACCGACAAGGTGTGGCATGAACTGGCTTTCGGACTGGAAAATCTGGGAGTAGAAAATGATGCCATCAGGCGGCGCGTTTCGGAGATGGCAAGTTATTTCGGGATAGAGAGCTGGTTTGAAAAGAATGTAAATGAGCTTTCGGGAGGACAAAAGCAACTCCTTAACCTGGCAGCTGTAATGGTGATGCAGCCCGAGGTCCTGCTTTTGGACGAGCCGACAGCCCAGCTGGATCCCATAGCGGCAGCTGATTTTATAGCTACGGTGGCAAAGCTTAACAGGGAAACGGCCCTTACTGTGATCATTACCGAGCACAGGCTGGAAAACGTGATACCTGTGGCAAACAAGCTTATGGCACTTGAAGACGGGAGGGTCACGGCCTATGGGGATGTAAGGAAGACTGTGGCAGGCCTTTCAAAGGATCCAAAGATGCTGGTGGGCATGCCTGCGGCGGTAAGACTGTTTTCAGGACTTTCTCTTAAAGGAGAATGTCCTTTGGACGTGTGCGAAGGAAGGCGGTTCATAGAGGATCATTGCGTTAATGAGATAAGATCCCTTCCCGTTAAATCAAGAAACAGAAAAAACGAATCAGCCCTTCGTTTTAAGAACGTGGGATTCAGATATGACAACAGGGGAACGGATGTTATACGGAATATGAGTTTTGAAGTCAGGGAAGGAGAGATATTCTGTCTTCTGGGAGGAAACGGCTCCGGAAAATCCACTACCCTGGGACTGGCCTCCGGAATTTTGAAAGAAAATTCGGGAAAAATAGAAGTCTTCGGTAAAAAGATCAAAGACCATAAGGGAGGTTCCTTATACAGAGAATGTGTGGCCATGCTGCCACAGGACGTTCGGACATTGTTTATTTTTGATACGGTGAAGGAAGAACTTAAGGAGGTTGAGTTCAGACCTGAAATGCTGCCCTTTGATCTTTCCCCGCTGGAAGACAGACACCCCTACGATCTGTCGGGAGGAGAACAACAGCTTTTGGGACTTGCAAAGGTGCTTTCCGCAAAGCCCCGACTGCTTCTTATGGACGAGCCCACTAAGGGGCTGGATGCCTATGCAAAGAAGGAGATCGCGGGTGTCTTAAGGGAACTAAAAAAACGGGGACTTACAATACTGTTCGTGACCCACGATGTGGAATTTGCCGCGGCGGTGGCAGACAGATGTGCCCTTGTCTTTAGGGGTGAGGTAACTTCCGAGGGAGAAACCCGGGAATTTTTCACAGCAAACAATTTCTATACAACAGCTGTAAACCGCATGACAAGGGGCTTTTACGACGGGCTTCTCAGAGTGCGTGAGGTCGAGGAGATCATTAAGCTTAATGGTGGTCATAAAGAATAACAGGATAAGAAACATAATAAGGATACTCATACCCTTCGTGCTCATACCTGCTGCGGTGGTGGTGGGTGTATTTGTATTCGACGACAGGTCATATGCCTTTATCTCACTGGTGGTGGCCCTGCTTTCCGTGCTGCTTTTCGTAGCCGGTTTCGAGAAAAGAAGGACAGGCACGGGGCGTATGGCTATTGTGGCCATCATGGTGGCGCTCACGGTTACGGGGCGGTTTGTGCCCTACTTTAAGCCCGTGGTGGCGCTTACCGTTATTACAGGCATATATCTTGGCGGCGAGGCAGGCTTTCTCGTGGGGGCTATGGCAGCGGTGATATCTAACTTTTATTTCGGCCAGGGACCCTGGACGCCTTTTCAGATGCTGGCCTGGGGAATGATCGGACTGGTGGCCGGATTTATGGGAGAGGTGCTTAAAAAGGGCCGGATACCTCTGGCGGTATACGGAATTTTTTCAGGTATATTTTTCTCTTTCGTAATGGATGTATGGACAGTGCTCTGGTATAATAAGACAATGGATTGGAACCTGTATGTGGGGGCTCTGGTCACGGCCATACCCTTTACCGCTATATACGTGATCTCCAATGTTTTTTATCTGATGATCCTTAAGAAACCCATCGGAGGAAAGCTGGAGCGCATATGTTTAAAATACAGGTTATAGGAGGCAGATAAATGAAGATATGGGCACACAGAGGATGCAGTCAGATGTATCCCGAAAACACATTGACAGCTTTTAAAAAGGCGGCTGAGATCCCGGGACTTGAAGGGATCGAACTGGATATCCAGTTTACGGCTGACGGTCACATGGTGGTCATACATGATGAAAGAGTGGACAGGACCACGGATGGCACAGGTTTTGTAAGAGATTATACTCTTAAAGAGATACAGAAACTTAAGATAGGCTCCGTGAACGGTGAGACAGAGAAGATCCCTACAATAAATGAGGTCCTGGACCTTTTGGGACCTTATATGAGAAAAGGACTTAAGCTTAACATTGAGTTAAAGACAAGTGTATATCCTTATATCGGAATAGAAAAGAGCATAGTGGAGCTGGTTAAGGAAAGAGGACTTACGGAGCAGATAGTATGGTCATCTTTTTCAGCCCTTTCTCTTCCTATAATAAGAGAACTTTTGCCGGAGGCGGACATAGGAATGCTGGCAGACAGAGTATCGGACTGTATGAGGATACATAAGGCGGGAGTGGGATCCAATGCACTTCACCCCTATGCAAGAGCCATGGACTTAAGTAAAGAGGAACTGGAAGGCATGACCGTTAGAGCATGGTTCCTAAAGCATCTTTATCCGGAAAAGCCCACAGGTACAAGGCTTGACATAGCTTCCCTTGAAGCTGCGGGTATCACGGATATTTTCCTTAATGAGCCTGAAGTATATCTGAGATAAAAGAAACCCGAAGGAATTATTCTCCTTCGGGTTTTTCTGTTTCATCTTTGCTTTTTTTATATTCCGCCACCAGCTTTTCCTTTTCGGATCGGGAAAGCTGTTTTATGTGCCATTCCAGGCTCATGGCCTCTTCTTTTGTTTCCGAGGTCTTAAGCCAGACCAGCTCCACAGGACGCTGGGATCGGGTGCATTTGCTGGCGGTTCCTGCCTGATGGGCCGCAAGACGTTTTTCGATATCATTGGTCCATCCGCAATAATAATTGCCGTTTTTCAGCTTTAAGATGTAAGTATAATTCATAAGAAAGAAGACTTATTGCAGGCCGTTCTTCATGAACCTGCTTAAGGGCTTGTAAACCAAAACTGTTATAACTGAAACTATGGTGCACTTAATGATATTTAAAGGTGCGGTTGCAAAAAGGATGAAGCTGCCGAGACCGGTAATGTTCTTGTTTACCTTGGTTCCCAGGCCAATGATGGTATCCATTCCGCCGAAGGCGTTGGCATAGGCGGGAAGAAGAACATATGCATTAAGGAGACAGCCTGCTACGGTGCAGCATACGGAACCTGCGATAAGACCGATGACAGCGCGCTTTCTGGTTTTCTTAAGGCAGTAGGGGATGGATGCGGGAAGAACGAAAGCAACTCCCATGAGGAAATTTGCAAGTTCGCCGATACCTGCGGTACTTGAGCCCTTAATGAGGAACTTAACAACGATCTTAAAGGCTTCGATTATAACGCCTGCCACAGGTCCCATGGAGAAAGCTCCCAGGAGAACGGGAAGTTCACTGAAGTCGATCTTGTAGAAAGAAGGCAGGAAGGGTAAAGGGAAATCCAGGAACATAAGAACCGCAGCAATTGCTGCCAGCATAGCACCTGTGCACATCATACGGGTACTTGAAAAAAATGCTTTCATAAAAAAATCCTTTCTGACGAAAAAAACGTCCAACCGATTCTTCGTAAAAAAGGCAAACTCTTTCTTCTCACATCCAGACTGTACTGTCGGTTCCGGAATTACACCGGATCATGCCCTCTAAGGCTCGCGGACTTTTACCGCCGGTAGGGAAATTTCGTCCCTCCCCGAAGAATCAATGTTAAGTTATAATAAGTTGCCATAGGCAAACTTTCTGATCGCATTCTAAACTCTTGATAAAACTTTGTCAAGATGTTTTTTTGTGAAAGAAATTATGATATAATATATGACTAACTATATTCTATGAGAAAAAGACAAAAACAGATCGTTGTTTGTCCGGAGAAATTATGAAACCAAAAAAAATGCTTTGTTTAGCGGTGCTGGCAATATGTATGCTTGCAGGCTGTTCAAATAAAGAAACTGAAAAAAATGTGATCATCATAACTGCTACTCCTACACCCACAACGGCGGTTACTGTTACCCCGGATGTTACACCCGGGATCACTCCTTCCGCCACGCCCGTTGCAACGGCAGTTCCGGAAAAGATCGATCCTTCCGATATACCCGACTGGAGAGAGATGCTGGAGCTCATGGGGACGGGCTGGAATCTGGGAAATACCCTTGATGCCATTGACTGTAAATGGCTGTCGGACGAGATGGAGTACGAAACGGGATGGCAGGGAGTAAAGGTCAAGACCACCAAAAAAATGATAGATACTGTGGCCGCCGCCGGATTTAAGACTGTAAGGATACCAGTGTCCTGGCACGATCATGTTACAAGGATCGATTCGGGAGAATGTACCGTTACCTATAAGATAAGCGAAAAATGGATGAAAAGGGTACGGGAAGTGGTGGATTATTGTATAGAAGACGGGCTTTTTGTGATCCTGAACATTCATCATGACGACGGAGGAAGCATGTTTGTTTATCCCGATGCCGAGCATGAGGAAGCATCCATGGCCTATCTGGTTTCTGTCTGGGAACAGATAGCCAAGGAATTCGGAGATTACGATCATCATCTGATCTTTGAGACTTTGAACGAACCCAGGCTTACGGGGGCGAATGAATGGAATCCCTGGACAGCGGATGCGCAGCGTGCCCAGGATTATATCAACAGGTACAATCAGGCGGCAGTCTATACCATAAGGTCAGCGGAAGGGGCATATAATCTGTACAGATATATAGGTTGTCCCGGGTATGATGCATCTCCGGACTCTATTGACCGTATCAAGGTTCCCAAGGATCCTTCGGGCATAGAAGGACGGATCATGATCTCTGTTCATGCTTATACGCCCTATAATTTTGCCACGGCACAGATCACATCCTTCGATGCTTCGGTAAAAAGAGATGTGGACAGGGTATTTAAGGACATAAACGATAAGCTCATAAGTAAAAACATTCCTGCCTATATGGGAGAATGGGGTGTTTATACGGTAGATAAAAACTATGATGCCAGAATGAAGTATGTGGAGTATTACATATCTTCAGCACGAAATCTAAGAGACGGATCCGGTAACATCATAAAGATGCCTACGATCATATGGGATAACGGCAGTTACGGAAATCCGGGCGAAAATTACGGACTTTTGGACAGGAAAAACAATAAATGGCATGAAGAGGAATATATAAAAGCTATTATAAATGCGGAATAAGAAATAGCAGTCGAGAGGTCGACTGCTTTATTTTTTACTAAAATAAACAAGGGTTGCATTAAAGTATAACATATCGATCATCCAAACCACCTAACAAGGGCTGTGTGACAAGGTTTTCGCCTGATGAAAAAATGGCAAAAAAAATGCGAGTAGAAATGGGGTTTTCATACTCGCTGAGGGGTAGTTAGGTTTAGGGTCTCTAACTGTTTTGTAGTATAGCATTCAGTAAAGGAAAAATAAATAGGATAATAGTCCCAATTTTGGATTAGGACCAAAAAAATTATGGGACTGATCCGGAGTAATTATTTTTAAAAATACTGTTGACACAGAACTGTTTTAGGTGTATATATAACACATAAACAGTTACATCGACAGTCGAGAAAAACTATGCACGGGGATCCCGGGCAGGAAAGGGGTGCTATAGCTTGAAGATTTCGCAGACTAATGGAATACCCATTTATAAACAGATAGCAGATGCTTTCAGAGCCGACATCCTTGCGGGTAAATATGCACAGGGGGAATACCTTCCTTCTATAAGAGAGCTGGCAAGGGACCTGAGGATCAGCGTGATCACCACCATGAAGGCCTATGAACAGCTTCAGATGGAAGGGCTGGTCACCGCATCTCAGGGAAAAGGCTTTTATGTGAATGCTCAGGACAGCGAGATGCTTAAGGAGCAGCACATGCGAAAGGTGGAAGAGTCGCTGACCGCAGCCATAGATGCCGCGAAGATCGCGGGGCTCGGTAAAAAGGAATTGGTGGAAACACTGAATACTTTATTGGATATGGAAGAATATGATTAAAAAGTAAGCGGAGGAAATTATGGAAAACAGTGTAATTAAGGCAAGGAATATCGTAAAGAATTATAAGAACTTCTCATTGAATGTACCGGAACTGGACATCCCCAAGGGATTTGCCACAGCTCTCATCGGGGAGAACGGTGCGGGCAAGACCACCCTTTTGAACCTTCTTACCGGTATACGTCTTGATTTCAAGGGGGAGATCGAGTACTTCGGAAAATACAGTGCCATGGATGTTGAAAAGAATCCGGAGATCAAGGAAAGAATAGGCTATACGGGAACAGACAGCTATTATCTTCCCGGCTGGTCCGTTCAGCAGGTCAGCGAGCTTTCAAAGCTTCTTTTTGAAAAATACAGCGAGGACAAGTTCAGAAAAATGTGTTATGACCTGGCTATCTTCGGAAGAAGTCAATATGACGGAAAGAAGAAGGTCAGCGCCCTCTCCGACGGTACAAAGACCAAGCTCATGCTGGCGGGCGTGCTGGCAAGGGAAACGGATGTGTTGATCATGGATGAGCCCGCATCCCCTCTGGATCCTCTCATGCGTGACAAGCTTTGCGAGCTGATCAGGGACTATCTGAACTCCGGCGAAGGAAAGAGCGTCTTCTTTTCCACGCACAATATTTCTGATATGGAAGGTGTTACCGACTATGCCATTATCATGGAGAACGGTCGGATCGTTGAAAAAGGCTTTGTAGAGGATCTTAAGGAAAAATATATTGCCGTTAAGGGCGAGACAAAGGATATAGAAGAAGCAAAAAAAGTGCTTTACACCATTACAACCTCCAATTACGGTTTCGAGGGCATATGTCTTGCCGACGACCTTGACAAGCTGGCAGGTATGGACATAGTGACCGAGACCGCAAACCTTTTCAAGATCAGTGTAGCGGTTATGAAGAAAAATTCGCTGGTGAGATAGGGGGAGGCAGAGCATGAAAAGATCGGCTTTGAAGTGTTATTGGGCGTTTGTACCCTTAGCCTATAAGGTGGGAATGATATTATCCGCATTGGTGATCTGCGGAGTCGGGATCCTCTTTTATTACGGTCTGGGTCTGGGATCTGTCATAATATTGGGACCTATGTTCCTGTTCCTGGTAGGATTGGTTGATTATGTGGCTTTTTCCGGTATGTTTTCGAAGAAGATAAAAGCAATGGATTTTTTGAAAAGCTCTGTTTACGGACCGGAGCTGGTGAAAAAGACACTTATAACGGATATGATCGTAAAGACCCTGATCTTTTTTATAGGATGTGCGGGGATCGGCATAGTGGCCGTGATCGACGGCACATTCTGGCTGGTGATGGCAGAGGTGTTCCTGTTATATATGGCAGCTGCCTTTTATACTATGATATTTACCAGAAAATACGGGACTTCGATACAGATGCAGATCCTGATCTTATATCTGGGTATTCACCTTGCATCCGGATTAATGGTGTTATATATGTTTATTACTGTCAGAGCTCCCGAGATCGGAATGGGCGCAGCCCTTTACAGGATCCTTTCGATCGTTGTGATCCTTGCTTTTGCGGTATCCGGAGGATATTTGCTTTGTAAGGACGGTACAGCCGGGTTTAAGAACGGATACAAGGATTGATAAAAAAAGGAGAGAGCTATGAAAAAACTGATAAATGATTTTAAAATGTTAAGATACGGACTTCAGATCAGGCAGTTATTGATATGTGGCATTTTGTTTATTGGGATGGGGACCATATTCGAATGCTTTGGGAATGGATTCACCTTTTCACTTTCGGGGTTTTATTTTGGGGTTGTGGGCGCATATGCCTATCAGATCAGTTTTTCCACGATCAATTCAAAATGGGTCAAGAGCTCACCCCTTCAGAGAAGACTCCTCACCACTACACCGGTCTTGGTTTCTCTGGTAACTTCTCTGGCGGGATATACTCTTTTTGTACTAATGAGAGTGTTTATCACCATAGGGATCAGATATAAGCTTGATCCCCGGTCTTTTGGGATAGAAGATGAATATGAGCTTTACATCGGTATCATATATGCAGCAACAATATTGAGCATTGCTTTTATCTATCAGGCTTTCTGCTACAGGTATTATGTTGCTTCCACCGTAGTGTTTGCCGCTTCTGTTGGATTATGGCTTTACGGAGTGGATAATATGTTTGGCGGAGCCGCGCTGACGGAAAAGCTGAACTGCCTTGAAGCACAGATAGGTTCCTTCGGAACACATGGGCTGGTCATCCTCACGAGTTATCTGCTTGTGCTGCTGTCGGCGATCATATGCTATGCTTTTAATGTTCTGCTTTACAGAATACCTTTATCGGCAGTTGCCTTCAGATTTGCCCTAAAACAGGCGGGGAAGTAGGATCAGATATATACGGCCGCGGGTTCTTGACAGATCCCGGGGCCTTTTTTTATTTCAAACCGAACATTAATCTGATTTTAATCTTTTACCTATTTTTATTTAATTTCCATGGTTTATTATTGGTTCATCGGTTGAGAGAAAACCGGAAATCAATTATAATAGAGATCGATGAGCGATCGGAAAGGGAACATTATGGATAATCTTGAAAAAGTGGAAAAGATCAGGGAGAAAACAGGAGTCAGCTACGAGGCAGCTAAGGAAGCATTGGAGGCATCAAATTACGATGTGCTGGATGCCATAGTTTATCTTGAGAAGCAGGGCAAGGTAAAAGGTCCCGAAGTTCAGGTGGTTACCGTAGAAGAGACCGAAAAACAGGAGCGCAGGGAAAAGTTTAAGAAGACCCAGGACGATTACGAGAAGAAGTGCAAGAAGAAGGCGAGAAACTATATCAATGACTTCTTCAAGTGGCTGGGGGCTCTCTTAAAGAAGAGTATTGATACAAGCTTTATCGTTGAGAGAAAGGGTGAGAACATTCTCACAATGCCTGTACTGATCCTGATCTTATTCTTGATCTGTTTGTTCTGGCTTATCTTCCCTCTTATGATCGTAGGCTTGTTTCTTGATTGCCGTTACAGGTTTGAGGGCATTCACAAGACGCAGTTTGATATAAACGAGTTCTGCGACAAGTGTGCGGACAGCGCGGAAGATCTTAAGAACAGTTTCAAAAAAGACGAAGAGCAGTAATAAAATAGTAAGGGACTGAAGGGCTGCAGCTTTCAGCCCCCGGAGGGAGAGAAAATGGAAAGCAGGATCCTTATTGTGGAGGACGAGATCAAAATAGCCAGATTTGTGGAATTGGAGCTTGTTCACGAAGGATACTCGGCAACAAAAACAGCAGACGGCAGGGAAGGGCTTGAAATGGCTCTTTCCGGCCGTTTTGATCTTGTTATTCTGGACATTATGCTGCCGGGACTTAACGGAATAGAGGTTTTAAGAAGGCTTAGAAAAGAAAGTGATATTCCCGTTATAATGCTGACCGCAAGAGATGCGGTCATGGACAAGGTCTCGGGACTGGACGCGGGAGCGGATGACTACATCACCAAGCCCTTTGCCATAGAGGAGCTGCTGGCCAGGATCCGTGTGGCTTTAAAGAGAAGAGGAGCCTCCGGAACTGAAAACCATGTGCTGGAGATAGGACCTGTCAGGATGGATACGGACCGCTACGAGGTCACCGTAAAGGGCGATATCATAGAACTCAGTAATCGTGAATTTGAACTTTTAAAACTGCTCATGACCAATAAAAATATAGTCATGAAGCGGGATCTCATCATAAATGAGATCTGCGGCTATGATTTTGTGGGGGAGACAAATATCATAGACGTTTATGTGCGCTATTTAAGAACCAAGATAGATGATAAGTACGGTATTAAGTTTATACAGACAGTCCGGGGCGTCGGATATGTCATTAAAGAGTGAGGATGAGATATGACCGAAACCAAGAAAATGTCCTCCATAGCTCGAAAGATCAACTTCAGATTCTGGTGTAAGCGTTTCGGGGATTATCTGGGAATGGATATTGTTCTGACCCTGATCCTTGTAGTCTGTTATCTCTGGTACAGCGGGAATTTCACCATAAAGTTCTGGGAACTGACGGATGCCCAGCTTACGGACATGGTGCGGTGGCTTGATACCTATGTAAGGATACCTGCCATAGTATTGGGAGGTTTTGAACTGCTGTCCCTGTTCTCGGCCCTTTCCTATACCGGAGAGATCAGAAGAGACATGAGACCTCTTAACGATCTGGCCATCAGAGCAGAGCAGATCAGCCGCATGGACCTTAACGATCTTAACGATCCTCTGACCGGAACAAGACCCGTAAAGAAAGACAAGGAAGAGGAAAAAGCCGGGAAGAACAGGGAATCAAGGGCAGAAAAGAGGCAGGAAAAGAAAAGACTTGAAAGCCTGGGACAGGCGATCGAGAACATATCCCCCGATGCTCTGGAAAAGGGTGTACACACCGGAGATTCCGATCTTCAGGGTATAGAAGTGGCATTAAACAACCTGCTTCTCAGAATGAGGGAGAATCAGAAACAGCAGGCCCGTTTCGTATCGGATGCTTCCCATGAACTCAGAACCCCCATTGCGGTTATCCAGGGTTATGTAAATATGCTGGACAGATGGGGTAAGACGGATGAGGCTGTGCTGGAGGAATCCATAGAAGCCTTAAAGAATGAATCCGAGCATATGAAGACTCTGGTGGAGCAATTGCTTTTCCTGGCCAGGGGCGACAGCGGAAGAAATACGCTTAATAAAAAGGAAATGGATCTTAACGACGTGGTGAAGGACGTATGGGAAGAATCCCTTATGATAGACGAAAAGCATGAATATGTCTTTGAGGAGTGCCCGGGAGCTGTGATGACAGGGGACGTGGCCATGGTAAAGCAGTCCTTAAGGATATTTATCCAAAATGCGGCCAAGTACTCCAATGATGGGGATACCATTAAGCTTAAGGTAATGAACAATGACGGTCATGCAGCCTATGTGGTACAGGATGAGGGCATAGGTATGCAGGAGTCGGATGTGGCTCACATCTTTGAGCGGTTCTACCGTTCCGACAGCGCCCGTAACTCTCAGACGGGAGGCAGCGGACTGGGTCTTTCCATAGCTAAGTGGATCATAGATGCCCACGAGGGACATATAGAAGTCCTGTCCCGTCCGGACTTCGGAACCAGATTTACGGTGGTTTTTTAAGAGCATAATAAAACGAGCAGGTGAAACATTTAACCCTGCTCGTTATTTTTGTTCTTATCAGATGTGACGTCCGCCGCCACCATGGGACGTTCCCGAAGAGCCTCTGTGGGTGGAATGGCTTCCTCCCGAAGAGGTTTCCCTGGGAATGGGCACGGCACTCAGCCTGTTATACAGGAAAGCGTCGGTCTGACCCGTAAGTTTAAAGGAGCCCTGTTTTACGTATTCGGTGGCATAGCCCGCGGGAGCTACGCTTTTAAGAGCACTTTTCATGGAGGAAGTGGCTATGGCCGCAACCAGAAGGCCTAAACCTAAGCCCAAAGGAATCCATATTATATGGTAGGAATAGTGATCCTTTACTTCATCATGGGCATTGGTACCGAAGTTGTAAAATGCTCTGTAGTAGTTTCCGGAAATAATGTCATCGGCAATAAGATCGATCTGATACTGGATGTCGCCGTCGGAAAAAACATCTATGCCTCTTCCGGTGGTAGAGATCCACACTTCATAGTCACGACCGTCTTCGGAAATGTATCTGAGGAAGCAGATACCGCTGTTTTCATCATCCAGACCGTACCCGCTGTAATCATAAAAATCATCACAGTAGGCCATGGGAGATTTACCTTCCAGATCATGGGTGGTGACCACCACTATGTCAAAGTCAAGATCCCGGCTTAATTCCTTAAGATGGGCATCCAGGTCGGAAAGCTCGGAAGGATTTAAAAGCCCTGCCATATCCACTGCGTTATGTGCAGGATGATCCTTGGCATATGCTTTCGCGGGGGATATGATAATTGTTAATGCCAAAGCTGATAATACGAGAGATAAAAATTTTTTCATAATTCACACCCCCTATCTCATAAAATGCAGGATGACGGACAATCCGATAAAGATCGCCGAAACAATACCTGTGTATGCAAAGAAATATTTGGTGCGAAGGCCTTTGTCCATGGGCAGGTTACCTACGAATTTACCCGTCTGTCCGTTCATGGCAAAGGTGTAATTTTGGTCCTTCCATCTGGTATTAAGGATCCAGACCGGAAGAAGACCGTAACGGGCAGAGGAGTTGTTTAAGTGAACGCCTGTGTTTTCGGTTTTAACGGTGGCATAGCCGTTTACCGTGGACCTGAGACGGGAAACGGCACTGGCCTTGATCCTCTCATTGGCCCTGTTCTCGGAGGCATCCGATGAAACATCGTACTTATCTGCCACATATCCTGCCAGATAGGCTGTCTGAAAAGGAACCGCAGCCTTGTAATCGTAAGGCTCGATGGAATCCATCAATGCATCGTCCATTTTTGTGGATGCATCCGCAGGTACATTTTCAAAGGTCAGCTCTGCCTTTCTGGTAACGGAAAAAGTGGAAGTCTGAGTATAGGCAAATCTGGTATCGGTCCAGTGACGGGTCCTGGTGGCGGTATATCGTCCGGACACTTCCGCATCTGCGTTAAAGAGCCAGAAGGGAACGTAAACCCCTATGATCTCTTCAATATGATTCTCGTCCTTAAATACCTTCGGAAGAAGCTTCTTTCCCACAAGATGTCCACTCATAGCCTTTATGGCCGCTTCCTTGTTAAGCTTAAAAGGTATTACCAGATCCGGTTTTAAGCCGCCCGCAAAATTCCCCATTACCACCACATGGTTTCCGCAATAGGGGCAGGTGGTGGCCGCCATGTTTTCATCTCCGATTATCTCTCCTCCGCAGGACTTGCAGGTGAATACCCGCATGTTTTCCAGCTCGGAGTTACTCCATTCGGAAGTCTCTCCCAGATCCCATTTTATATCATCGGCTCTGTCTTCAGCCAGATCTCTGTCCAGCTGTTTAAGAGCTTCCATTTCAAATTCGGTATCGCAATAAGGGCATTTCATCTTCTGTATATCAGAGTTGAATTCCACGGCGCCCCCGCAGCAGGGGCATTTGTATTCCTGTAATCCCGCCATATGCAGGCCCTCCCTTTCTTTAAATATGCTGGGCTTATTATAAATGACTTTACAGAGGAATTCAACCCAAAATGAGCAGGGGGTGTGGGGGGAAATGAGCCTTTGGGGACGGGGTTGGTGGTTCACTTTTTGACCCTTTGGGGACGGGGTTAGGGGTTCATTTTGGCGCTTTGCGCCGAAAAATGATCCCCTAACCCCGTCCCCAAAGGGTCAAAAAGTG
>JAEEWS010000100.1 GCA_016287765.1 Lachnospiraceae bacterium
AGAATTCGATATGCCGAAGGGCACACCATCTATCGTTACTGTTCCGAAAATGAATTATATCGCGGTTAGGGGCAGTGGGAATCCAAATGATGAAGATGGCGAATATAAACAGGCTATAGGTCTTTTGTATGGAATCGCATTTACGATCAAGATGAGTAAAAAAGGTGATCATCAGATTGACGGATATTTTGATTATGTAGTTCCGCCATTGGAAGGTTTTTGGTGGCAGAATGGAGTAATCGGTATCGACTATGCTCATAAAGAAGATTTCAAGTGGATATCCGTCATCCGCCTGCCAGACTTTGTAACGAAAGATGATTTTGAGTGGGCTGTCAGGGAAGCTACGGTTAAGAAGAAACAGGATTTCTCAAAGGTGGAGTTCTTTACTTATGATGAAGGGTTGTGTGTGCAGTGCATGCATATCGGATCGTATGATGATGAACCTGCTACAGTAGATGCAATGCACAGATTTATAGAAGAACAGGGTTATGTTCTGGATATCACTGACAAGAGACTGCACCATGAGATTTATCTATCTGATGCGAGAAAAGTCCAGCCGGAGAAACTGAAGACAGTGATCCGGCATCCGATCAGGGCGCTGGATGTCCGGGGGTTGCTCGAGATCCGGGGGATCTCGGTTCAGCAACGACCGAAGTGGAACGTAGACCATCCGCTTAGCGCGGACCGGAACGGAGTGTAGACAGGAGAGCTGACGATGAAGAAGTGGTTTGATGAAGAGTATGAGTTTACGGTTGAAGTGACAGGCTTTCTCAGGGGAGATCACACAGAGCGGTACTGCCGTAACGGAGAAGAGATAGGCGATACATACACCTGCACATACGGATGCCCGGTAAACAAAGATGGATACGGAATCTGTTCCAAAACCATGATGCTGCTGTATCCGTTGATGGAGGCTGTTCGAAGTGGCGGAGATCTTGAAAAGCTTGGTGGAGACAGCAAGTACACGAAAACCATTGTTTGCCCGGATGGCTGCGTTATGTTCCGGTTGACAGCAAAACCTCTAGGGAATGAGAACTTCCATAAGGGAGGATATTGGAAAGATCCGGAGGGCGCAAATCGTCCGGGGGACGATTGCTCTGCGCCGACCGAAGTGGAACGGAGAGAGTAGGAGGAGAGGGCTATGGAGTATATCAGGGTTACAAAAGAGAATCTGGAAGAGGAGCATATCTGCTGTGCCATATCCAACAATAAAGATGTACAGGTATCTTCAAAGAAGGCGTGGCTTGCGGACAGATTTGATGAGGGGCTTGTATTCTTAAAAAGTGTGGAGCGCGGGAAATGCTTCATAGAATATATTCCGGCAGAGCATGCATGGAATCCAATCGAAGCACCTGGGTATATGTATATAGACTGCCTATGGGTTTCCGGTTCTTTCAAAGGTCATGGATATTCAAGCGACCTGCTTTCCGAATGCATCAAAGACAGCAAGGAGAAGGGAAAGAAAGGACTTTGCATTCTTGCTGCAGCAAAGAAAAAGCCGTTTCTGGCTGATCCGAAATTCCTGAAATATAAAGGCTTTGAAGTCGGTGATGAAGCTGATAATGGGATACAGTTATGGTATCTGCCGTTTGAAAAAGGAACCGAGAAACCAGTGTTCAAGGAATGTGCCAGACATCCCCACATAGATGAGAGCGGTTATGTTCTTTACTATACGAATCAGTGCCCATTTAATGCAAAGTATGTACCGGTTCTGGAAGAAACCGCTGAGAAGAACGGTATATCATTAAGGGCTGTAAAAATTGAAAGCAGAGAAGATGCTCAGAATGCACCGACTCCGATCACGACGTATTCGCTATTCTGTGATGGGGAGTATATCACGAACGAGCAGATGAATGATAAGAAGTTCTTAAAGTTGGTAAACAATTCTTGTTGCAACTAATGACAGTAGAGAGAGTTTGTTCTTTCGCGCAAGCAGTGCATCTCGGGCCCGAGATACAAACTATAAAAAAAGAAACGAGCAAGCCGCTTGAGTCATAGACTGTACGGT
>JAEEWS010000101.1 GCA_016287765.1 Lachnospiraceae bacterium
TTCGGGTTGTGGGGTATTTGTGGGGTTGCACCAAAATTGTTGTGGGTAGAGGGTGGACCCTTGGGGACGGGGGGTGTGGACCATCGAATTCATGGTCCACAACCCCCGTCCCTGAGGGGCCACCCCCAAGGGACCACCCATACCCCGTCCCCGAGGGACCACCCGGCACTACGAGAAAACCCCGGGAACAATGAGTTTCCGGGGTTTGTAAGTTCTTTTGAAAAGCGCTGCAATTATCTCTTGCTGAACTGCGGAGCACGACGAGCTGCCTTTAAGCCGTACTTCTTTCTTTCCTTCATACGAGGATCACGTGTGAGGTAACCGGCCTTCTTGAGCATTACGCGGTACTCATCTGCATCTACCTGAAGGAGTGCTCTGCTGATACCGTGACGGATAGCGCCTGCCTGGCCTGTGAATCCACCGCCGTGTACATTGACATTAATGTCGAATTTATCTGCTGTTCCGGTGAGAGTAAGGGGCTGACGAACAACCACCTTAAGTGTCTCAAGACCGAAATACTCATCAATATCTCTCTTGTTGATAGTGATCTTGCCTGTTCCTGCTGTAAGGAATACTCTGGCAATACTGCTCTTTCTTCTTCCTGTTCCGTAGAACTTTCCTGCAACTTTAGCCACTTCTTTTTCCTCCTTTCAAATGATCAATACTTCTTTGCAGTGTCGATAACGAGTGTCTCAGGCTTCTGGCTCTGATGATCATGCTCGGGACCTGCATAGACATAGAGTTTCTTGATAACCTCGCGGCCGAGAGCTGCCTTGGGGAGCATGCCCTTAACTGCGAAACGGATCACTTCCTCAGGCTTCTTGTCGAGCATCTGACGAAGTGTGGTCTCTCTTACTCCACCCGGATAATCTGAGTGGCTGTAGTAGATCTTCTGATCAAGCTTCTTACCTGTAACCTTGATCTTTGCTGCGTTGATAACGATCACGTTGTCACCCATGTCAAGGAAAGGTGTATATGTAGGCTTGTTCTTGCCTCTTAAGATGTTGGCGATAGCTGTGCATAAACGACCGAGTGTCTGGCCCTGAGCATCAACTACATACCACTTGCGCTCTACTGAAGATGCGCTGGGCATAAATGTCTTTGTGTCCATGTTATTCCTCCTGTTTAAATATGGTCAACCGCTGCTCCTTCTCACTCGGTGCCACGTAAGTACTCCGGCGAGGTAAATGTGCGGTTGTGGTTCATCCCTTTATGGGAGAATGGTTATTATCCTGAAACGCTTCGCCTCCGAAGCGCGTACTTGCACAGTATATAGACAACCCCTCGGGGTGTCAACAAGTTTCTTAGGGATTTTAGACCAAACAAGAAAAAAAGTCAAGGTTTTTGCAAATTTTGCATCTTTTAGAGCGTTTTTTGTAATATCGACATGCTGTAAGTCTGTGTTTTAACCTCATTTTGAAATAGGCCTGCCGGACCTGACGAAATGGACCCGCCGGACCTGCTGAAACAGACCTGCCGGGTCTATGAAACGAACCTTTACCCCGCATCCGGATCTAAAAATACCTGATCCCGAGCAGTGTCAGCCCCTGCGCGGGTGCCTTGGGGCCGCTGACGGTCCTAACCGGTTCACTTCGGATGTCGAGGGGTAACATAAGCGTTAATGCTATTATAGTATCAAATTCGTGACATTTTACATAATAAATGATATAATAGTAGCAGAAAGGAGATCCGTTATGATATATACATTCGACACTCCATCCGACATAGCCGTCAAACTGGCACAAAAAATGAAGTCTGTCCGTAAAAGGCGAAAGATCACACAAAAGCAGATGGCAGCCAGAAGCAATGTCAGCTATGCGACGCTCAGAAAGTTCGAAAAGACCGGCCGGATTTCGCTCGAATCATTCATAAAACTGACTATGGAGCTCGGTCTGACACAGGAGCTTTCCAACTTGTTTTCAACCCCCGTGTATAACAGTATTGAGGAGATCATAAATGAGCAAAAGCAAAACACTTGATGTGTACTACAAAAACAAGCA
>JAEEWS010000021.1 GCA_016287765.1 Lachnospiraceae bacterium
GGCTGTATCTTTTGCTCTCGGTATGCTGCTTCCGATCTTGTGTCTGGGAAATATAAACATATTTGTCGAAAATGTTTCAACCATGAGATACAAAAATGATGACAATGTGTGGACCGTAAGCTTTAACGGAGGAGAGGTGAGCCTCGAAGGATTGTTGTCTTCAATGGCAGAATTCCCGCTTGAGATCGAAGATATGGCAATTTATGCGCAGAAGCGCGGTACTGTTGAGATTAACAATGTAAAGATCAACGGGTTCATGAAATATGCAACCGAGGACTGGCTTGAGTTTGACAACTGTAAGGTGATTGACGGATCCTTGGATATGTTTGAGGAATCGAACGTGTGCCTTATCGAACAGTCATTTGCCGAAAACCCCGACGAAATAAAGGCGGGAGACAGGATAAAGCTGTTTGGTAAAACATACACCGTTAAGGGAGTCTTCTCCTGCTTTAATCATTATGGTTCGATCTTGCTGCCGCTTCATGCGGGAGATAAGGAAGCACGGGATGTTGTGATCACTAAGCTTTTCCTTCGGACCAAAACAGGTACATCAAATGGAAACGAGATTGCCAATGCGCTGAAAGCAGTCGGATTGCCGGCTTCCCGGGTGAAAAGCGGAAAAGATGTTTATCACGATGGCCTGATAAACGGGATTTCAAGATCTTTGGGGATCTTCGCGGTGGGAGCGGCCGCATTTGCATTTGCGGCAATAAACATATGCCTGGTCCTTATCGGAAAACTTAATCTGGATAAAAGAAATTACGGCATACGCATGGCGCTGGGGGCAAATTACGGACATGTGCGCATGAGTGCATTGTTGGAAAATCTGCTTTGTTTTTGCATGGCTTTTTTGTGTGACATCGCATTGATCCATGTTTTGAAACCGACTTATCCCGAAAACCTGACAATGATCCTGAACGCAAGGGTGTATGTTACTGCCTTATTATTTGGGATCTTTATGACAGTGATAGTTACCCATGCTGCATTGGCAAGATTGAAGAAGAAAAAACTGGTTGAACTGTTTGAGAGAGTATCATGATGTATACATTTTACAGGGCTTTTCAAAAGCTTTGGATAAACAAGAAAACATATTTTTTTATAATGATCGAGCTTTCTGTGGGCATTGCGGTGGTGCTTTGCGAGATATGCTCGGTCTTTTCCGCGCGTGAGAAAATGGAAATGTGTAAACGCCAGATCGGTGAGATCGGAGCGACCATTGAGTATTCCGGAGACTTTACGTTTGGCGCCGAAAGAAAACCGGGCATCGACGTTGAAGATTATAAAACGATACTTGAAACTTACAGTGATACAGAAGTCTCCTACATTCTTAACGCCGGAGGCATATATTTGGATGATGTTGAGGAAGATGTAAAAGATGTGGACTTCGTGTCCATGGACAAAAACACCTTTGCGGATCTTTTTGGCTTCGCGCCTGAAGATGATAAGATCTATCTTGGGGCTCAGGTTGCGGAAGATCTGGAGAAAGGCGGGCTTAGATTTGTTACAGAATGGATCTCTGCAGAAGGCGCTGTTTTTAAGGTGGGTGAAAACAACCTTTTAAGATCGGAGAGATTAAATTCAGAGACGCAAAAGATCTATTTCGGATTGGCGCATGATCTCGATGTGAAAACGTTTGCAGTGCTGCCTGAAAAATACATGAAAACCATTCAGGATAATAACGGAACCGTTTTGACGTGTCTGCGCATCATGACCGATCTTGAAAAAGATGACGCCGATATTCTTCAGGACATTTTGCAAATGCTGCAGGCTCGTCACCCGGAGTATTCTTATCGTATTGCGGATCAGTATCTTGAGCTCCGGGGCAGTGTAGCAAGCTTTAATGCGGATGCGCACCTCTTTGCATACATTGCGTGGATCGTTCTCATAATTTCGGTAGTCGGGATCGTAGGTATCCTGCTGATCTACATGGAAAAGCGAAAAAGAGAACTGGCCATTATACTGGCGCTTGGAGGCACTCGCATGACCATATTCAAAGAGATCTTTATCGAGATCTTTTCGCTCTGCCTTATCAGCGGTATCATCGGAACAGCGGCAGCGGCTGCTGTGGCTCCCCACTTATCGAATGCTGTATTCGATGTAAGCTTCCGATGGATCAGCCTTGCGGTAATGGCGGGGATAGTACTGATGATACCTGTGATATCATGTACATGCATAGTTTTGGAAATTCGGAATGTTCATCCCATGAAAATATTAAAGAAGTAAGGAGAAGGGTTTATGGAAACGGTGGTCAGATTGGTTAATGCAACCAAAATATATGCTCAGGCCGAAGTTAAGACAACCGGTATCATGGATGTGTCCATGGAAGTAAAAGAGGGTGATTTCATCGCTGTAACCGGTCGTTCGGGATGCGGGAAATCCACGCTGCTTAATATTCTGGGCTTAATGGATGATCTTACGGAAGGGCAGTACCTGTTCTTCGGAAAAGATGTTGCGGGGATCAAAGGAAAGGAAGCGGCTGAATTCAGAAATCATGAGGTTGGCTTTATATTTCAGGCCTTCAATCTTGTAAATGAGATCAGCGTTCTGGAAAATGTGTGCATGCCTCTCGGATACGCCGGCGTTGGAAAGCAGGAAAGAAGAAAGAGAGCGGCGCAGGCCCTCGCCCTTGTGGGACTTGAAGACAAAATGAACAAACGTCCCATTCATCTGTCCGGCGGAGAGCAGCAAAGAGTGGCCATTGCAAGAGCCATCGTAAATGAGCCCAAGCTCCTGCTGGCTGACGAACCAACAGGAAACCTTGATGAGGAAAACAGCCGTCTGGTGATGGAACTTCTCACAAAGCTGAATTCTAAGGGAATGACTGTCATTATGGTAACCCATTCCCCGGAAATGGCGGATTATGCAAAGAGCAGGATACAGATCAGGGACGGAAGGATAGTCAGTTGACAGGATCATGTGAGTCTGAAGCACAGGAACGTTTCAAGACTCACATTTTTCGTTGCGGCATGATCAAAAACGTGTTATAATCCCTTTAATTCGGCAATTATTTATGCAAAGATACAGATTTAAGACGGAAGAGGCTGGAAACATGGCAAAAGAAAAGATCATATTAACGGGAGACAGACCCACAGGTAAGCTCCATATCGGACACTACATCGGGTCTTTGAAAAGAAGAGTACAATTACAGAATTCGGGTGAATTCGACAAGATATTTATCATGATAGCGGATGCGCAGGCGCTTACGGATAACTTTGACAATCCGGAGAAGGTGCGTCAGAACATTATCGAAGTGGCTCTGGACTACCTGTCCGTGGGACTGGATCCTGCGAAGAGCAATCTCTTCATCCAGTCGCAGATATCCGAGCTTACGGAACTTACATTTTTCTATATGAATCTGGTTACAGTTTCCAGACTCCAGAGAAATCCTACGGTTAAGTCCGAGATCCAGATGAGAAATTTTGAAGCCAGCATCCCTGTGGGATTCTTTAACTATCCCATCAGCCAGGCAGCGGACATCACAGCCTTCAAGGCTACCACCGTTCCCGTAGGCGAGGATCAGCTTCCCATGATCGAGCAGACCAAGGAGATCGTTCATTCCTTTAACCGTATCTACGGCGAGACCCTTGTGGTACCTGAGGCTCTCATTCCTCAGAACGGCGCTCAGGGCAGACTTCCCGGAGTGGACGGTAAAGCCAAGATGAGTAAGTCTCTCGGAAACTGCATATATCTTTCCGACAGTGCGGATGCTGTTAAGGATGCCATTATGAAGAAGATGTACACAGATCCTCTTCACATAAATGTTGCGGATCCCGGACATGTGGAAGGAAACATGGTATTCACTTATCTGGATGCCTTCAGCAATCAGCAGCAGCTGGAAGCTTATCTTCCCGGATATGCATCCCTTGACGAGGTTAAGGAGCATTACAAGAGGGGCGGACTGGGTGATGTCAAGCTCAAGAAGTTTCTTATAAATGTACTTGAAGACGAGCTGGCTCCCATCCGTGCAAGACGTGCGGAATACGAAAAGGATATCCCGGGAGTTTACGACATCCTTAAAAAAGGAACGGAAGCGGCTCATGAAGCGGCATCCAAGACCTTGAGCGAGGTTAAGGCTGCCATGAAGATAAACTACTTTGACGATGCCGAGCTCATAAAGGCTCAGGCTGAAAAGTATCAGAGGACCGAGTAATGTACAGATATCTGTTATTTGACGCGGACGAAACATTGTTTGACTTTTTAAGGGCTGAAAAAACAGCCCTTAATTTAGCTTTTGGGGATTGCGGTATACCCTTTAAGGAAGACTATGTGCCCATCTATTCCGAAATGAATTCAAAACTCTGGAAAAGGCTGGAAAGAAAAGAGATCACGAAGCCTCAGCTGCTTGCCATGAGATTTGCAAACTTCTATGAGGCGATGGGGTTCACAGGAGATCCGGATCTCATGAGGACAGCCTACCAAAAACGTTTGGGAGAGCAATGCTTTCTATTGCCGGGAGCCTTTGATGTTATAAAAAAACTGTCGGAGGATCACAGGATCTATCTGATAACCAACGGCCTTAAAACCACTCAAAGCAGCAGGCTGGAACGCTCCGGTCTTTTACCCTACCTTTCGGGAGTGTTCATTTCCGAGGAAGTGGGTTATGAAAAGCCGGATCGGAAATATTTCGAAAAGGTTAAGGAAAGCATCCCTGGCTTTAAAGAAGAGGAAGCTCTGATCATTGGGGATTCTCTCACATCGGATATCCTGGGAGGCAACAATGCGGGCATTAAGACTGTCTGGTTTAATCCCGGGGGTAAGGTTAACAATACAAAAGCCGAACCTTATCGGATCATTAAAGCCATCGAGGATATATATGCCATCGTAACATCTTCTTAATTTGACTATTGTATTTGTAAGTGATAAAATCTAACAAAAGCGCAATTTTGCGCAAATTTGGAGAGTTCAGGGGGATCAACCGATTATGAAGACTGCCATCGTGACAGACAGCAACAGCGGTATCACGCAGAGCGAAGCAAAGGAAATTGGGATATTCGTACTTCCCATGCCCTTTTTTATAAATGAGGAGCTTTTTTACGAGGACATTACCCTCACCCAGGAGCAATTTTACGAGAAGCTTAAGGGGGACGCGGACATTAAGACCAGCCAGCCCTCGCCCGGGGAAGTAATGGACATGTGGGACAAGGTCCTGGAGGAATATGACGAACTGGTGTATATTCCCATGTCTTCCGGTCTCAGCAAGGCCTGCGAGACGGCTTATATGCTTGCCAATGATTACGAGGGCAGGGTTTTTGTGGTAGACGATCAGAGAATATCCATCACCATGCGCCGCGCGGTTTACGATGCGCAGGAGATGATAAAGCGCGGCAAGACCGGCGCGGAGATAAAGGCGAAGCTGGAGGAAGAGAAGCTGGAAGCCAGCATATATATTACGCTGGAAACCCTTAAGTACCTTAAGAAGGGCGGAAGGATCACCCCGGCGGCTGCGGCCATCGGAACGGTGCTTAACATCAAGCCCGTGCTGCAGATCCAGGGCGAAAAGCTGGACGCTTACACCAAGGTACGCGGCAAGGATACCGGCAGAAAGAAGATGATCGATGCCTTAAGGAAGGATCTGGATACCAGATTTGCCAAGTACGAGGGTAAGATGCATCTGGATATCGCCTACTCCGGAAACTACGAGGAAGCACTGGGCTGGAAGGATCAGCTGTTGGAGGCTTTTCCGGAATTTGATCCCGCAGATGTGCATATGGATGCGCTGTCCCTTTCCGTTTCCTGCCATATAGGATACGGTGCGCTGGCAGCGGCGGTAACGAAGAGCGTATATTAAACTTGGGAAGGGAAAACGGGAAAATGGGAGAACGGGAAAATGAACCTCTAACCCCGTCCCCAAAGGCTCATTTTGGGACTAAAGTCACGAAATGAACCCCTAACCCCGTCCCCAAAGGGTCATTTATGTATAAACTGATTTGTAAAGATAAAAATGCGAAGCGCGGTGAGTTTAAGACCGTGCACGGAACCATACAGACTCCCGTGTTCATGAACGTGGGCACTGTGGGCGCCATTAAGGGTGCGGTTTCCACCATGGACCTTAAAGAGATAGGGACTCAGGTGGAGCTTTCCAACACCTACCATCTTCATGTGCGTCCGGGAGACGAAGTGGTAAAGAAGATGGGCGGACTTCATAAGTTCATGAACTGGGACAGGCCCATACTTACGGATTCCGGGGGATTTCAGGTGTTTTCCCTGGCAGGGTTAAGGAAGATCAAGGAAGAGGGAGTTACCTTTAATTCCCATATCGACGGACATAAGATCTTCATGGGACCCGAGCAGAGCATGCAGATACAGTCAAACCTTGCTTCCACCATAGCAATGGCCTTTGACGAATGTCCTTCCAGCAGGGCGGAAAGGGATTATATACAAAAATCCGTAGACCGCACCACCAGATGGCTGGAGAGATGTAAAAAAGAAATGGCAAGACTGAATTCCCTTGAAGATACCATCAACAAGGATCAGATGCTTTTCGGAATAAATCAGGGCGGTGTTTTTGATGACATCCGTATAGAACATGCCAAGAGGATATCGGAGCTGGATCTGGACGGATATGCCATCGGAGGACTGGCAGTGGGCGAGACCCACGAGGAAATGTACCGCGTCATAGAAAGCGTTACCCCTTACCTACCTCTTGAAAAGCCCACCTACCTTATGGGCGTGGGAACTCCGGAGAACATCCTTGAAGCGGTGGAAAGAGGCGTGGATTTCTTTGACTGCGTTTACCCTTCAAGAAACGGAAGACACGGAAATGCTTACACCAACCACGGTAAGATGAATCTCAACAATGCCCGCTACGAGCTGGATGAGAGACCGTTGGATGAGAAGTGTAACTGCCCCGCCTGCAGAAACTACAGCAGGGCTTACATCCGGCATCTTATGAAAGCGGGAGAGATGCTGGGAATGAGACTCTTGGTGACTCACAACCTTTACTTCTATAACCATCTTATGGAAGAGATCAGAGAAGCCATTGAACAGGGAAGATACTCCGAGTTCAAGAAGGCGAAGATCGATGCCATGAGAGAGGGGGAAAAGGAATAAGCATTAACGGGTCGAGGAAATGTATGCCCGTTATTAAATTTTTATTTGACTTTATGTAAAATACAGTGTAAAGTAAACCCCGTTGATAATAAAATCGGGGTTTCCCTATATTTAAAGAGAGGTTTTTTGCAATGAATATGTTATTAGCAGTACTTACTACTGATGCAGGTACCGGTGCATTTGCCGGCGGTATTCCCATGCTTATCTTCTATGTTGTGATCATCGGTGCTCTCATGTATTTCATGATCATCCGTCCCCAGAAGAAGCAGCAGAAGCAGCAGGATGAACTTATGAATTCTCTTGAGATCGGTGACAGCGTATGCACCACCGGCGGTTTTTACGGCGTTGTGATCGATAAGGTTGACGAGAATGTTGTTATCGTAGAGTTCGGAAACAACAAGAACTGCCGTATCCCTATGAAGAAGACAGCCATCGTAGAGGTTGAGAAGCCCTATGATCCCAATAAGGCTGCAAAGGAAGCTGCATCCACCACTCCCGAAGAGCCCAAGAAGTCTCTTTTCGGCAAGAAGGATAAGGACGAGTTAAAGTAAATCGTAAGCTATAAAAAATTTTATATAAAGAGGTGCTTCAAAATGAAGAAAAAGTTTCTCATTTACTTAGCGGTACTCAGTTTACTCTGCGGTTGCGGAGAAGCAAGAGTGCAGGAAGGAGGCGCCGACAGTAACACAGTGACCGAAGGCGGCAGCCTTTTGGTCGGAATCACACAGGATCTAGACAGTCTTGACCCACACGTTGCAGTTGCGGCAGGAACCGACGAAGTTCTGTACAATATCTTTGAGGGCCTTGTAAAGGTCGATGAAAAGGGCAATATGAATCCGGCGGTAGCGGAAAGCTACAATATTTCGGAGGATGCGAAGACCTACACATTTACTCTTCGCGATAATGTCAAGTTTCATAACGGAGATGTTGTAACAACTGAAGACGTGGTTTACTCACTGAAAAGGTGTGCCGGGTTCACGGAAGCATATGATCCTAATGTGCTTGTGGAGTCGGCACTTTCTATTGTTACGGACATATATGCTCCGGACAAAAAGACCGTAGTTTTGACTCTTTCGGAGCCTAACACGGAACTTATTTACTATTTAAACAGTGCCATTATCCCTGCGAACTACAAGGATCAGGCCAAGGCTCCCATCGGAACCGGACCCTTCAAGTTCGTGTCCTACGAGCCCTTACAGAGCTTCGTGATCGAAAAGAATAATGACTACTACGGCACAAAGCCCCATCTGGACAAGGTGACCTTCAAGATCTTTGCCAGCGTGGATGCGGCTTTCATGGAGCTTCTTGCAGGTTCCGTGGATGTAATGACCCAGCTTCAGGCGGATCAGTGCAAGCAGCTGGAGGACAAGTACAACATCGTCGGTGCCAGCTATAACCTGGTACAGGCTCTTTTCCTCAACAACGATTTCGAGCCCTTTAAGAATGCCAAGGTGCGTCAGGCACTGTGCCATGCCATTGACAGAAACGAGATCAACCGGATGATCTCCGAGGGACAGGGCAGCATCATCGGCAGCGGTATGTTCCCCGGAATCTCCACTTACTTTGCCAATGACCTTGTAAACTACTACGATTACAATCCTGAGAAGGCTAAGAGTCTCCTTAAGGAAGCGGGCTACGAAAACCTGACTTTTACAGTAAGGATCCCTTCCGCCTACGATTCGCACGTGGCTACGGGACAGATCATCGTAGAGCAGCTTAAGAAGGTGGGCGTTACCATGAAGATCGATACCATCGAGTGGTCCTCATGGCTTTCCGATGTTTACAGGAACAGAGAGTTCGAGGCTACCATCATCGGTCTCGACGCAAACCTGGCGCCTTCGGACATCCTTAAGAGATACAACACCACCGCTAAGAACAATTTCATCAACTATAAGAATGCTTCCTTTGATGAGGCATACAAGAGAGGCGTGAATGCTATCGGCACCGAGGATAAGATCAAGTACTATCACGAGTGCCAGGAGCTTCTCACCAAGGATGCGGCTTCCGTATTCATCCAGGATCCCGCACAGCTCACAGCCGTAAAGAAGGGGCTGGCAGGCTATACGCCATACCCGGTTTACGTCTTTGACGCATCCAAGATCTATTACACATACACAAAATAGGGTTGAGAAGGCATATGCCCGCTCGACGATAACAACCGTAATAAGTGCGGGTAAATATTTGCTTTACGACGACTTAGGGAGGTCGCAGATGAAATACATCATTAAGAAAATCGCATCACTTGTGATTACGCTTTTGATCATTTCGTTTGTGACCTTCCTTGCTTTTAATGTGATCCCGGGAGATGCGGCGGCTTCAAAGCTGGGCATGGACGCGACGGAGGAGCAGGTGGAGGCTTTAAGGGAAGCGATGGGGCTTAACGACCCCTTCATCGTGCAATACGGCAGGTGGCTGGGAAAGGCATTGACCGGGGATTTTGGGACCTCCTACAGATATAATATGCCTGTTACACAGCTGATCTCCGACAGGCTGGGAGCCACTTTGGGACTGGCGTTCCTGTCGCTGACACTGATACTTGTGATCTCTGTTCCTTTAAGCCTTTTGAGCGCGGCAAAGCCCAACGGGACCGTGGACAACCTGCTCACGGTGCTGACCCAGATAGGCATGGCGGTTCCTCAGTTTTTCTTAGGTATCGTCCTCACGCTGGTCTTCGGCATCATACTGTCCTGGTTTAAGACCGGGGGATATGTGAGCCCCAAGGAGGATTTCGGGCGGTTTATAAGCTTCATGCTGTTGCCCGCCATATCCGTGGCTATCCCCAAGCTTTCCATGATGGTGAAGTATTTAAGAGACTGCATTGTTTCAGAAAAAAAGAATGATTACGTACGGACTGCAAAAGCCAAGGGCAACGGTGAAGCAGCCATATTGTTCCGCCATGTGCTTAAAAATGCGGTGATCTCCGCCATCACCTTCTTTGCGATGATAGCGGCGGAAAGCTTTGCGGGAAGTATCGTGGTGGAGCAGGTGTTTGGGATACCCGGGCTGGGAAGGCTTTTGGTAAATTCCATATCAAGCAGGGATTTCCCTGTGGTTAATGCCATAGTTTTGTATATGGCGGCGCTGGTGGTGGTGATGAACACCCTGGCGGATATTTCCTATCGTATTGTTGACCCAAGAGTTTCAAGAGCCGATTAAGGCGAAGGACAGGACAGGAAGAGCCTGAATTACAGGCAGGAAGCGAAGCGGATCGCGAATAATTGACAGATGAAAAAGAAAAAGACTGTTTCCACAATAAAATACGGAAAGTCCTTTAAGGCCGGCCTCATAATGGTGGCTGTGATCCTGATCCTGGCTGTGATCGGTCTGTTTTGGACGCCCTATGACGTGAATGAGATGAGTTATACCGTAAAGAATAACGCACCTTCTCTTTTACATCCCTTCGGTACCGATAATTTCGGCCGTGACGTGCTGAGCCGAGTAATGCAGGGGGCTTCACTTTCCTTCCTCATCGCTGTGGCGGTGGTGGGAACGGGAACCATAGTAGGAACTGTGGTTGGGGCGCTTACGGGTTACTTCGGAGGCATTGTGGATGCTGTACTTATGAGAATTAACGATGCCCTTTCGGCTTTTCCCGGTGTGTTATTGGCATTGGTGATCATCGCTGTCATCGGTAACGGAAAATACAACCTGATCCTGGCTTTGGGCATAGTTTTCATCCCCAGCTATGTCAGAGTGGTGAGGGGCGAAGTATTAAAACAGAAAGAACTGGATTATGTTAAGAACATGAAGCTTATGGGAGCTTCGGATCTGCACATGATCTTTATAGATATATTGCCTAACATAAAGACAGCACTGACAGCATCGGTGCTGATCGGTTTTCAGAATGCGGTGCTTTCGGAAGCGGGCATGAGTTATCTGGGTCTGGGAGTTACACCTCCGGATCCCAGCCTCGGACGTATGCTTTCCGAAGCTCAGAGCTGTCTGATATATGCTCCCTGGTACGCCATCGCACCGGGACTTACCATATTGTTTTTAACCTTAGGATTGGGATTCATTTCACATGGACTTGCTGAACGTTAAAAAAATGAATATTTCGGTGGACGTCCCCGGAGGCGAGAAGCGCCTGGTGAAGGACGTGAGCTTTGATGTGAAAAAAGGCGAAATCCTGGGCCTGGTAGGTGCTTCCGGATCCGGAAAGAGCCTGACCTCCATGGCCATTGCCCATATCCTTAGGAAGGAATACAAGATCTCTTCCGAAGGGGTGGAGTTTGACGGGAAAAGGCTGGATCTCATGAGCGAAAAGGAACTCTGTGACATTAGAGGTAAAGAGATAGCCTATGTCTTCCAGGAGCCCATGACCTCTCTAAATCCTCTTTTAAGGATCGGCCGTCAGGTGGAAGAGCCCCTTAACATACACAAGATAGGATTTAAATCCAAAGAAGATAAAAAGGCGGCGGTCAAAGAAGCCCTTAAGGAAGCGGGGCTGGAACCCACGGACAGGCTTCTTAAAGCCTATCCCCATCAGCTTTCCGGAGGACAGCGGCAGAGAGTCATGATCGCCATGGCCTTTATCTGTGATCCGAAGCTTCTGGTTGCGGATGAGATCACCACAGCCCTGGATGTGGATACCACAAATATCATCGCCGAGCTTCTCATGGAAAGAAGGAAGCTTCACGGAACTTCCATTATATTTATCTCCCACGACACAAAGCTGGTGGAGCGCGTTTCCGACAGGATCCTTCATATGAAGAACGGGGAGATGCTTGAAAACAGGGCCGGGGTTTCGGAAGGTACGGCTGTAGGAAATAGTCCCGTTAAGAAGCAGGAAGTGGGGAAGAATCGGGAAAAGACAGCGGAAGGTGAGGCTGCGGAAGGTCGGAGCGGCGATGGAAATGTGAGCGAGGGGGGAGATATTGACCCGTCGAGAAGAGATATGCCCGGAGGAAATGACAGAAAAGTCATTCTGGAAGTGAAGGATCTGTCCTTTGCCTACGAAGACAGGGGCATTCTCGGGAAGGTCACCCTAAAGCCGGTGCTGAAGGACGTGAACCTGAAGCTGTACGAGGGCGAGACCCTGGGCATCGTGGGAAAGAGCGGCTCGGGGAAATCCACCCTGGTAAAGACCATCTGCGGGCTGCAGAAACAGAGCGAGGGCAGCGTGATCTACGCCGAAGGATCCGAGGATCCGCAAATGGTATTCCAGGATCCCTACTCAAGTCTGAATCCGGCCAGATCCGTGGGGCGCATCCTTTACGAGGCCATCCTCATGGGGGAGCGAAGGGCCGCAAAGCGCGGAAACAGGCGGAAAGTGACCAAGACTTTAGCACGGCAAGTTGTGCTTGATATGCTGAAAAGTGTTGACTTAAAATCCGAGATAGCGTATCGTAAAATAAGCGAACTTTCGGGCGGAGAGAGACAGCGAGTAGCCATCGCGACCGCACTGATAGCACGGCCGGGCATAGTCATTCTGGACGAGCCCGTGTCAGCAATAGATGCAAATGTACAGGAGCAGATACTTGCTCTTTTAAGAAAGCTGAAAAGTTCTTTCGGTTGTTCATACATTTTCATTTCCCATGACCCGGAAGTTATCGCGAAAATATGCGATAGGGTTTTGGTTATAGAGAATGGCGGAATCAAAGAAAAAGAAAGATAAGAGCGCAAATTTTATATGGAAATACATCCGGCGGCACAAGATCGCTTATTTCTTCGGTCTTGTGGCGCTTTTTGTTGTGGATTACGTTAACCTTTATGTGCCCCAGTACACCGGGGAGACAATGGACGGGCTGATGGACGGAACGCTGGACAGAAGCGGCCTTTTCGAGATGATCCTTAAGATCATCTTGGTGGGTCTGGTCATCATGGCCATGCGTTTTTTGTGGAGATATACACTCTTCGGATCCTGCCGTAAGATCGAGTATGAGATCCGCGTGGACCTGTACAAGCATCTCTCCAAGCAGTCCACCAACTTTTACAACAACAATAAGACCGGTGATCTCATGAGCTATTTCACCAACGACCTGGGGGCTATCCGTCAGGCAGTGGGTATGGCGGTCATCTCCACCTTTGACGCCAGCGTCATGACCATCATGGTGCTGATCAAGATGGCGGTTTACGTTAACCTTCCCCTTACCGGGCTTGCGATCATTCCCATGATCGTGATCCTTATCGGCGGGGTCAAGTACGGCGCAGAGATCGAGAAGAGATTTGACGAGAAGCAGGCGGCTTTTTCAAAAATGTCCGACAAGGTGCAGGAGAGCATTTCGGGCATACGTGTGATCAAGGCCTTTGTGCAGGAAAAGGAAGAGCTTAAGAGTTTCGCCGAGACCAACGCCTACAACAAGAAAAAGAATCTTCGCATTGTCAGCCTTATGGCTGTGGTAATGCCTTTTCTTGATCTTCTCATCGGACTTTCCAGCGTTATCACCCTCCTTTACGGCGGTTGGCTGGTAGTGAACGGAGAGCTCAGCCCCGGGCGGTTCGTGGCCTTCACCACCTATATAGGCATGCTGGTATGGCCCATGATCGCCATGGGTGATTCCATCACCAGCTTCTCCCAGGGTATCGCTTCCATGAAGCGTATAGGCGCCATCTTTAAGGTGGAGCCTGAGATCAGGGATACTTTAAAGACCGACAAAAGTATCACGGATCTTAAGGGAGAGATCAGGTTTAAGCATCTCAGATTCAAATATAAAGAAGGGCTTCCGGAAGTATTGTCCGGCATAGATCTTACAATTCCCGCCGGCTCATCCCTTGCCATCATCGGTAAGACGGGCTGCGGAAAGAGTACCGTGGCGAACCTCCTTCTTCATATGCACAATGTGGAAGACGGGCAGATCTACTTCGACGGTCATGACATCAACACCATCCCTCTTAATGTGCTCCGTTCCAAGATAGCCTATGTCCAGCAGGATAATTTCCTGTTCTCCGACACGCTGCAGACCAACATCGCCTTCGGAAAGCGCGAGTTTAAGCCTGCTCCAAGAAACAAGAGAATAGATAACAGAATAGTTCTTAATAAAAACGACAGTATGGAAGCCTACCTGGAAGCTGAGTTTGCAAGGCGCGAAAGCCTGGCGGACAAGGCATATGACGACCTTCAGGAGGTGCAGGAAGCCGCAAAAGCAGCCTGCATCCATGACAACATCATGGAATTTCCCAAGGGCTACGCCACCATGGTGGGCGAGCGAGGCGTCACAGTCTCCGGCGGCCAGAAGCAGCGATCTTCCATCGCCCGTGCCCTCATGAAAGACTCCGCCATACTCATCCTTGACGATTCTCTCTCCGCCGTGGATACCGACACGGAAGAGCAGATCCTCTCCAACCTCAGGAAAAACCGGGCCGGCAAGACCACCATCATCATCGCCCACAGGATCTCCACCATCGAGCATTGCGACAAGATCGCAGTCCTGGACGAAGGCAAGATCGTGGAATACGGCAGCCATGCCGAGCTTGTGAAGCTCGGCGGCCAGTACGCCCAGCTCTACGAAAAGCAAAAGCTGGAGGAAGCTCTGGCAGAATGAACCCCGGGGACGGGGTTATGGGTTCATTTTCGAAAGTGGCCGGGTGTTTCCTAAAAATGAGGCATCGGAAATTGAAAAACTCAAAAATCGATGAGACAAGTACATCGGTTTTAAAATAAATGGACTAATGCGCAGAATGCTTGCTCGAATGCTCGTGCGTGAAAACACAGGTGTAGCGGGCTACTCCGAGGCTTTCATGTACGGGTAGTCGGGCAAACAGGCAAGCATTGGGTCCGGTTATTTAATAACTGATGTACTGGCATTATTAATAGGAATTATACAAGATGGAAAATTTAGAGAAAAAACAGAAGAAAAAGTCCGTGTTTTTAAGGCTTTTAAAGTATGCAGTACCCTATGCGGGGAGTCTGGCGCTGGCGCTCTTTTTGGTGCTTGCCATAACCGCGCTTGATCTGTACAGGCCGATGATACTCGGAAATGTGGTGGATATATTTTCGGAGTCGGGAGATTTTGACGCCGTGAAAGGATATGCCTTAAGGTACCTGATCACCATCGTGCTGATCTTCGGCTTCAACTTTGCGCAGACCTGGATCCTGGCACTTACGGGGCAGAAGATCATTTACAACGTGCGCCAGCAGGTGTTTGAGCACGTACAGTCCCTGTCCCTGAGGTTTTTTGATATTACCCCCGTGGGCAGGATCGTGACCAGAGTGACCAATGACGTCGAGGCGCTGAACGAAATGTTCACCCAGGTTTTGATCAATCTGATCAAGAATTCCGTGAAGATCATCGGACTAGCGGTGGTGATGCTGATCCTCGACTGGAAGCTGGCGCTTCTGGGCTTTGCACTCATTCCTGTGATAGCGGTGCTGACCTACTTTTTCCGCTCGGTTTCAAGGACCACCTACAAGATCGTGCGCACCAAGCTGACGGCGCTGAACACATATCTTTCCGAGCATCTGTCAGGGATGAAGGTGATCCAGATCTTTGCCAAGGAGAATGCGAAGAACGCGGAATTCAACGAGAGGGCGGAGGATCTTTATCACGCTTCCTTCCGTGAAATGATGGTGTTTGCCATTTTCAGACCTGCCATGTACATTCTTTCCATCATTGCCATGGTCACTATCCTGAGTGCCGGCGGTGTGGACGTGCTGAACGGAACCATTACGGTGGGTACGCTTTACATCTTCTATAATTATATAAACCAGTTTTTTGAGCCCATACAGTCGCTGGCGGAACAGTTCGGAACGCTGCAGCAGTCTATGGCATCGGCGGAAAAAATCTTCACCCTGCTGGACGACGACACGAAGATCAAGGAAAGCCTTAATCCTGTGGGCATAGATAGTGTCAAAGGGCGAATTGAGTTTAAGCATGTATGGTTTGCTTATAACAATGAAGACTGGATCCTTAAGGATGTGTCCTTTGTAATTGAGCCCGGCTCCAGCGCAGCATTTGTGGGCGCTACGGGGGCGGGCAAGTCCTCGATCCTTAACCTGATCGGCCGCTATTACGACATTCAAAAGGGTTCCATCACCATAGACGGCGTGGACATCAAGGATATCAGGATCTCGGATCTCCGCCGCGCCATCGGACAGGTACAGCAGGATGTTTTCCTCTTTACCGGTGATATCAAGAACAATATCAGGCTTAAGAACGACAGCATCACTGATGATGACATCGTGAAAGCGGCAAAGACCGTAAATGCGGATGGATTCATATCCCGTCTCGAGCATGCATATGATGAATATGTTACAGAACGCGGCTCAACCTTCTCAGCCGGAGAACGCCAGCTCATAAGTTTCGCCCGTACTCTTGCCTATGACCCTGCGATCCTTGTGCTGGATGAGGCAACGGCAAACATCGATACCGAAACCGAGAGTCTTATTCAGGATGCTCTCGCCCGCCTCATGAAGGGCAGAACCACAATCATGGTTGCCCATCGACTTTCCACCATACAACATGCGGACAAGATCATGGTCATGCACGACGGCCGCCTGGTGGAGGAAGGCAGCCACAGGGAGCTTATCGCCAAAGAAAACGGATATTACAAAAAGTTGTACGAAATTCAACTTGAAAATCAATAGCGCTATGCAATATAATTTATATCGGAAGTCATGATGTGACTTCAAAAGCTCATTGTTTCTTGGGTAGGAAGGATGGATAATGAAAAGAATATTCAGACTGTTGCTTGTTGTTGCTGCATTCTGCGCTCTCGCAGGATGCGGCTCGTCGGTCAATAAGAAGGAGGTCGCGGAGTATCTTAAGGCTGCGAACCCCGATTCGTCGGCGCTTCTCTTTTATACTTACGACGGAAGTACCACAACGAGGCGTGTCCTCTATGACAAAGACAGTAAAGAAGAGATCCTGAAAGACATATCAAAGCTCAGCGCATTGCCTGTCGCCGATTGGACACCTTCAAAGGGTGATGTGCCCTTCTACGGTATCATAATAGGCGGTGATAACGGAGATCTTGAAATCCTCTTCGCCGGAGGCTATGCGATCCTTGCCGACGGAAGGACCTATAAGATGAGCTACAGTTTCCAAGGCTACGAGGGCAGATATGCCTGGCAAGATATGGATTATTTCGGCGGAATGGCCATGCCCTGCGCATATTTCGCGACACTCGGTTCATCAGGCTGGAACAGGGATCTTCTTAACGAAAGCGACGCGGTCGTTAACGACAGGATCGTTGTTACCCGTACGGGCGAGAACAACGGAATAATCGACGTTGAGATTACCAATAATATGGGCATGAACTGGTTCTTCGGAGATTATTGGCATCTGGAGGTTAAGCTTGAAGATACCTGGTACAGAGTCCCTTCAAAGGAACCGGTCTTTGTAAACGACATCGGTCACGAACTGGCCATGGGACAGTCCATGAAGAAAAGTTATGATATGAACTATTACGGAGAACTCCCGAGCGGAAGATACAGACTGATCATCGACGGCAGTGACGTTCAGGGCGCGTTGGAAATTGACAGATAATCAAAATACCTCCTTACCGAGCGGTAGGGAGGTGTTTTGATGTAAAGCCCTCAGTCATTCAGCGTTTGCATGTATTCATCATATATTGATAATGCATCGACATATGATGAACATGGACCGACATAGGGATAATTATATGGTTGATCGATGGCTGTTTCGGACGAAAAATATATAAATGCATGCTGAGTTTTGTCAAAAGATAAATCCAGGATTATAGTGCATAGGTTACCGTCTTCATTGTATCGATAAAAAGTAATATATTCCAGATTCTGTTTGAACATATCCGAAAAAGATGCGGAATGCCTAATTAAATGGTATTCTTCGGAGTTTATATATATTACACCGCGGTTTTCAGCATATACGGAAATACCCTTCGGTATCGGGAAATCAGCTTTTACATGGATTTCTTCAGCTGAACCGATCTGATAGAATGTGCCCTCGAAGCACATTCTTTTGGGTAAGGAATAGATGCTGAAAATGACAAGCAGGCATATTACTCCGGTAATAACAAGAAAACGGATCCTTGCTGCTTTTGACATTTTACAAGTAACTTGGCATTTCTGCAAAAGGGTAAACAATGGTTACGCTCCTTTTCTAATGACCCCCGTCCCCGGGGGTCAAATAGTTTGTTGAGTGAAAATACCCCGAAAAGGACGATGAGCGTTACTTCCGAGGGGGGAAATTGGAAAAAGTCGATTTGAATACGTAGGCTGCGTTGGCGTCGGAGCTGTCAATGACCAGCCTGTAAGTGCCGGCCGGAAGATCGCCGTAGTAACCGAGATCATAGGTATGCTTGCGGGATTCGCCCATGGGCAGTTCGAAAGCAATATCGTGCACGATATGATCTTTTTTCAGAGGCAGGTTGTACCAGGTGCCATCCAAAAACGCCTCAAGATGCCAATATTCCCCGTACCTCCAGTCCATTCCAAGGCCATTCGTGACCTGAAGCTCAAGAAGTGATCCGCTTTCGCTGATCGGGGCCACAACCAGATGGGTGTTGACGTCAGAATCGGATGGAGTCAAAAACTCCTGTTTCCAGCCCTTTTGGCCAAGCGAGATATAGTAACTGCAGGGCAGGGCCAAACCTCCGATATAATCGGTTTCCTGCCAGGCATATCTATTCTCGACGCCGCCAAAGTCATAGTCAAATTCGTAGCCCCGGCCGTCTCCGAGGATAGCGTAGCCGCCGGCAAAAAGTATATTGATCTCACCAAGATCTCCGGCTCCGATGCTGATCCCATAGAAGGGGGCAGCAGCTTTGGATACGCCGTAATCAGCCACGGGCAATGCCTTCACCTTAGAAAGATCCGACAGGAGTTCCCGTATAGATTTTTTGTCGAAGAGATAACGGATCGTGGTAGTGCTCCCGTCATAGACATAAAAGGTGAGAGCACTTGTTTCCGGACTGGCATTTGCCAGATAATCGGATACCTCTTTTTTTGAAACTTTTGAGCCGCAGCCCGTGAGAGGGGCAATTGTGGTAAAGGCAATAATAAATGAGAAAAGCAGGATAAATAATTTTTTCATATGAACGCCTTTCTTAATAAGGAAAATGAATGAAAATGAACCCCTAACCCCGTCCCCGGGTGTCAAAAAATGAACCCCTAACCCCGTCCCCGGGTGTCAAAAAATGAACCCCTAACCCCGTCCCCGGGGTTCATTCGTCCACGCCTATTTCCGGATCGGGGGAGGAGAACCTTGCAATGTCGTAGATGCAGGCTTCGCCGAAGACGGAAGTGAAGGATTTGAAATCCTCAAGGGTAGTGGTGAAGATGATCACGCGGCGATGAGGATCATAATATGCATTCAGTTCAGCCGGCATCTGTGCCACGAGGGTATTCATGCAGGCGGTTTCCGCCTCTTTAAAGGCAAGCTGTGCTTCGGTAGCTTTTTTACTTTTCTCTAAGTCTTCAAGCAGTTTGTCTTTAAGAAACTCGCCGTTTAAGAGGTAAGTGTCCAAAAGCTTCTTACCATAAAATTCCACTCGCTCGTCGTAGAGGCTCTTGTACCATTTTTCGCCGGCGGGATTGCCGGTTTCGTAAAGGGCAGTGCCGTATTTCAGTGAATCGCCCTCCTTCAAAAGCTGCGAAAGTTTTTCGGGCAGCATCTTTTCCTCGCCGTCGGCCAGGTAGTATTCTTCGAGAGTCTTTCCCTTATAAACGAAATCATTTTTCAGGTAGAAGTTGAAGCTGAGGAAGGGTCGCAAAGAGAGCTTAACAGGGCTGGTTTCGCCGGTTTCGATAAGCCGGTACAGAGAGTAGGTGACATTTTTCTCGTTCCATAAGGTAAAACCTTCATCCTCGGGCTTGTCGATGGCCACATGGGGAGAGGGGTCGTCAACAGGGATTTGATCGCTATTGATAGCGGTATCTGCGGAAGTATCATTCTCCATGGTGGTGAAGTCCGGAATCGACGTATTTACGTTGTCTTCCGATGTAGCCATGTCAAGTGCCGATTCTTTTACGGATTCATTGAATTGGTAATCACTGACAGGTACCGTGGAATCGGCTGTCTGCGCGGCCGACCGGCGAATATCAAGCAGTCCGGTCCTTACGGCGACGAAGCCGATAGCCGCCACCAGGCATACAGACAATGTACCGATATTTGCTTTCATCATCTTCCTTTGCTTGATCTTTTGATCTTTAATGTATTTATCCCTGCGTTCAAACAGGTCATTTATCATTTCATCAGAGTTCTTCATAGACAAAACCCTCCTTCTCGAGTTCTTTTTTTAAAGCTTGCTTTCCGCGGTAAAGGAGATTTCTTATCTGCTTGGAACTTTTTTTCATAGCCCGGGCGGCTTCGTCGTTGGACATTTCTTCAAAGTAAACCAGCCATAGGACTTGTCGATAGTCAGTGGGCAGGCTCTTTAAGGCACGGTGCAGAACCTGCTTCCGGGTTTCGGAAATATATGCCTGCTCGAAGGAGGATTCTTCGGCCGACAGGATAGCCATATCTTCCTCGGGCACAGCCACCATCCTTGAACTGTGGCGGATCCTGTCTATAGCCAGGTTGCGGCCGATGGCATAGAGCCAGGATTTGAACAGGCTTTTGCCGGAAAATCGGGGCTTTTTGACCAGAAGCTTAAAAAATGTGTCCTCCGCCAGGTCCTCGGCGGTGTGTATGTTGTTTACGAAACCATTCAGATAAAGAATGAGGCCATCCTTGTAGGAGACGACGATCTCTTCGATCCCTTTGTCGTCGCCGGACAGGAAACGGCGGTAGCTACCGGCACCGTTGTCCACGTTGTTCTCCCTTCCCGAAAGAATTATCTTTCAATTATTAGACGGATGAAGAAGGAGTTTGTCTCAGTAAAATCGAAATTTTTGTGTTGTGGGGATATATAAGGAAGATTGTCGGAAAAATTGACCCAAGAGTGAAAAACTTGCTTCAGAGTCAATAAATTTCCGGGAAATCAATGGAATTTCCCAAGAAACTTTGACTCTACGGCGGAAAACCGACTGCCGGGTCAATGCAATTCCGGAAAAAACAGCAAAAAATACCGAAAACAGTGACTCTGTGGGGAAAATAAGGCTGATGAGTCACAGAAATCCCCTTGAAACCGGTGAAAAAAAGCGGAAAATGTTGACTCTGGAGAAGAAATGTGACAACAGAGTCACAAAACGGCTCGTAAAATCGGAAAGAAATGCCAAAAACGTTGACTCTGCAGATGATTAACGCCGGCAGAGTCAATATATGCCCTATAACTACTACTGCTCATATAGTGGACACCTTTATTCCCTGTAATTTGTGTATTTCCTGTTGGGATCGGGCTTGGTCGGTTCGATGATCACGTGGCCGACTGTGGAGGTGGGGCCGTCGTCGGGAACACTGACAACAGGGATCTCATCGTCCGGGGCATCTGTGGACATTTCTGCGCCGGGAAGGATCCGGTCGTTCACGGACATGCGGCGGATCAGAATGAAGGAAACCACGAAAAGCACGATTATGAAGCCGATGAACAGCCATATGTTGCCAAGGGTGGTGGAGTAGTCATATATTCCGTGGACCAGTACGGGCAGTGCAACGGCCAGGATCTCGAAAATAGAAGATGCCGTATGATTGCCCTTGCTTTTCTGCCTCTTGGCAAAGGAATAGAAAACGCCCATGAAAACTCCGAAGCTGGCGTGGCCGGGAATGGCTGTGACCGCGCGGATAAGGGCTGTGGAGAATCCGCCGTTTATAATATAGAAGAGGTTCTCAAGAACGGCAAAGCCAAGGGAGGTGAAAACCGCATAGACCACGCCGTCATAGGAGCAATTGAAGTTGGGATTTTTCCAGGTGGCTTTTCGCATGAGGATGTATTTGAAAAATTCCTCGGAAAGGGCCACAACGAACATATATCTTATGAAAATCTCCAGATCTTCGGAAGCAAAAGTCATTTTTTTAAGGAGTACATCGCCGATAAGCTCAGCAATTATAGCAAAAACTGCGGCAAGAAATCCTAAAAAGAAAAGCTTTAAAAGAAGCCTGCCGGGTTCGCGCTCCGTGCGATCTTTAACGTAGACATAGATCAAAATGACGAGCGCAGGCAGAGACGCAGCGGCAATGAGAATTAATGCAAGTGTTCCGAGTATCATACAGCACCTCCGAATCTGGTTTTATTATATATTATCAAAACTGATAAGGTTACACAATGTCAATTCAGACAGGGGGTGTCTGAAGGCGTTGAGAAAATATATGCATGAATGAAAGCTTTTTTTTGGCGGGCCGGTTTTTATCATGAAATTCTGAGCAATCCTGTATATTTCCATGATCTCGTTTAATTCATCCATGGTAGGTTTTCGTATTTCAAGCATATGTTTTCTCCACTTTTGACACCCGGGGACGGGGTTAGGGGTTCATTTTGTCGCTGTACGCCGAAAAATGAACCCCTAACCCCGTCCCCAAAGGCTCAAAAAGTGAACCCCTAACCCCGTCCCCAAAGGCTCATAATTCTTTTATAAAGAAGCGGTTCATGCTGCTGTGGCCCACGAAATCCGGGCGGGGCAGCTCTGTGTAGCCGCATTTTTTATAAATGTGTATTGCAGCGGCCAGGTTATCATGAGTTTCAAGATAAGAGCGCCTGTAACCCGCCTCGCGCATGCGATCTTCTATGAAAGCTATCATTTTGTAGCCCAGGCCCGAGCCTTTTGCACCATCGTCAAGGTAGAGTTTCTGTAACTCCGCTGTATCGGAAAGGACGGCGAAGCCGGCAAAACCTATGCCTCCAACAACATGGCCTTTTTGATCCTCCACTACAAAGTAGCGGCTGTCTTTACGGCCGTACACATCGGAAAGGCGGTCCAAAGCTTCATCAAAATAGACGGTTCCGAGAATATCGAGACCGGCCGCTTCCAGGTTGCTTCGCACTATGCCTGCTATGGTTTTATTGTCATTCGGTTGTAATTCTCTGAAAGTAAACATGGCTACATTGTAGCATTAAATCCGGCGAATGCAATGAATAATAAGTTAAAAATGAACCCCTAACCCCGTCCCGGGGGTTCAAAAAGTGAACCCCTAACCCCGTCCCCGGGGTTCACTTTTTGTTGCGAAATGAAAACCTTTATTGTATAATCAAAACACTGTGGCGCAAAATGCGCTGGAAAGAGGTTAATATGGCAGAAGAATTAAAGAAGCGCAGCGAAGTCGCTGTTGAAAACACCTGGAAACTTGAAGACATATACAAAGATAAGGCTGCCTGGGAAGCTGAACTTGTGGAGATCGGAAAGATCGTTGACAGGATCGCAGCTATGCAGGGCAAGCTTTGCGAAAGCGGAAAGACTTTATATGCTTACTATGAGGATCTGGAGCTGTTCAATCAGAAGCTCGAGAAAGCAGCCAACTACTCCAGCCGTCTTTCGGATCAGGATACAAAGAATACAGAGAATCAGGCTATGGATATGAAGCTTGGAAACCTTTGGACCGGATGGGCAGAGAAGATGTCCTTTACCGACCCTGAGATACTGATCGGGCTTACTACCAAACTGGAGGAGCTCTACAAGGATGAGCCCCGGCTTCACGTGTTTGACGTTGAGATCAAGGAAGCACTTCGTACAAAGGATCACACCCTTTCTCCCGAGATGGAGAATCTCCTCGCATCCGCAAGCGATGTACTGGGTTGCGCAGGCACTACCTTCGGTATGTTCAATAATGCCGATGTTGTATTCCCCGAGATCACAGACGACAAGGGCGAGAAGATCCGCATTACTCACGGAAGATACAGAATGCTCCTTGAGAACCCTGATGTAAGAGTTCGTAAGGATATGTTCGAGAATTATTACAAGATGTTCATCGATTACAAGAACACTCTTGCTTCCAATTATCAGGCACATGTAAAGGGCCACGTATTTACAGCCAAAGCGAGAAAATATGCCTCCGCGCTTGAAGCAGGTGTTGACAGGAACAACGTTCCGGTGCAGGTTTACAAGAACCTTCTTGACGTTGTGGATAAGAATATGGACAAGCTGCATCGTTACATGGCTATCCGTAAGAAGGTGCTGGGCTTTAAGGAACAGCATATGTATGACCTGTTCATACCTCTTGTCGACGGTGTAGATAAGAAGATCCCTTTCGAAGAAGCAAAGCAGATCGTGCTTGAAGCACTGAAGCCCATGGGCGAGGAATACGTTTCCGTTATCAAGCGTGCCTTGAGCGAGCGTTGGATCGATATTTACGAAAATGAAGGAAAGAGAAGCGGCGCTTACTCTGCAGGAGTTTACGGCGTTCATCCCTACATCCTTTTGAATTATGACGAGAGCCTGGATTCCGTATTCACGCTGATCCACGAGTTGGGACATGCTATGCATTCCTATTTCTCCTCCCAGGCGCAGACCAGCCTTCACGCCGATTACGTGATCTTCGTAGCTGAGGTGGCTTCCACCTGCAACGAGGCGCTGCTCACCAAGTACCTGTTGAACAAGACCACCGACAAGAAGGAAAGAGCATATATCATCAACCACATGCTGGACGATTTCAGAACCACCCTTTATCGTCAGGCTATGTTTGCAGAGTTTGAATATAACACCCACGATATGGTTGAAAAGGGCGAGAGCCTTACGGCCGACAGCCTTTCCAAACTTTACTATGACCTTAACGTCAAGTACTACGGCGACGCAGTTGTAAGCGATCCCCAGATCGCCTATGAGTGGTCCAGGATCCCTCATTTCTTCTACAACTTCTATGTTTACCAGTACTCTACCGGTTACTCCGCTGCGCTTGCGCTCAGCAACCGTATCCTCACCGAGGGCAAGCCTGCGGTAGAGGACTACTTCAAGTTCCTTAAGGGCGGCTGCACATTGGCTCCCACCGAGCTTCTCAAGCTTGCGGGCGTTGACATGACCAGTCCCAAGCCCATCGAAGATGCATTGCAGATCTTCTCCGACATGATGGACGAATTTGAAAAGTGCATATGATTTCTCAACGATTTATGCTTCAAGGGTCGCGGATAATGTGACCTTTGAAGCATTTTGCGTATTGGATGGGGGAAAGCTTGGAGGGCTGAGGAAAGATATGCCATATAGATTCTTAAAGGCTTTCGCAGAGGAAGGTTTTGGGAGGGAATTTAATGTAAAGTCCACAATTTCTTAGTTTTTTATTGACAAATATCCCCCAGTGTTCTACAATATCTTGCACTCTAATAGGAATGGAGAAAAACAATGGCTGAAGTTAAGAAAAATATGATGACCTATGAAGGACTCAAGGCCCTTGAATCAGAGCTTGAGGATCTCAAGGTAAACAGACGTAAGGAAATTTCCGAAAAGATCAAGGAAGCCAGAGAGCAGGGCGACCTTTCGGAGAACGCCGAGTACGATGCAGCTAAGGATGAGCAGAGAGACATCGAAGCAAGGATCGAGCAGATCGAGGCAATCCTTAAGAATGCGGAAGTTGTTGTCGAAGACGACATCAAGGCGGGTAAGGTTAACATCGGTTGCAAGGTTACGGTGTTGGATGTTGAGTTCAATGACACTACCGAGTACAAGATCGTTGGTTCCACTGAAGCCAATGTTTTGAACGGCCTCATTTCCAATGAATCCCCTCTGGGACAGGCAATGATGGGCAAAAAGAAGAACGACATCATTGAAGTTGAGACTCCCGAAGGACCTATCCAGTACAAGATCCTTAAGATTGAGAAAAGCTGATAAGTAAATTCAGGCCCCCGTATTTCGCGGGGGCTTTTTAAAATGAACCCCCGGGACGGGGTTATGGGTTCACTTTGCGCAACTATGCGCAAAAAATGAACCTTTGGGGACGGGGTTATGGGTTCATTTTTTGAAAGGAAACTATATGAAGATTCTTGTTTTATCGGATTCCCACGGTAAAGAGGGCTACGTTTACGATATTATGCGGGTCAACACAGACGTCAATATGGTCATACATCTTGGCGACGGCGAGGATGATCTGGGTCTGGCGCTTTCGGAGCTCCCTGCCTTTCGCAACAAGCCGGTCTACCAGGTCCGCGGGAACTGCGATCCGGAAGGATTGCCTCATTGCCTGTTTGAAAATATCGGCGGCTTCAGATTTTACCTGACCCATGGACATATGCAGCAGGTGAAATACGGCAAATTCAAGCTTTTGGGAGATGCCCGAAAGATGGACAGAAACGTAGTCTTGTTCGGGCATACCCATTCTCAATGCCTGGAGGAGCATGAGGGTACCTGGCTCTTCAATCCCGGCGCGGTGGTAAATCTGAACTATGGCGTGATAAAGATAGATGAAGGAAAGCATAAGATCGAGTTTGAACATTTTTGACACCCGGGGACGGGGTTAGTGGCTCACTTTTTGACCCTTTGGGGACGGGGTTAGTGGTTCACTTTTTGACCCTTTGGGGACGGGGTTAGGGGTTCATTTTTCGGCGCAAAGCGCCAAAATGAACCACTAACCCCGTCCCCAAAGGGTCAAAAAGTGAACCACTAACCCCGTCCCCAAAGGTTCATCTTGACAAAGCTCGTGGGCTGTTGTAAAATTCAAAAATTAGCTTTATACATTATAATAGGAGGACATGAAATGGCCGAGAAGAATCAGAACCAGAATAATCAGGCACCCCAGCAGGATATAAACCAGCTTCGCAAGGTGCGTCGCGAAAAGCTTGCCGCAATGCAGGAAGCAGGACGTGACCCTTTTAAGCAGACAAAGTTTGATGTGCAGCAGCACACGGATGAAGTCAAAAAGCTTTACGAGGAGCATGAGAGCAAGAAACTTGCGGGCAGAGAAAAGCCTGTTACGGACGGTATGGACGAAGCAGCGGCCAGGGAAGTCCTTAAAGCAGATTATAACGAAAGACGTGCTATCATGGACGCAGATCCCATCCACGTTTCCGTTGCGGGACGTATGATGTTCAAGCGCGTAATGGGTAAGGCATCTTTCGCAAACATACGTGATCTCAAGGGCGACATTCAGGTTTATGTTTCCAGAGACGCCCTGGGTGAGGATTCCTACGGGGAATTCAAGAAGTCCGATATCGGTGATATTTTCGGTATCAAGGGCTACATTTTCAGAACAATGACAGGCGAAGTTTCCATCCACGCCGAAGAAATGACACTTCTCTCCAAGAGCCTTCAGGTACTGCCTGAGAAGTTCCACGGTCTCACAGACCAGGATATGAAGTATCGTCAGAGATACGTTGATCTTATTATGAATCCCGAATCCAAGGACGTTTTCGTAAAGCGTTCCCAGATCATCCGTGAGATCCGTAATTTCCTTGCAGACCGCAATTTCATGGAGGTGGAGACACCTATGCTGGTTGCAAACGCAGGAGGTGCGGCAGCAAGACCTTTCATCACGCATTACAATGCATTAAATGAGGATTTCAAGCTCAGAATTTCCCTTGAGCTTTACTTAAAGAGACTTATCGTCGGCGGTCTTGAGCGCGTTTTCGAGATCGGCCGTGTATTCAGAAACGAGGGTCTGGACACCAGACACAATCCGGAGTTCACCCTTATGGAACTCTATCAGGCATATACCGACTATGAGGGCATGATGGAACTCACCGAGAGCATGTTCCGCTATCTGGCCGAGAAGGTTCTCGGAACCACAAAGTTCACCTACGGCGATGTGGAACTTGATTTCGGAAAGCCTTTCCGCCGCCTCACAATGACAGATGCCGTGAAAGAATATGCCGGCATAGATTTTGACAATGTTTCAAGCGATGAAGAGGCAAAGAAGCTGGCCGACGAGCATCACATCGAGTATCAGAAGTTCCATACAAAGGGAGATATCCTGAACCTTTTCTTTGAAGAGTACTGCGAAGAGAAACTGGTTCAGCCCACATTCATTATGGATCACCCTCTTGCAATCTCTCCTCTTACAAAGAAGAAGCCCAACGATCCCGAAAAGGTAGAGCGTTTCGAGCTTTTCATCAACACCTGGGAGATGTGCAATGCTTATTCGGAGCTTAACGATCCCATCGATCAGCGTGAGCGTTTCGCTGCCCAGGACAGAAATGCCGAAGCGGGTGACGAGGAAGCCGAGCATACAGATGAAGATTTCCTGAATGCACTGGAGATCGGTATGCCTCCGACGGGCGGTATCGGTTACGGTATCGACAGACTGGTAATGCTGCTCACCAACAGCCAGGCTATAAGGGATGTGTTGGCATTCCCGACACTGAAGAGCATTAACTGACAAAGCCTTTAAAATCAAGGCTTTCAAACAACACCAAAACGATTTGACAACAAATTGACAACAAATCTCTAAAGAAAGACGGGGTTTGTTGAAGTAAGACAAGTTGCAGAAAAAAATAGGTTTTTGAGGACCCAATGCGACCACTTTTTTGGAAGAAATTTCAAAAGAGTGGTCTTTTTTTCGGCTGATGCAAAGCATTTTCAAAATAAAACATGGAGGTCCTTATATGGATGAACAGTATTATGACATTGAACGGCGTACGGCCATCAAAGAGGAAGCAAGGATGTTTAGGAGAAAATTTCTTACCTATGAACAGGCGGAGCTAATCTACAGCATTTCACACAGGAAATTGAGAGATCTGGCGGAAGCAGCGGGAGCGGTGTATAGGATCAATGATGTGAGTGTGCTTATCAACAAGGAGATACTTGATGAGTTTCTTGAGCAGTTCAGGGTGCCTGCCAGGGCTGATGTGAAAATATGAGAGAGATGCAGCCGTGCTGTTAGTTTAAGAAAGGAGGAGCAATATGCCCGGACAAGCATGGAAATATTCACATCAGCTGGATGAGAGAGATCTGGCTTTTTTGCAACATGAGTTTATAACGGTTTCAATGGGGATCGAGTATTACGGATTCAGCGAGAGACCTCTTGTAAGGATGGCAAAAGAAGCAGGAGCGTTTTACAAGATTGGAAAGATGACACGTATTAACAGGGATTCATTTGATGCATATTTGAGAGCCCAGAGAAGGGTTCCGAGGATAGGAGGCAAGCTATGCGGAAAGTTATGAAGACTTTGGAGATGAATAAGCCGGTTGAGTTGGATGTTAGCCTTATCAGACCTTTTAAGAATCATCCTTTCAAGGTGCTGGATGATGAAAAGATGGATGAGCTTGTTGACAGTGTGATAAAGCAGGGGGTCATTTCGCCTGTTATTGTGAGACCTAATGGTGACGGGACCTATGAAATGATATCCGGACACCGTCGCTTACATGCAGCTGAAAGAGCAGAACTAAAAACTGTTCCTGCGACAGTGATGGATGGATTGACGGATGATGAGGCTACGATCCTCATGGTAGATGCCAATCTCCAAAGGGAGGAGATCCTGCCGAGTGAGCGGGCATTTTCTTTCAAGATGAAAATGGAAGCTTTGCGACATCAGGGAACTTGTCGCCATGATGGCGACAAGTTGAGTCCGGCGGACAGAAAGACGGCGGCTATTGTGGGAGCAGGTAGCGGGATGGCTCCAAGAAGCGTACATAGATATTTGAAACTCACAGATCTGCTTCCGGAACTGCTCAAGATGGTGGACGACAAACAGCTGTCCCTGGTCAACGGAGTGGTCATAGCTTCCTTTGGCAAGGAAGTCCAGGCTTTTCTGCTTACATACATTAAGGAGAATGGTGGGATATCGCCGGTACAGGTTGCAGAACTTCAGAAACAGCCTAATTTAGCCAATCTGACGCCGTACACAGTCATGACCATCATGAAGCGGGCATTGGAGGATAGGCCGAAGCCCAAGAGGGTATCGTTTACCGAAAAGAGATTAAACAAATACTTTCCGGCTGATTACCCTGCGTCCAAAAGAGAGCGGATCATCATAGAGCTGCTCTCAAAATGGCGGGAAGAACAGGGCTTTGACGAGATGTAGGAAAAATGTAGTCAGGATGTAGTCACATTGTGGTATTCCTGTCGGTTTTCAAAGATTTTGGATTATGGTATATTTACAATGGACAAAGCGAATGGGAGACGATCGCTCCGATACGCTGAGCCTATTGTCTTTTGCAAAAGATTACCGGTAATGACAACAATTTAATAAATGGGCTCCTGAAAAAGGAGCAGATACAGGCTTGGGAAACCAGGCCTTGTTTTTGTGCTCGGATTTACAGAACTTCCCAGACGGTAACCTCTAGAACTTCCCATTTGGGCACCTCCAGAACTTACCGTACGGGAAGTTCATAGAATAAGACTAATATAAATAATAATAACTTAAACAATATCTATCTTATCTAATCTTATCCAAAGCTAAATAAAGGGATAGGATAGGTGGATGGGATGGGGGTTCGGGGGCATCCACCGACGAGAATGACTTTTGTCTGCCAAAAGGCGTATCTCGCCAAGGATATGGGACAAAAATTTTGAAGAGGAAAGGAGACAAAATTGGGAAAAAGAGTAAAAGAAAACTTGAAAAACAACCGGGTAACTGTGAGATTTACCGATGCGGAGAGAGAAAAACTTGACCGGAAGGCAAAGGAAGCAGGTATATCGTTGGCGGAGTTGATCAGGCGAACCGTGACAGAAAGACCGCTGAATTACACGGATATAAAGCACTATAACGATCTTGTCCGTGAAATCGGCTGGATCGGAAATAACATCAATCAGATCGCACACAATGCAAACTGCGGCTATTACAACGAGTCAATGTCGAGGAAGCTGCTTGCTAACATGGCAGAACTTAAAGAATATGTCGAAAAGGCGGTGGAGAATCATGGCAATAACTAAGCTGCTACATATCAATTCAAAAGGCGTACCGCCATACACCTGGCGGTTGAAAAATGTGATCACTTATATCCTGAACCCGCACAAAACCGAAGAGGGTGTTCTTACAGGTGCGGTCAACTGCAATGTATACTCAGCATATGAACAGATGGTGACCACTAAGGAGTTCTACGGAAAGACCGATCTGCGGCAGGGGTATCATTTCATCATATCCTTTGCACCCGGAGAAACCGATGCAAAAACCGCCATGGAGATCGTAGGTGAATTTGTGCGGGAGTACCTGGGAAAACGTTATGAAGCGGTATATGCGGTACATGACAATACGGAAGCCATTCACGGACACGTTGTTTTTAACAGCGTGTCCTTTTTAGATGGTCGCAAATATCATTACAACAACGGGGAGTGGAGGTCGGATATTCAGCCGATAGTAAACAGACTTTGTGCGGAACATGGGCTGTCCGTAATGGATGTAAACAAAAAGGGAGCACCAAAGCCGTTGTACAAGGATATCGTTATGGGAGCAACAAGGCTTGGAGTTTTTAAACCAATGATCTTGAGAGATCTGGATGCTGCAATCATCCTGGCTTCAGATTTTGAAGGCTTTAAGACGGAACTTAAGGAACGTGGATATGAAGTTAAGTGCGGGAAATACTTTGCGGTCAAGCCGCCTGATATGAAACGGTTTTGCAGAACGAAATCTCTTGGAGCTGAATACAGCGAGGAGATGATAAGAAAGCGTATCAAACGTGAATCTTACCTGAATATGCGCCATGAGGAGATGAACACTGCTCCGCACATAAAAAAATGTTGCTGCGGAAAGATCGGGCGGCGTCAGTTGTCGCCGATCCAAAAGAAATTCATTGCAAAGCTCTATAGAACCGGGCGGTTAAAGAAACGTCCATACAGCCAGGTTTATAAACACAAGGATGAGATAAAACGCCTAAAAGAACTTCAGGAGCAGAGCCTTATGCTTCTCAGATATAACATAAAAGATGTAAATGACCTTGCACGATTGAAAGAGAGTTTGGGCGAGGAGCGGAAACGCGTCTCAAGAGAAAAGAAACGGCTTTATCGGGATCAAAAGGTGTTTGAAGGACTTTCCTCTGACTTGGGATATACTGACGGCGAGATCGCTGAGATCAGAGCACAGGTGGACAGGGATCTCACGGTCATAAAAGCGGATGAGGCTAAAGTGCGGAAGGAGCTGCTGACGCTGGAGCGCATAATCAGAGATACGGTTGCGGAGTTTTCTAAGAAGAAAGCAGCTCTTGAGAAAGAGAAGGGGGCAGAAATGGGAACGCCGGAACGTTTTGAGGATGCAAAGATAAAAGTCAAGACAAAGGATCGGGCGTCTACGCGAGAAGTTACGAGAAAAGAGAGGGAGTATGTGTTGCAGAGGTGATACGAGACTCCGGAGCCTTGGTGGTGAGACCTGGCTTCGTGGGAAATGGTAAGAAAATGAGAGGTGAAAGGATTACAAAATATGAATAAATCAAAGGAATACGCTTATATCAGGGTGTCCAGCCAGGAACAAAATGAGGAAAGACAACTTATGGCGATGCGACAGCTCCATATCCCAGAAGAAAATATATTTATAGATAAACAGTCGGGAAAGGACTTTAACAGGCCCAATTACAAGGCTTTGATGAAACGCATAAGAGCCGGAGACATTTTATATATCCTAAGCATTGACAGGCTGGGCAGGAATTACGATGAGATCCAGAATCAGTGGCGGATCCTCACGAAGGAAAAGAACATCGATATCTGCGTGATCGATATGCCACTTCTTGATACAAGGAACGGCAAGGATCTGATGGGAACCTTCATAGCGGATCTGGTGCTCCAGATCTTATCTTTTGTTGCAGAAAATGAGCGCGACAATATCCGTAAACGCCAGGCCCAGGGGATAGCCGCCGCTAAGGCAAACGGAATCCGTTTCGGCAGACCGGAGGTGCCGATACCGGAGAACTTTCCCAATATGGTCAAGGCATGGGAAAAAGGTAAGCTCCCGCTACAGGAAGTACTGCAACAGAGCAAAATGAGTGAGAGTACGTTCTACCGGAGGGTAAGGGAGTTACGGCTGTCAGGGAAATGAGCAAAGAAAAGGCTGTCAAAAAGTGTACCTTTTGACAGCCTTGTTTATTACCGTTAATTCTGCCTTATGAGAGAGGATTTGTCAATAAAAATAGTATTAATACGATGTTTTGTGTATGGAAATACGAATATTAATTCAATGCGAAGAACTATATTTTCCGTATCGAGTCATTATCAAAAGGTACACTTTTTGATAAAAGGAGGAAAAAATGAGTAGTGGTCAAATAGCCGTGCTTGTGATTGCAGTAATTGTATTTATTATGTGCGTGGCGTCGTGTGGACTTTTTGGCATTGTGGTCTTTTGGATTCTCATTTGTTTGGTGTTTGCAATTTTGAAACTATTTCATGAACATTGAATAAAACAAGCAGTAGCCTGTATGATAAGCGGCTGTTTTTGCGAATTCACAGAGAGGAGGCAAATGCCATGAACCAAAAAAAGAGTGGAGCTGGACGTATGATAGCATTAATCGCGGTTCTTATCATCTTCGTTGTGATAGGAATATCTTCTTGTGGTGGAAGTTCTGGACATGCACCAGGCTACGGTAACACAAGTAAGTGTACCATATGCGGAAAAAAAGCAACGCATCATACATCTAACTATGGATACTGTGATAAGCATTGGAAAGATGCAATAGGGTATTAAATCGGATTTATTTTTTCTTAAATGGAGCGGAGTGGCAGGTTGACTTCATCGCTCCTACCTTAAAGGAGTACTATTGTGTTTGAAGAATTGCGTGATGCTTTGGCGGAAAAATATGTATATTGGGAGCAGGATATAGAAGACGGAGATGTTTTGGATTTCGCCGAGTATGACTTGGCAGATTTTATAAGAAACAGTGGCGAATTTAGGCTGTTTCGCTATATGCCAGCCACATACTTTAATATCCGTAATATTGAAACACAGACCATCCATTTGTCAGCTAATGGTGTCATGAACGATATATATGAAGGGCTTCCGATTTTGGATGATGAGGCATCATACTTTAAGATACAGAAGCTTAAAGACCTGGCTTTAATGTCATGCCTAACTGAAGACAAAGACAATATTTTGATGTGGAGCCATTACGCAGATAATCATACAGGTATTTGCGTTGAGTATGATATCAAAAGATTGCAAGATGATCCTTTCACATTATGTAAGCATTTGTTTCCGATTGTCTACGGAAAAAAGCGCCTTATAAAGAGAGATATAGATTCACTGATAAGAAATCATCAGGATCTTAAAAAGGCAATAGCAGAAGATTATTGCTATGATGGGGACGAAGAACTGAATGATATACTGCCTCTGTTTTTGACGAAGGGCGAAGTGTGGAAATATGAACGAGAGTGGCGAATTATTTTTACGAAGAAGCAGATGTATAATATCAATTCAGACGAACTATATGAAGGAAATTTGAAATTTCCATGTGTGTCTGCAGTGTATTTGGGGTACAGAATCCATCCGGAAATTCGGAAAAACATAATGGAAATTTGCGGTAGGATAAGTACTGAAGGTAATCCTGTATCTGTATATCAGGCTAAACTTGATAACGAGGGATATGGAATCGGGTTTGTACAATTAGAGATAGACAATTAAGAACATATATATTAACAGTGAAACACTGACATTTTAGCAGTTGTCTCTACAATTTGAAATGTATTCTTGTAATGACGGTATGCTTACATAGGAGGGTTTGGTGAATACTGAGTGTGAAGTAACAGACGCCTCTGGGACTATGCCGTCGGTACGGTAATGATGCGGTTTGACAATAGGTAGGAGGAGAAACAATGATAATAAGTGACCGATATTTAGACAGTAGGGAACAGGAAAAAATGTTTAAACTTGGAATCGTTTCCGAGCAATTTAAGTATGTTTTTACGGGCAAATACTCGGGAAGTCGCGATGACCCGCAGATTTTAGCGCGTATGAAGGACGCAGGCGCGTTGTTTGTGCTGGAATTTCCTTCGAAGTGCCTTTTCTTTACGGATTACTTTATTGTAGAGGTGAGTGGGTATGATGGCGCATATGGCGACTTTTGTGCGCATCAAAACAAGGTTGAATTGCTGCCCTATTCTGAAATAAGTAGTGTTTCATTCCACTATAAGGAATCTGATTTTTACGCGCCTTCCCATACCGAGACTGTTGATGTTACGCCAAAAGGCAGAGGAAATCTTGCAAAAGGTGCACTTGTTGGAGGGATTCTTGCAGGAACAACAGGGGCGGTGGTGGGATATGCAGTTGCGCAGGAGGCCAAAACAAAAAGAGATATAAAGGAATTTCATTATGAAGGGGGGAGGATTCATAGGCGTGATTTTAGGGTTAGCATATATGACAAAGAGGGAAAAGGTGCTCGGCAAGGATACTCATATGCGAATGACTACAATTATGAAAAAGGTGGGAATTATGAACTCGGTCGCAGATGGACCCTAGCGGGGAATAAGGCACTTTGTGACATTGGATATGACCTGAATTCCCTATTAGATGGAAGTATTGAAATGCAATATCAGGAAAAAGTGAATCGGTTATTGAGACAGGGAAAGGAAAATGAAAAACGGTTAGGTAGATTGATCGAGTATAAAGAAAAATATGGTGAAAAGCTTAACCGTAAGGAAGAGGTTGAATTCGGAAGGAGCGAAACTCAAAAAGAAATCGATTCAATGGCTCAAAAGTTATGTGAATATGAAAAAATTCTTGGCAGTAGGGAGAAAAGCGGCTTATTTACAAAAATAAATGATTTCCTTACATATGGAAAATCACTAGAACAAAAATTTGCTGAATGTCGAGAAAAGAAAGAGCAATTGAATGATACGTTAAATAAATTACTACGTGAACTTGACGAGATAAATAATATACCAAGACTTCAGGATTATCTTGGTGTATCAACAAATATAGGAGAAGAAAAATGAAGACGACTGTACCAGACAACCGGTTAACTGGGATGAAGATGGAAACCTGTCGTAAAAGATGTGGAGAAAAGATCGAGCAATCGGTCTTTTCTTTTTGCCCTTTTATTTGATAACCGCCGGTATTTATGGTAGGATTATTCTCAAAATCGGGAATATGTATGATAGGGATACGTCGCAGTGGATCGAAACAGGACGCACGGGAGATATTGAATGGTGTGATCGGATTGAAGAAGTGACGGGTTCATATGTGGAGGTGTCTCTTGAAGGGGAAGAGCGGCGCAGATTCAACATGGAGACATTAATGAAAGAGGATTTAGTTTTGATATTTGCTTTTAAAGGAATTATCTTGAGAGGCGTTTGATTTTGAGACAAAAAAATGTAAAAAGAAACATTTGCTGTTTACAAAATGTAATTTTGTGATAAAATATAAACAGAAAGGAGCGCTATAAATATGCTGGGAAAAAATCTAAAATATTTCCGTCTTAAAAATAATATGACAAAGAAAGCTCTGGCAGAAGCGATTGGCGTAACTTCTATGGCTATTACCAATTATGAAAACGACGACCGCCAGCCTAATATGGATACACTAAAATTGTTGGCAAAAGCGTTAAATATAAGGGTAACTGACTTTTTGACGAATACGGGAAGCGAGCTTCAATTCTCTCATGGCAAGTTCAGGAAGGGATCCAAACTTGGTGCTATGAACCAAGAGTTTATCAGAGAATCGGTAGAAGAGTATTTTGGTCGCTTTTTTCAAGCAGTTTCTTTCCTTGGCGGACAGAAGATCTTAGAGCCGATTCCTGAGATGAGGAAGATTCCGTGGACTGAAAGTACTGAAGAAGCAGCAAAAAAACTCAGAGAATATCTTGGCCTCCCGAAGAATGGACCGGTGTTTAATCTGGTTGAAATATTGGAAAATAAAGGAATCCTCGTTTTTTTCATAGACGTTCAAACAGATTATTTTTCAGGAATGAATGGTACGGTAAACGGAATACCATATATTGTTATTAACAGTATCATGTCACCCGCCAGAATAAGATCCACTATTGTTCACGAGATTGCTCATTTCGCTTTTGAGTGGCCTGAGGATTTAGATGATAAAGATGAAGAAAATTTGGCGACTGCAATTAGCGGAGCTTTTCTGTTTCCGAAGGAGGATGCCGTCCGAGAACTGGGCTACAAGAGAAATACTATTTCAAGAGCAATGATAATGACCTGCCAGGAGTACGGCATCAGCCTGTTTATGCTTGTTAAAAGGGCGAGGTTATGTGGTATTATTAATGACTCTGTTGAAAAGAATTTTTATATCCAAGCGAGTAAAGCCGGATGGCGTAAAGCTGAGCCCGATTGGGATATCCAGAAGGAAGAACCCAGCCTTTTCAAACAGCTTGTCTATCGTGCGGTAACTGAAGAAGAAATAAGTGTCCAAAAGGGGGCAGAGCTTCTTAAGACTTCTTATGATGCTGTGGCCAAAGCCTGTTTTATATAGGAGGGGTCATGGAATACATAAGCAGCGATACAAATGTATGGATCGATTATATTGTAATTGGTAAATTAGAATTACCGTTTAAATTGCCATATACGTATTTGATGAATCAGGATGCAATCGAAGACGAATTGCTCTCACCGGAAGGGATGAGAGAAAAACTGTTAAAACTGGGTTTACAACCTACAGAACTGACAGAAGAAGAATTCTATTTTGGACTGGAAATAGCAGAAAAACATCCTAAGCTTTCAGAGTACGATTGCTCGGCGTTAGCGATAGCAAAGTTTAGGAAAATTGTTCTAATGACCGGAGACGCCGCGCTTAGAAAGGCAGCGCTGGGTGAAGGCGTATCGGTTATGGGAACTATAGGATTGCTTGATAATCTGTATGAAGGTAAGACGATTTCATCGGATGAGTACCGAGAGTGTCTGTTACTATTCATAAAAGCCAATGGTCGTGAAGTAAGATTGCCTATGGCAGAATTGCAAAATCGACTTGTTAAAATAGAAGGTTAACCTAAAGGAAAGGCGGTGATAGTAATGAAGAAAAGGTTGACCAATGTAACCGTAAACAAAAAAACACCTCTTGAGAAGTTGGCAGCGACTCAAGAGATGCTTACTTGCAAGTCATTTGAAATGACCTTAAACATGCGCGATTATTTTAACATGACTTGTGGGATTTGTCTATCCAAAATAGAGGAGGTCATGTTAAATAATGAGACAAATATCTCGAAAAGTGTACCTTGAAGATGGTACACAGTCACGTGAAAAACGTGATATGTATAAGTTGCTGAACCACAACATTCAAAGACTTTTGAATCAGGCAGAAAGAGCCGGAGAATATGGGCTTCCTGTTCTGTATTGTAACACGGATATCTTTCCGGATCACCTTGCTTTGTTTTGCCAGCCGGGGGATTATCATAAGACAAAGAAATCAGGAGTATGCTTTTATTCCTATGACGTTTCGTTTGATGATATTCATGGCCTATTTAATGCTATATATTATGCGGATCGAAAACTTTTAGTGTATTACAAAGAGAGGTTTAGAGGAGTTAAATTCTTCATTACTCCGGATTATTCTGTGTTTGGAGATATTCAAAAGGTCGAAAATCTACAGCGTATATGGAAAGCAAGGATTGTTGGTCTATGGTTTATTTTAGAACTTCATGCAGTGGTAATTCCTAATATCATGTATTATTCAGAGGAATCCCTGCCTGTTACCTGTTGTGGTTTGGAAGATTGCTCTGTTGTGGCTTTTAGTACTAAAGGTCATGTAAGATATGCCTCGGAAAGAAGATTGACTAAATATGCAATTAAATATGTTGTAGATCATTTTCCGCTTAAGGTTATTATTATTTATTCTGTATGCGGTGATGATGCAAACAGCTTGAGACTTTTTCGATATGCCATTGATAAAGGCATTAAGGTCATTATTCCTGATAACTCCTTAAGAACAAGAAATATGGAAAGGAGGAATCAGAGATGAGCGGAAATGAAAGCGGTATAACATCTGGAAATCAGGGTACTGTGGAACAGATGAATGAGGCATATATTGTAGCAAAGAATGAAGCAGATGCGGCAAGTACATTTGATGCTACTGTACCATCTGATTCTTCTGTATTTGATTCTTTCCCTAAAGAAATCAATTATGGTAAACAAGGAAAGCATATTCCAGGACATAATAATTTTCAACCCGGAAAAAGTGAACTGACGATATCTATTTCAGAAGCTAATAGTTTAGTAAATACATATTCCGGAAAGGGCATAATTCTTGGAGATAATAAAGAAAAAGTAGATTTTGGTAGGATCATTGGTAATTATGTTGACCCGTTTACCGGTATTAAACGACCGACTACAATGGGGATTATTCATTATTCAAAGACCGGAACACATATAGTGCCGTCAAGACCAAAGGAGGAATAGAGATGGCTAACGTGAATTTAGAAAGGTTTGAAAAATTATTTAGATTTACACATTCTCATGCCAATGGTAAGTATACGCTTTATGACAATGAAGGAAGAAGTGTCGAGGCAGTATATGATACGGATTATGAATCTGACAATGGGTTAGATGTCGATGAAGAAGGATACGAAGAGTATTGGTGTATAGCTTTTAAGAGAATCTCCGATGGCTGTTTGTTTGAAGTGAATTATCATCAGATACCGGTCAAAGCGGAATGTGATGGTGAAGTTATTTATTGAAGTAAACTTATCGTGAGTGATTTTCTTGATCGTAGATATGAAGGCTGTTCAACTTGCTCCCTAAGCTTGTACTCAGGGAGCAAGTCTGAATTGTACAGTTGAGGATAGAGAACATGTGACACTTGAAAATATATTTTTTGAGGATTATGTAAGCTTGCTGGCGCGATGAATGACTTATAACTCTTATAAAAATAGAAATTTCCATTGACATCCTCCCTACCTTACTATATAATCTCTCACAACAGATTCCGCTCAAGACGGTAATTACCGTGGAACTGTAAATTGAATGAATGGTCATCATGATAATTAGCAAAAGACCGTAACAAGTTTTTTTGAGAAACAAGGTTGAGCTTAGGGACGCATGAAAGAGTAAACAAACACGTTTAGCGTGTTATGGAAACTTTTTCATGCGTCTTTTTTGCGTTATGGAGCCAAAAAGAAGGGAGGCGGCAGGAATGAGAGCAGAGGCAAAGAACATCGACGGATATTTAAGTTTTGATATTGGCAAGCGCTTTGATTTTCTTTATGAGAATTACTCGGTACTGAAAGCCCTGATTAGGAATTACCGGGCAGATATAATCGCGGATGTTATCGATATGAAAACATGTAAAAGGAGCAGGTCGATAGGAGAACTGGGTGTGCGGATCAGGGTTTCGATCAGAAGAAGCGGACCTACGGAAAAACTGGCTATATCCCGCATGATGGTGGAACAGGCTGTAGATGAAGGCTTTTTGAATGAAGATTTCTTGAGCGATATTGAGGAGCCTGAGGAGATTATTAGAAGGATAACAAACTATCATATGGTTCGGGCTGATTTTGAAGCGTTTTCCGGTAAGCTGGAAACACTTGCTCTGGAAGATCAGCGGGTGATCAGACCATATTTGCTTAAGCAAAAGAGTATCGACGATTTTGCTAACGACATGGGTGTGCAGTATAAATCTGCGGCGACCAGGATATACAGGATCAAAAAGAAACTGATCGACAAAGTTGAGCCAAGAATGCAGAAGGGAGGGTGAACGATGGCATATAGGAGAGAAGTTGTTGAAGATACCGCGTTATTTGCGAAGAAATTTGTCAGATACGAGGAAGGCGCAAAGAAATACAGTATGGGCCTTTCAAAGTTTCAAAGCATGGCAAGAGAGGCAAAATCGACATACAAGGTCGATAAGGTTGTTCTCGTTAATTGCGAGCTTTTCGAAAAGTATCTTGAGACATTCAGGGAGTATTGATTTACACAATTGAGAGCGGATGTAAGAGGACCTGCATTGATAGGTTTTTGTTGTAAGAACCGATATTTTGGGGTATAATGCGAAGCGAAAATGCTTTTGTATATTGCCGTTGTTTATGCGTTGGGTCCTCTTTTTATATGGAGGACACAAATGGCAAAAGCAAGAAAAGATTTAAGGGGTCGAGCCCTACGGCAGGGTGAGATCCAAAGAAAAGACGATCATCGATATATGTATTCTTACACGGATCCATTGGGAAGACGTAAGTTTATATATGCAAATGATCTGACAGAGCTTCGTGAGAAGGAAGAAAAGCTTCAAAGAGATCAGCTTGACGGCTTGGACATTTACGCCGCAGGCAAAGCTACGGTCAACGATACCTTTGATCGCTACATGTCAACTAAATATGAGCTGAGAGATTCCACCAGAAACGGATACCTGTACTTTTATGATCACTTCGTTCGGGACAACTTCGGGATGAAGAAGCTGATAGAGGTAAAGTTTTCAGACGTTATCCAGTATTATTACTATCTGCTTAACGAAAAGGGTATCGCGATAGCAACGCTGGATTCGATCCATTGTCTGCTGCATCCGACCTTTGATCTTGCTGTCAGGGATGATATTATCAGGAAGAACCCGACAGACGGAGTGATGAAGGAGATAACCAAAAGGTCCGGAAAGAACAGGGGCGTGAGACATGCGCTCACTGTTGAACAGCAAAGAGCTTTTATGGATTATATGGCGACGCATCCGGTGTACTACCATTGGTGGCCGTTGTTCACGGTCCTTCTTGGAACGGGAACACGTATCGGCGAATGTTTGGGCTTGAGATGGGAGGATCTTGATTTCGATAAGAGGCTGATCAGCATCAATCACAGCGTTGTTTATTACCCGGATCGTCAAGCCAAAGGCAGCGTGATGAGAATTTCGCTTCCAAAGACCCGTGCCGGAATACGGACTATTCCGATGCTTGATGTGGTAAAAGATGCATTTGACATCGAAAGGGAGGAACAGGCTGAGAACGGTGGTAATTCCCAGGTACTTGACGGGATGAGCGGATTTGTATTCTGCAACCGTTTCGGCGAGATCCATAATCCTCAGACGGTAAACGCAACGATTCGCCGCATTACGAAGAGTTACAATGCTGAAGAAGTGCTTAATGCTAAGAAGCAGCACAGAGAACCGATAATCCTGCCGGAATTCTCGTGCCATCATCTCAGGCATACATTTGCAACAAGGCTCTGTGAAACAGAAACAAACCTGAAGGTCATACAATCGGTTATGGGACATGCAAGTATCGAGACTACCATGGACATCTATGCTGAAGCGACCGACAGGAAAAAGCAGGAATCTTTCGAAGATTTGGCGTTGAAATTGGATAGTATCTTTTAAAAAAGTTGTGGTGTAAGGTCTGACAACTTTTGCCTTAAAGACAACAATTTGACAACAAATCTGATTTGGTGTTAAAGCATTTCAAACCATGTTAATGAGGGACAAAAACATCAGAAAGCAGATGTTAAGCCATCATAAGTTGAGTTAAGTAAATCGGATCTATATTCCCGACACTTAAGTCGTTGAGCTAAGCGGGTGTGAAAGCCTATTATTCTTTTCTTTGTTTTCAATGTATATTCATCAACGGGCGCCTTTCTTTGGCGCCCGGAATCTGTTGTTTAATCTTTGTTTCATTTATTAATTCCTGTTTTGTTGAAATAACAAGTTGATAGTGGCTAAAATTTTGGCTTTTGTTTTTTTAGCCACGGCTTTATTGGGCGTAGCGGGTGAAAAAGTAAGATAAGAGTGGCTAAGTCCGGAATTTTTGCGTTTTTAGCCACGGCTTTGCGGGACGTAGGGGGTGAAAACGCAAGATAAGAGTGGCTAAACCCGGAATTTTTGCGTTTTTAGCCACGGCTTTGCAGGACGTAGGGGGTGAAAAAGCAAGGTAAGAGTGGCTAAACCCGAAATTCTTGCGTTCTTAGCCACGGCTTTGCAGGACGTAGGGGGGTGAAAATGCAAGATAAGAGTGGCTAAATCCG
>JAEEWS010000022.1 GCA_016287765.1 Lachnospiraceae bacterium
ACCGTCCAACAATCCGTCCGAGATCTTTGCCACCAGATAAACAACTATAATAGAATAGATAACGTTCTCAAGGCCGAAGATAAATATGCCAAGGAAAACAATGAGGCCGTCCGTGATCGAAAGGATCCTGGGGATGGACAAATGACGCCACTTGTCATGCAGCAGGGCCGAAAACAGATCGGATCCTCCCGTGGTAGCCATAGTGGAGAACACAAGTCCTATGCCTATGCCCGAAAGAACTCCTCCGAAAACCACCGCAAGAAGCTTTTCATCTATCACCGAGGTAATGGGGATAAGATACAGCCATAATGTCAGCATCAGGGTAGAAAATCCAGTCTTTATCATGTATCTGAAGCCCTTGTTCTTAATGGCAACGATAAAAAGAGGCACGTTAAAGAAAATATTGCTGAGCCAGACAGGAACTCCTCCCGGGATCAGTCCCGCCGTGGCATATTTTATCACGATGGCCAGACCTGTCACTCCCCCCGTGTCCAGGCCTATGGGGTCGAAGACCAGGTTGATGGCAAGGGCCATAAGAAAGGTTCCTGCCATGATGATAAGAAGATCTTTAAAATTTATTCTTTCAACAATTGATTTTACCATATCAGATCATTCCTCCGTCCAGACGTATTATCTGACCGGTGAGATAATTATTACCGTTTATAAGGTTAAGGACAAGTTCCGCCACTTCCTCCGCTTTCCCGAATCTGCCCGCGGGGATCTCATCACAAAGTGCTGCCCTGTCCTCTTCGGAAAAACATCTGTTCATGTCCGTATCTATCACCCCACATGAAACAGCATTAACCTGGATGTCCGAAGGCGCAAGTTCTTTAGCCAACGCTTTGGTAAGTGAATCCATTCCTCCTTTGGTGGCGGAATACAAAACTTCGCAGGACGCACCTGCCTGTCCCCACATGGAGGAGATATTGATGATCTTTCCGCTGTGAACGGTAAGCATCATTTTTGCAGCTTCTCTTGAACACCATACGGCACTGTCCAGATTTACTCCGCAGATCTCTCTCCAGTCTTCATCCGTGCTTTCCGTAAAAAGCCCCACTTTGGAGATGCCCGCATTATTTATAAGAAGATCCAGATGACCGAAGCGTTTACCCAGGTCTTTAAACATATCCTTTACAAATCCGGGATCGGAAACATCACCGGGATAACATTCGCAGATGCTTCCCATAGCTTCCGCCTCATTTTTAAGTGCCTGAAGCTTATCAACGTTATTTTTGCAGTTTACCGCCACTGCCCATCCATTTTGGGCAAGTTTGAGAGCAATAGCTTTTCCGATACCCCGGGATGCCCCGGTCACAAGAGCCGTTTTCATATCATAACCTCTTTTCATATCTTTAGATCGATCGATGCCGTGGGTCTGAATCTGTCAAACGCACATACAAAGATATCATACATCAATCCGGAAAAAATGACAATAAACCCGTAATACCGCATCACCTTGCTAAACAGCTGCCACGGCAAACCGTTACAAACATAGGAATAGCCATTGAATTATACCGGCAAAAGATTTATAATATGCTTACAAGACGTGAACAGTTATTCACGTCACACAAATTACTTTATGAGGAGGTAATTATATAATGAACAGCTATGTAGAGAGAGTGATCTCGGAAACCAAGAGAAGGTACTCCTCACAACCCGAATTTCTTCAAACCGTGGAGGAGGTTCTCACCAGTCTGGAACCCGCTGTTGAAAAACACCCGGAGTATGAAGCCAACGCTCTTTTGGAAAGACTGGTGGAGCCTGAAAGAGAGATCAAATTCCGTGTGGTATGGAGTGATGACAAGGGTAAGCCCCATGTCAACAACGGTTACAGAGTCCAGTTTAACAGCGCCATCGGTCCTTACAAGGGCGGTCTCCGCTTCCATCCCAGTGTAAACCTAAGCATCATCAAATTTTTGGGGTTTGAGCAAACCTTTAAGAACAGTCTTACAGGGCTTCCCATGGGCGGAGGTAAAGGAGGATCGGATTTTGATCCCAAGGGCCGTTCCGACGGTGAGATCATGCGCTTCTGCCAGGCCTTTATGACTGAGCTTTACAGGCACATTGGGCCCAAAGTGGATGTTCCCGCAGGAGATCTTGGTGTGGGCGGTACAGAGATAGGCTACATGTTCGGTCAGTACAAAAGGATCCGGAATGCCTATGAAAACGGAGTCCTCACGGGAAAAGGACTGTCCTACGGCGGTTCTCTCATTCGTCCCGAAGCAACAGGTTTCGGAGCCGTTTACTTTTTCAATGAAGTCTTAAAGCATGAAGGCCAAAACATAAAAGGCATGCGCTTCTCTCTTTCGGGTTTCGGTAATGTGGCATGGGGTGCCGCAAAAAAGATCACCGAGATGGGCGGTAAAGTGGTTTCGATCTCCGGTCCCGACGGTTATGTCGAATTAAACGGAATGACTGACGAAATGATAGATTATATGCTTGAAATGCGAGCCTCAAGAAGAGACTGCTGCAAAGATTTTTCAGACAAGTTCAATGTTCCCTTCGTTGCAGGCAAAAAGCCCTGGGGTAATGTGGATGCTGATGTTTATATGCCCTGCGCATGCCAGAACGAAATAACACTTGAGGACGCCAAGGCTATCGTAAGCAAAGGTGTTAAGTATGTAAATGAAGTGTCCAATATGCCCACCACCAACGAAGCCATGGCCTATTTAAGAGAACACGGTGTTCTCCTGGCTCCTTCAAAGGCCGTAAATGCAGGCGGTGTTTCCGTTTCCGGCCTTGAAATGACTCAGAACAGCGAACGTCTTTCCTGGACTGCGGAACAAGTGGATGATATGTTAAAGAATATAATGAAAGGTATCCATTCAAGCATCGTAGACGCATGTGACGCCTACGGTGTGGGATACGACCTTGTAGCGGGAGCAAATCTGGCAGGCTTCAAAAAGGTAGCCGAAGCCATGATGGCTCAGGGCTGGGTATAAAAAACAAATATAAAAACGTGCCCCTGTCTCTCCGATGAGTACAGGGGCACTGTCATTATTTCTTAGTTTATTATGATCTTATAAGCTATTTTCTTTAAGCTTCGATAGCATCAACCTTGGATGCTCTCTTCTCTATCTCTTTCTGCTGAACATCCGAAGGAGCCTGTTCGTAACGAACGAACTCGTGCTCGTAATCTCCCATTCCTCCGGTCATGGATCTGAGATCCGTAGAATAACCGTAAAGTTCAGATGCGGGGATTTCAGCTTCAATAACCTGCTTACCGCCTGCCACGGGGTTCATCCCCATGATACGGCCTCTTCTCTTGTTAAGATCTCCCATGATATCTCCGGTAAACTTATCCGGTACAGTGATCTTGAGATTCTCGATGGGCTCAAGGAGAACGGGTCTTGCCTTCATAAAGCCGTCTCTGAAAGCAAGCATGGATGCTGTCTTAAATGCCATTTCGGAAGAGTCTACGGGATGGTAGGAACCGTCAACCAATGTGGCCTTAATACCTACAACGGGATATGCAGCAAGAGGGCCCTTGATAACACTTTCCTGGATTCCTTTTTCAACAGCAGGGAAGAAGTTCTTGGGAACGGAACCTCCGAATACCTGTTCGTAGAATTCATAAGGCTTGGTGACATCCTCCAAAGGCTCAAAGTCCATGATAACATCGCCGTACTGGCCATGTCCGCCGGACTGCTTCTTGTGCTTGCCCTGGATGTGCTCAACTTTTCTGGTGATAGTTTCTCTGTAAGCAAACTTGGGCTTTGAAAGCTCGATCTCTACCTTATACTTCTCCTTAAGCATAGATGCAGTGATCTCAAGCTGCTGCATTCCGATGCCGTAAAGGAGCATCTGACGGTTTTCTTCGTCATTTACCATCTTAAGGGTAAGGTCTTCGATAGCCAGCTTCTGCAGGCCCTGAGCGATCTTATCCTCTTCCCCCTTGGTCTTTGCTCTGTAGCGCATGTACTCCTGAGGCTTGGACATTGTGGTGGGATGATACTCAATAGGACACTCACGGGTCGAAAGAGTGTCACCGGTCCTGGTTGCGGACAGTTTTCCGATAGCTCCGATATCTCCGGAATAAAGTTCGGGAACTTCGATAAGCTCTTTACCGCGCATCACATAGAGCTTCTGAAGTTTTTCCTCCACATCCTTGGTAACGTTATACACGATATCACCGGATTTCAAAACGCCGGTGCAGACTTTTACAAGGGAGTATTTTCCTACGAAAGGATCCATTATGGTTTTGAAGACTGTAGCACTTACAGGCTTTGAATTATCCTTATCTGCCTGAACCTCTTCGCCTGTCTTCTTATTAACGCCTTTTTTAAATACAGCCGACTTCTCGGGTGACGGGAAGTACTTCTGGAAAGACTGTAAAAGCATATTGCAACCATAGGTCAAAACGCCGGAGCCCATCTGAACCGGAATGATATCGTGCTCGATAACGCTCTTGCGAAGTGCTCCCGAGATCTCTTCCTGGGTGAACTCCTGTCCGTCAAAGTACTTTTCCATAAGCTGCTCATCAGACTCAGCCACAGCTTCGAGTATCATGTTTCGAACTTCATCAAGGTCTCCCTTGACACCTGCGGGGATCTCAGTATCCGAATAGGTTCCGTCGGGATTAAACTTTCTTGCTCCCATCTTTACAACATTCACGAAACCTGTGAATTTATCGTTTTCATAGGTAGGAAGATGGAAAGGAGCTATCTTCTTACCATAAAGATCTTTAAGCTCATTAACTGTCTTAATGTAATCTGCGTTGGGGTCATCCATATTTGTTACGAAGAAAATGCAAGGTATCTTCCTTCTCTCACAGATATCCCATGCCTTTCTTGTTCCGACTTCCACACCTGCTTTACCGTTTATAACGATAACCGCAGCATCTGCAACACTCATAGCTTCCTCAGCCTGTCCGACAAAATCGAAATAACCCGGTGCATCCAACAGGTTTATCTTTAAACCTTCCCATTCGATCGGAACTACCGATGCTCTGATGGAAAAGCCTCTTTTGATCTCTTCCTTGTCGTAGTCGCTTATTGTATTTCCCTCAGCTACCTTACCCATTCTTCCGATAGCCTTGGTGTGATAAGCAAGAGCTTCTGCCAACGTTGTCTTACCCGAGCCCCCATGTCCCAAGAGTACAACATTTCTGATTTGTTCGGTTTTGTAAACATCCATACGCGTTTTTTCCTTTCAAGTCGTTTTATCTGTTAATTCAAGTCCCAAACTAACGGATACTCAATTATTCTAACATTTTGAAGATAATTACGCAACCAATTTTAATCTCTTTTTTATATTTTCAAACACCGGATTAATTTCATATAAATAATAATGAATTCCCGAGGGAAGTTAACAGAATTTTTACAATATATCTTTTGACGACTGTGTGCAACAGTGTTAAAATTTACCTGCGTAATGGGCGCTTTAACTGTATTTTTTGCAAATTTAAAATCTGCGAAAGGGAAGATCCGATAAGTTGTCGGATCGTATTGGGGAATATGTATTATATTTTCGTTAACCCGGCATCAAAATCAGGCTCCGGTCAGGCTCTTTGGAACGAGGCTGAAGCTATGTTTAAAGAGCGCGGTATTTCTTACGAGGTGTATTTTACCGAAAAAGACAAATCTATCCGCGACAGATATGAAGAGATATACAACAAAGCCGAAGAACGTCCCGTAAAGCTCATCATCCTCGGAGGAGACGGCACTCTGAACCAGGTTGTACAGGGCATCACCCATCCTGAAGATACGGAACTCAGTCTTATAAGAAACGGTTCGGGAAACGATTTCAGCCGCAATAAAGATCTGCCTGTTGATCTCAATGAGATCATAGACGGTATAATTAACAGAAAACACGAAATGGATATAGATATCGGAGAGTCCGTTTATTCCGAAGGCTGCCTTCCCGACGGTTCTCCCATCCCCGACGGTTCTCACCGTTATCTGGTAAGTTCCGGTCTGGGCTATGACGCAGACATATGCTACTATGCCAACCACAGTCCCCTGCTTAAGAAACTCCTTAAGCATCAGGTTTACACCTTCTTCGGTGTTAAAAATATCTTCACCACAGGCCTTGCCGATATGGAGATAAACATTAACGGGCAGATCTCCATCTACCCTCATGTCTACTTCCTGGCAGCCATGAACCAGCCTTACGAAGGAGGCGGCGTTCCCATGTCCCCCGATGCCTCCGACACCGACGGCCTGCTGGACTTCCTGGTTATCTACGGTCTCTCAAGGCTCGGTGCTCTCTTCCTGGTGCCCAAGCTTAAGACCAAAAAGCATCCGGGCTGCAAAGGCGTAGCCCTTCTAAAAGGTCAGAAAGCACGTATCACCTGCTCTCTTCCCAAGATGGTCCACTACGACGGCGAAACCCCGGGACTGTACAAGACCTTTGAAACATCGATCATCGGAAAAATAAGATTTGTATATTAAAAAATACCGCAGTAGCATTTATTGCTTTCTGCGGTTTATTTTTTATAAAAGGGTAAATCTTAATTCTTTTCCGAAATCATTTTTAAGACGTTCGATCTCTGCCTTTCCGTTTCCGACCTTGATCCTTATGGTATCGTATACCCCTTTTTCGTAATCCAGGCTTTCCCCGTCATCCCAGTGAAGATCGAAAGGCAGGCATATGTCTCCTCTGTCCTCCGGATCTTTCGCATGATATACAAAGATCTCATTTATCTCCTTGGGATCCACATAAGTCTTCCCCTTCATAAGGGGTATCACTGCCCCCGCCTTAACGAAGATACCCGTACTGTCGATCGGCATATCGACTATATAGTCTCTGCCGCCGTCATAGGCTTTACCGGTAAAGTAATCTATCCATCTTCCTTCAGGCAGATATACCACTCTCCGCTTCTCTCCCTGATCCACCACAGGAGCATGCAGGATCCTGTCTCCCACCATCACTTCATCATTAATCTCCTTAACCCGTTCATCCCCGGGATAGTAAAGAAAAAGAGGAGCAAACATGGGAGTTCCGTATTTATATGCCTGCCATTGCAGGGTGTATAAGTAGGGGATGAACTCATACCTGAGTCTGAGGAATTTTTTATAGATCTCATAGGTCTCACAACCAAAGGACCAAGGTTCCTGACGCTTAGTGCCCAGGGCCGAATGATTTCTTAAATAGGGCATGAAGATATCCGCTTCCAGCCACCTTATAAGAAGCTCCTTCGTAGTGTCGTTTCCAAAACCGCCCACATCCACACCGTTCATAAAAAAGCCGCAGAGGTTCATGGTCATCACCTGAGGCAGGGAAGTCCTCAAATGATCCCAAAGGGACTGGTTATCCCCGTTCCAAGAGGCAGTGTATCTGGCAGTGGTGGCAAAGGCTGCTCTGGTAATTACGGTGGGACGCTTATTCTCCTCCCTGAAGCTTTCGGACAGCGTCCTTGACATGTACTCTCCGTAAAGGTTGTGAGCCTCATCGTGAAGTATCATCCTTTCGTCTCCGGGAAATTCCACGTCTTCCGGAAGAGGCCCCTTAAAGGATGCAGGCTCGTTCATGTCACCCCAAATGCCTGTAATGCCGTATTTTTCCATAAACTTTTTTGTGATGTTCTTAAAATAATCCCGTACATCTTTTCTGAAATAATCGGGATAAACCGCATCTCCGGGCCAAACCTCATTGACATATTCTTTTCCTTTTAAGGTCGCAAAGCCCCGGATTTTCTTTACCTCTTCATATACACTGTAACCCTTATCTTTCTTTACCGCAGGGTCTATGATGGTGATCACTCCCACTCCCTGTTTCTTAAACTCCTCACAGGTTTTCTTAAACTCCGGCACATAGTTTTCATTAACCGTATATACTCTGTAGCCGTCCATATAATCTATGTCAAAATGGATAAAATCCAGGGGAAGATCCTCTTCCGCATGTCTTCTTACCACCTCATGAGCTTCCGCGTCCGTATAAGACCAGCGGGATTGATGATAACCCATGAATTTCATGGTGGTAAAGATCCCGGGACCTACCAGTGAATAATAGGCTCTTACGATATCCAAAGGAGAATCTCCCAAAAACAGGTAATAATCGTATTCTCCTTTGTCCGAATAAATGCAGAGGATGTCCGGATCATGTTTTCCCAGATCAAAGGTGCATTCGTAACTGGAAGGATAGAACACCCCATACCATGTTCTGTCATGGTTTACCATAATAAAATTCACGGATTTGTACAAGGATCGGTAGGTCTCATTGTGCTGGGTCGGGTCATCACTGTTTTTGGAAACATATTCATAGCCCCTTCTGTTAAGGAACGCTGCCTTATCTCCAAGGCCGTATATCTTATCCTCCTCTCCCAAAAGAGCTATACCTATACGGGTCTTGTAGCTTCGTCTGTTATCGGACTTTTTATGTCCTTCCTTAAAAGCTATGTCAAAATTCACTTTCTCTTCGGGTGCATGGTCTTTGTCAACGGCTTTTTCGGAAAACACAGTAACGCCGTTTCTCCGGATGCAGATACTGCCGTCGGCATTACGCCCAACGGCAGGTCTTTTTTCAACGGTCACATTCCTTTCAGGCTCGTTTAGTCCGAAAAGGGATGTATCATTTTTCTTTTCATATATTCTTAAAATGTTTTCGTTGACGAACTCAACATATCTTTCTTTGATCTTCATGGTCCGCTCTCTTCCGTCTGTATTTACATTTTTCTTTTCGTAAAAAATTCGCCGAGCTGTTTCAAGAGTTCATCCTTCCCTATGGTCTTAAGAAGATACCCCTCCGCTTTCAGGGCCACTACTTCCATAACGCTTGCTTTATCGCTCTTACCTGTCAAAAAAATAACCGGAATGTTCCTTGTATCCACGTCGCTCCTCAGCATCTCCATCACCTTGGGTCCGTTGGTTACAGGCATCTCAAAATCCAAAAGCACCAGATCCGCCTTGTTGGAGCCCAGCCATTTGATCCCCTGAATGCCGGAGACTGCCATGGAGACCTTATAGCTATCCTTAAGCCAGTCTCTCACCAGTCCCATATATGTAGGGTCATCGTCGATGATCAATATGCTTTTCTTCCTGTTCTCATGAGCTACACCCTTAAAAACATCCTCCACCGTTTTTAAAAAGGCTTCATTGTCCAAAGGACGTTTAAAGGTCTTAAGGATAAGTTCCTTGGGCATGTGTTCCGTCAACAGCCTGCTGTCCCCCGGATCTCCGATAATGATGAATTGCGATTCCGAATCCGTCAGTTTATCCGTCACAAAACGTTCCATATCGTGAGAAAGTCTGTCATTTGTGTCCATATAATAGACCAAAAGCCCGTTCTTATCCCATTTCCTGTTCAGTTCGTTGATGTCGGGGGATACATAACCCGCTTCGTATCCCGCATCTCTCACTTTTTTTATAAGAGCCTTCACCACAAAGCTCTCCCTGTCTGCCATGATCATAACACAATTTCTGTCAAGCATATAATCCTCCAATGATCATCACTCATTCACTGAGCATTTTTTCCATTTCATCCCAATCAAGTTTTTTTAGAAGCAATGACATGGTTTCAAAGAAAGCCTTATCTTTTTCTTCCAGCTTTCTGTTTAAAACTTCTCCTAAAACCATTTCAGCGGAATCATAATCCATCTGCGGTATGAATTCCTTAAGGGCTTCCTTCGCTTCATTAAGCTCCGCCTCATCGATAGCTTCTTTTCCGGTCTCGTTTTCAAAGCCTGAAAGCAGCTTCGAGTAGGATCTGTACAATTCCAGCAATTCTCCGGTCTTTTCCCTGATAAGGCCCGTATTTCCTGACTTGCCGGCATCTTCAAGCCTTTCCGCAAGTCCGGATAATTCCTTAGCCCCGATGATCCTTGCCGAACTCTTAAGAGCATGGACTTTTACCGTATAGAATTCCCAATCCTCTTCTTTATATGCCTTCTCTATCACATCGGCATTTTCCGTTATCATATCATAGAAGGTCTTAATTGATTTTACAAAAGATTCCGCTCCACCGCAATACCTTAATCCGTCATCCACAGAGATCCCACCGACCTCATTAAGCCATGCCGCGCTTTCGGGCAGGCTATCATCCGTCTTGATATCACGGGCTTTTCCCGGTTTTTCAAGCACATCGTCCGGAAGATATTTTTTAAGTGTTTTTTCAAGAACATTTCCGTCCACGGGTTTAGCCAGATAGTCCGCAAAGCCCGCACTCTTATAAAAGTTTCCGCCGTCGGTGGCTCCGTTGGCGGTAAGAGCTATTATCGGAACATCACTTCTTTCCGGTATCTCTTCTCTGATCCTCTTAATAGTCTCAAGGCCGTCCATTTCCGGCATCATGTGATCCAAAAGCACCGCATGGAAGCTGTCTTTTTTAAGCATGTGCATGCATTCGCGGCCGCTTGAAGCCGTAAACACCTGCAGTCCGGTGCCCTTCAACAATCCCTTTATGACAGTCAGGTTCATTTCGTTATCATCAACTACCAGCACCCTGCCTTCGGGAGCAAAGAATTCCGGCACATAAGCCTTGCCCTTATTTCCATCCTTCTCCGAGAACCTGCCTATGCCGTTCCTGCTTACGATCTTCTGTCGGACAGTAAAATAAAATACCGAGCCTTTGCCGTATTCACTTTCACATTTCAGTTCTCCCCCCATAAGGGCCACAAACTGCCTGGAAATGTCAAGTCCCAGACCTGTTCCCTGAATACCGCTGTTTTTCTTTTCATCCAGTCGTTCAAACGCGGAAAACAGCTTATCCATATCTTCTTTTCTTACGCCTATACCCGTATCTTCAACCGCAAAATAAATATCACAGTATTCTTCCGTCTTTTCCTTTACCCGGGCTTTCAGCACGAAGCCTCCTTTTTGAGTGTATTTGACGGCATTTGTGAGTAGGTTTAATATGACCTGTTTGATCTTACCCATATCACCGTAAAGCTCCACGGGGATCTCGGGATCTATCCTTGTTTCAAAAGTCAGGTCCTTTTGATTGCTTCTGACACGGATCATGGTAACGATCGAGCGCAATAGCTCATTGGTGTCATATTCCTGCTCTACCAGATTCATCTTTCCCGATTCTATCTTGGAAAGATCCAGGACATCATTTACCAGCCCCAGAAGGGTTTCCGAAGCCCGTTTTATATCCACGGCATAGCCCGTAACAGTCTTTGCATAGGCTTCTGGCACATTTTCCGTGTCTTCCCTTAGTATCATTTCATCCATACCCATAATAGTATTGATGGGCGTTCTGATCTCATGGGACATATTAGCCAGAAACCTTGATTTTGCGCTGTTTGCCCTTTCTGCTTCATCTCTGGCCACCCTGATCTGCTCATATTGACGTCTGATGATCGTTACCTTAAGGATACCGGCAACAATGCCCGCAACCACGATCACTCCCAGGAGCACAGCGCCCACCTTTACAGCAGTGCGTTCGAAGAACCTGGGTTCTTTTACTATGTCCACTATCTCTTCCCTGGCCACCTTATGATCCACGCCGTCAAAGATCTGAATATGCAATCTGTATCTTCCGTACGGCAGGTTGGTATATACCAGTTCCGAAACAGTGCTCTGTCTCCCGTAAACCCCGTTGTCATCCGCTCCTTCAAGATAAAGACGGACTTCGGGATTTGAAAGTGTATAATTCAATATGGCGGCGCAGATCTGAATACGTCCCTTGGTGGCAGGTATCACATAGCTCCCGTCGCTTTCCGGCTTAAGCTGTTTCCCGTCGGCCAGGATATATTTTACCTTTATATAACAGCCCTTATCGAAATAGTCATACTCGTCCATGTCTATTTCCATCACGCCGTCGGTGCAGCACAAAAGGAGCCTGTTCCCGTCCATGACCTGATTCCATGCATTGGCTGTAAGGGTGGTATTAAAGCCCATGGTATGATCCAGCAGCGTATATTTGTAATCCCCGTCCGCCACCATGTCTGCGGCGTCGGCAATGTATATGCCTGCGCTGGAAAACACCCAGGCCTTATTGTTCTCTCCTATGCAAATGTCGTAATTGTTTGTATAAGGAAATGAATTCAGCCTTTTAACGTTTTTATGATCGTCATAATAAACAGCATTACTTGTAACATAAAAGAATCCCTCATTGTAGGGCACTATCCTTAATACCACCGGCGTATTCAGTCCGTCGTCTTCATCTATGCAATCGATGACCCTTCTGTCCCTGATGACGTACACACCGCCGCCGTCGCTTCCTGCATATATGGTGCCGTCTTCGGTCTGGACCATGGTCAGGATCTGAGATGTTTCCAGGCCCTGTTCCCTGCCCATGGTAGCAACTACAGTATCATTGGCGATAAAACTCAACCCCAGGTTGCTGGCCGCCACCACTGTTCCGTCATTCAGTTCCATGGTAAGACGAAAGCGCCCTCCTATGGTGCCTTTCCCTTCGTTAAAGGTGTGTACCTTTCCTCCGGGAGTTATCTTATACAGACCGTGGGTCCCATATGTGCTGATCCACGTATTTCCGGCAGAATCCTGAATAATATTTCTGACTCTCACTCCGTTAAAGTTTTCAATAAAATGATAGTCTCTGACTGCATTTGTAACCGGATCCAGAACATATAAACCGTCGTCCTTTCCTATATACAGATCGTTACCGCTGTATGCGATGCTGTTTACAACGGATTTTGAAAGCCCCGCCTTAGCAAAGAAATCGGTAAAAGGATTGGGAGAGAATTTCATTATCCCTTTTTTGTTGGAAATAAACCAGATATTGCCCTGATAATCCTTGTATGCACCGCAGACAGAGCTTTCAAACCCCTCACGGGTAAGGTTCTTAAACCCGGTGGAATCCCTGTCTACGCTCCCCATCCCGTTTTCCGCACATACATACCATTGACGGTTATCCTTATCATAATAAAACCCGGAAAAATAACTCAGTGTACCTGTTGAAAAAGTGGATATGTGAAGGAGTTTGCCGCTCACATAAAGGAATTCCTGCAGCTCCGTGGAAGAAGTCCCAACCAGTATATAATCATCATCCGTAACGGAAACGTAAGTATAATCTATTCCCGGAGTATCGGGGGAAAAGGTACTCAGCACCTCTTCTCCCTCTACCGTAAAAAGCATCCCGGAGGCAGTGACTCCCGCCACATCTCCTCCGCAGGAAGCCATGGATCTGATCCCTCCCAGAGAAGAAAAGCCGGAAGGATTTACGATCTTATGATCCGAAGTGTAAACAGATAATCCCTCAACCGTTCCTATGTAAATATTTCCATTCCTGTCCTCCGCAATGGCTCTGATACTGTTTGAAGACAGTCCCTGCTCCTTGGTCAGGAAAACAAGGCTGCCCTCATTTGTGTCGAGACAGGCTACTCCGCTGTCATTGGTGCCTATCCACATGTAGCCCTTTGAATCCACGAACAGCATCATGACACTGCTTATTCTCTTATCCAGGTCTGTCTTTTCAAACACGTTGCCGTCATATCTGTACAGACCGGAATAGGCACCGAACCACAGATATCCGTCATTGCTCTGAACCATGGTATTGATCTCAGAGGAAAGCAGTCCGTCATCCTTGCCGTATCTGACCGCCTCATATCCCGGCAGATAATTTGTCTCATCCTTTTTTTCCTGAGCCCGACACATGTTTAGCGGCCCCAAAACCAGACATATTATAAATGCTGCAATGAAAACAATTATTTTTTTCATGCCTCTGCTCCTTTTGTCCTTTAAATGTTCAAAAAACAACAGAATTTTTAGACTATTTATCAGTATAACATTTGTTTCGGCATTTCTCAACCGTACTTGCTAAAAGTCAAACTTTTGCTATACTGATTTTATGATAAATACCGGTATGAAAAAGAAAATATCAATAGGTATCCTGGCCCACGTAGATGCGGGAAAGACCACTCTGGCGGAAGCCATTCTCTTTTCCGCGGGCGAACTGAAAAAAGCAGGACGTGTGGATCACAGGGATACTTTTCTGGATACTCACGAGCTTGAGAGGAAACGCGGTATAACCATCTTTTCCAAACAGGCCCGCTTTTCTCTGCCTTCTATGGATGTTAATCTGATAGACACTCCCGGACACGCCGACTTTGCCTCCGAGGCCGAAAGAACCCTCTCCGTTCTTGACTGTGCTATCCTTGTCATCAGCTCCGTGGATGGTGTTCAAAGTCACACCCTCACATTGTGGTCACTCTTAAAGCGTTACAATGTTCCCGTCTTTATTTTTGTAAATAAAACCGACATTTCCGAAAAAAAACAAAGTGAAACCATGGCCGAGCTTTGCGATAAACTGGACAGCGGCTGCTGTAATTTTTCCGAAAGTTCTCCCGAGGACATTGCTTCCTGTGACGAGGCACTGACGGAGTATTATCTTGAGAATGATTCTCTGGATGATCATCTTTTGTCTCTTGCCATTGCTAACCGTCATGTTTTTCCGGTTCGTTTCGGATCCGCGCTTCGTCAGAAGGGTGTCGAGGAATTGCTAAACGATCTGGACTCCTATGCCGTGTCTAAGGCAGGCTCCGAAGAAGCTCCTCTTTCCGCCCGTGTCTACAAGATAACAAGAGACAAGACCGGCCAGCGCCTTACTCATGTAAAGATAGAAATAGGAACATTAAAGGTCAGAACCGAATTAAATAAAGAAAAGATCACCCAGATCCGTTTTTATTCCGGTGAAAAATTCGAAACCTCAGAAGAAGCTCATCCGGGAGATATCTGCGCTTTAACGGGTCTGAACGACACCTTTGCCGGCCAGCTTCTGGGCAGCGACGGACCGGCTTTGTCTCCCATCCTTTCCCCGGTGATGGCCTACAGGATAATCCTTCCCCTCGGAACGGATGTGAATCTGACCTACACGAGGTTAAAAGTCCTTGAAGAAGAGATACCCGAGCTCTCGATGGTGCTGCTTGAAGATACCAATGAGATCCAGGCTCAGATCATGGGAGAAATACAGATAGAGATCCTTACAAACCTTATCCATGAACGTCTTGGGCTGGATGTGGAATTCGGTGTGGGGACCATCATTTACAGAGAAACCGTAACCTCAGTCACCGAAGGTGTGGGCCATTTTGAGCCCCTGAGGCATTACGCCGAAGTCCATTTAAAGATAGAACCGGGCGAAAGAGGTACGGGCATACAGGTAGATACCGATGTATCAACGGATGATCTGGACCGTAACTGGCAGCGTCTCATATGCACCCATGTCCTCGAAAAAAAGCACAGAGGCGTGTTGACCGGTTCTCCTCTGACGGATGTAAAGATCACGGTAATAGGCGGCAGAGCCCATCCCAAGCATACGGAAGGCGGCGATTTCAGACAAGCTACCTATCGTGCCGTAAGGCAGGGGCTTATGAAAAATACTTCGATACTTTTGGAACCCTGGTATGACTTCATGCTGGAGATCCCTGCTGCCCGGCTGGGAAAGGCCATGAATGACATCACCCAGATGGCAGGAAATGTTAAAAGCCATGAGATAAACGGTGAAAGTGCTGTGATCTTCGGTCGCTGTCCCGTAAGCACTATGCATGGATATGCCCTGACGGTAACAGCCTATACTAATGGAACGGGAAAGCTTTCAGTTTCCTCCGGAGGCTATGATATCTGTCATAATGAAGAAGAAGTCATAAGCCGATACTCCTATGATCCGGCAAATGACTTAAGAAACACTCCGGACTCGGTATTCTGTGCACATGGTTCCGGCTTTATAGTTCCATGGTCCGAAGTGGAAAACTATATGCATGTGGAATCCTGTTTAAAAGCAGGTTCGCAGACCGGAAAAACTGTACTTAAACCTCTTTCCGCCCCGACGGCCGCTGTCTCATCTGCCGATACCGGCTCCTTTTCCTATTCTGCTTCGGCAAAACTGGATAAAGATCTGGCAGACATTTTCAATAAAACCTACGGAAGCAAAAAACAGACTTCGGGATCCGAAGATCTCTTCCACCCCGTTTCCAAACCTTCGCTGATGCCGGAAGGAAAAGTTATAATAAAAGAAGCGGAAAAAAGGGATGAATATCTCCTTGTGGACGGATACAATATCATCTTTTCCTGGGATGAACTTAACGAGCTTTCCAAAACGGATCTCCATGCCGCAAGACAGAGACTCACGGATCTTCTCAGCAATTATCAGGGCTTCCGCCAAATGAAACTGATACTGGTGTTTGACGCCTATAAGGTGGAGGGCGCTGCAGAAAAGGTAGAAAAATATAAGAACATATATGTGATCTACACAAAAGAAGCCGAAACTGCCGATCGTTACATAGAGCGCACCGCTGTCTCCCTTTCAAAAAAGTACAGGGTGACTGTGGCAACTTCAGATGCCACGGAACAGGTGATCATCTGGGGTGCGGGAGCATACCGCATGAGTGCCAGAGAATTACGGGAAGAAGTGGAAAGGACCGAATCCGATATACGTTCCATAATAGAAAAGAAGGACACTGCGGCAGGAAGCGCTTTACTTGACTCCCTGTCTCCCGAAGCCGCTGAATTCATCCGCAATTACAGGCTTAAAAATGATTAGTCTATGCTTACTTGTCTTTTTTAATAAAATATCATATAATGATTTTTTGGGCTTAAGTCACTTCAAAGAAGGTCTTCCTTCTTTGATCTTAACTTGAGCTCAAAATTTATAAAAGGATGGTGTGTTTATGGCACAAAGAAGCGGCAGTTCAAAGGTAACAGCAAAAAAAGTCAACGGTGTACCGAAGGCAAATGCCTGGTTAACATATGATGAAAACAAAAGAAAAGAAGTTCTTGGTTTATCCGAAAACTATAAGGACTTCCTATCAACCCACAAAACAGAGCGTGAATGTGTTAAGGGTGCTATAGAACTGGCAAAAGCAAAGGGTTACAGGGACCTTGAGGACTGCATAAAGTCCGGAACGCCTCTTAAAGCAGGTGACAAGGTTTATCATAACAATATGGGCAAGGCTCTTGTTCTTTATATTATCGGAGAACGTCCTTTGGAAGAAGGCATGAAGATCCTAGGCGCCCACATCGATTCTCCCAGACTTGACCTTAAGCAGGTACCTCTTTACGAGGATGCGGAACAGGCTATGTTCGATACCCATTATTACGGCGGTATCAAGAAGTATCAGTGGGTTACCGTTCCCCTTGCTCTTCACGGTGTAGTTGCTAAGAAGGACGGCAATGTGATCGAGATCAATATCGGTGAAAAAGATGACGATCCCGTTTTCGAAATCTCCGATCTTCTCGTCCACCTTTCTTCCAAACAGATCGAAAAGAAGGGCGATAAGGTCATCGAAGGCGAGGATCTGAACATCCTGGTGGGCAGCGAACCTCTTAAAGATGTGGATGCCAATGCGGTAAGAGCAAATATCCTCAAGATCTTAAAGGATAAGTATGATATCGAGGATGATGATTTCCTTTCAGCCGAGATCGAAGCAGTTCCCGCAGGACGTGCCCGCGATCTGGGTCTTGACAGGAGCATGATCGCAGGTTACGGTCATGACGATCGTGTATGTGCTTACACGTCGCTCATAGCTATGCTTGAAACAGAAAAAGTAGATCGCACAGCAGCTTGTCTTCTTGTAGACAAGGAAGAGATCGGCAGCGTAGGTGCCACGGGTATGCACAGTTTCTTCTTTGAAAACTCGGTGGCAGAACTGGTAAATCTCACGGGAGATTATTCCGAACTCAAGGTCCGCCGCGCTCTTGCCAACTCTCATATGCTCTCTTCCGATGTATCCGCAGCATATGACCCCAACTATTGGGAAGCTTTCGAGGACATGAACGCCGCTTACTTCGGTAAAGGCATCGTGTATAACAAATACACGGGCTCCAAGGGAAAAAGCGGCTCCAACGACGCCAATGCCGAATATATGGCAAAGATACGTGCAGCCATGGACAATAACGGTGTAGCTTTCCAGACCGCCGAACTGGGCAAGATCGATATCGGAGGCGGCGGAACCATAGCTTACATTATGGCCAAGTACAATATGCAGGTCATCGATGCCGGCGTACCGGTCCTTTGCATGCACGCTCCCTGGGAGATCGTAAGCAAATCCGACGTATATGAAGCAAAACAGGCTTATATCGCATTTTTAAAGGAGATCTAAATACAAATGGAACGCATTGCGAAATTTGAAACCATCACACGTGCCAGATTTATTCAGGATTTTACGGACACTTTTCCGGATATGACCGTGGAAAACGCCGAGACAGCATATGCCTCCCTCTCACTTCCGGTCAGGGCCACAAAGGGCTCTGCGGGTTATGATTTCCGTTCAACCCGCGACTTTACACTTGCCCCCGGCGAAAGCATCAAGATCCCTACAGGCATACGTGTTCGCATGCGGGAGGATCATTGTCTTATGATCTTTCCCCGCAGCGGTCTCGGTTTCAAATATCGCCTGCAGATGAACAATACCGTCGGCATCATCGACAGTGACTACTACAATTCCGACAACGAAGGCCATATCTTTATAAAGATCACCAATGATTCCAAGGAAGGCAAGGTCGTCACCCTTAAGGCCGGCGACGCCTTTGCACAGGGCATCTTCATGCGCTTCGGCATTACCGAGGACGACGAAGTATTTGCAGAGCGTAACGGAGGTCTGGGAAGCACCTCAAAATAAATACAATGACACCCTAACCCCGTCCCCAATGGCTCAAAAAAGTCCCCACGTGTTTTTGCGAACAGATGTGCGGACTCTTTTTTTGCAATATTCTGTTGTGATCCGGCTTTAAGAAATAAATGACAGACCTTGTGACGAGCTCAATCCTTTTTCAAGCCTTTTAAGATACAACGGGTTACTTTTCGCGACATCCGGAATGTTCTGTTTTCCATGATATCGCACTTCCCCATTTTGTCGGACCCGTAGCTTCGTTTTCCTTCCGTAATTACCACTGCGGTATGTTTACCATAGCCGGCACTTGAAAGTGCCACGTCCCAATCGGGTCCGGTCCATGGAGTCAGGCTTCCTACCAGGAATATCTTTTCAAAATAAATATCAGCCGCATCGGACGATTCTTTACCAAAGTCACATACGACAAAATCGTAGCCCCTTCCGCGCCAGCCTTTTATATCCTCGCTGAAAACCCTTTTTGCTATTGTTATTCCGTCCTTTTCAAAACTGTACTCCTGTGATCTCCTTATAGAGCCAGAATCCTCAAGCTGCTCCAGATTGTTATCCGAATTACAATCCAGAACCAGGACATTTGCTCCGGTGATTTTTTTCAAAAGTCTCGCAAGCCTGTAAGCGAACCAACTGCTGTGGTATCCTGTAGGCACTCCGGTCACGGCAAACCATATGCCTTCTTCGTACCTTTTTACCCTCTTTTTCTTTTTTAATGCCAATAACGCATCCCTTACTTCGCTGCTGTCCGTGAATTGAAGCTTTGCTTTTCTGATACAACTGTTGATCACATTTTTATACCCTGTCGGTGCTGCGGGCGTAAACAGGAGCATATACTCGAAGATCTTTCCGAGAATGTAGATGTCCGTTGTACAGTTCACATCTCCTCCGTTTAACATTTCAGGTGCACAAAATGCCGGTGTTCCGTAAATCTTCTGTTTCGGATCATTTTCCTCGCGGCATATGGCACTGCCGAAATCTATCAGCTTCATCTTATGATCGGAAACGATGATGTTTTCGGGTTTAAGGTCCAAATGTAACACCCTGTGGATCGGATTATGAATGTAAACCAGAATTTCGCTTAATTGAATGGAATAATCAAGAATTTCAGATTCAGAAAGTTTGATATGTCTTTTCAGATGATTCTTTAGAAGTTCGCCTTCGATGAATTCTTCTATGAGATAAGTATATCCGTCCTCTTCGCGAATGTCATAGATTATCGGAATAGCTTCATTCCGAAACTTCTGCATGATCCTCGCTTCCCGGGTCAACTGCTCAAGATCGGGATGTCCTTTAGATAAGATCTTGATGATCCGCCTTGCTCCAAGACTTTCATGTTCGGCAAGAATCACAGCCCCTGTTTTGCTCTCCTTAAGCACCTTCAGGACGCGATACCCGTCGATGTCAAATTGCATAATTCTTACTCCTTTCTGCTGATGAGCTTTATTGGAAATCACATATTAAGTATAAACAGATCTCCGACGGTTTTCAATGTTCTATCTGTAGAAAAACGGCATGTCCGTTTGTGCAGATTGCACAATAAAAAAATCCGCAAAAAAACGCTTGAAGCCCTTTTCCCAAAAGGCTTTCCACGTTTTTTGCCCTTAGTTTTAACTTTATTTATTGACTTTTAATACCAATACAGATATACTTCTTTTCTAATATAGGAGCTAAATATATGAAAATAGAGAAGATAAGCGAAACACAGATAAAATGCACATTGAATAAACAGGATCTGTCCGACCGAGAACTTCAACTTACAGAACTGGCTTATGGTACCGAAAAGGTGAGGGCTTTATTTTCTGAGCTTCTGATCCAGGCTTCGTATGAATGTGGATTTGAAGCGCATGATGTTCCTCTTATGATAGAAGCAGTACCCATGCCAAAAGACAGCTTGGTGTTGATACTCACCAAAGTAACAGATCCCGAAGAACTCAATGTAAATTATTCAAATATCAGTATGCCGTCAAAAAAGAATCAGAACAACAAACAAATATCCCTTTCACCCGGTTTAAGAGCGGATGAGATCCTCAAGGAAGCTGAAGCTGCAAAGCTTTTCCATATTCCCCAGCTTTCTTCGGGAGAATCAAAATCTCCGGAAGAAACCAGGGCTGAAAACCTTATGCGGGTCTTAAACGAATCGGTTCTCAGAGAATTCAGAAAGAATTACGTATTTGAGGATCTTTCCATGGTACTTAAGCTTGTGGAGATCATCGGACCCTTCTACTCGGGAAAAAGCACTCTTTATAAGATCCCCGAGACAGGTCGTTATTGTCTTTCACTGGCAATGAGTGATACCACTCCCGCCCAATTTAATAAGGTGTGCAACATCTGCGCCGAATACGGCGAGGCATTACACACCCCCGATTACTCAAAAGCATATTTTGATGAACATTATAAGATCATCATTAACAATAAGGCAATCGAACGACTTAAGCTCCTAAATAAGCATTGATCTGCTTCAAAAGGGGTTCAACGTCAAGTCCGTGAACCATGCATGCCTCTTCAAGGGTTTCTCCCTGAGCTGAAGGGCATCCTACGCAATGCATTCCGGCGTTTAAAAGAATAACGATTATGTTACGGTTAATAGCTACTATTTCAGCTATAGTCATGTCTTTTGTGATCATTTTATTATACCTCCAAGGTTTTTAAGTGATTATAAGACCTAAAGTCAAACCCGTCAACTCTTTTCGTTGATCAAAATCTAGCATATGTGTTATTTCTTTACTTGTAAATTTTTAAACAGGTGATATAATAACATTTGCTATAAAACCAACACAACATATCTATTCTACAAGGAGGAAAATACTATGGCATATAAGATCAATGACGGCTGTGTAAGCTGTGGAGCATGTGCAGCAGAGTGCCCTTGCGGCGCTATCAGCGAAGGTGCTGAGCATTACGAGATCGATCCCGATGTTTGCGCAGATTGCGGAACATGTGCATCGGTTTGTCCTACAGGCTCTATCGAGCAGGCTTAATTTAAATAGCATAAAAAAGAAGCCTTTAAAGGCTTCTTTTTATTTGTTTTATATTCTTTTTTAAGATCATTCTTCCTCATCATGGCGGGGAGCTTTTTCAAGCGTGGCAAACTTCTGCATCTCTCCTATCCACTTAACTTCAACCGTACCCGTAGGACCGTTTCTCTGCTTTCCCACTATGATCTCGGCTACACCGGGCTTTTCCGTATCTTTGTTATAATACTCATCTCTATAGATGAACATAACAACATCGGCATCCTGCTCGATAGAACCGGACTCTCTCAAGTCAGATAGCATAGGTCTCTTGTTGTCACGGGATTCCACTGCACGGGAAAGCTGGGAAAGAGCAAGGACCGGACAATCTATCTCTCTGGCCAAAGCCTTTAAGGATCGGGATATCTCCGCAACTTCGTTCTGTCTGGATTCCGAATGTCCGCTGCCGCTCATGAGCTGAAGGTAATCGATCATAACCATTCCGATATTTTTCTCCAGTTTCAGCTTACGACACTTGGATCGAAGTTCACTAACCTTTATTCCCGGGGTATCGTCAATAATAAGTCCTGACTCTCCTATCTCTCTGGCCGCATCCATCAGATCCGCCCATTCATTGTCTTTCATCTGACCTGTTCTGATGGTTTCGGAATTTACCCTGGAATTCATTGAAAGAATTCTCTTTACCAGGGATTCCTTGGACATTTCCAAACTGAACACAACGGTGGGAATGTGGGATCTGACCGCAACATAGTTGGCAATATTTAAAGCAAGAGCTGTTTTCCCCATGGAAGGACGGGCAGCCAAAAGGATCAGATCGGACTTTTGAAATCCGGCAAGTTTGGCATCCAGATCTCTTAACCCTGTAGCTATACCTGTTATACGACTGTTATTCTTAGCCGCAAGTTCTATGGTCCTTAAGGTTCTGTAAACCACATCCTTGATATCTTCAAATTCAGCCCCACCTCTGTTCTGAACTATCTGGAAGATCTCTTTTTCAGTATCCTCCAGAAGTTCATCAACGGGGCGATTATCAGAAAACGCCTTGTCTCTCAAACCTTCAAGGGTTTTAATGAGCCTTCTTTCCAGCGATTTAGAAGCAACAATATCCACATAATGCTTGATATTTGCCGAAGTAGGTGTAGCATCTATGACCTGCCTTATACGTTCCATTCCGCAAAGTTCTGGAGCCACTTCCATTTCCCTTAATTTTGCGATCACCGTGGTCATGTCAACAGCTTTTCCCTCCATACAAAGAGCGGAAATAGCGTCGAACATCAGCATGAATTCCTTTTCGTAGAAATCCTGTGAATTAAGGTTATCCTGGGCCACATAGATCGCATCTTTATCCATTAGCATGGCACCGATAACGGACTGTTCCGCCTCATGGCTGTAAGGCATTGTTTTTTTCAAAATGTTTTCATTTTCTTCCATGGGCGCCTCTTTCGGAAAATTAATATAGATCTTTACTGCTCCACTACCTTTACGGTAAGTTCCACCGTAACCTGAGGGTGCAGCTTACAGGGAATGTGGTAGGTTCCGAAGTTTTTGATGGGCTCGGCAAGAGCCATCTTCTTTTTGTCAAATTCAAAGCCCAGCTGCTCTTTGACAGCGTTGGCGATCTCTTTGGTGGATACGGAACCGAAGGTTCTTCCGCCCTCTCCTCCCTTAATGGAAAGAGTGATGCTTCCTGCTTTGATCTTTTCTCCGAGAGCCACTGCATCGTCATAGATCTCTTTAAGTCTCTTTTCTTCGGCGATCTTCTGAGCCTTAAGATCGTTCATGGTCTTAGGGGTTTTCTCAACACCCAGCTGCTTGGGAATAATGAAATTCCTGGCATATCCATCGCTGACCTTAACGATCTGTCCCTTTTTGCCGAGACTCTTAACATCTTGTAAAAGTATAACTTCCATATCTTATTTAATCTCCTTATTCTCGGTCATCTCAATGATAGTCTTCTTAACCTTGTTCATGGCTTCAATGACCGATACGTTTTCAAACTGTGCCCCGGCAGCACTCATATGTCCGCCGCCGCCGATCTTTTCCATGATGATCTGAACATTGAGTTCATCAATGGAACGGGCACTGATAAACACTTTTCCGTTATATTCCGTGAATACAAAGCTTCCTTTGACCCCCTCTATGTTCAGGAGTTCATTGGCAGCCTGAGCCGCAACAACCGTAGGATTATCCAGTCCGTCGCTTTCCGAAACAGCAAAAACATAGTTCTGCATGAATACTTCCGCCGACGAAACTGCATTTGCTTTAGCCCTGTATTCGTTAAAGCTGGTTCTGAAGGTCTTTCTGATCTTGGTAACATCGGCACCGTTACGGCGAAGGTAAGCTGCTGCTTCAAAGGTTCTTACGCCGGTCTTTACCAGGAAGTTATTGGTATCTATCATGATACCGCCGTACATGGCATCCGCTTCTATGGATCTGAGTTTCAGATCGTCGCTGATGTACTGTAAAACCTCGGCGATCATTTCACAGGTTGAAGAAGCATAGGGCTCGATATAAGACAATACCGCATTATCTATCTTGTCGCTCATCTGCCTGTGATGGTCGAGAACCACCACTGCTCCTGTCTGCTTGAGCAGATCCGGAGTATCCGTATAGGAAGGTCTGTTAACATCCACAACCACCAGCAAAGTATCATTGTCCACAATACTCTTGGCCTTGGTTCCTGAAATGAACATATCCTCTTCGTATTCCGGATCATTTTTAAATCCGTCCACGACCACCTGGATAACGTTGGTAGGATCTGTAAGACTGATGTAACAACGCTTGTTAAGGGTCTTTGCAATACGGTAGATACCTATGGATGCACCTACTGCATCTATATCCGCCATGTTATGTCCCATAACGACCACTTTATCCTTCGCTTCTATGTACTCACGAAGGGCATGAGCTTTAACTCTCGCTTTAACTCTGGTGGATTTTTCCGGGGATGCGGTGGTTCCGCCAAAATAGGAGAAACCTGTGGGCCGCTTGACCACAGCCTGGTCTCCGCCTCGTCCCAGAGCAAGATCTATGGCTTCATGAGCGCCTTCATAGGCCTTCATGTAGGAATCGGTATAAACCCCGACACCGATGGATATGGTCATGGTAAGGTCATAGATCTTAAGATTACGTATATCTTCAAGGATTGAAAAACGATCTGCTTCTATCTGGGCCAGATAACGCTGTTTGATCACAAACATATATCTGTCCTTTTCCAGATGCCTGATAATGGCATCATAGGGCTTCATATACTTGTTTATCTCACGTTCGACCCAGGCCGTGACAAGGGATCGTCTTACTTCATCAGCCCCTTCAAAGGCTTCGTCAAAATTATCTATATAGAGAAGTCCCACTATCATCTTCTCATCAAAGTTTTCCTTTTTGAGAGCGATATTCTCGGTCTCATCGTAAAGAAACATGGCGATCAGAGAATCGTCGGGAGCATCCACCGTTTTTTCCGCATGCCAGAGAACAGTGTCTCCGTACTCGGAAGGGGTTACAAGACGCAAGCGCATCAGATAACTGTTTCTTCCGTAGGTAATGTGGTATTCCACATCCTCTTCCACAGTGGGAAGAACATTCAGCGAATCGTTGTTGAATATCTTTGAAATAGGCTCTTTCACGCATCTTTCAATGGTGATAAGGTCCTTAAGATCATTATTCGCCCATACGAGATGCCCGGAAAGGTCCAACATTCCAAAGGGAACATCCAGTTCCTTAAGCATCATATGCTGGGCGTGATTGAATTCCGTGGCAAAACTCGTAAGTTCCTTAAGCGCCGCCTGACGCTTAAAGCGCCAGATCAATATACTGATGATCAGATATATGACCGTGTATATCAAAACGAACGGTATTACCGCAGGGAAGAATATGCCGACACAGATATCAAAGCAGATGAGGACCACTGCCAGATAAATGGGCCATTGCATATAGCTGGCCAACGGACCGTCGAGTCTGACGGATGACTTGTTATTTTTCATACACAACTCTTCTTTCTCCCGAACAAGGCGGGATGTTTAATAGTCGGTATGGCATTTGTCCCTTTTTTACAAAAAACCGTACCGTCTACAGCTTTGCAGTGACGAAAATATCATATATAGCCTTAATGGCATTGTCAAAATCACTGTTGGATACACCGATGATGATATTGAGCTCTGAAGAACCCTGATCGATCATCTTGATGTTGATGTTATTGTGTGCAAGTGCCGCGAAGATCCTGGCTGCTACGCCGTGATTGGACTTCATGCTGCGTCCCACTACTGCAATAAGTGCAACATCCGAATCTATATCAACGCTGTCGGGAGCGGTAAGACGGTGGATAGCTGCAAGGACCTGCTGTTCCTTGCCTTCAAATTCCGGCTTGTGTACAAATACCGACAAGGTGTCGATGCCGGAAGGCATATGTTCAAAGGAGATGCCGGAAAGTTCGAAAGCTTCGAGTGCTCTTCTTCCGAAGCCGGTCTCTGAGTTCATCTGATCTTTTTCAATGTTGATGGAAACAAATCCCTTTTTGCCCGCAACGCCGGTGATGGTGAAATCCGACTGCTTGCAGGTGTTCTCAACGATCATCGTGCCGGGATCCTCCGGACGGTTGGTGTTACGTATATTAATGGGAATACCGCTTTTTCTTACCGGGAAGATGGCATCTTCATGAAGAACGGTGGCACCCATGTATGAAAGCTCTCTGAGTTCTTTATAAGTAATGGTAGTGATAACTTCGGGATTCTTAACGATCCTGGGATCCGCCACAAGGAAGCCGGAAACATCTGTCCAGTTCTCATAAAGATCTGCTCCCGCTGCTCTTGCAAGGATGGATCCTGTTATGTCGGAACCGCCTCTGGAAAAAGTCTTTACAACGCCGTCTCTTGTAGCGCCGTAAAACCCGGGAAGAACTGCATTGTCCACTTCCTTAAGTTTCTTGGAAAGTACCGCATTGGTGTCCTCTGCCAGGAAGTTGCCGTCTTCGTCAAAGAAGATGACTTCCGCGGCATCAATGAAGGTAAAGCCGAGATAATCAGCCATGATGATACCGTTAAGATACTCACCTCTGGAGGCTGCATACTGCACTCCGGCCTTATTCTTAAAGTTTTCTTCGATGGTCTTAAACTCTCCGCTCAGATCTGTCTTCAATCCAAGTCCGGTGATGATCTCATCGTAGCGCTCTTTGATCTTTTCAAGAGCTTCCGTGAAGTCCTTGTCCTGTTCTGCGATCGCATAGCATCCGTAAAGCATATCCGTAACCTTGGTGTCTGCGCTGAATCTCTTTCCGGGTGCTGAAGGAACAACATACTTTCTGTCCGCCTCACTCCTGATGATGTCTCCCACTTTCTTGAACTGCTCGGCGGATGCCAAAGAACTTCCTCCGAATTTAACTACTTTAACCATTTTTATGTAACCACTCTTTCCCTTATTAATTTATTCTTCAGACACGACGGGCAATGCATAGGTTTCCTCGTCGGCCAGATATTCTTTTGAATAATCTCTGTCTCCGCCCATTCTGATCTTGTCCAGGTATTCATGAGCGCCTTCCACATCATTGTTCATCTGTATAACCGCAATGGCGATGTTGGAACAATGATCGGATATCCTTTCATAATTGGTTATAAGATCCGTAAGTACAAAACCAAGCTCAATGGTGCATTTTCCTTTTACAAGACGTTCTATGTGTCTGCCCTTGATCTGCTGGGTAAGATCATCTATTACCTGCTCGAGAGGTTCAACTTTACGTGCTATGCTTATATCCTCAGAAGCAAAGGCTTCTACAGTCTCGGTAACAATGTTTTCGACAGCACGCACCAAAACTTCCAATTCCTTTTGGGCTTCTCCGGAAAAATGGAGATCCTTGCTGTTCATTTCAGCAGCTGTTTCTTTTATATTAAGAGCATGGTCCGAAATTCTCTCGAAATCGCTGATACAATGAAGGATCTTCGCAACTGCATTACTGTCCTTTTTGGACAGGCGCTTGTTTGCTACCTTGACAAGATAGCTGCCCAATTCGTCCTCATAAACATCCGCATCCTCTTCAAGTTCTTCCACACGATCCGCTTTATTCTTATCAAACCTGTCCACTATCTCAACCGCGGTAAATAAAGCGGCTTTGGCGATATTTGCCATATTGAGGGTCACAGCCTTACACTGCTCGATGGCAAAGGTAGGAGTATCAAGGAAACGGACATCAAGAAGCTTGAACTCCTTGTTCTCGTTTTCGTCAGTCCTCTTAACATCCGGAATGGTGAGAGTTGCCAGTTTCTCAATAAGTCTCGCAAAGGGGAAGAGGACAACTGTGGTCCCGATATTGAACATACTGTGTATAAGTGCTATCTTCGCTGCGCTCGCGGACTCATCCACAAAAGCAAAATCAAAGATGGCATGGGCGATATAGAAAAGAGCAAGGAATAACACTGTTCCGATCATATTGAAATACAAATGAACGAAGGATGCTCTCTTAGCGTTCTTGGAAGCTCCGATAGCGGAGATCAACGCCTTAAAACAGGTACCGATATTCTGTCCCATGATAATGGGAATAGCTACGGAATAGGTTACCGCACCGGATACACAGAAGGCCTGCAGGATACCGATGGAGGTGGCTGAACTCTGTACAAGAACGGTAAGTACCAGACCTGCCAGCACGCCAAGCAAAGGATTTGAGAACTTGATAAGTATGTTCTGGACTTCGGGAAGCTCCGCAAGAGGTGCTACCGCATTGGCCATGGTGGTCATACCGAACATGAGAAGTGAAAAGCCCAGCAAAATGGTTCCCACATCTCTTCTTCTCTCTTTTTTTGCGATCATTCTCATCAGGATTCCCACGATACCGAGAATACCGGCAAGAGAAGCAGGTTTAAAGAGTTTCAGTACAAAAGGCACCTCATCTCCCATACCTGCAAGAGAAAGGATCCAGGAAGTAATGGTGGTTCCGATGTTTGCTCCCATCAAAACTCCCACTGCCTGAGAAAGTTTCAGGATTCCCGAGTTTACAAGACCTACAACCATGACCGAAGTAGTGGTTGAAGATTGTAAGACAGCTGTTACCAACGCTCCGAAGATAACCGCCGTGAGTCTGTTGGAGGTAAGCTTTGCCAAAACCGTTTCCAGCTTACCTCCGGAAAGTTTTTCCAAATACTTTCCCATAGTATCCATTCCGAAAAGGAAGAATGCGATTCCCCCCAGGAACGTCAAAACAGTGAAAAAATCCATATCTTGATTGTCCTCCTGAATAATCTGCCCCAATTATACGCATACAAAATTTATCTTACATTAGAACTGTGAAAAAATCAAGAAAAAATGCCGACCCTTGTGTGAATTCAAATATTCTATTTTTTTATAATTATACGAAACCTTCCTTATCTTTTTACGGTTATTTATTTGAAACCAAAATGCACAGGGGGAAAGAATTTTAATGCATTTAAGGTTTGATTAAGTTATAATATGGTAAATTTTCCAAGGAGTTATGAATCATGAACTTAAGATCATTTTTTAGGAAAACGATCATTACATTTATGATGATCGCAATTGTTGCGGGTCTTATCGGTCCTCAGCCTACAAAAGCCGCCGATGAGCCAAAGGTAGACGTGAGCCTTAGTTACGGATACGGCGGCACTTTATTGCTTGGTTATCATGCCCCCTTCACGGTGGAAGTGACCAACAGATCACAGGATTTCGAAGGTTCCGTCTGGCTGATCATAGGTGAAGGAAGGAACGATGTGATAGGCTATGAGAAAAAGCTCACCCTGCCTTCCGGTTCTTCCAAAACGGTAAGTTTTGTTCCGAATGTTACGGGATTTTATCAGGATTGCAAAATACGTATAACCGATTCCAAAAACAAAACGGTTTATGAAAACAATTTCGATCTGCAGATAGAGGATACGAGCACCTATGCGCGCATAGGTGTTTTAAGTGATGATTACAGTGTTTTCTCTCAAATGTCGGGTCAGCCTGTGGAATATCTGCCCACAGTCTCTTTACTTCCCATAAAACTGACTGAAAAAAACATATCCGAAGATTATCATGCCCTTGAGTCATTGAATGCCATTATAATCTCCGATTACTCCACAGACCGACTGACCTCGGGACAAAGGAAAGCGATCCTTGACTGGGTAGCCTCTTCCAGAGGCCTTCTCATACTGGGTACCGGAACCGGAGCATCAAAGGTACTTAAGGGCTTCCCGGAACTGCCGGAGATAAAGACCGGTGCTCTTAAAGCCGTTTCCACACGTTTTGGCTATGCGGATGACTGCAAAACCCATAAATTTTCTTTCACTTATTCCCCTAACAGATCCTACGGATACGAATTTGATGCCGCTGTGATCTACAATAGTATAGATCCCTCAGTTTTCGAATCGGAAGAGTTTTTATCCATCCCCAATGACAATGACAGATACGAATATCTCTATGAAAACTATGAGAAAGAATTTATAGACGGAGCCTGGATCAACTATTTCGGCGAAGCTTATGACTATATGAAAGCTTCCAGTTCTCCTTACGATTTTCAGACCAACCTGACTTATTTCAAGGATTATTGTGTCAATAACATCTGTGATGAACTTATTAAATTGCACTCCAGAAGTAAGAAAGCAGCCAGAACGGCCGAAGACGATGTGCCCTATTACACAGCTCAGATCCTTGAGCTTTATCCCGATAACTATCCGGTAATATACGGAGAGATCGAGAACAGCACAGAACTTTATCCTTTTGTGGACGAACTGTCTTACGGTCTGGGAGACATCTGTATAATTGCCACGGATGTTTCAAAGACACCTTTTTCGGACAGCCAGTACTTTAATCAGACTTTTTCCTATCTTCTGTCCCTTTACCGTGCATCCGACCTATTTGAAGGCTCTAATTACGTAAGATACGGGATCAGAATGCATTCACCGGATTCCTATGCATATAAGAATACGGCAGACCACCTTTCTTTCGGAAACCTGCTGCCGCTTCCCGCCTACTTCCTGATCTTTGTATCCTATACCATTCTGGGTTTTGTTGCATTCTTCTTTTTAAGGAAGCGCAACAGATCGATCTGGTTGTGGCCGATCCAGGGAGCGCTTGCTATCGCGGCCACGATACTGATCCTTGTCTGCAGTCTTGCCACAAGGATCAATCATCCTGTCGTAAATACCGTTAAATTCAGTGAAATAACGGATAACGTTGTAGAAGAGACCTCACTGTCAGCAGTTGTTCTGCCCAAAAACAAAAAATATATAATCGATTTTTCAAAGGAACATGTGCCTCAACTGTTAAGAGATAACTCATATTACTATTATCGCAACAACAATGAACCCACAAATGATTATAATGTTGCCTGGCTTGATGAAGAAGGAAGAAATTCCGTCGCCCTTTACGGTCACGCCGCTCTCTCTTCGGAAACACTGGCGTTCTCGCGCACAAAATCCACCGAAGGATATGAGATCGAATTCGTAAACGAATACAGTGATTACAAACTATCCGGCTATGTAAAGAATAATACCGAAAAGACTCTTGAGGATTGTGTCGTATATCTGGATTACCTTGTATACCCAATAGGCACTCTTACTCCGGGTCAAAGGGTGGATCTGTCGACCATAGAGCCAAAAAGCGTGTTCCGTCAGTACTCCACCCATGTATCCCAAACTGCAGTAAGCAGAATGTTGGCAAATAGCGGTGAACAAGGCAGTGACAACTTTGCCGCCTATTTTATGGGCTTTATGAACAAACAGTTTAAAAAGGATTATCTTAAAAATATGGCAGCCGAACACTTACTGTCCCTTTCCGACGGCACCGGCGCGATCCTGCATTCCGAATACAGTGTTCCGTATTCATACGGTTATTCAAATCCGTTGACACTCGAGGAATTCTTTGCTTATTTGGGACTTAATGAGGATGGTCATCCTGCAGAACTTACATCCACACCCTATTTCATAGGCTATGATATGGAAACAGCCGGAACCATGCTGGCACAGGGATGCGATGCTTCCGAAAACACTATAGAAGTCATCCTGATTCCCGGGAATATGAATTGACGGTACAGGGGGTAAAAAATGCTTGAGATTACAAATTTAAACAAATCCTTCGGGAAATTTAAAGCTCTTAACGGCCTTTCACTTTCGGTAAATGACGGAGAGCTCTTCGGCTTTGTGGGCGCAAACGGCGCCGGAAAGACAACAACGATGAAGATCTGTGTCGGTCTTGAAACAGCGGATAACGGATCAGTAAAGATAGACGGAAACGAGGTGCTCGATCGAAGGGAAAGATCCCTGCTCAGAGGTAAAGTAGGCTATGTACCGGACTTTTTCGGAGTATATGCCGATCTTACCGCTTCAGAGTATCTTCACTTTTTTGCCGGTGCTTACAACATTTGGGGAAAAGCAGCCGACTCTCTCACTGATAACCTGCTGGAACTGGTAAACCTTTCCGATAAAGCGGATACACAAGTCGATTCCCTTTCCAGAGGTATGAAGCAAAAGCTTTGCGTTGCAAGAGCCCTTGTCCAGAACCCTAAGATCCTTTTTCTGGATGAACCTGCCTCGGGGCTTGATCCAAAAGCAAGACACGAACTGAAAGAGATCCTTAAGAATCTTTCTTCCATGGGAAAGACCATAATAATCTCCTCCCACATCCTTCCCGAACTTATTGAGATGTGTACCTCCATCGGGATAATAAGCCACGGGGAAATGAAATTTAACGGTTCCATAGAGGATGCCCTGTCACTTTCCTCAGGCGGTGAGTGCATCGAGATAACCTTCTCCGGAGATCCGGGATCGGCACTGTCCCTCATTCGGGAATGTCCCTTTATAAAATCAGCGGAGCCCACTTCCTCAGGTCTCAGATTGACCGCCTCGGGTAATGATGCGGATTATACCGCACTTCTAAAAAAACTTGTTACAAATGATGTTCCCGTGGCCACCTTCTCCAAAAAGCATGAGAACGTGGAAGACATATTCCTTAATATTATGGAAGGAGGAATTCAAAATGCAGCGGATAATGCTTAAAAACGCGGTTTTTCTTAAAGACGTGAGCATAAGGAGCAAAAAAAAGCGTCTTGCCGTAAGTTTCTTTGCTCTAAACCTTATAGCAAGCATAGTATTCATGTCGATACTTATGCTAACGAACGGAAACTTTGCAAGTTTCTCAAATGTCGACATTCAGTCTTTTTCTTGGATATATGACGGTTTTATCATTATAGAATGTGCAATGATATGTATCATGGCTCCGATGGAAACCGGTCCCGCCATTTCCAACGAACGTGAACGACAGACCCTTGACGTCCTCCTCACCACCAATATGTCCCATTTTGACATTATACTGGGTAAATACCTGTCCTCGGCGCTTTATATGCTTTTGACTCTTGTCTCACTTTTACCTTTTCAGGCCGTGGTACTTATATATGGTGGGATCTCTCTGGGTCAACTGTTTGCGGTAATGCTTTCACAGATTTTCACTATAATGTACCTTTCCTCTTTCGGGATCTATTTTTCAACCGTGATCAAAAAATCCTCAAGAGCTTCGGCCGTGAACCTCTGCGTGGTCTTCCTTATCGTTGCGGGTTCCGCGCTCCTATGCGTCATTGCGAGAGTTATAGGTGAATTGCACTTCAGTTACTATTCTTCTCATACGAGCACATATAACATATTCAATACCGGAGACTGGTCCTACCTTCTCCTGTATCTTAATCCTGCTACAACAGTGTTTGACGTACTGGACAAACTTGTAGGTTTCGGAGGTGTCTTTAGCTCGAATTATAACGGTATGGCCACAATAATCGATGAAACCGCACAAGTTCTCGATCCGAATAACTTCTTCATAAAACACTGGGCTCCCATCGGCTTTACCCTCCAGATGGTAACAGCCTGTCTCATTTTAAGACATTCGGCATCAAAGCTGAATTCCGTAAAGAGAAGAAAAAAACATGGAAAAGACAAGAATAATTGATTTCATAAAAAGAATACGTAGAAAAATAGTCAAACGAGACCTGTTAAAGGGACTGTTTAACGGTTTTCTCACAGGGATCTGCGGCTTTTTTGCCATCATGGCCCTATCCTTGTGTGTTCCCATATATAATGCCCATCTGTACGGTTTTGCCATCCTTGGGATAACTGTATTGATATTTGCACTTGTCGTTCTTTTAAGGATGCCCTCTCTTAAAAAAACCGCAGCCGAAGGGGACAGATGCGGCAATTTCAGGGAAAGGCTGTCCACAGCCCTTGAAAATATCAATGCCGAGGATGATATGTCTCTCATCCAGCGCAGGGACACTTTGCGCAGGATCCAGGATGCGGATATTTCAAAATGCTTTTTATGGAAGCCCAAAACTTCACGTATAGTGACAGCCTTCGCTATCATGTTTCTCACTGCTGCCTGTGCTTTTATAGACACTCCCGCCAAAGATAATGCCATATATAACCATGAGGTGGAAGAAATGGCGGAGGAGGCTGCAAAAAAAGAAGAGGAAAAGATAGATAAGCTCTCTGCTATCCCGGAACTGACTCCGGAAGAACTTAACAAGCTGGAAGAACTATATCGTGAGACCCTGGGAGAACTTAGAAAGTCAAAAACAAAGACTGATGTTCAAAAGGCCAGGGACAGATTTGACCGAAAGAGTATTAACGAACTCTCCTCTTTCGCCAACGGATTAAGTGCCGAGCAAAAAGAAGCCATGATCCGTTCTCTGGAAGAAATGGCACAAAGTACCGAAACCACCGACAGCAGTCTGGCCGAGGAACTGTCTCAATTGGCCTCAAACCTTAAAGGTTCAGGTGATCTGGCTTCAGCTACCGAAGGCAATCCCGGAGGAACCGCAAGCTTAAATCCTTCCCAGCAGGGCCAGCAGGGCCAGCAGGGGCAACAGGGCCAACAGGGCCAGCAGGGGCAACAGGGCCAACAGGGCCAGCAGGGCCAACAGGGCCAACAAGGGCAGCAGAATCAAGGTCAGAATCAAGGTCAGGGTCAAGGCCAGGGTCAGGGCCAGGATCAGGGCCAGGGTCAGGGCCAGGGTCAGGGCCAGGGACAAGGTCAAGGTCAGGGTCAGGGCCAGGGTCAGGGCCAGGGTCAGGGTCAGGGCCAAGGACAGGGCCAGGGTCAGGGTCAAGGCGGTGGCGGCGGATGGTACAACGGATCCAATCAGCTTGTGGAAAAGGAAGGTTCCAAGGGTGAAATGATCACTGTCCCCGATACCTTCAACGATATCTCTTTAACCGGCAAAAACAGTGGAACCGGAGAAAATCAGAGTATAAAAACGTCTGACGGTCTGACTTTTGCCGGAACAGCGGCCGATTACGAAACCGTCATCTCATCCTATACAGGAAAAGCATATACAGCCCTTAATTCATCCCAGGTTCCGGATGCCATGAAAGATGTGGTCAAGGACTATTTCACGGAACTTTCGGAATAAACAATACTCATAATCATATCAGGAGGAGCAATGGAAGAAAAAGATTTACAGGAAATAGTTGAAAAAGTATCCCTTTGCGAAAAAGAGATAGGAAAAGGTATCATAGGCCAGAAGAACGTAATAAGAGAGGTCATTCTGGCAATGCTCACCAACGGAAACGTTTTGCTTGAAGGTGTTCCCGGTCTCGGAAAGACCCAATTGGTAAAGACCATCGCAAAGGTATTTAACATAGCCTTTTCAAGAATACAGTTTACGCCTGATCTGATGCCCGCCGACGTTACGGGTACTAATCTCATAATAAAGGAAAACGGTAATAACGTATTCTCCTTTGAGCCCGGCCCCATTTTTTCAAATCTGGTACTGGCGGATGAGATAAACCGTGCCACACCCAAGACACAGTCGGCTCTTCTTGAAGCCATGCAGGAAAAAACCGTTACAGTGGGTAAGAAAACCTACGAGATGCCCGCTCCTTTCATGGTATTGGCTACCCAAAACCCCATCGAGAACGAAGGCACCTACCCTCTTCCCGAAGCTCAGTTGGACCGTTTCATGTTCAAGATCCAGGTGGATTTCCCTTCCCTTGAGGAACTGAAGCAGATCATGGACATTACCGTAACAAATAAGAAAACAGAGATCAATCCTATTATGAGCGGCGAAGAGATCCTTAAGATCAGAAGCGTTATCAGGGATATAAAACTTGCAAGTGCCGTGGAAGAATATGCCCTTAAGCTGGTTGTTGCCACCCATCCCGAAGTACCGGGCGCATCCGAGTACATAAAGAAATATGTTTCCTGTGGTGCTTCTCCCCGTGCGGGCCAGGCTATATTTAACGCCTCCAAGGCAAGAGCCCTTCTCGAAGGCAGAGCCAACGTTTCTTTCGAAGATGTACGTGCTGTCGCTTATCCCGCTTTAAGACACCGTATCGCCACCACTTTTGAAGCCATGGCTGACAGTGTTTCCACAGACGCCATCATTGCTCAGATCATATCAGAGGTTACGGAATAAATGGTTTACGATGACACCTTTAATGCCGAATTTTATAAAAGTCTCTCTCTTTTCAGAATGAACCTCAAAATGCGGCTTGCGGCCGGTGCCAACGGCGGGCGCAAGTCCAATGCAAAGGGAAGCAGCGTGGAGTTTTCGGACTTCAGGGAATACCTTCCCGGAGATGACATAAGAAGAATAGACTGGAATGCCTATGCCCGCTTTGACAGGCTTTTCGTAAAGCTCTTTATGGAAGAAAAGGAGGGCCTTTTCAGGATCTATCTGGACGGAAGTGCCTCCATGAACTACGGAGAAAAAAGTAAAACGGTGCTGGCAAAACAGATCGCCGCTGCCCTCTCCTACTGTATTTTAGACCACTCCGACCGTGTCATCCTGAACTTCCTTAAGAACAATAAATGCGAGGCCTTCAAGGGAGTTACGGGTAAGCAGGGCTTTTCCAAGATCACAGACCATCTTTCCTCAATGCAGCCCGAGGGAGAAAACGATCTTCTGAAAAGCATATGTTCACAGGACATCAAGCTTAGAGGCATGTCTATAGTGATCTCGGATTTCTACACCGAACACCTTGAAGATGTAATAAAATATCTTGCCCATAAAAAGCAGGAGATCTTTCTGATACAGGTTCTTTCTCCCGAGGAATTACATCCGGAGCTGACCGGCACCTTCAGTCTCATAGACTCGGAAACCGGCAAAAATCTCAAGGTTACAGGCTCTTCATCTCTCGAGAAAGACTATGCATCGGCCAAAGACAGATTTTTAAAGAATATAGAAGGTCTGTGCAAAAAATATGGCGCCAAATATATTCTGGCAAGCACAGAAAACAGTTATGAAACTATTTTAAGGGGTTAGAACATGCGTTTCATGCATCTATGGCCGCTTTTCCTGCTGCTCCTGATCCCCGCAGTCATCATCATGTACCTTTTAAAACAAAAGGCAGTGGCTCACAATGTCCCGTCTCTCTTCCTATGGAACGAGATGTACAGGAACAAGGAATCGGATACACCCTGGGAAAAGCTTAAAAAGAATAAATTATTGATAATACAGATCATTACCATTCTGGTTTTGGTTTTTTGTCTCATGTCTCCCTACACTTCCACGGAAAATGAAGCTTCTTCCGCCGTAGTGCTTTTGATCGACAACAGCGGAAGCATGAGCACCGAACTGTCCAACAAACGGACCAGGCTTGATTATGCCAAAAATGCCGCCCGGGAACTGGTTAAAACTTTAGACGATGATACTGCCGTAACAGTGATCGCCTGTTCGAACAGGACCACTTCCCTTCTTTCGGGTTCACTGGATAAAGCAGCTGTTTTAAGCGCCATTGAAAGCATAAAACCCACTATGCTTTCCGGAAACTGCGAAGGCGGTCTGTCGCTGTGCAACGGTCTTGCAGCCGGAAACGATTCCATGACAGTTACGGTTTTTACGGATTCTCCCACCTCTCTGGGCAGTCTCAAGGGTACAATCTATAACTTCAGTTCTCCGGCTGAAAACCTTTCTTTAGACTATGTAAGCTCCGCACAAAAGGAAGGAAAGCTCACGGTCATCGCCTGTGTTACCAACCACGGTTTAAAGGATGTCACCGGAGATATCAACCTTTACGGAGACAACAAACTGCTGGATGTTTCCTCCTATACACTCCCCGCCGGGGAAAGTACCATCGTCTATTTCGACGAGACCGGCTTTGAAGGGACCGTTATAAAGGCAGAACTTAACACTGAAGACGCTCTACTCTATGACAATACCGCTTACTGCATAAGCAGTACAAAGAAAAACGGACGTGTGCTTCTCCTCACGTCCAGAAATATCTATCTTAAGAAAGCTATCGAATTAAATGCCAACATCACCCTTCATGAGACCAACGATCCGGAAACATTTTCGGGAGAGGCCGCGGAAGGATATGACCTTTGCATAATTGACGGTCAGGATATGTTACCGGAAATCCTTCCTGCGGAATGTAACCTGATCTTTATCCAGTGTGATCCCGGGAGATTTTTCGAACTCTCGGAAGATATCGAAAACATTTATCTGACCCTTGAAGACAGTCCCTATACCGCAGGGATATCAAACTATTCCTTCGGTGTTACTTCAGTAACTCCCGCAGATCAGCCCATCTGGGCCAAATCCTTTATTTCCGCGGGCAATAAGACTGCTGGGTTTGCCGGTGATTGCGAAGGCAGAAAGATCGGTTATATCGGTTTCGACCTTCACTCCACGGATCTGCCCCTGGATTACCGTTTTCCTATTCTTATCTGGAACCTGATATCCGACCTGGGCAACTCCGATCTTCTCACCACCTCGGGCATATATTGCGGCGACACTCTAAGGATCAACTCCTGTACGGAAGACCGTATGCCGGTGATCATCTACCCTGGCGGCAAAAAAGAAGAACTCAGCTCCCTTCCTTTGATCTTCAAGGATACGGATACTCCCGGTGCCTACCTTTTGGATAAGGGCGACAACAAGCTCGAAGCCTTTACCGTAAATTTTGACACCTCCGAAAGCCGCATCTTCTCGGCTTCGGCCGTAGCAAATTCCGCAGGTGACAATGCCGTGGTCATTGATGCCCAAACTGCCTCTGCCAAGAGCTACAGACCTTTGATCATTATTCTGTTACTGCTCATCATGGCTTTTGAATGGTTTGTTTACATTAAGGATTAAAAATGAGAATCAACATTGAACAACCTTTAATATTATTACTTATCCCGGCCGCTATCCTTCTGCTGATCTTTTCAGCCAGGTTCATGCATCTTCGTTCCCGGGAACTCAAGATCAAACAGCTGATCCTGAGGGGACTTGTATTTTCCCTGCTGATCACCGCCCTGTCCGGTGTAAGCCTTTTAAAAAAAGGTAACAGCATCGCCACGGTGTTTATCGTTGACTCTTCGGACAGTACCAGAGAGCAGACCGATCATATCACGGAATTCGTTAACAGCGCCATAAAGACCAAATCCGATCAGGACTATGTGGGTGTGGTCTCAGTGGGAAAAAACACCAATGTAGAGAATTTCGTATCGGATAAATGTGTTTACAGAGGAGCCCAAACAGGTATAGATCCTTCAGCCACAAATCTTCAGGATGCGGTAAATCTGGCTCTTTCCCTGATGCCCGAGGGCTATGCCAAAAGAATAGTCATCATCTCGGACGGCGCCGAAAATATCGGCAGTCTTAAGGACACGGCCGCGGATATCGCTATGGCAGGATGTGACGTAAAAACCTATACACTGTCCTCTTCCACTTCTCCGGAGGTTTATGTCAGCAATCTTACCGTTCCCGAAAGCGTGGGTACAGGCGAGATCTTTAAGGTAATGGTGGAAGTGGAAAGTAACATATCCACCACTGCAGTGGTTTCGCTTTACCAGGGCCGTACCCTGACCGAACGAAAAACCGTAAACCTTTCCAAAGGCACCAGCCTCATCCCCTTTTACGACACCCAGACCGATTCGGGACTTAAAACCTATCGTGTAACGGTGGAGGCTGCGGATGACACTGTTTCTCTTAACAACGATTATTCTTCTTTCACAAATATATCCCAAAAAAATCCTGTCCTTATATTGGAAGGAGAAGTAGAAGAAGGAGATAACCTATACAATATGCTTACGTCCATAGGCATAGATTGTCGCAAGGCCCTGTCTCTGAATGCTCCCGATACCATTTCCGAAATGCTGGAGTATTCCTGCATTATCCTTTGTAACGTGTCTGCAAAGGATCTTCCGGAGGGATTTTTAAAAAATCTGGAAACCTATGTCAAGGATCACGGAAAAGGCCTGGTGGCCTGCGGAGGACGGAATGCTTTCGCTCTGGGCATGTACAAGAACACCGTCCTTGAGACCGTGCTGCCCGTGGAAATGGACATCAACGGCGAAGCAGAGATACCTTCCATGGCCATACAATTTGTTATAGATAAATCCGGTTCCATGGACGGCGGCAAGCTGGATGATGCAAAGCGAGCCCTGATCGCCTCGCTGGACACATTGAGGCCCGTTGATTCCGTTGGTGTTATAGCCTTCGATCATACAGTGGATAAAGTGGTGCGCATGACTCCCATCGGAGAAGATCTTACCAAGATCAAAACCTCTGTGGGAACCATTCGTATAGATGGCGGAACAAGCATATATCCGGCTGTCAGAGAAGCTACCACGGAGCTTCTGGGCTACGATGCCACCATCAAACACATCATCCTTTTAACCGACGGTCAGGACACAAATACAGGTTACAATGACATAATAAAGAAGATCAACGATAATAATATCACCCTTTCGTCAATTGCTTTGGGAAATGATTGCAACACAGATCTTTTAAGATACTTATCAGAATCCACCGGCGGAAGAATGTACAAAGTAACAGATAACAAGGATCTTCCTAAGATCTTCACCCAGGAGATCTATCTCTCTCAGAATGAATATCTGGTGGACCGGCCGGGTCCTGTATATATCACGTCCTCGGATGATATAATAAAGGAAGTTTCAGCAAACGGAGTTCCGGATATAAGAGCCTATGTAGCCACAACACTTAAAGGCAGGGCTACGGAGCTTCTGGAAACAGAAGACCAATATCCTCTTCTCTCCTATTGGCAATACGGTCTCGGAAAGACCTTTGCCTGGGCTTCGGATGTTACCGGAAACTGGTCGGGCGATTACTTTGCCTGGGAGAACAACTCCCTTTTGTGGAATAACATTATTCAAACCGCAACCAGCGACAACACGGGAAAAGGTTCCTATGCCACCGTAACTCAGGATCTTGCAAGTGCGCAGATCAGTTATCATACGGATGAATTCAGTTCAAACACTACGGTCACTGCAACGATCACAAATGACAACGGTGAAAACATAAAGATCGATATGTTGCCCAAATCCCCGGGAGAATTTGTCACAGATTTTGAACTTACCAACGAAGGCGTCTACTCCATAGCCATAAAGCAATACGATAACGGAGACGTCACCTCCGGTCTTACCACCGCAGCCATAAAGAAGTACTCACCGGAATATACTTTTAACTCTGATGCAGATCTCCTGAGTGAATATGCACGTCTTACCGGAGGTACCGAAATAACTTCCCCGGCTCAGGTGTTTACCAACAATATCCACCTGGTAAAGGCCATGAAGGATATCACCGTTCCGATATTGGTAGCGGCCCTTCTCCTCTTTATACTGGATATAGCCTACAGACGTTTCCGTTTCAGAGTGGTGCCGGAAGGGTTCTGGTCACAGCTCTTTGCCCGTAAGAAAGTTAAAGAGGTTAAAAAGGCTCCGGTCACTGCCACAGCCACTGCTGCAACAGCCTCTGCCCCCTCTTCTTCAAAGGGGACCGTGACTAAGCCGAACTCCGATAAGGGTAAAAAGTCAGAAAAAAAGAAGAAAAACGAACCCGATATCATCGACACTTCTCTTCTTCTAAACCGAATGAAAAAATAAAAAAAATAAAGCGGCGAATCCTCGCCGCTTTTCTTTTTACTCTACTGTGTAAGGCATAAGAGCAACGTGACGTGCACGCTTAACAGCTGTTGTCAGAGCTCTCTGATGCTTAGCGCAGGTACCTGTGATACGTCTGGGAAGGATCTTTCCTCTCTCAGAAACATATCTGGATAATTTCTTAACATCCTTATAACTGATCTCAGCAACATTCTCAGCACAGAAAGCACAAACCTTTCTTCTTCTGCGAATGACACGTCTCTTCATGGTACCTTCAGCATTGTTTCTTGCTGTTCTTTCGTCTGTCATTGTATTTTCCTCCATTCCTTCGAATTTAACTAAGCCGGTGATTCCTTATTTGAAAGGCAATTCCTCATCGATACCTACCGGAATGTTCATAAAACCGGAATCGGTTCCGCTGGGCTGAGGTCTCTCGTATGTCTGTTCACTGCTGCCGCCCTGGGAGCTCTTGCTCTCCGCGAACTCAATGTTTTCTACGATGACATCCGTAGTATAAACCTTCTGTCCTTCCTTATTTGTGTAGCTGCCTGTCTGAATTCTTCCGTCAAGCGCTACCTTAGTACCCTGTCTCAAATACTTCTCTACAAATTCAGCCTGTTTACCGAATGTGACGCATGAAATAAAATCGGCTGTCTGCTGGTTTGCATCATTGCTCCTGGATACTCTTCTGTCAACGGCAAGAGTAAATCTTCCGATGGCTGAATTATCCTTCTGTGCATATGTGATGTTAGGGTCTCTAGTGAGTCTACCCATTAATACGACTCTGTTCATCAGGAAATCCTCCTACTTTATGCTGTTTCGACTCTTGTGATCAAGAATCTGATAACGTTGTCCCTTGTGCGAAGTCTGTCTTCGATCTCTGCAGGGGCTGTTGTCTCAGCATCGAACTGAATGAAGTAGTAAAATGCTTCGTTCATCTTCTGGATTTCGTAAGCGAGTCTCTTCTTACCCCACTCTTCAACGTTCTTAACTTCGCCGCCGAATCTGGTGATAAGCTTCTTTGCATCTTCAACGGATGCATCTCTTACGCTGTCCTCTACTTTTGCACTAACAACTAAACATAATTCATACTTGCTCATAGTTGTGTTGCACCTCCTTCTGG
>JAEEWS010000061.1 GCA_016287765.1 Lachnospiraceae bacterium
ATAAACTATCATCCTTTCTTTAAATAAAGGCAGCAACTCTTTTCGAGTTAGCCACCGCTAACAAATCATCATTACCGTTAGTAATTTAACATAACAGCCTCATGTAGTCAAGGAAAACCGATGTTGAAAAATTCTCCCCAAAAAGTCAAAACGACCGGACATTACGCCCGGCCGTCTCTTACACAATCTATCTGTTAATTAAGGATATTAAGCTTGTTCCTGTCCTGCTCCATCCTCTGTTTCTGAGCAAAAAGTGCATATTGCTGCAGGATGTTCTGTTTGTTTTTCTCCGTAACCTCTTTTCCGTAATCAAGATCCACAAGTCTTGAATTTGCCGCCGTAAGATTTTCGGAAGCGTTACGGTTGTAATTGTAGGCATGTTCCAGCGCATTGTACTGCGCTCCTGCTTTACTTCTTGCGGAGCTCACCTTTTTGATCGCTTCGTCGATGTCCTTCAGGCTGAACTTTCCTGTCACATTGAAATCCTTGATCCCCAAAGCTTCAAGCGACGCATCTGTAAGGGACACGTTTTTCTTTCCGCTGCCTGTTTCTATGGAAAGTTCCGTCTCCGATCCGTCCAGAAGATTCTTTGTGTTGTAGTTCGTGTTCTTCGCAACGGATGAGATCTCGTCCTTAAGCTGATCGATCTCCCACTGTATGCTTTCACGGTCCGAAGAGGTGAGAGTTCCGTTGGAGGCTTCCACAGCCAGTTCACGTATGCGCTGCAGAGAGTCATGAATGCTTCCGAGAGCTCCGTCCGAAATGTTCAAAAGATTACGGGCGTTACTGATGTTATCGGCGCCAACGTTCAATCCGTTGGTCTGAGCAGTCATGCCTTCGCTGATGGCAAGCTCCGCCGCTCCGTCCGCAGCACGGTTGACTCTCCGTCCGCTGGCAAGGCGTTCATAGCTTCTGTTGGAAGCATTTGTAATGTTTGACAGTTCGCTCATCGGATCATCTCCTTTCATGCAGTCCTTGAATATGCAAGTATTATAATGATCAAAAGTCAGATTGACAATAAAATCGGAGTGAAGAAAAAATAACCATTATGAAAGCCCATCGTCAAAATACACCGTGCCGGGCGCTCGAGATAAACGACGAAACAGTCTCCTTTTTAGTCTGAAACTATCACCAGTGAGTCCGGTTCAACATGGCACTTAAGGAACAGCACTTCAACCCCCGCTGCCTTGGCTTCATCAAGTGCGATCCCGAACTCTTTATGAGTGGAGACATTGGGCCTGACCTCAGATACCCCGTCCATCTGGATAACGAAGGCCAGGATCGCTCTGAACCCCTTCTTCGCCGCTGCCGTGAGTTCGTGCAGATGCTTGACTCCACGCTCCGTGGGCGCATCGGGGAAATAACCGGTCCCGTCCACTTCCAGCGTACAGCCCTTGACTTCCATCAGATAGCGGTCGCAGCCGCGCTCCATGTAGAAATCGATCCGCGAATCACCGTAGGTGTACTCCGGTATCACCTTATCGTAACCCCGGTCACTCAGCCACTCCTTCACCACCCTGTTCGGTGCCTGACTGTCAATGTTAAAGAGGATCCCGTTTTTCTTCCGCACCGCCACCAGGTCGTATTTTGTCTTTCTGTCCGAAGTCCCGGGAGCCGTAAGCCACACTTCGCATCCCGGTATCAGGAGTTCTTTGCATCTGCCCGTGTTCTTGACATGAACGATCTCCCTGTGACCGTCCATGTCCACCTCGGCGATGAACCGATTCGGCCGATTCAGAAATGTAGCCCCGGTTATATTTTCATATCTCATATCGATTTCCTTTTCTTTCGGCTGCCAAAAATCCGTCTATTGCTCTTTCATAATCGTCGTCGATCAAAAGGACCTTTTCACCGGCCTTCCGAAACCCTTCAATGTATCTCCGGTTGTCTTTTCTGACCTGCTCCGCTGTGAGGTCTGAATCGTCAAGCCGTTTTTCAATGTCGGATCCATGGCGCCTGATGTCATCAAAGTGTTCATCAATGTACCTGTCAGTCATGGCCAGACATACAAAACGGATCTCCGCCCGGTATCCTTCCGTGAGATCCCGTCTCCAGTCAAAGGGGATGTAGCAGCCTTCCACGATAAGATTTTGATCGTTTTCAACAGCTGTCTTTATCATCTCCCTGACCACAGGCCACAGATAATCCGTCAATCGATCGTCATCCTCCGGGGTAAGGTCTGTATAGCCGCTTCGGATCAGTCCCATTTTCAAATGATCAACAGAAAGATAGGGGAACTTAAATTTTTCAAGCATTCTCTGGGCAAGAAATGTCTTTCCTGTATGAGATGCACCTGTAATTATCCAGATCATAATGTCACCTTAAACTCATGAGGCACAGCGATGGTTCCAAGTAATGCGGACTTGCCACGTCATGTTGCAGCGTTTATATAATACTGCGCCTGAGCTGCAAACATCTCGGCATAGATACCGTCTTTTTTGTTTACAAGTTCGTCATGGGTTCCGTATTCTTTGATGGTCTTGTCCGCAAATACTGCGATCCTGTCACAGAATCTGCAGCTGGAAAGCCTGTGTGAAATATAGATTGCTGACTTTCCACCTACCAGTGTATCAAACTTTTTGTATATCTCGTATTCTGCAAGAGGATCAAGTGCGGCTGTAGGTTCATCAAGGATCACTACGGGTGCATCCTTATAGAGGGCTCTGCTTATTGCAGTCTTTTGCTGCTGTCCACCCGAGAGTTCGGTGCCGTTTTTGTCAAAACCCTTAAAGAGCATGGTATCGAAACCGTTGTTGAGTATCTCTGCATCATCAAGCATTCCGGAAAGTCTGAGAGTGTTTTTCAGGTACTCTTCATCCGGCTTCCTTTTTGTATCACCCATTTCGACATTCTCACGGAGTGAGAATGCAAAGAGTTTGAAATCCTGGAAAACAACCGCGAAAAGTTTTCTGTATTCCTCTTCGGAGTATTCCCTTATGTCGATCCCGTCAATCTTTATGCTGCCTTCCGTAACATCATACAGGCGGCAGAGAAGCTTTATGAACGTCGTCTTTCCCGCGCCGTTGACTCCGACAACGGAAAGGTGTTCGCCCGACTCTATCCTGATGTTCACGTCCTTAAGCGCATATTCTTTCGCTCTCGGATACTTAAATGAAACATGCTCGAACTCGATGACATGTTTGTCGCCGGTAACAGACCTGTCACCCTTTACGAGAGTATCGTGGTATTCCAGATACTCGAGGAATCTGTATGCATATCCGCACCTCTGGGTAATATTCCGAAGGTTTTCCCCTATCCCCATAAGGCTCTGATAGAGTTTGCTCGCAGCGGATACGCACATTGTGAATTCACCGAGGGTGATGAAGCCTCCGAGTGCCCTTGCACCCATATAAAGATAGCTCAGTCCATCGCGCAGGGCATTGGCAAAGTTTGACTTATAGTCATTTTTGCGTTCTTCCTTTGCCTGATCGCGCCAGATCCCGACCTGCTCATCCGCAAACTCCCGTCCCCGCTCGGCAAACATATCCGATGCCTCATAGAGACGGGTATCCATGCCGTTCTTGTAGGACGGTATCTCAAAAAAGAAATATGAAAAAAGGCGGTTTGATTTGGCAAGTCGCTGGAAGGAGCGCATGCCGATCTCCTGTTTTTTAATGTTAAACCAGCACACAACGCCCATGGCTATAACCTGCACCGGTATCAGAAGCGGACAGTATACAGCTATGACCGTGACAACAGTGCACATCAGGATGACATTCATCAGAAGTTCATGAAAGCGTCCAAGTATGCCGATAACACCGCCGGAATACCACGAAATGCCTTCTTTGGCGCGGTTCTGCCTGTTAAGTACTTCAGGATCCTCGGTATATTGGAAATCCATATCCATAGACTTTTCACAGATCTTGAACGCAAGTATGCGATCGAAATACTCGGAATAGCAGTTAAGTGATGAGCTTGCAATATTTGCAAGCACTCTCGATAGAAGAGTTGCCAAAACAGTGAGCAGCACATACAGGATCACAGTCTTTAAATGACCTTCGAGAGGCGCCCCGTCCTTTATTGCCACTATCTCATCCACGAGAAGTTTTGGGAGGAGAAGCGCTTCTGCCGTTGAAACAGCCCTCGATAAAAAGTCGATAAAATATATGAAAAATACGCTCTTCTTTTCTTTCCACGCAAGCTTCAGCATGTAGGAGAGAGTCTTCTTTGTCATGTACAGTTTCCCGGGAGTGTTCTCATCCCGCTTTTCTTCTGTCCATCTCATGATGCATTCCCTCCTTCCTCCACATAGTACTGTGCCTGGACGTTAAACATCTCGCTGTAGGCACCGCCGGCCTTTAACAGGCTATCATGTGTGCCATATTCCACAAGTCGTGCATCCTTAAACATCGCCACATTATCGCAGAACCGGGTGGAACTTAGGCGATGGCTTATGTATATGGCTGTCTTTCCCGATACCAGGCTGTCAAAATCCTTGTAGAGCTTTGCTTCTGCAAGTGCATCAAGCGCTGCGGTGGGCTCGTCAAGAACGATCACAGGAGCGTTTTTGTAAAGCGCTCTCGCAAGCGCGATTTTCTGCTTTTCTCCGCCCGAGAAATCAACGCCCTCATCGTCAACTATTTTGAGCACCTCGGTATCTATGCCTTTTGGAAGCTCTTTTGTCTTTTCTCCGAATCCTGCGTCCTCAAGGCACTTGATTGAAAGTTCCTTATTGCTGTCCGAACTCGCCTTCATTGACACATTCATGGAAAGCGGAAACGCAAACAGGCATATTTCCTGGAATACCGGCGAAAACAGCCTGAAATATTCGGTTCTGTCATATGCGCTGATATCCGTACCGTTTAAAAGGATCCGTCCCTTCGTAGGCTCGTAAAGACGAAGCAGAAGTTTTATGAAAGTGGTTTTTCCCGCACCGTTAAGTCCCACAATCGCAAGCTTTTTTCCCGCTTTTACGGTTAAATTAAGATCTTCGAGAGCATATTTTTCGGCGTTGGGATACTTAAACCATACATTATCGAAAGTGAATTCATATTCCGAAAAAGCAGGGATACGCTCGCTTCCTTCTTCAATGTCAGAATCGATGTCCATGAAACTCCTGAAATCATCGACCTCACGGCTTCTTGCAAGGGCGTCGTTCACACGGTCAAGAAGGCTTAAGACATGATTAAAAAACGTGGCGGCACTTCCGAGATAGAGTGTAAAATTACCAATGGAGAGATCCTTACGGATCACAGAATAAATGAGCCATGCATATAGTCCGCATTGCGCAAAGAACCAGAGGAGATTTCCGATCTGCCCGCATATCCACCAGCGGATCTCATTTTCCTTTCTGGCCTTCAGAAGTTCATTACTTATCTCACGGTACTTCTCCATGAGGCGGTCTTTCAGGGAATACATCCTGATATCCTTGGCAGATGCAAAATCCGTAAAAGTGGACATCATGTACCAGTCCTTACGCCGGAACGGAGCCAAAGGATCCCAAATCTTAGCCTTGCAAACCTTGTTGGTGTGGTTCTTTACAGCAAAATTTGCGAGCGCAAGAAGTATCATCCCTATGACGATGGGAAGACTTAAGTTACCCATGATCACAAATCCGACGAGAACGACCGCAAAAGATGTGAGGCTCCGCTCAATAACATGCATCATTCCTTCAATACCGCTGTTATTGCTGTTGGTGGCCCTACCAGCTTTCTCATAGCAATCAAGCACGTCCTTGTCTTCCAGGTTCTCATATCTCATGGCCATAAACTTTTTGTTCTTGTTGATTATCTCAAGGAAACGCGCATGAATATACCTGTAGAAGTGGTTTCCCGAATATGTTTCGGTCATTGTGAAAACAAGCTGAACAGCAAACAGAATCCCTATGATGATAACGAGATGCTTGATATCCCCATTGGTTGTCACCGCATCTATCACAAATTTTGAAATAAAGGTCCAGAGATATCTTGTAACAGCGGCAGAGACAATACCCAGGAAGATCACCCACTTTAATCCCGGCTCTGTTTTAAACATACTTCTCGCCACAAATCGGAGATTTGAAATAAGGCCGTATTCTCTGTGAAGACGGCTTGTGTTTTTATTCTCCGCTTTCTCATGTTTCCCCATACTCAATCACCTTTCGCCACTTCTTATCTCCACGGTCCGGTCTTTTCGATCCGGCCGTTACTCTTCCAATACCTGTAATCCGTGTACTCCGGATCTGCTTTTCCAAGCCCTGTCAATAAGTGTAGCGCAAATCAGCGTTCATGTAAACTCTTATCACAAACTCTTGGGTAACGTGTCGCAGAACATGATAAGGTTTGCCGTGATCTGTTCTCTTTCTGTCAGCGGTTTAAACGTTCCGTCTGCATAAAGTCTGTCCATTACCATCATGGGAACCTCTTCAGCTATGAAGCCTTCATAATCTGCCATGACCAGGTCATGCATATGCGACGGAACATTCTTTATCCGTTGCATGGCGAACTCAAGGGCGATCTTTGAAAACTCTTCATTGAGATCATCATCCAATTCGGGGATCAGGTCAATAAAGTCCCTGTCTTTTCCCTTCATGATCATGATCGCGGGGTTACCCTTATCATCTATAAAACGTCTTTCCTTAAGGCGGTCGAGCTTATCCTTGTTTTCAAGTCCGTCAGTGAGTCTGCCTGTGATCAGTTCATATAAATATTCATAATCACGATTCTGATTATTCTGCCAGTTTCCGGTACGGCTGTCTAAACGAGAATCTATCGACCATGCCCTGACCGGGTACTTGGAGGATTCTCTCCACATAGAACCACAAACACAAAAATCGCCCTGATTTCTCAGCTTGTATTCCGGATCCACACATTCGCTTTCGAGGTTTACCCATACGGTGTAACAGCCGCCGTCAGTCGTTCTTATGTAATACTTGCTGTAATCATATGCATGTCCCAGTTTAAGCGTACATTTGTGCCGCAATCCGAACAATACGGCTGCGGCTTCAAAAAGCTCACGGTTGCCGCCCGGAATATATATGCCTTTCAGATCCGCAACGCTCTTCCTTACCGCGGGCACGTAGTTTTCAATCAGTCTGTCGGCCATCTTCAGTTTTGCGTCCCGGACCCGGTCCATGTTTTCCAGAGAGTAGGTTCGGGGGCTGAACTCAACATATGAGATGAACTTTCCTCCCTTTTGCTTTACAAGAAAGCCGTTGTCCGCAAGCCTTGCAACCTTTTCTTCAACAAACACGGGAGTCAGTCCCAGTTCCTCAGCGATCTCATTCAGCGTTCTTGGCTTATTGTAAGCGCTGTAAACAATATTAAGGTCGATCTTGTCCTGAAGATAGTATTCCGGTCCCCCATTGCTTCCGGGCGTTCCGTTGTGGCTGATGTCATTTGACTTTACGGGGTTTAACCCCAATTCACCAATTTTTCTTTCCATAGTCATTCCTTCTTTCAGATCCTTTCTGATCTTGTTCAGATGCCATTTTACGGTACCTTCCGGAATACCGTGTCCTGTGGCGATCTTTTTTACGGTTTCGTTTTTGTAATAGAAAGAAAAAACAATATCCCGACGCAGTTCTGAAAGGAATGATATCTCTCTTCGGATCCTGTACTTTTCCTCATCGGAAATGCCTTCATCCATATGCGCTGCCGATGCAGCCATATAGTTTTCGCACAAGCCCTCCTGCTTTTTGATCTTTGCCACATACCGTGCATAAACATTCTCGCATATGCGCCAGATATAGCCGCTGACGTTAAAGATTTCATCCGCGCTTAAGAGAGATGTGTACACTTCCGCAGTCATTTCCGAAGCCAGTTCTTCCGCCTCATCGTATGAATAAGCCTTTTTGAATGCAAACCCGTAGATTTTTTCGAGATACAAAGTTATTGTTTCGTCTGCTTTTTGTTTTTCCATCTGTTACATCCTGCCTTAATTCAGCCTGATCCGCATTCAAAATGAAGAAGGCAGTTCTTCAAATAACACAGATCAAACCTGAGATCTCGATAATATAGTGTCGCATTTTCAAAAAAGGTTGGGGAGATTTTAAAAATTTTTATTGCAACATCATGTTTTTTCAGCTTTGCTGAAATCACCGATCTCGCCCAGCAATCCACCGAGGCTGTGGTACTTCCCCGAGTAAATAACCGGGTCGAGCAATGTCAGATCGATGTCGAATATATCCCGCGGAGACAGCCTTTCATCCATCTGGATATTTCGGATACGACAAAAGAAAGTGGTCGAATCACCGTTTTCAACGCTTCTTACCACTTCGCACTCATACACCCATCTGCTCGCATCAAGTGTAGGTACGTCCAAAACCTCTCCCCGGCTTACAGCATAGGAAACATCATTCTTTTTGCCGTCCTTTGCATGTTTCGATCCAAAATAGTCCATCAGCGGAAGCATATCCCGACTTACAAGATTTGCGCTGAACACCCCCGTTCTGATCACATTCAGCTTTGTCCGCTTGGTCCCAAACATACTTATAACAAGGAAATATCCGCCATCTTCTCCCTGGGTGGCACTTACCCAGGTGATGGGCGCGAAATTATATGACCCGTCCTCATTGTTCGTTCCGATGATGAACGAAGGCTGAACGCACATTGAATATACCGGATCGACCGATCTTCTCTTACATTTTTCCATGCTTCTTTACCCCATAAATTCAAATTTGTTGATCTGCCAAGCTGTGACAAACTCTAAATGATCATTTTATTCCTTTGTTTTTTTCTTTATCAAACCAAAGGATTTAGCCTCATGGATTGCCTCTTCCGATTTGTTGTCATTAGAGTTTATTGTTGTCAAATACTACAGCTCAAGCGTATAAATGCTGTCCTTTCTCATCAAAATCCCCTCGGATATCATGTCTCTTCTGATGGTGCAGAAATCATCGTTGTAGTCCGCAATGATGAGGTTGATCTCCTTCTCCGTATACTTCCTGCCTTTCTCAAAGGACTTGGCAATCTCTTCAAGGACGATCCTCTCCTTCTTTCGCTGGCTGGGAATGGACTTAAGCTTTCCGTATTCAAAGAAAGCATCGATCACCTTTTTCCTGTATGCATCGTCTCTTTCTTTCTGCAGCTTGCTTTCGGAAGTTTTTTCCCGCAAAATATCCACTATATTTATGCAGAAAAGGTCCTTGTTAATGGAGTACATGGTGTAGTACTGGTCCTTGTAGGACTTAACAGCGCCTGCCTCCTCAAGCTTCTTTAAGTGAAAAGAAACCGTCGCCGATGTAAGCTCAAGTCTCTCCGCCAGACGCTCAACATACATGTCCTCAACCATCAGTGACTTAAGTATGGACAGTCTGGATCTGTCCGCAAGGCATTTGAAAAAAGCAATAGTTTCCTGATCTGTCATACACACCTCCACATTTAAAACAACTCGTTAAACTTGTCAGTAACAGCATCGGCTATTTTGACTTTGGCTTCTTCGATCATGATCTTTTCCGCATCGTTATGCTCTTTGGCCTTAGAAAGAGACTGACGCCACTGAGCAGGAATGTTCTCGGAATAGCCCTTAAAGATCGTCACAAATTTCTGCTCGTTACCGCCGGCCAGCTTAACCGCCGCGTCTAAAAGCGATACAAAAACATCATGAATATTCAGTGCCGCACGAAAAGGTCTCGCTTCATCCTCTCTGCCCTCTGCCACAAGGGTGTCGATGCGGGTCCGGGTGTCTTCTTTTGATCTTGATATAAAGTCTTTTATTTGCATTATCTTGTCATTCATTGTATATGATCCTCCAATGTCATCCGTCATTTCGCCAGAAATATTTCGTTTTTCTTCTATTCCCAATGTTAAATATATTTAGATAGCTATCTAATTAAACTTATACACTCATAGGATCACTTTGTCAATATCTATTTTGATATTTATCTAATTAATATCTTTCTAACATAAAAACGGCCCGGAACTCAGCTCGGAATTCCAGGCCTGTATTCAGCAAGTTTATCTGCCAAACTGTTACCTCTCACTGACATAACTCCGGCACATGTAAGGCCGGCTCGTCATGAAGAAGAAAGAATAATGTGCGGATCCTTGTCGTAATATAATACCGCCTTTTCTTCCATAACGCAACAGTTCGAGCAAGTTGTGGAAATTTTATATCCCTACTGTAACACAACCGAATGCCTTTATCTACATTTTTTCCATAATCACGCCTTTCGGTGTAGTTGTGGAAAAAATACACGCAAGACTATTATTCACTCCTCTCTGCTCATAGAAGAAAACTTCCAGCTTAAGCCTGCCTTCTTACGTAATTCTCTGTGATGCAATAAGATCATCGTTTCGCTTTCCTTAAAAAGAGGATATCCGGAACAAACAATTCTTAAAAGTCTCATATTTAACCTCGCTTTGGATTATTTACATTTTTGACGTAATTACTCACCGATTTTTTATACGACGCCTATTATGTCAATCATTAATTACGAGTTTCGCGTAAATAATCGAAAGCGCTTTGTTCTTGTTCATTATAAAAAGCATGCTTGTAAAAGCTGTCAGAGGTATCTATCCAAAAAGTTTCCCTTGTCTTGTGATGATCTTATTTATGGTATCCGAGTAATCGCGTTTTTCCTCATAACCTCCGCGATCTGCAGAAAAGTGTTTATATACTGCGATCATGTCAAGCTTCTACTCTTCCTTCTTAAGATCCTTGTAGGGCGTATACTTAAACTCCCGATCCGGATGATCCTTTTCATGCCATCTTTTTTGTCTTGCAATCCTCTTGTTATAGCAATCCTCACACAATGGTTCTACCCATCCTCCGGTAAGCACCGGTACATTCATACGACCGCATTCGATACAAAAATAACCGGAAATATGATCATATTTAGATTCCAGATCTGACACTTCTCTCGGCGC
>JAEEWS010000001.1 GCA_016287765.1 Lachnospiraceae bacterium
TGAGTTCACTGTCAACCAGATCGCCTACGGTCATCTTAAAGGAAACCTTAACGAAATCACTGGTAAGGAAGGAAGCAATCTTTCCTGCATCTTCAACGTTCGTCATATCTATAACACTAGCATTGGGAGGTGTGATATCAACCTTTGCCTCGATCATTGAAGAAATGGATGTGGAAGCGGATCCCATCATCTGATTCATTGCTTCACTGATGGCACTTAGATGAAATTCTGAAAGTTCACCCGTGATATTAGTTCCGTCTCCGCCCATCATCAGATCAGCGATTATCTTAACATCGTTTTCCTTAAGGATCAGAATGTTATTTCCGTCCAATCCTTCTTTATATAGGATCTGAATAAAGATGCAAGGCTTATCGTATGCACTCACCAGCTGTTGCCAGTTAACAATGGAAACCGAGGGTGTGGAGATATCAACCTTTTGATTTACAAGGGCTGCAAGGGTTGTAGCCGAACTTCCCATGGAAATATTGGAGATCTCTCCTATTGCGTCTTTTTCTTCTCCGGACAGTAAATCTCCGCCGGAACCTGCAGCGGATTTGGTTTCTTCAGTTGTATCGTCATCGGCGCTGTTAAACAAAGCATTTATTTCTTCCTGTGACAACAATCCATCCATATTTTATTCCTCCTTGATCACAGAAGCGATCTTGATAGCATAAGAATCTGAAGACTCTCCTGCAAGTGCCGTGAATTTGTAAATGTTTCCGACATAAATATCCAGTTCATCAGAAACCTTCTTGTCAAGTTTAATGATATCACCTTTAGCCATGTTTATATAATCATTGACAGAAATAACGCTTCTGCCAAGAACGGCTTTAACGGGAATACGCGCTTTGGAAATTGCAGATTCGATAAAGCTTCTATATATCTCATCATTCTTTTCCTGCATTGTTGAATACCAATACTTGGTGTTCAATTTATCGATAACCGGCTCAATTACCGAATAAGGTATGCAGACGTTCATAAGACCTTCAACGCTGCCTATCTTAATGCTCATGGTTATAAGAGCGATCATTTCATTGGGGCTGATGAATTGAGCAAACTGTGAGTTTGTCTCTATTCTGGTGAATGTAGGTGAAAGTTCCACAACATTTCCCCAGGGTTCAGCCAGCTGATTGGTGATCATAACGAAGATACGTTCCAGGATCGTTCGCTCGATCTCGGTAAAGTCTCTGCTCTTTTCAAGGGGCAGTCCCGCTCCTCCCAGCATACGGTCAACAACCGCAAATCCGATGTTTTCCGAAAGTTCTATGATCACACTTCCTTCGAGAGGATCAAAATCAATCATTCCGAGAAGTACCGGATTAGAAAGAGCGTTAGTGAACTCGGCATAAATGATAGCCTCGGAGTTTACCACCTCTATCTGAGCATTCGTTCTCAAGTAAGCAGGGAAATGCGTAGAAAGTAAACGGCCAAAATGCTCGAATATGATCTCCAGCGTTCTCAGATGCTCCTTTGAGAATTTGGAAGGTCTGGAGAAGTCATAGTTTTTAACTACAACATCTTTAGTCTCCTTAAATTCTTCGGCATCGATCTCACCCGTCGAAAAGGCTTTCAACAGGTCATCTATTTCTTTTTGGGAAAGGACGTCTCCCATGTTTTATCTCTCCGATTAAAAATAGTTAAGATCTTAAAACTTACTGTACCGTTACACTTAATGCGATATCAACTACCAGCTCGCGGTCCACGGCCGTATCGGAAGTTCTGAAATAAGTTCTGCAATATGAAAGCAGCGACTTCTTGAGTTCGGTTTCATGTTCTACAAGTTCATCGGCTGTATATGCTTTAACAAGTGTGGTTAGATAATCATTGAGTACAGCTTTCTGATCATCGATAACAGCCGTTACTTCCGCAAAGTTGGAAGCATCTTTGTTAAGGATGATACTCCAGCTGATAAGAGCAAAACGGTTTTTACTTTCGCCTTCAGCCTTTTTAAGGTTTACAGTGAGTCCGCTACCTATGTCGTAAGGTTTTCTGGAAGCAAGAGGCACCTGTGCGTAATCCGCTGCATCGGGATTCTCCAGTTCAAGATTTATGACCTTAACTATCTTCTTTACCAGCTCATTGGCATTATTGGCAGCCGGTACTATGGAAAACAGTATAATCGCTGAAAGAATGATATTTGCTATTACTGCCGCAAGTATAGCTATTGCAAGTATGTTTTTTTTCATATTGCCTCCGGAAATTAATTGGAACTTCTTTGATTATATAAACGTATTTCTACTCTTCGGTTTTGAGCTCTGCCTTCAGCAGTCGCATTATCCGCAACCGGTTCATGGGCACCGCGCCCCGCATAATACAGATTATCCCATCCTATACCTTTTTCTTCCGCAAAATAGGAAGCCACAGATATTGCACGGCATGCGGATAAGATATCATTGTTTGCAAAAAATCTGGTATCTGTGGGCGTGTTATCTGTGTGTCCGATGATCTCTATCTTATATTCCCTGTATTGCTTAAGAATGTTGCCGAGTCTTGAAAGAACAAAAACAGCATCATCTTTTACCGTGTCTTTGCCGGCATCAAAAAGTACAGCGCCGCTGATCTCGATCTGAATATATTGATAAGTTTCCGAATCAATTGTTATATCAAGTTCATCAAGTATCTTTGTCTTATCCAAAAGGCTGACTATCTCCTCGTACATTACGGAAGATTCTGCCTTATTCATTTCTTTTTCTTTTTCCTCGGCAAGGGCTGCTAACTGTTCGGCAGTCAGTTCTGTTAATGCCTGTTTATCTGAGTCCTGCCCTGCAGTTCCGTCTGTAGGGTTCTGGGCTGTAGCAGGATTTTGACTGTCCTCGCCTTGTTTTTCGAGATTTTCATCCTGAAGTCCCAGTTCGGAATTATCATCACCGTTTCCTTCTTCTCTGGCACCTCTTTCATTATCATCCACATTGTCCACAGATTCTCCGTCATCGGTCTTACCTGTGGTATTGAAATACTCATCCAGATTACTGAGCTGGGTAGCCCCGCTGGATATCAAAACACCGTCTTCAAAGGAGGAGCCTCCTCCGGTAAAGATTGAAAAAGAATCCTGCAAAGATTTTAACATTGCCTCGGCTTTACTTTCATCAACGGAAGACATTGAGAAAAGCAAAACGAAGAAGCAAAGAAGAAGATTCATTAGATCCGAGAAGGTGGCCATCCACGCGGGTGAACCTTTCGGCGGATCTTCAGGTTTTTTCTTCAAATCTATTCACCGCCTTCCTCTCCGCCTTCACCGTTGCCCGCCATAGCTTGTCTGCGTTCGGGCGAAATGAAGGATTTGAGCTTTTCTTCTATGATCCTGGGGTTTTCACCGGCCTGGATCGAAAGAAGACCTTCGACTACTATATTCTTAGCCATGATCTCGGCTACGTCATTCGATTTGAGTTTTGTTGAAACCGGGATACACAACCAGTTTGCAAGAAGTGAACCGTAGAATGTGGTAACAAGGGCGATCGCCATGTTAGGACCTACGGCGTTGATATCCGAAAGGTTACCGAGCATGTTGATAAGGCCAACCAGGGTACCGATCATACCCCAGGCAGGACCCATGCTGGCCAGATTTTCCCAGAATCCGATATTGGTCTTGTGTCTGTCTCCGATACATGAAAGTTCCGTTTCAAGAATACTGCGTACAAATTCGGGATCAGTACCGTCTACGATAAGAAGGATACCTTTTTTGATAAATTCGTCCTCAATAGAGTTATTCGCAGCCTCTTCCAATGCAAGAAGTCCTTCCTTACGTGCAACGTTGGAAAGATCTATTATCTGCTTGATTATCTCTTCTTCATTGTAATTAACCGGCTTCATTATAAGAGTAATGGATTTAAGTCCTTTAATAAAGCCTTTGATATCGGAAGACATAACAAGGGATACCGCAAATGCTCCACCGAAGGTGATCATTGCGGAAGGAGCATCCAGGAACGCTATAATACTGGCTACGCCTGCATCGCCCAATGAAATTGAAATCAGTACGAAAAGGATTGCAAGTACCAACCCAAGAATGGAAGCTATATCCAAAACCTACACCATACCTTTCTTCCGATAGTTATCAACTTTATAGATTATACTAAATATCCCTAAAAACCACAAGATGTAACAGCGATTTTTTTGAAAATGTACCACATATTGTTTTTATATAAATTTTTTTTAAAAATTATAAGTTATTTTGGCCGAAAATTTCTTTTTTGTATTCCTTAACAAGATTTTTTACTTCCAGCCTTGTTTCTTTTACCATTATCTTCTTTCCGGTGGTCAATGTAATTGATGTATCCGGTACCTCTTCAATGGTTTCGATAAGGTCGGAGTTTAAAGTAAATTTTTTGTCATTAAGTCTTGTAAGCTCTATCATTTATGCGTTTCCTCCATTCTGCCTTTCGAAATATTCCAACAAGGCGGCATATGTTTTATGCCGCCCCATTAGTTTTGCTATTTAAAAATTATCTCTTAAGATTTATAAGTTCTTCAAGCAATGTATCGGATGTTGTGATTATTCTTGAGTTTGCCTGGAAACCACGCTGTGTTGTGATCATATTTGTGAATTCTGTTGCCAGATCCACGTTGGACATTTCAAGAACACCCGTATTAAAGCTTCCGCCTGCTTCAGCCACTGTTTTTCCGATACCGTCAAACTCACCGGAGTTCTGTGTTGTCGCAAAAAGGCTTCCGCCCACCGCTTCAAGACCTGCGGCATTTGCAAACTGTGCTACCACAACCTGTCCCAAAAGTCTTGAAACACCGTTGTCATAAACACCGTAGATAAGTCCGTTCCCGTCTATTGAACATCCTGTCATGTTTCCGGAAGTACGTCCCGCTTTAGTTCCGTCCAGAGCACCCTTAGTATAGGCAATGGAGGTTGAACCGCTGTTTGCGAACATGGTAAGAGATGAAAAATCCACATCTACACCGCCTGCAGGAAAGGGATTACCCTCTGTGTCGGTAGTGCTGAGCAGGAAATTGATGCTTGGATATTCATTTGCATCAAGATCAACGTTCTCATCGAAGTTTACATATGAAAACTTACCGGATGATCCGTCAAACTTAAGCAGGAAAGAGTTTGCACTTGTGATCTCTCCCGTATCCTGATCAACATCAAAGGTATACTGCTGACCGCCTACGGTAAGTGAAAGGCCTGCAGCTGCCGTATAAGTGTTATTTGTATCATCAAACTGAGAAATGATGCTATTACCCCTGGAATCAACGATATCCGTTACAGAAACCTGATACAGTGTTTTATCATCGGCGTTCTGAGTAAGTCGAAGATTGGCAGTGTAGCTTCTTCCCAGATTATCAAAGAATGAAAATGCAGTGAGCTTACCGGTTGCTGAATCAAAGGAAGTATCGGCACTGTCGATATTACCCGAGAAGTAAACCGCTTCAGTAGCTTCCGGAGCCGAATACATATTTTCGGGAGCCATGATCTTAAGCGGACTTACCGTATCCGCAACGGTCTGGGTCTCGTTATTGGGATCCACCTGCCATCCCATTACCGCATAACCGTCGGCATTACAAAGTGTTCCGGCTGCATCTACGGTAAATGATCCTGCTTTGGTAAAAAGATTTCCGCCACCGTTATTAACAACGAAAAATCCGTCACCCTCGATCATAAGATCAAAGGGATTATCTGTTCTCTGTGATCCGCCGTTAATGCTGACAGATGTCATAACCGACTGCACTGTGGCTCCAAGACCTATCTGCATCGAGTTCTGACCTGCCGATCCCGCCTCTGCGTTGGGACCTGTAGCGGATGATGATTTTTGATAAAGAACATCAGCAAAGGTAACACTGCTGGCCTTAAAGCCTACAGTATTAACGTTTGAGATGTTATTACCGATAACGTCCATTTTGGTCTGATGGACTTTCAGTCCGGAAACACCGGAATACAACGATCTCATCATAGTAATCGACCTCCTAAGTTAACGCTTCCCTTCTGTCATTCGGGGAAGCCGTCGCCTCCTGTCGGTCCGGCGACTCTTGTTTGTCTCTTGTTATAATTTATCGGCATTAGATCCAAGATACTTTAATCATATTTGAAAAATTACGCAATAACTGCGCCGTCAATATTGGAGAAGACCATCTCATCATCTCCCGTAACCGCAGTGATGACCGTGTTGTTCTTTATATTTACTATGAACGCCATGTCATCCACCATAACAAGGGATTCATTAATTCCTTTGAGCCCTGCTTTTTTCGTTCCGTTTTCAAGTCTTTCCATCTGCTCATCGGTCATATCTATATTTCTGTCGTTTAAACGTTCCGAAGCATGTTTGGAAAACTTGAGTCCCGAAGCCTGAGCTTTTTGTCTCGCCAGGATCTCTTCAAAAGACTGCCCCAAAGGTGAATTGCTTTTGTTTTCGACATTCTTGCTTTTATTATTGGCAAGGATATCCTGCATCTGTTGGATCGAATAATTTCTGTTAAATTCCAGATTATTCAGTGCCATTTCAACCTTCCTCCGTGATCTCATCCCCGGCATCAGCCGCTTCTGCATCCGTTTCTTCGTTCACTGCGGGATGAGGATTGAAAACATTGATGGTTAACGCATTCTTGACCGTCGTGTAGTTCTTGTCGTCAAATACCACATCTAAGGCATAGGTTCCCGCGGCAAGTTCCTGAAGCAGCTCAGACTTGATCGTAACCGTCTTTCCGGTGAGAACGACATAATCCGAAGGTAAAACGGTATTTCCTATGGTAAGGGCCACATTCTCGGCCTTTGCCACATCAGAACCGAGATTAACGTCAAATTGAACGTCCTGAGGTTCATCCCCGTTGAATGTATATGTCTTATCTTTCTCTGCCAGACTCGGTTTGTTCTTATCGTAGTGATAGTCTTCGCCCACCACGGAGCTTAAGTTTTCCATGGAATAAAGACTGCCGTCGATGCTGAACTGTGCTTTGCCTCCGCTGTAGGTGATATAGTCCACAATGCCGGACTTGGTGATGGTACCGCCCGCCGGGCTTTCCGATGTGACTACTACCTGTTTGCCTACAAGGGAAAAGATCTGGGTATTTTCAGCAGTTGCAGAAAGGGTCTGTAATTCTTCCAATTGGCTGAATGTGGCCAGCTGGGAGATCCATTCGGTATTGGTGGAAGGCTCTAATGGATCCTGATTCTGCATTTCGGCAACAAGAAGCTGCAAGAAAGCATCTTTTCCGAGATTTGAAGTACCTCTTGTTTCCTTCTCTTCTCCTACAGTCTTGGTAGCAGTATTCTTTTCGACCTTGCCGTCCACAACCTTTTGTATCAATAAATCGTCTGCCATGAATTACCTCCGTTTAAGCCACATAGTTAACGGTACTGGTTCCGTCGTCTATATAACTTTGGGATCTCAGATCATTTCCATCAACCTTTTCGTTGATCTCATCAAGTGTAAAATGTCTCTTGTTCTTGTTTTCGTTTCTGTCATTTCCGTTCTTTTCCGCATCCTTATCTTTGTTAAAAGAAAAATCGGAAACGGTAACTTCCACAGAATCAATCTTTAATCCCTGCTCTTTAAGCGTCTCCTTGAACTGAACCATATTGCTTTCGATCGCTTCTTTTGAGATCTGATTTTCGGTCCTGAACTTGGCTGTTATCACACCGTCATTATCCCGGATCTCTACATTTACTTTACCCAGATGCTCAGGTGTCAGCTGGATCTCAAGACTCTTAAGATCAGAAGTCAGATTGATCTTGATCTGTTCAAGTATCTGATCTGCAATGTTTCTTATGTTCGGTACGGCTTTACTTATTCCGGTTATCTCTTCCATGGTCTGATTGAATCTGTTTACCATGTTATTGAGGAACTTTTCTGCCATATCCGGATCGCCTTTTTCACCGACCGATCTCTTCTTGCCGTCGGTATTGGTTTCGTTCCTGCTTTCGCTTTCCTTCCCAAACTCTATGGAAAGTTTTTTCCCGCTTTCTTCCTCCGCAGTTTGCGTTTCGGTGTTGATCACTTCCGCATTCTCATTGTCCTTAAGGTTTTCAAGCACCTTATTGGTTTCGGGCTGTGATCTGCCGAGAAGTTCAAGTTTGAAATTGCTCTCATCTCCGAAAGCTTCTGTAAGCACCGAAGAGATCATGTTCTCATTCAGTCCCGCATCTTCAAGGATACCCGAAATTTCCTTAAGAAGATCATCGCATGCTTCAAGAAGACTTTGATCGGTCAATAGAAGTGTCAGATCATTATCACAGTCAAGTGAAACAAATAACTCCTTTAACGAATTCAAGTCCGCAAGATCTGAAGCATTCATTCCCAGGCTGTCCATTTTAGTCTGAAGTTCTTCGGGAGTGATATTAAAAAATTCCACCACCGTAACCACGATACTTACAAGACATGCACTCACCTTTTCGAAATCTTCTTCACTGATCTCTCCCGCATTGTCTGCGGCTTTGTTATGAAGACTGCTGTCTCCGTTAAGAGTTTCTTCTTTGCTTTTAACATCCTTCAATGCATTTTTAAGATTGCTCAGCGATTCTCCATTACCTGCAGGCTCTTTTGAAACGCCGACATTCTTTATATCATTTCCGTCGGACGGATTCACCTTGGCTTCATTTGTCCCTGCGCTAAAAGGGTTTTTGCTCTTAGTAATGCCGTTAAACAGGTTTGAAAATGATACAGCATTGTTTGCACTGCCCTGCGATTTTTCCCCTGAAACGGAAAAAATGCCGGATGCAAACTGAATGTTAGTTTGTACATTTTGTACCAGCATTTTACATCCTCCTTTCAAAAAGTATGGCCTGATCAAAAAGAGGTTTCCTTCCTTCAATTTTATCAGCCTAAAAGGCTAATGAGATTCTGCCGCACCGGGACCTGTCACTCATCCTTTAGATACTTATCCCAGTAGTTTGTAACTCTTGCAGCAAAGAGCGGATCATCCTTGGACATCTGAGTTAAGATGTCAGATACTTGAGATGTTTTAAGACAATTAAAGATCTCACATATAAGATCGATATCGCTGGTATACTGCTCAAGTATAGCTGCTGCGTTTTTCGCTTTCATCTTTGAAATAGGCTCGGCAATTCTCTTTACCGATTCCGAGGAACTCTTCTGAGAAACAAGCTCTTCATATATCTTGGCGGCATTTTCGGGATACATGGTTTCATACCATTTGATATACTCATCGGTATCGATGGCTTTATCGTTGTATACCACCTCTCTGTCGAAGGCTTCCTTTAACAAAAGATAGTCCTCATATTCCTGCTCAAAGTGCTTCAGCGACTCATTTTCAGCTTGAAGCTCTTTAAAGCGCGCGGCGTAATCGTCATTTTCCTCAGAATATTTATCGACAAGTTCTTCCAGATAATTAATATGTTCCACCGCTTCTTTGATATTTTTGTAGGGATATTTTTCCCTGTAGGCTATCTCTTCATCGGTAAGTGTGGGCAATACAAGATTAACCACAGGCACCTCTTCCAGATAAGGTCTCAGTGTGGTTCCTATGCCTCCGGCATCGATCTTTATAAGTAAAGCGATTATAGCCAGCCATACCACGGTTATGATCAAAATGATTATAAACGTAGCCAGCTTGGTACCGAAGCTTTCCTTACCCGCCGTATTTGCATTTAATTCCTCGTTTTTTTTCTTTTTAGCCATAAAACACTCCGCCGATCATTGTTTCAGCCGGCATTTCTGCCGTGTCTGTAAGAAACAAGTTCATTGATCTCCATCTGTTCTTCGTGATCCAGTTCTTCAAGAAACGCGTTAAACGCGTTTTCTTTAAGTTTCTCGTAGGTTTTTCTTTCTTTCATAGCATTTTCAAGCTTGATCCTTGCAGCTTCCAATGCTTTTTCCGCTCTTGCTACTGCCTTTCTTTGGTCCGTTATGGCAAGATCCGTAGCTCTGATGGCATTTTCCGTAAGGTTTAAGTCTCTTGCCTTAATGACCGAAGACATCTGCACCCTTTTTTCTTCCACAAGTTCTGACCGTCGTTTGAAAAGACCTTCCAGCTTTTCTTCCTCTTCGGTCAGCCGGATCCTGGCATTTCCGTATGCTATTTTTTCCTGTTCCTCCAGCTTTTCCTTTATATTCAGGATACCCTGGAGTTTAAAGACAAACTTAGCCATTAAAAATTCCCTTCATCAGCTCCACTGTCTCTTCCAGTGAGAACTTTTCATCGGTCTGTTGCATCAAAAAAGCATTAACTTCATTTATCTTTTGAATGGCATAATCAATTTCTTTGTTAGAGCCTGCTTTATAAGCTCCTATATTGATCAGATCCTCGGATTCTGTGTAGGTTGCAAGCACATTTTTAAGAGTATTGGCAGCAGCCTTGTGTTCCTTGGATGCAATGGATGACATAACACGGGATATGCTCTGCAAAATATCTATTGCCGGATAATGGTTTTTATGCGCCATTTTTCTTGACAATACGATATGACCGTCCAAGATACCTCTGGCTGTATCGGCAATAGGTTCATTCATGTCATCACCGTCGACAAGGACGGTATATATGCCTGTAATGGACCCTTTGGCTGTCTTTCCGGCTCTCTCAAGAAGCTTGGGCATCTCACCGTACACACTGGGCGGATACCCTCTTGAAACAGGCGGTTCTCCGGAAGCCAGTCCTATCTCTCTCTGTGCCATGGAAAAACGGGTAAGACTGTCCATCATCAAAAGAACATCCATTCCCGAATCCCTAAAGTATTCTGCAATGGCTGTGGCGGTCTTGGCAGCTTTCTTTCTTAACAGAGCGGGCTGATCACTGGTGGCACAAACAATGACGGATCTTTTCTGTCCTTCTTCACCCAGGTCTCTCTCTATGAATTCCTTAACCTCACGGCCTCGTTCTCCTATAAGCGCGATAACGTTAATATCCGCTCTTGTATTTCTTGCAAACATACCCATCAAAGTACTTTTGCCTACACCGGAACCTGCAAATATTCCGATCCTCTGTCCCTTTCCAATGGTAATAAGACCGTCCACCGCTTTAACTCCCAGAGTCAGCGCTTCGTCTATCATCACTCTTTCCATGGGATTTGGCGGCATGGCTTCGGAATTGTAATAATCCTCCGCTTCCACATAACTGCCATCCATCGGTCTTCCCAAGCCGTCCAGCACCATGCCCAAAAAGTTCTTTCCTACGGGAACACCGTATCCTGTACCGCAGGCTTCCACACGGTCTCCGATGGAAACACCGCCCACATCTTCATAGGGCATCAACAAAAGCCTGTCATCTCTGAAGCCTACAACTTCGCAAAGTACTCTTTTTCCCGAGTCCTTCAGGATAATTTCACAAGTGTCGTTGATCCTGGCCTCTACTCCTGTAGACTCTACTGTAAGTCCAACTACTTTTACCACCTTGCCATAGGCATGTATATAATTTTCATTAAGTAAACCAAGATATTTTCTTTTATCCATTTAAACTCTTAAATAAAATGTTATTCCTTTTGAGCCAGCATATCCAATGCGTCCAGAAGTCCGTCGGTAACCGTGTCTAAGCCGCATTCTATGACTTTTTCGTCATTTTCAAGTATCACATCACCTTTTTTAAGTTCCGGCTGGGAAATAAAATTCAGATTCAGTTTACCGTTGTATCTTTCAATGAACTCACCGATCCTGGGGGATATTCTTTCATAATCCTCAGGGGACAGTTTAACATCAAAGGTATTATCCCTGGGATAACGGAATATGGCCGAATCAATAAGGTATTCAAGGACTTCCGTGTGATTATCGTAGGCTATGCCCGTGATCTTTCTTACATATTCCTTCAATATTTCAACAAAAGCAGGTTCAAGTTCAGAAACCTGCCTGTCGTAATCTTCTTTTAAAGCTGTTTTCTCTTTTTCGATGGCGGAAAGAGCGGCTTCTTTTTCTTCATTGGCTCTCTTCATACCGTCTTCATAACCTTGAGACGAGGCAAGGGTAATAATACCGGCCTTGGCTGCTTCCCCTTCGGCCTTTCCCTTTTCTATGGCCTCCGCGATTATGCCTTCGGCCTTGGCATTTGCTATCTTCACAATGTCCTCGGCCTGACCGTCCAAAGCGGCTCTTGCGGCTATCTCAGCTTCATTTTTAATGGTTTCGGTCACTTCATCCCTGATCTGCTGCTTAAATGCTTCGATCTCTTCAGCAGTCATTAACTGCTTATCTTCTCCGGGCTCCTCAACCTCTTCGGCTTCTATGCCTTCCTTAAAGCCTTCTTCACCGGGATATTCCTCGTCAGGATACTGCTGTTTCCACAGTTCCCTGGCTTCATCACGGATCTTCTCTTCCATTTTGGTGAAATCAAGCTTTTTAATTGTCTTTGTATCGTAGGATATGGAATATCCCTTAATCATGTTATTAGACAACGAGCTCGTCACCTCCGCCTCTAGCTATGATGATCTCTCCGGAATCCTCAAGCTTTCTGATTATATTAACAATCTTCTGCTGTGCTTCTTCTACATCCTTCATGCGGACAGGTCCCATGAATTCCATATCTTCCTTGATCATCGAAGCAAGACGTTTTGACATATTGTTAAATATAGCAGCCTGTACATCTTCGTTGGCGTTCTTGAGTGCAACAGCGATCTCGTTATTGTCAACTTCATGCAAAACACGCTGAATGGAACGATCGTCGAGAGTAAGGATATCTTCGAATACGAACATCTTCTTTCTGATCTCGTCCGCGAGTTCCGGCTCGTCGATCTCCAATGTTTCCATAATGTGTTTTTCTGTTCCTCTGTCTACGGTGTTCAAAATGTCTACTACCGCATCTACGCCGCCTGCGATGGTGAAATCCTGGTTGACAAGATTGGCCAGTTTCTTTTCCAATACGTTTTCAACCTCCTTGATAACATCAGGTGATGTTCTGTCCATCTGGGCTATTCTCTTTGCTACATCAGGCTGCTTGTCCTGAGGCAGCGCAGCTACGATAGCCGCAGCCTGGCTGGTGGAAAGGTAAGAAAGTATCAATGCTATGGTCTGAGGATGCTCGTCCTGAATGAAGTTTAACAGCTGGGTAGCATCTGTCTTTCTGACAAATTCGAAAGGACGCACCTGAAGGCTTGCGGTAAGCTTTCCGATAACCTCGATAGCTTTGTCTCCGCCGAGAGCCTTTTCCAGAAGGCTCTTTGCATAATCGATACCGCCTTCGGAAATGTATTGCTGAGCAAGACAAACTTCATAGAATTCATCAAGTACTTCCTCTTTCAAGGACTGATTGATGCTTCTTGTATTAGCGATCTCCAAAGTAAGCTGTTCTATTTCTTCTTCCTTCAGAAATTTGAATACATTGGCCGATTTATCCGGGCCCAATGTTATCAGCAAAATAGCCGCTTTTTGCAAACCGCTCAATTCACTTATCTTAGGTGATGATGATCCTGCCATAAAACATGCCTTTCCGTTAAGTTACGTAATATCAGCTAACTTTTATTATATAGAGATTACATCCAGTCTTCATTAAGCCAGTTTCTGAGCAATGCAGCAACAGCTTCCGGATTCTCGTCGAAGAACTTCTCTATCATCTTTCTCGTCTCGGATTCCTCACTGAACTCTACATCCTCAAGGCTCTGATTCTCCTTGGTGGTTGCAAGCAACTGTTCAATAGACAATTCAGGTTCAACCTCCGTTATCTCAACAGGTCTCATTCCTCTTAAGATGACAACCAGAAGGATGAGAAGAAGCAATACAGCCAATGCGATCTGAACAACCATCGTCACATCGATGTTGGATGCCTGATCGTCTATAAACTGATAAACATCATATGTGATAAGGATAACTTTATCTTCTTCTATACCGGTCGCAAGAGAAACCACCCTTACAAGTTCTTCCGGAGTTGTGGTCCTGATAGGATCCGCATGATCAAGGATGTAGCGGTCATAGGTAACCTCATCATTGAGTTCTCCAAGAAGTTCAAGCTCTGTCCTGGTCCTCTTTACCACACGTCTGGCCGTAACGGATATGGAAGCGTTTTTAACTGTTCCCGTATCATATATGGTCTCAGTGATCCTTAAACTGGGCTCATAGTAATCATCTTCCAGATAGGTCTCATAATTTCCGCCCTGTGAGCTCTCGAGCATATAATCCGTTTCATCATTGTCATCGGTGCCGGGGATACCGCCACTGCCGGAATTTTTTCCTTCCGTAGATTCTTCGTGATATCTTACAAGAACACCACTGTTTTCACCTTCAAGAGGCAAATGCTCTTCAAATCTCTGTGTAACCTTATCCCAGTTATATTCAAGATAAGGGTTTACTTCCACTTCCGTAAATCCGTTCATGATAAGAGCACCTTTAACGCCTTCTATGTAGTCTCTCTTAATGCTCTTATCAAAAGCAGCCTTATCGGTAATATTCACTTCTGCGGTTTCTTCTTCCGGGCCGTCGTAAAGCACTGCACCTGTGTGATCAACAATAGTGATATCATCTGTGGTCTTATTTCCCAGGCCCTTTGCAACGATGGCTGCAATTCCTTCCACTTTTTTCTTGTCAAATCTGGAATTATAGGTAATGGTAACTGCCGCAGGAATGGTCTGATTGGCAGCAAGAACGGAATTTGAAGTATCTTTTGCTATATAATTTATGTTTACGTCGGTAATGCCTTCTATCAGCATTATGGCGTTCTTCATTTGAGACTCGCTTCTCAAGAACGTTCTCGTTAGTCTTTCACCGTTGGTGGTAGTAAGTGATGTATCCAAAAGATCCGAAATATCAAAAGAATCGTCTCCGATATTTGAAGAATACAGTGTTGTAACAGCCTCTACATAATAATCTTCGTCTACCAATACCTTGGTATTGTCGTCGCCCAGCTTCGAAGCATATCCCGCTTCCTTAAGTGCCGCAACAGCACGGCTGGCCGTTTCCGTATCGCTGAAATTGTAAACTTCCGTATAATGTGTACGGCTAAGTACAAAAGCAAATACAGCAACAATAAGAACAACTCCGGCAAAAATACCGATCATCAGGGTTTTCTGCTTGGTCGTCAATTTATTCCAATATTCAAGTACTTTCTTTTGAAGTGTTTTTAATTGTTCGGGCATACAACTAACCTCTGTTTACATCTTGATCAGAACTGCAAAGCCATTATCTCCTTGTAGGCATCCACAAGAGCGTTCCTGACAGCCACCGTATATTGCAAAGAAACGTTGGCCTTGGTCTGGGCTACCATAAGGTCGGATATACTGTCATTAAGTCCAAGCATATAGGATAATTCCGCTTCTTCAGCCGCATTGGTATAATCTTCTGTTTCCTTGATCATTCCTTTTGCAGATTCAAGTATCTTATCAAAGCTTGATATCCCGCTTTTTTCTGTAGTCTTTTTTTCGGTTTTGGTACCGGTAAAGACATTCCCCAGGGAAGAAACAGAAGAAATACTTCCCATGGAAGATAAATTAATAGCCATTTATTACCTCCCCTATCTTCCTATGTCCATAGCCTTCATGAGCATGCTCTTGGTAGCGTTGAAAGCTGTAACATTGGCTTCATAGGAACGATTGGCGTCGATCAGGTTTGTCATTTCGGTCACTGTATCCACGTTGGGATAAGTAACATAGCCCTCTTCATCCGCATCGGGATGAGAAGGATCATAAACCTTTTTCATTGAGGTAACATGGTCTTCGACTATGGAATCGATCTTAACACCGTTACCTATATTTTTCTTGTAGCTTACTCCGGTCTTTGCGGAAGTAAGAGCCTTTTCGAAGTTTGTATTGTTCTTGGACCTTTCCTGAAAAACAACGGTCTGTCTTACATAGGGATCGTTGTCATCGGTCCTGGTGGTATTTACATTCGCGATGTTCTGGGCAATAATGTCCATTCTTGTTCTCTGTGCGGTCATACCGCTGGCCGACACATTAAGTGATGACATAACCGACATGGCATCTACCTCCTTTTATCAATTTTTCTGAAGGACCATCTTTATACGGTCAAATTCTTTGTTAATGGCATCAAGATAGGCATAATACTTTATCTGGTTATCCGCAAGATAAGCATTTTCCGTATCGATATCAACGTTATTTCCGTCATATCTGTAACTGAGTTCTTCATAATCCGTATATATTTCAGGATTAAGGGATGAAAGCCTGATGTTTGAAACCTTCTTATCCATGTTATTGGTATCAGCCTGAGTCATGGCCTTTTTAAGGGCTTCTTCAAAATTCATGTCCGATCTTTTAAAGTTCGGAGTGTCCACATTTGCTATGTTGTTGGCAATGATCTCATTCTTTGTCCAGCTGGCAGATGCCGCTTTATTAAGAATGTTGATATAATTATAAGCATCGGAAGTGATCATTTTTTCCTCCTTTTTTGAGGTAATCTGTATTATATACCGGGATGTTCATCCCGATACAGCTTTTCCATCCGTTGAAGTCCGCATACAATACGGCATAATCCTTGTAATATTATAACTTATTTCATCAAAAACACAAGATGTATTCCGGTATTTTTTTTGATGCTACTAAATCTTGTGTTAATATGCGCCGATATATATAAACTATAAAAAAACAAAAAGGGACTGTCTTTCAAGTCCCTTTGTCAAAATCTCCTAAGTCAGATATTAAGCATTTTCCTGCTTGTTTTTCTTTTTATCGATCCCGAGTTCATCAAATACATAATCATTCAGGACCTTAATGTATGTTCCCTTCATTCCTGAAGATCTGGATTCGATGACTCCCGCACTTTCAAACTTTCTGAGAGCATTTACGATAACGGATCTGGTGATTCCCACTCTGTCTGCGATCTTGCTGGCAACAAGAGTTCCTTCTGTACCTTCCATTTCGCCAAAGATGTGGGTGATAGCTTCCAGTTCGGAATAAGAAAGTGTACCGATAGCTGACTTAACCACCTGAACCTTACGGTATTCCTCAACCTGCTCTTCATTTACGGAACGCATCATTTCAAGTCCTACTACTGTAGAACCATACTCACTTAAGATAATATCATCCAGTGAATAATTGCTCTTTTTCTTGTAAATGAAGGTTGTACCGAGTCTTTCATCGGAGATGACTACCGGAACGATGATCGCTTCGTAATCTTCGATACCGTCGGATTCAAAGCCCAAAGTTGTAAGATTTACATTCTCCTTTGTGGAAAGAATGTTTAAAAATCTTTCGTTCAGATCTCTGTCAATGAATTTCCCCACGCTGTTTCCCAGCAATTCTGTGATGATCTCGATATCAGATCTGTTTTTTGCTCCGAGCACCTTACCTTTTTTACTGATGATAAGGATGTTGGAGTCAAGAATGTCACTCAAAACCAGACAGATATCACTGAAAATAACCTTGTTGGAACTGTTATTGTGCAACAGGTTTCCGATCTTTCTGGTCTTGTCTAAGAGTTGTACTCCCATAGAAATTAAGCCTCCTTAAAAAATCCAATTAACGTATAAAAATTTGATTACTGTAAAAAATATTACCATTCAATTTTAAAAATTGCAAGTGTCCCAAACAAATTTAACACAAAATTCAAAAAATTCTAATGATTTTATTAAATTTTTATCCCGGTTTATCTACATTTTAACCCCCGGGTTATGTCCTTACTTTTCTTCCTTTTCCCCTTTCGGAAGCTGCCATGACATAAAATTACATTCGGGATAACCTTCACAGCCGTAATATTTTCTGCCCTTTTTGGTCTTGCAGACCACGATCTCCTTTCCGCACTGAGGACATTTAATGCCCGTCTTTTGCAGATAAGGCTTGGTGTTCCTGCACTCCGGGAATCCGGGGCATGCAAGGAATTTACCATGAGGTCCGTATTTTACCACCATGTTTCTGCCGCAAACATCACAGATAACATCTGTCTTTTCATCTTCTATCTTAATATCCGCAAGAGCTTCCTTCGCTTCGCTGATGGCACGCTCCAGATCGGGATAAAATTCTCTTATGATGGTCTTCCATTGAACATCGCCTTCAGCAACACCATCCAGAAGAGTTTCCATTGTTGCCGTAAAATTAAGATCGACTATGGAAGGAAATGCCTTCATCATCACATCGTTTACAGCTTCTCCAAGCTCTGTAACATATATGTTCTTATTTTCCTTGGTCACATAATGTCTTGCAAGCAGCGTGGTAATGGTAGGTGCATAGGTGCTGGGTCTGCCTATGCCCAGTTCTTCCATAGTCTTGACCAGGGAAGCTTCCGTAAAATGAGGTGCGGGAGAAGTAAAATGCTGGTTGGGAACAATATCTCCCACCTTGATCACCGACTTCTCATTCAGTTTATCCAATGCAGCCCCTGAATTTGCTTCATCGTCCTCTCGGTCTGAATATACATTCATATATCCCGCACTTGAAAGTGTGGTGGATACGGAACTGAACCTGTAATTGCCGCAGGTGAGCTTAACGTTTACGCTGTTATACTCTGCCGCAGGCATACGGCTTGCAACAAATCTTTTCCATATGAGCTGATAAAGCCTGAACACATCCCTGGGAAGGCTGTCCTTGACCTCTGCGGGAGTAAGATCGCAATAGGTGGGACGGATGGCTTCATGAGCATCCTGGATCTTCTTGGAACCGTTGTCTTTTGCTGCAGGTTCCGAGTAGGAAGCGGCTCCGAAGGCCTTTGTGATATATTCCTTTGCAGCCTGTTCAGCCTCAGCCGATACTCTGGTGGAATCCGTACGGAGGTATGTGATCAAACCGATGGTTCCATGTTCCTTAACATCCACACCTTCATACAGCTGCTGGGCAGTCTTCATCGTCTTCTGAGTCGAAAAATTTAACTGCTTTGAAGCTTCCTGCTGCAATGTACTTGTAGTAAAAGGAAGAGGTGCTTTCTTCTGTCTCTTCGAGAATTTGATATCGGAAAACTGAAACTTCTTACCTTTTATATTCTTAAGTATCTCATCGACTTCTTCTTTACATCCGATCTCGGCCTTTTCCTCACCAATGGAAGTGAGCTTGGCTTCAAAAGCTTTTTTAACATCCGGCGAAGTAAGGGAAACGGTTATATCCCAATACTCCTTTGCCACAAAGGATGCTATCTCGTTTTCTCTGTCGCATATCATCCTGAGAGTAGATGACTGAACACGTCCGGCACTCAGCCCTCTCTTTATCTTTTCCCATAAAAGGGGTGAGATCTCATATCCTACCACACGATCCAGAACTCTTCTTGCCTGTTGTGCATCAACAAGCTTCATATCTATATCTCTGGCATTTTTAATGGAATTCTTTACCGCATTTTTAGTGATCTCATTAAAAGTGATCCTACAGTAATGCTTATCATCAAGTTTCAAAGCGTTGGCAAGATGCCATGAAATAGCTTCCCCTTCACGATCCGGGTCAGTTGCAAGGTATACTTTATCGGCCTTCTTAACTTCTCTGCGAAGTTTAGCCAATATATCTCCTTTTCCGCGTATGGTAATATATCTTGGCTCAAAATCTTTTTCTACATCAACACCCATCTGGCTCTTGGGAAGATCCCTTACATGTCCGTTGGATGCTATAACTTCATAATTGGTGCCGAGATATTTCTTGATTGTTTTGGCCTTAGCGGGCGACTCCACTATAACAAGATGTTTAGGCATATCATAGCTCCGTTTACAGTAAATTTTTTGTGTTTAACACAGCAAATGGTAAAATATAACAGAAAATTGTTTTTGTCAAATAAAAATTTTATTTTACTTTACAATTCCTTTTATCATTTTAACCACATCTTCCACACATGTTGCGGGAGTAGCTCCGGATCTGATCATGTCAAGACAACCTTCAGACATGATATCTTCGATCCTTCCCGGAACAGCCATTATCTCTTTTCCCTGTTCGAGACCGTAATTAACGGTGATAAGTGCTCCGGAACGAAATTTTGCTTCTATTAAAAGTATACCGTCAGACAGAGCCGATATTATCCTGTTCCTTCTGGGGAAGTTAATGGCGGAAGGTTCTGATCCCGGAGGGACTTCTGATATCAAACCGCCTTTAACCGGAATTGACTTGTACAGTTCCAGGTTTTGCAGAGGATAAGGCACATCTACTCCGGAACCCAACACCGCATAGGTGGTTCCTCCCCTTTCCAAAACCGCTTTTTGTGTCTCTCCGTCTATTCCCAGGGCCATTCCCGATATCACACTGATCCTGTTGACGGCCATACCCCGGCCGAAATATCCGGACATCCTGAGTCCATAGTCGCTGCAATGCCTCGAGCCGACAACCGCCAGTATGGGTTCAGTGTATTCCGGAAGTCTTCCGATGTAGTAAAGGCATAGGGGCATCACATACAGTTCTTTAAGTTTTTCGGGATATTCTTCATCTTCCGGGCAGACGGAACATATGCCCCGATTAACGGCATTCTCAAAAACTCTTCTGCTGTCTTCCCTAAACTTTTTATTGCAGATAATACCGGCTTTTATTGGGTCTACAGCTGTCTCCTTAAGATAGACTCCTGTCTTTTCCTCATCATTCCATGACAGGATCTCATCTATACCGAAGGTGTTCAACAAACCTGCTTTTTCTTCCGGTGAAATTTGGTAGATCGAATTAAACCAATGATAAATCTCAGTCCTGTTCATATATTATTTCCCTTTGCCGTAAAAGAAAATGCTTCCCTGAGGCAGGAAAAAGAAATTTCCTCCAGATCATCAAGGTCAGCGATGGTTCTGGCCACTCTCAGCATTTTAAAGTAATCAGAGATCTTAAAATCACCGGGGAGAAGTTCCTTTAGTTTTCGTTCTGTTTCTTCATTAAAACTACAATATTTTGATGTCTCCCGATCTGTGAGATCACCGTTCGTTCTTTTGCTTCCATACCGCAGATATTGCTTCTTTCTGGCCCTGTTTATCCTGAGTTTTGTATCTCTACTGTCCTTGTTTTCCGATAAAAAGCAGCTGAACTCCGGTTCATAGATATGTATCCAGAGGGATGCTTCTTTTTTAAAAAAAGGATCCAGATCAGAAATGCATTTATTGACCTGTTTTAAGGTACAGTTACAATTATCTTTGTCCGGATAATTGCCACAGGGGCATAAACGACCTCCGATAGCCATATTAAAGGAACAGGGAAGCTGTTTTGTATAGTCCGAAATCTTTACTTTAATGTATTTATTTTCATATACGTCTTTGATCCGTGAGATCATGCCAGTTTTTAATAATTCCCCATCTTCAACAGCCAATACACCTTTATGCGCCTTGCAAAGAATATGATCACCTGAAAGATTTGAAACATTAATGCCAAAGGCCCTTCTTTTAACGGGTTCTGAAAGTTTTTCACCCATGACCGAATCCATCTTAAGGAGTTCCGTCTTTTCTTCTCTTTCAAGCTTCGGAAGCAGCTTAACCCAGGCTTCAGCCATTTTCTTTTTTTCATCGGTACAGTTACCGGACATAAAGATGTTGTGACCTCCCGCAGCTGCCAGGATCACCCCTCTTTTGGCTTTTTCATTGCCGTATATCCCCTCAAAGGGATCGGTGTCATCCTCCTCATCGATATAAGGATTTAAGTCTGATATAGGACTAAATTCTTTATCATCTCCAAAATCGCTCAATATGTCTGCCAACTCTTCCACATCATCAATACCGCAGACCGGAACACCGTCAGACCAGCCGTTTTCTTTCAGGTCTTCCGATGGGCATATGATCTTAAGCCCCTTCTCTTTTGCAACAAAAATCGAAGGCAGGATGTTTCCTGTCTTTTTAACCCGGCCGTCAAGAGAAAGCTCGCCCAATATCAGATATTTATCCAGATTTTTTTCGGGGATATAGCCAAATGCGGCAAGAAGAGCCGCTGCTATCGGAAGATCGAAGGCTGTACCTTCTTTTTTAATGTCTGCGGGAGACATATTAACGGTAATATGCTTCGGAGGAAGGATGTAACCGGAATTTTCCAGAGCTATCCTTATTCTGTCCTTTGCTTCCTTTACCTCACAGGCCACTCCGCCCACCATTTGAAAGCAGGGAAGACCGTTTCTGATATCCACCTCTACAGACACAAGAATACCGTTTATACCGCAGACGGCAGATGTATAACATTTACAATACACATGAACCTCTTTTCCTCTCCCGGGACAAAAGAATTTATGTGTTTTTTTAATATAACAAAACCTCTTGACCTTAGTCAAGAGGTTTATCTTTTATTTACTTTCAAGTATCTTTTTAAGTTCATCCATAAAGGTGCTTACGTCTTTAAACTCACGATAAACCGATGCAAAACGCACATAGGCAACAGGATCCATATCGCGAAGTTTGTCCATGACCATTTCACCGATAACAGTGCTGGGTATCTCCTTCTCTTCACGATTATAAATGGCTGTTTCCACTTCATCCACCAGTTCATTTATCTGAGCAACAGAGATGGGACGCTTATGGCACGATCTGAAAACACCCGAAGTGATCTTCTCACGATCGTAAGGCTCTCTTGTATTGTCCTTTTTAATGACTACAAGTGGAATAGTCTCTATTTTCTCATAGGTGGTAAAACGTTTGCCGCATTCATCACATTCCCTGCGTCTGCGGATGCTAAGCCCGTCTTCTGCAGGTCTTGAATCTATTACTCTGGTATTTTCTTTATTGCAATAAGGACACTTCATAAGGAACCTCCCATTCTCCCGTTGAACACAATATCTTGTATAATTGTACAGAATCCAACACAATAAATCAATATCAAAAATAAATTTTTTTCACCTTATCAGGCCTCTTCGTAACATTTTTTCACATATGCCTTTGATATTTCCACATTTTCCGGCAGGCTATCTTCCAGAAGTACATTAATATAAGGCTTTTTCTTCTTTATTATACTGAAAAGGTGGGGAATATCAAATCTGCCTTCGCCCAGAGTAACCGGTCTTGAAACTATCTTTCCATCCTTGACAACATAATCCTTTAAATGGATAACGTCGATCTCAGGTCCAAGGATCTCAAACATTTTATCCACAATATCATTTCCGTGAGCTTCATTTTCCGCATTAAACATGTTTATGGGATCGAATATCACTCTTAGATTAGGTGAATCAATGGTATCGATAACCTTTTTCGTTCTTTCGGGAGTGTGCATTATATGATTCCAAACAGGCTCAATGCCCACGCACACACCCATTTTTTCGGCATATTCCACCACGGGACGAAGGCCTTCTATGAAGGTATCCAGAGCCTCATCCGTGTGATTTTCGGGACAGGGTTTATATTCCGTATTCACAGCACCTGTTTCCGTACCTACAAGGCCGCAGCCCAGGATAGAAGCAAACCGTATATGGGTCTTATAAATGTTCTGTGTGATCTTCAGCTGTTCCTTGTCCGGAGTTGCAAGATTGTGGTAGCATCCGAGGACCGAAACCTTTACATCGTTTTTTGCAAAAAGGTTTCTTAAATACATGGCCATTCCGCTTGTCATGGCTGCAGGCTCCGTGTTAAAGTCCGTAAAAGCTTTGGGCAAAGCAAGCTGTGTACAGCAGAACCCTGCCTCTCTGATGTTTTTAACCCATTCTTCAACAGGTGCCTTGGGCATATCATGCCCTCTGATTCCAAATTGCAGCATATTGTCCTCCTGATGCTAACCAAATTCCTGTATTTTTAAACGGATCAGAAAAGTCCTCTGATCTTACCTTCTATAACGTCTATTCCTTCAGCTGCGGGTACCTTGGGAAGTCCGGGCATTGTCATCATCGTTCCGGTGATGGCTACCAGGAAGCCTGCTCCCGCGCTCATATAAGCCTCTCTGATATTTACGGTGAAACCTGTGGGACGTCCCAGCTTCTTGGGATCGTCGGATAAGGAATACTGATTCTTTGCAAGGCATACGGGACATTTACCGTACCCCATATCTTCTATCTTTTTAATATCTTTAAGAGCGCTTGCGTCATAAGTTACATTCTCTGCGCCGTAGATCTCTTTACATACTTTTTCGATCTTTTCGCAAAGGGTCATGTCATCCTCATACAGAGGCTTAAATCCGCTCTTCTTGTTTTCCAGCGTATCAAGTATCCTTTCAGCCAGAGCGATGCCGCCTTCGCCTCCCTTTTCCCAGACTTCGGAAAGGGCAAAATCGCAGTTCCTGTCTCTGCAGAACTTCTCAACAAAGGCAAGTTCTGCATCCGTATCGGAAAGGAAACGGTTAAGAGTGACAATAACAGGCACATTGTACTTCTGAAGGTTTTCAATGTGCTTTTCAAGGTTGGCGATACCCTTTTTCAACGCCTCAAGGTTTTCTTTTCCCAGCTCAGTCTTATCCACTCCGCCGTTATACTTAATGGCACGTACCGTAGCCACCAGTACCACCGCATCGGGCTTAAGGCCTGCCATACGGCACTTGATATCAAAGAATTTTTCCGCTCCCAGATCTGCACCGAAACCAGCTTCCGTAATTACATAATCGGCAAGTTTAAGGGCTGTCTTGGTAGCTCTTACGGAGTTACATCCGTGAGCGATATTTGCAAAAGGGCCGCCATGAACTATGGCAGGTGTGTGCTCAAGGGTCTGGATCAGGTTGGGCTGCATTGCATCCTTAAGGAGTGCGGCCATGGATCCGACTGCATTGAGATCCGCAGCCGTAACGGGACTTCCGTCATATCTGTAGGCTACGATTATACGTCCGAGTCTCTTTTTAAGGTCTTCCATATCATCGGAAAGACAAAGGATGGCCATGATCTCCGAAGCAACGGTAATGATAAAATGATCTTCTCTTGCAACACCGTCCGACTTTTTGCCAAGACCGATGATGCAATTTCTTAAGGCTCTGTCATTCATATCTTCGCAGCGTTTCCAAACCACCTGCTTGGGATCGATACCCAGCTTATTTCCCTGGAAAATGTGGTTATCAAGCATAGCTGCAAGAAGGTTGTTGGCAGATGTGATGGCATGGAAATCGCCCGTAAAATGAAGGTTAAGATCCTCCATGGGCACTACCTGGGCATATCCGCCGCCGGCAGCTCCTCCCTTAATGCCGAAGCAAGGTCCGAGTGAAGGCTCACGAAGAGCAATGACGGCTTTTTTGTTAAGTCTGCCCATTGCTTCACCGATACCTACTGTAGTTGTGGTCTTTCCTTCACCTGCCGGGGTGGGATTGACAGCAGTGACCAGAACAAGCTTTCCGTTGGGCTTAGAAGCAAGTGAGTTGATCAATTCCTCTGATAATTTTGCCTTGTACTTTCCGTAAAGTTCAAGATCATCGGAATCGATATCGAGTCTCTTGGCTACTTCGGTGATGGGAAGCATGGAAGCTTCCTGTGCGATCTGAATGTCGGATTTCATGGTTATCCCCTTTCTGATACATGAAAAAATATAGAGTTGTTGTATTCAATCGAAGAAATCATCTTCCTTCGTTTTGAAGCATACTTTCATAGTCAGCCATGGACATAAGCACCTGTCTGGGTTTGTTTCCGTCTTCTTCGGATACGACCCCCGCTTCCGCCAACTGATCCATGATCCTGGCTGCTCTGTTAAAGCCTATCTTGTATGCTCTCTGAAGCATGCCGATAGAGGCTTTTTCTTTTTCGATTATCAGCCTTCCCGCATCCTCAAAATACTCATCACGTCCATCGTCATTTTGAGGCACGCTGCCGTTTGCAACTGCTTTGTTCTCATCATTTGAACGAGCTATCTTTTCATTGATAGATTCATTATAAACTGCAGGATCGTTTGCCTTGGTAATATATTCAACAACAGAATTCACTTCTTTATCGGAAACGAAGCATCCCTGGATCCTGACAGGTTTTGACATTCCAGTAGGATAATAGAGCATATCGCCCTTTCCCAAAAGCTTTTCCGCTCCGACATTATCGAGTATGGTTCTGGAATCCACTCCGGAAGAAACCGCAAAAGCTATTCTGGAAGGAATGTTTGCTTTAATAAGTCCGGTTATGACATTTACCGAAGGTCTCTGAGTGGCAATGATCAAATGCATACCGCAGGCTCTGGCCTTTTGTGCCAGACGGCAAATGGAATCCTCCACTTCATTTGAAGCAACCATCATGAGATCTGCAAGCTCGTCTACGATAATGACCATCTGGGGAAGGATGGGATAATTCTCATCCGTATTACCGTTTTCTGCTTCCTGTTTTACTCTCTCGTTGTAACCCTTAAGGTCTCTGACAGACAGTTCCGCAAACTTCTTATATCTCTCATCCATTTCCACACAGGCCCAGTTCAGAGCTGCCGCAGCCTTCTTGGGATCTGTCACGACAGGTATCAGAAGATGAGGTATTCCGTTATATACCGAAAGCTCAACCACCTTGGGATCGATCATTATGAGCTTAACGTCTTCCGGCTTAAATTCGTACAGGATGCTCATGATTATGGTGTTGATACAAACGGATTTACCGGAACCCGTAGCTCCTGCGATCATCAGATGAGGCATCTTTGCTATATCACCTATGATATTTGCGCCTTCAATGCTCTTACCTACTGTAAAGGGTATCTTCCCTCTGGCATGGGCAAACTCATCACTCTCTATAAGTTCACGAAGAGTGACCATGGTGTTTTCACGGTTGGGAACTTCTATGCCCACAGCGGCTTTACCCGGTATGGGAGCTTCGATCCTTATGTCCGCAGCTGCAAGATTCAGCTTAATATCATCCGCCAGATTGGTGATCCTTGAAACCTTAACCCCCACTTCGGGTTGAAGTTCGTATCTGGTAACCGAAGGGCCTCTCTGCACATCCGTAACCGTAACTCTGACGCCGAAACTGTCCAGAGTGGCTCTGAGCTTTTCGGCAGTTTCCGCCAGTTCATCGGTGTTGTCCTCATTGTTCTTTCTTACGGGAGCATCAAGGAGTTCAATAGGCGGGAACATATACTCTTTTACAGGTTCAAAAGCCAGCTGGTTGTTCTTTTCCTCCACCACCCTGCTTCCGATCTCCACCTGATTTTCAAAAGCACTATTCTGACTCTCTTCACGTAAAGTGATAGCTTCCCGGGACACATCATCGTTTGCGGTATCAGCCTCTTCTACAGCTGTGGGGTCATAAAAATCATCATCAAAGAGCCTGTCGTTATCATCTTCTCCGACCTTCTCCTCCCTTATAGGCTTTTTGTATTGTAAAGGTCTGTTGGCTGCTCCGCTTAAAGCATAAGGAACACTGTCAACGGTCTTTGCCAGTTCTTCCTTGTCATAGGAAAATTCCTTATCCTTAAGAGATGTTTCGGAAAAACTCATTTCCTTCTTCTCCGAAGGATCTATAAGATCGTCTTCTCCGTCGGTCACATACTCCTTGACTTCAGCTCTTGGCTTAAATATACTTACCGCCCGATTATCAGCGTTTCTTGTTTCTCTTAGATCTTTTTTGCCCGAAAATTTCTTGTTTAACTCGGATTCAAAAATACTTTCGGTCTGTTCCTGTGTTGCGGGAGTGCTCTCTTTATCGGCCGCATTTTGGCTGTAAACATTTGTATTATCTGCATAGGTCTCGTCGACAAAGGGCATTTCTATATGTATGTCTTCCACAGGAATATCTTCTTCGGGTGCATCCTCCACAGGAATTTCATTCCTTACAGTCCCATAAGGCTGAGTCTCGGTCCTTCCGCCAAAGAAATTAAATTTTCCGCCCTTTTCCTTCTTATCCTTCTTTTTGTCCAGATGAGAACGTCTTAAGCTTTCCTCAAACTTTCTTTCCTCTTCCTCATCATAACCGTCGGGGTAATCCATGGGCATTCTTACGCCGGAATCATTTTTGTAACCGTGAGCGACATCTTCATCTGCTTCCTGTCCCGCAGTTTCTTCCTGTCTGTATCTGTTTCCGGGAAGCATACTCTCCACACCGGTCTGTTTGCTTTCAAGATATTCTTCAGCCTCTTCGGTGGCCAGATACTCATCATAAAGATCGTTGATCTCTTTTCTTTTCTCCACTTTTTCGGCATTTTTGGCTTTAATATGCTCGGTAAGGCTCTTGATCAACGCACGTCCTGTAATAAAGAAAATGCAGATGATCTCAAGAGTTGCCAAAACTATATAGGAGCCTACGATATCAAACCACTGGACCAGAGCCTGACAGATTATACCGCCCACAACACCGCCTCCGGACTTATGGTCTCTGGCATATTTATAATAATCCAGGGCATTCATTTCTTCCGTGGTTTCTCCCACAGCTATCTGTATCATGGCCGCAAGAAGGATAAAAACCATAAAAGAAGCTATTATCTTCGGAAGATATTTAAAACGTGAATTTCTATTGGCCAAAAAGAAGCAAACAAAAATAACTATCAAAAAAGGAACAAGATAAGCCAACCAGCCGAAAAGTCCGAATAATGCACCGTTGATTATCTCGCCCACGATACCGCTGAGTTTAAAATTACTGAGTATCAAAAGAACAGCCACCGCCACAGCTACGGTAATAGTGACCTCATCCTTGATTGCTCTTCTTTCCTCGGCTCTTTCACGTTTTTCAGCCGCGATCCTCTCCTGTTCCCTTTCAAACTCGGCTTTTTCAGCCTTTGTCATCTTTTTTTCTTTGGGAGCATTTTGAGATTTTTTTGTTTCTTTTATAGCCTTATCACTGCCGCTGTTCCTGCTTGATCTTGTTGTTTTTTTTGTTTCTTCCGCTGTTTTCTTGTTTGCAGCGGAATTCGTCTTCTTTTTTGTCTCCGACATTCTTCAATATCCTTTACAAAATTTAGTTATACGATCATTAAAATTATACTATATCTTGTTAAAAATGCAAATAATTTAAACTTCTAAAACACATAAAGTTTGGTACATAAAAGTAATGATCTTTGTTTAAAATGCTTATATTTCAACATAAAAACACCCGCATCCGGGCAGACCGCATGCGGGTAAAAATTTAATGATAACTGATTATTTTACATCCTTGATAGAGAAGCTTACTCTTCCCATCTTGTCCTTACCGAGGCAAACAGCCTTAACCTTATCGCCCAAAGTAAGAACATCCTCGACTCTGTCAATTCTCTCCTTGGCGATCTTGGAAATGTGTACCATAGCCTCTTTACCGGGAGCGAACTCAAGGAAAGCACCGAATTCCTTAATGGAAACAACCTTTCCTTCAAGAACCTGACCTGCTTCAAAATCAGATACGATGATATTGATAAGACGGATAGCTTCATTCATCTTATCAATCTCTGTACCGCAAACGGAAACAGAACCGTCATCGGTGATATCGATCTTAACGCCTGTCTGCTCGATGATCGCATTGATAGTCTTACCGCGCTGTCCCACAACATCACCGATCTTGGTAGGATCGATCTGGATCTGAATGATCTTGGGTGCATACTTGGAAACTTCGGGTCTGGGCTCAGAAATAGCCTTCTTCATACAATTTTCCATAATATACATTCTTGCTTCACGGCAACGTGCGATAGCTCCCTCAACGATGGGACGTGTAAGGCCGTGGATCTTGATATCCATCTGGATGGCAGTGATACCTGCATCTGTACCGGTTACCTTGAAGTCCATATCTCCGAAGAAGTCCTCAAGTCCCTGGATATCTGTAAGAAGAATATAATCATCATCTGTAGCACCTGTAACGAGACCGCAGGAAATACCCGCAACCATCTTCTTGATGGGAACACCCGCAGCCATAAGAGACATGCAGGAAGCACAGGTAGAAGCCATTGATGTGGAACCGTTGGATTCGAAGGTTTCGGATACGGTACGGATTGCGTAAGGGAATTCCTCTTCTGAAGGAAGCACAGGCATGAGTGCTCTCTCCGCAAGTGCTCCGTGACCGATCTCACGACGGCCGGGTCCTCTGGAAACCTTGGTCTCACCTACTGAATAAGCAGGGAAATTGTACTGGTGCATATAACGCTTGCAGGTCTCATTTTCATCAAGGCCGTCAAGCTTCTGAGCTTCTGCAAGAGGTGCAAGAGTAGTAACATTGCAGATCTGAGTCTGTCCTCTTGTGAACATTGCGGAGCCATGTACTCTGGGAATGATATCAACTTCAGCAGCCAAAGGACGTATCTGTGTGATCTCTCTTCCGTCAGGACGCTTGTGATCCTGTAAGATCATCTTACGTACAGTCTTCTTCTCATACTGGTAAACAGCTTCATCAATGAGAGGAAGCCAGTCTTCCTTGTCAGCAAATACTTCTGCAAGCTTATCCTTAAGGTTTCTGATCCTCTCTTCACGAACCTGCTTCTCGGGAGCAAACATGACCACTTCCATCTCAGCGGGAGGAACCTGCTCACGGATAGCCGCAAAAAGCTCCTCAGGGATAGCACAACTGGTGTACTCATGCTTGGGCTTACCAACCTCTGCCACGATCTTGTCAATGAAAGCGATAACCTGCTTATTAACCTCATCTGCCTTGTAAATAGCCTCGATCATCTTAGCTTCCGGAACTTCGTTTGCTCCTGCCTCGATCATGATAACCTTATCTCTTGTAGAAGCTACCGTAAGCTTAAGGTCAGATACAGCTGTCTGAGATGAATTGGGATTGATAACAAATTCTCCGTTGATAAGACCAACCTGTGTTGTTGCACAAGGGCCGTCAAAGGGGATATCAGAAATTGCAACTGCAATAGCCGATCCAAGCATAGCCGTGAGTTCGGGGCTGCACTCGGGATCAACCGACATTACCATATTATTAAGTGTTACGTCGTTACGATAATCCTTAGGGAACAAAGGTCTCATGGGACGATCGATAACACGGCTTGTAAGGATAGCGTTCTCGGAAGGCTTTCCTTCACGTCTTGTGAATCCTCCGGGAATTTTTCCGACTGCATAAAGTTTTTCCTCATACTCTACAGAAAGAGGAAAGAAATCGATACCGTCTCTGGGTTTTTCCGATGCCGTAGCAGTGGAAAGTACGGTTGTATCACCGTAATGCATAAATGCGGCGCCGTTAGCCTGTGCGGCTACTCTTCCGACGTCTACTGACAGAGTTCTTCCGGCAAGCTCCATTGTAAAAGTCTTGTAACTCATATTTTATTCTCCTTTTCGCATAATCTGTTGTATTATACTACTCCTTACAATAATTGCAAGAAAATTTGTGTAAATTTTTTTTGGGGGTATGATCTCATACTCTTTTTATTCAAAAAAAACGGAACATCTTAATGATGTTCCGTCAATACTGTCTTATTGCGAGGATGCAGAGGTTCCGTTCCTGTTGTAAAGATAATCATGAAGAATATCCGCATTGTCTGCATAATATCCGAGAACCAACGCATTGTTGATCCTTACTTCTTCATAATGTCCGCTTACGGGTATCCTGTAGGATTCCAGTTTGAACATCCTCTTCTCAACCACAGTCTGTATGCATTCAGCAGTAATGGATTCAAGGCTGGCGGGGCACTTAACGTATTTAAGACATTCCTTCATGACTCCGTAAAGAGTGGTAACCGAAGAATCCTTGAACTTCTCGAATATCTTGTTCATTACCAGCCTCTGGCGATAGGTTCTTCCAAAGTCATTATAAAGGCCGTTGGAGGAAGGCACGTGACGTATTCTGCAATATCCCACCACCTGATTTCCTGTCATCACCTGACTGCCTGCAATAACATTTCTTTGCGTCTTATCGGAGATGTAATTGGTGGTATTTAAATACTCAGCTTCCTGAGAAGTGAGCACCACTTCAAGCCCGCCCATGTAATCAATGATGTTTTCAAAGCCGGAATAGTCGACTATGGCATATCCGTCAAATTTCACCCCAAAGTTGAGTTCTATGGTCTCCATAAGAAGCTCGGGACCGCCGAAGAAATAAGCGGCATTTAAACGGTTGTCATTATATCCCGGTATCTCAACATACATATCTCTCATCAGAGAAACCAAAACCAACGGACCGCCGTCCTTGTCTATGGACGCTATCATCATTGAATCGGAACGACCGTAAACAGCTGTACCGTCATAGTTCTCTATACCTATAAGGAGGATATTTATAACCGAGGGATCCGGATCGTAATGAGGGTGAGTGACTACCTGAGCCGTAGGCGTGGGTGTAGGTGTATCTGTGGGCATCGGAGTAGTACCGTCCTCAAGAGGCAATGTGGGTTCAGGTGAGGGAGCAGGTGTAGGTGTGTGAACAAATTCTCCCATGGGATCGTTTTGAAGTGCTTCATTTTCATTTAATCTATGAGAATTATTAGCTTCATCTATCTTCTCCACGTGTGAGAAAATGATCCTTGCCACCACTTTGGATGCTATGGTATGACCCGGTCTGGTAAATAAAATGAATAAAGCAAACAATAGCAGAAATCCTACCACACCGCCGACAATGAAGGGCCATTTTTTCTTCTTTTTGGGGCCGATCTCATCATTTACGAACATTGCAAGGTTTTCATTTATGCCTTCAATGTTTTCTTCAGAGGGATCTCCGCTCCCCTTATTATCATCGAAAAAATTGATCTCGTTCAGGTCTATAACGGGAAGTGCGCTCATTTCAAGGGCTTTTTTATGTCTTTCTTCCCTTTCTTCCTCAGTTTCCCCGCCGTATTCATACATAAGGTCTTCAACCGCGGTCTGCATTTCCCTGAGTTCTTTGTTTTTTCTTTCTTTTTCTTCCGCTATCCTGGCAGCTTCTTTTTCCTTTTCGGCCTGAATGGCTTCAATATCCAGATCATCCGCTTCCTGACCGTATTCGTCTTCTTTTAAAGCATCGTCAAGAAAATCCACATTCTCGGATATTTCGGAAATTATCTCATCATTATCGGAGGATCCTGCGTTATCTTCGGTCTGAAGATCCTTTTCAAAGTCCCCGTTCATTTTATTTTCAGCTTCTACCATAGGTGTCAGGGATTTTTTTTTATTCTCCTCATCCTTAGGTTCGTCATCAAACTTTTCAAGAAATACAGAAAAAACATCAAGGAAAGGGTCTCTTTCCTCCCCATCTTCATCCCATGCGGATACTTTTTCTGCTTTTTCTTCGAAACCGATGTTTTCTTCTTTTATCTCAGTTTCCTTTTCTTCATATACAGGTTCTTCTGCGGGCTCTTCCTCGACTGATTCCTTTACACCGTCTAAAGCCTCATTTGCGGACACCACTTCGGAAACTGCTGTATTTTCTTCTGCCGCTCCAACCGGGATCTCTTCCGAATGTGTATTTACAGCCTCATTTACAGGCTCTTCCGGCAGTTCTTCCGCAGGCTTCAAAGCCCCGTCCTCTATAGGCTCCATAACTGCTTCTTTAAAGACTTCGGTAGAGGTTTCTTTAAAGGTATCGGAAGAAGCGTCAACAAAAGTGAAATCCAATTGTCTTTCCAGGTTCTTTAATGCCTCTTCCTCAGCTTTAAAGTCATACTCATGTTCAACTTCCTTCATGTTGGGCGAATTAAAGAAACCGTCAGTTCCGCTTACCTCACCGGCATCTTCTTTCTCAAGGTCAAAATCGTAATCAAGAACTGTATCAAATTCAGCCTTAAGATCAGGCTCATTGGCATTTTTACGTTTCTTCCTGCCAAACATGAAATTTCTTGATATCCCGCTCTTAAACTTCTTGGCTCTTTTATAAGCTCCCGGAGTTTTCGTCTTGGCATATTCTTTGGAATCCAGTCTGATACTTGTATTCCCGGAAGGCTTTTTCGGTCCGGCTTTTTCGGTCGCGGGTCTGTCGGCCTTTGTTTTTTCGGCCTTTGTTTTTTCGGTCTTTGGCTTTTCTGACTTGGGCTTCTTTTCCTTTTCGGCAAAGATCTTCTTTAACAATTTGGAATCATGGACCACCCATTCTTCCTCATCGTCCCCGTCATCATCATAACCGTAAGCATTCTCTCCGCCTGCAATGTTCTTTACCATTACATTTACCGCTTCTGTCTCCTCAGGATCTTCCTCGGGCATATCATTTTCGGTAATGTCGGAAAAATACTCCTTATCCTCTATTTTGTTATCATTAAAGGGATCCATTAATTATATAGTCCTCTCTTAGGTTTATTTAAGCCGCTTCAAAAGCTTTTCAAGGAATTTATAGACCCTTACGGCCGATTCCAGTCCCAGGCTTTCATTGGGGCTGTGAACATCACTCATATCAGGTCCTATGGAGATTATATCAAGTCCGGGGCATTTGTCAAATAAAAGACCGCATTCAAGTCCCGCATGCATCACTTCAAAAACAGGTTCTTTTCCGTATTCTTCCAGGTAGAGTTTCTTAAAAACTCCTCTTAAGACAGAGTCTTTTTTGTATTCCCAGGCCGGATAATTACCTTCTCTTGATGTTTCTCCTCCCAAAATGGAAATGAGATACTCCAGCTTGTCACTCATAAATTTCTTATAGCTTGTAACGGAGCTTCTGAGTGAAAATCTGATCACGGCCTGCTTTTCCTCTGTAAAAACAATACCCATGTTAAGAGAGCTCTCAACAAGACCGGGGATCGCGGAACTCATTCTCTGAACACCGTTGGGCGACTGGATCAAAAAATACAAAAGACTTCCGTAGGATTTTCCGTTGATCGCATTAACAGTTTTCGGTGCGGGATCGATACAGAATTCAAAATCCAAACCGGGTTCGGAGGTTTCAAGTTCACACTTATATTTAGCCGCAAGACCGCCCGCTATGTCTTTGAAATCTTCAATATCAAAGTTTTTGATCACAATGGTTGAAAAAGCTTCTCTCGGGATAGCATTGTCCAGTTTTCCGCCGTGAAGCTCCACCAATCTGTAATCCAGATGTCCTCTGAACTCAAACAGGAGTCTTGCCATGAGTTTATTTGCATTTGTCCTGTTCTTGTCTATCTCGACACCGGAATGTCCTCCGGTCAGACCTTTTATCTTTATGTCGACAACTGTTCCGGTCACTTCTTCTCTTTCGAGATCCAGAGTACAGTTTTGTCTGAGTCCTCCCGCACATCCGCAGAATACTCTTCCTTCCTCCTCGGAATCCATGTTTATCAGATAAGAACCTTTAAGATCGGAAGTATCAAGTGCCTGGGCACCGTACATTCCTGTTTCTTCATCCGTAGTCATGATGAGTTCAAGAGCCGGATGTTCTGCCTCTTTATCTGCTATTATAGCCATCATGTAAGCAATGGCTATGCCGTCATCTCCGCCAAGCGTGGTGCCTTTGGCTCTCAGTCTTCCATCCTTTATGTAAAGTTCCAGGGGATCTTTTTTGAAATCATGGGGACAATCGGAATCCTTCTCACAGACCATATCCATATGGCCCTGAAGCATAATTGTCTTTCTGTCTTCATATCCGGATGTTGCGGGAAGAAAAACCACAACATTCTTTTTTTCATCCTGCCTGCATTTTGCACCGTGTTCAAGAGCAAAACTGTAAAGATAATTGGAAATGGCATCTACATTGCCTGAACCATGGGGTATTTTTGTAAGCTGTTCAAAATAAAACAATATGTTTTTATAATCATAATTTTCAGTAATGTATTGCATATATATGCCTTTCAGTTCTTAAACGAATGGATGGGGGCAGGTATCCTTCCGGTTCTGTTTACAAAAGCAGAACAGTCGAAGGTATTTACCGGCATAATGGGTGCATAGCCCAAAAGGCCGCCGAATTCCACATTGTCACCGATATTTTTACCGATAACGGGGATCAGTCTTACGGCTGTGGTCTTTTGATTTATCATTCCTATGGCCATCTCATCTGCTATGATACCGGATATCGTGGTATTAGGTGTATCTCCGGGGATAGCTATCATATCAAGTCCGACGGAACATACACAAGTCATAGCCTCCAGCTTTTCAATTGTCAAAGCACCTTTTTCCACTGCTTCTATCATCCCTCTGTCTTCACTTACAGGAATAAAAGCTCCCGAAAGACCGCCAACATAGGATGATGCCATAACGCCGCCTTTTTTTACCTGATCGTTCAGGATAGCAAGTGCTGCGGTGGTTCCCGGAGCTCCGGGATGTTCAAGACCTATTTCTTTTAATATGTCGGCTACCGAATCTCCCACAGCGGGAGTAGGTGCCAATGAAAGATCCACGATGCCGAAGGGAATGCCCAGCATCTGTGATGCTTCCTTAGCAACAAGCTGTCCGACTCTGGTGATCTTAAAGGCCGTCTTCTTGATAGTTTCGCAAAGCACCTCGAAACTCTCGCCTCTGACTGCCTCAAGTGCTGTTTTTACAACTCCGGGACCGCTTACACCTACATTAATGACCGCATCCGCTTCGGTAACTCCGTGAAAAGCACCTGCCATAAACGGATTGTCATCGGGAGCGTTACAGAACACTACCAGTTTAGCGCAGCCTATGCAGGAATCCTCCTTTGTCTTCTCGGCGGTCTCTTTTATAACGTCGCCCAGAAGTCTGACCGCATCCATGTTTATACCTGTTTTGGTGGAGCCCACATTAACGGAGCTGCACACCACGTCTGTAACCTTAAGTGCTTCGGGGATCGAAAGGATCAGATTCTTTTCCGCTTCGGTCATTCCCTTGCTGACCAGTGCGGAATAACCTCCGAGGAAGTTTACTCCCACCTTCTTTGCCGCTTTGTCCAGAGTCTTTGCGATCTCAACGAAATCTTCCGGCTTTTTGCAGCAAGCCCCTCCAACCAATGAAATAGGTGTAACTGAGATCCTCTTGTTAACAATGGGGATCTGATATTCTTTTTCAATAGCTTCGCCTGTTTCCACAAGCTTGCCCGCCACCTTGGTGATCTTGTCGTAGATCTTATCGCAGCAGGTCTTAAGATCGGAATCCACGCATGAAATAAGGCTGATACCCAGAGTGATGGTTCTCACATCAAGCTTGGAATCGGTGATCATACGATTGGTTTCCATTACTTCGGATCGATTAATCATCTTATAAAACTCCCGGTTATTATATTAAATAGGTCAAATTCTGTGCATCATATCGAAGATGTCTTCGCGCTGGATCTTAATGGACACTCCGATCTTCTCTCCCAATTCATCCAGTTCATTGGCTACCACAAGAAAATCCTTTTTGATATCGGTTACATCCACGATCATCATCATGTTAAAAAACTCTTTGATGATGGTCTGGGAAATGTCCAGGATATTGATCCCGTTTTCCGCAAGATAAGTACAGGTCTTTGCGATGATACCAACGCAATCCTTTCCTACTACGGTGATTACTGCCCTTTTCATAATTTACGCCTTTCCGATGCGGCAAGACTCATAAGCCCTTTGCTTTAAAAGTTCGTTTGCCTGATTTATATTATTTTTTATTGCTTAACAATTTCAGATCTCAGCTATATAAGAGTGCTGTCCCCTGGGTGCCACGTGTATTTCCGGTCTTTTTTCCGGAGCAAGTTTTATCTTAACTTCCGAATTCACAGTCTCATAGGCCAATTCCGGGAAGTTGTTCTCTGCGCTGAGATGCGCCAGGATCACATGATCCACATTAACTTCCGATTCATTGCACAGCCTGGTGACAAGACCGGCACAACTGTCATTGGACAGATGTCCCTTATTTCCCTTAACCCTCTGCTTAAGAGCATATGGATAAATACCTGCTTCAAGCATATGCACATCATGGTTCGATTCAATATACAACACTTGGGAATTTTTAAGGTTATTGACTATATAATCATCAAAAAATCCCAGGTCCGTTGCAGTTCCTATCTTCTTTCCTCCGGCTTCAAAGCAATAGGCTACCGGGTCGGAAGCATCATGGGATACAGAGAAAGGAGAAACAAGGATATCACCGATCATAAAGGATTCATCCGGTGTGATATAATTCAAAAGTCCTTCCGGTATCTTTCCCACAGGATGATTACCGTATAAGGCTCCGTCTATGGTTCCCTTTGTTCCGTACAGTGAAATGGCATGTTTTCTCGTCAAAACACCGATGCTTTTAATGTGATCTATATGTTCGTGAGTCAGAAGTATGGCGTCGACAGAATCTATGCTTTCGCCGATCTCCATAAGTTCATGTTCTATCTTGACTCCGCTCACTCCGGCGTCCACCAGTATTTTAGTCAATCCGGAAGAAACAAAGATACAGTTCCCGCTGCTTCCGCTTGCCAAGCTGCAAATTTTCATTATTTGATCCAATGTAACTCCAAAGAGTCTCCGTCCTTTATTAAATCTATGAACGCGGCATTCATCTTATTTATCAATATCTCAAGGTTACTGCCCTGAGGATTGTGGATATCAAAGCCGCTCTGATCCGAAGCATCTACGAATCTGTATTCACTCTTTCCGGAAAGAGTAAGAGGAATGCCGTTAAAGCTTACGGTGATGGAACCTCCCTGAACCGTCTTTTTAACCGGTACTGCTTCAGTTTTTTTTGTAACGGCAGGTGCCTCGGTCTGTAAAGCCTCCTCTTCCTCAAGCCTGTTTGCTTCCTTTATCTCTTCCACCTTTTCGCTTAAAGTGGGTTCGGGTACGGAAGGGGTTCTCTCCAGTTCCACCTTGAAGTTCTCATAAACTTTGGTATTTTTATCCGCCGGCTCGTTGTTTACGTATATGCCTTCTTTATAGGAAAGTCCCAGACATTCCAGGATCTGCTCCAGGGTGTAATAATTCAGGGTTTCGATCTTATCTCCCTGTTTAATGCTGTAGAATCCGGAAACCAGATTTCCGTTGGCAGACATGAACTTGGGACAGGTAACTTCTTTTCCGTCCACAATGAACCTGATCTCGCTCTTATATTCGGGAAGTCTATCTACATCCTTGGAACCGGGTGCTCCTACTGTAGATTCTACAATCGTAATGTCATCGTTGGGTTCGATGGGTGTACTGGCAGATGCCTCTTTGCCGTTAATCTTGATAACAGCTGCTTCTCCAAGTTCTCCGCGCACCAGTCTTGCCTGACCGTTCAGGGTGAATTCCAATGCCTTTCCTCTCTTCGGGAAAAGGTTCTCGTTGGGATATCCCGCAGCCACCGCTACATCCAATACCGTAAGCTTGTTGTTGTCGTATAGCTTAACAGAATCTCCGTTAAGAGAAGCATATACAAAATTGTTTTTCTTTTCGTAATAATTAAGGCATATGCCTATGGGAGTAACATACATGGGATCCGGCTTAAAATCACCGTTAACCGACTCCACAAAGGACAACACCTCGGCACCTCTTAAAGCCACTCTTTCCTTGGGCAGTTTAAGAGCCTTTGCCAGACTTTCGGTAAAGCCCTGGATCTTTCCGCCTCCACCTACTACAAAGCAGGCAGAAACAGTTTTTCCACCGTTTATCTCAATGATCCTGTCGGCTATGAGCTTTGTCATCTCCTCGATCTTTCCCTTAAGTTCTCCGTTAACTTCAGCGGGTGTGGTCTTTTGCTTAATGCCCATTATGTCCGCATAAGGGATTGACTTCCTTTTACTGCAGGCAGCAAGCTTAATATTCTCGGCGGTGTTAAATTCCACCAGATGAGCGGCCGCCACCACTTCGGTAAGAGCATCGCCCGCCATGGGGATCATACCGTAGGCGGTAATGCTTCCGTCCTTTGTAATACAGATATCGCTGGTACCCGCGCCCACATCCACAAGCGCAATATTTAAAAGCCTGAATTTCTCCGGTATGGCAACAAGGATAGCCGCTATGGGCTCAAGTGTAAGGTTATTCACCTTAAGCCCCGCTTTTTCTACAGTTGTGTACAGTCCTTCTATAACTTCATCGGGAAGGAAGGTAGCCAAAACATCGGCCCCTATCTTTGATGCCTTATGATCCAGCAGACTGGACATCTGGAAATCATTCAGATAATAATGCACTACTGTGTAGGCAACACAGTAATAGTTTATCTTTTCCTCCCGGGCGCCTGCCTTAATGGCGGCATATGCTTTCTCTACGCCCAGAAGTTCCATCTCTCTGATGTTAACGTCTTTTACATTGATCTCTTCGGGAAATTCCTGATCCACTCTTACAGTCACGGTCTTAAGCACACGTCCGGCAGCAGCTATGCACACGTCCGTAAGCTTTGTGCCGCCCAGCTGCTTTTCAAGACTTCTTTTGACCTGCTTTATGGTCTCCGTAACCTTGCCTATGTCATGGATCTGTCCGTCCATCATGGCGCGGGTTTCATGCATTTTCACTTCTTGCGCGACCACAGTGAAATCAGTTGCGTTCTTTTTGTATCCAACGGTTCCGACTATACTTCTGGTACCGATGTCCAGACCGAAAACATATTGATCCGCTTTGCCCATCTCAAGACTTCCTCCCTTAAAATCTAACAAATTTTAATTTTATCAATTTTATTGTATCGCGTCAAGAAGCATTATCCTCTGATCCGCTTCCTTTTTCCAAGTTTCGGACCCGTCATGATTTTCAAGGACAAAAGTGCTTCCTTTTCTGAACTCTTCCTCGGAAAGCTGATTTTCAAAGATCTCTCTTATCTTTTCTTCACTCCAGTCTCTGGACGCCCTGATCCTTCGGATCCTTTCCTCTTCATAGGCATATACGTACCAGACATCGTCACAGAGCCTGCCGATACCCGACTCGATAAGAAGGGCCGCTTCTATTATAAGCACTTTATGCTCCGAAGCTTTCATCCTTTTAAGCACTTCCTCTATGACCCTTGGATGGGTGATCTCATTCAATCTTTCAAAGCCCTTGGGGGAATTGTTTACCGCAAGGGTAAGAGCTTTTCTTGAGATCATTTTGCTGCCCGGCTCCATAATACCTTCGCCGTATTCTTTTAACAAAGGCTCATAGGTGGCACCACCCGGTTCCATAAGCTCATGGGCGATGACATCACAGTGGATGAATTCTCCGTCGTGCCCGGACATGATGTATTCCGCCACAGAGGATTTGCCGCTTCCCGCACCTCCCGTAAGTCCTATTATTATCTTGTCCTCAAATCTTCTTTTCATATCAATGAGCTGCGTCCCAGTTCTCTCCCGCAGCCACGGAGACTTCAAGTTTAACGCGAAGATCCGCCGCCTTCATCATCTCATCGCTTACAAGCTTCATTACCTCATCCTTTTCCTCATTGGGAACTTCCAGCAGCAATTCATCATGAACCTGAAGAAGGATCCTGGATCTCAGACCTCTTTCCTTAAGGGCCCGATTAACATTTACCAGAGCGATCTTCATTATATCCGCAGCAGTTCCCTGGATGGGCGAATTCATGGCGATCCTTTCGGCTCCCTGACGCACCATAAAGTTGGAGGACTTTATCTCGGGAATGGGTCTTCTCCTCTTATAAAGAGTAATTGCATATCCCTTCTCTCTGGCCTCTTTTACCAATGAGTCCAGGAATTCCTTTATAGCCGGATAGTTAGCAAAATACTGGTTTATATAGCCTTCCGCCTCTTTTCTCGAAACCTTTATCTCCTGTCCGAGACCAAAGGAACTCATACCATAGATTATGCCGAAATTTACAGCCTTGGCATTGCTTCTCATTTCCTTTGTAACTTCCTCCTGAGGTATGTTAAATACCTTGGCGGCAGTTATCCTGTGTATATCCCGGCCTTCGGAATAGGCCGATATAAGGCTTTCATCCCCGGACATATGCGCAAGGAGCCTCAACTCTATCTGGGAATAGTCGGCATCCACAAAGCAGCAGCCTTCCTTCGGCACAAACATCTTTCTGATCTCTCTGCCGGATTCTCTTCGAACCGGAATGTTCTGAAGATTGGGATCCGCACTACTGAGTCTTCCGGTCATAGTAACGGTCTGATTGAATTTTGTATGTATCCTGCCGTCCGGGCATATATAGGCTCCGAGGCCGTCCGCATAGGTACTTTTAAGTTTTGTAAGTTCCCGGTATTTAAGGACTTTATCCGCTATAGGGTCTTCATATCTTAATTTTTCCAGCACATCGGCTGCTGTGGAATAACCGCTTTTTGTCTTTTTCCCGCCGGGAAGTTTAAGTTTCTCAAACAATACTTCTCCCAGTTGCTTGGGTGAGTTTATATTAAACTCAAAGCCCACGCTCTTATATATATCCTTCTCTTCCTCTTCTATCTTTGAATTAAGGAATCTTCCGTAATCCACAAGCGCATTCCTGTCAATGCCTATGCCTTCAACTTCCATTTCTCTTAGGTCGAAAAGAAGAGGCATTTCCACATTCAGGAAAAGATCCAGCATTTCCTTTTCCTGAAGTTCGTTTACCGCCCTTTCGTATCCGGCAAAAACCGCATGTGCATAATGTCCAAGAAGTTCTTCCGCCTTTTTTGTGGCTTCTCTTAAAAAACTGTTGTCAAGGACAGCTTCCGCCAGAGTGGTTTTTCCGAAGACCTCCTTTACTTCGGGCAAGGTTTTACCCAAAAGATCTCTGGCTATATCACATTCGGTATATGCGTTTTTGCCGGGATAAAGAAGATAACAGGCAACGGCCAGATCTATGACCTTATCCCTTATGTCCTTAAACTTTTCAGACGCCTCCTTAATATCGCAGCAGGCAAGTTTAACATCTTCCTTTACCAGTCCGGTAAGTTCCTTTATAAATACCTGTTCATCGAACCTCGTATTTATCAGAAAACAAAAAGCTTTATTTCCTCTTTCAACGGCTCCTGCCACCATTTCTTTACCGAAACCGTCATCTGCGTCGCAGGCTGCAAAGGAAAGTGCTGCCCAGGAGCTCTTTTCCTCCCTCAATTCGTCAAAAGCAGCCTTATAGCCCGATACATCTTCAATCGCGATAAGTTCCGGTTCAGGTAGCTCTGTTTCAATATCGTTTGCTCTGACTTCTTCCCTTGCTTCCTCGGAAAATCTGTTTAAAAACGACTTCAGTTCCAGATCTTTACATATCACATATGCTTCAGGAGTAAAGATATTCCCAAGCTTCGCATCCTGAAGATTAAAATCCATGTCACAGTCCGTCTTTATGGTAGCAAGCCATTTGCAGAAGTAGGCATCTTCCTTGCCTTTCACCAGCTTGTCGTGATTTGCTCCTTTTACCTTATCCAGATTTGCATATATACCGTCCAGATCCCCAAATTCCTGCAAAAGCTTGGTGGCGCCGACTTTGCCTATGCCTTCCACACCCTTGTAATTATCTGAAGAATCACCCATTATGGCTTTAAGGTCAATAATAAGCGAAGGTCTTTCCAGACCGAATTCGGCAGCGAACTCCTCATTATTGTAATCCTTTATCGTTGTCTGTCCCTTTGATGTGGAAGGTATCCTTACCTTTACCTTGTCGGTAGCCAGCTGCAAAAGATCCTTATCGCCTGATATAACGGTTACTTCCAGTCCTTCCCCCGAACACCTGCGTGCAACGGTCCCTATAAGATCATCCGCCTCATAGCCTCCTTTTTCCATAACAAAAATGCCCATGGCTTGAAGCAGGTCATGCAGAAGGGGAAATTGAGAACCAAGTGCTTCCTCCATGGGTTTTCTCTGTGCCTTATATTCTTTAAAGCTTAAATGTCTGAAGGTGGGTTCGGGAACATCAAAGGCTATAGCCATATATTGAGGCTTTTCTTCGTCCATGAGCTTAAAAAGGATGCTTAAAAACCCTTTTATACCGTTTGTATGCTGTCCTTTTGACGTGGTCATGTCCGGCAGCCCGAAATAGGCCCTGTTTACTATGCTGTTACCATCTATTAGTACTATCTTATCCATGTATCTATTTTCCTTCCCTTATTACCTGCTCCTTTAAAACAAAGCGCCTCTCAACAGTAAAGTCCCCAGGATCGCAATGGCTCCGAACAATGCCAGAAAAGCGATGATCCAGTTCCTTTTTCTCACTTTTCTGTTGTACTCTTCGTCCTCGATCTTTTTAAGGAGCACCTCCACCGTCTGGGGGATATTTGAATCACCGTATTCGTTCAGATATCTGACAGTGGTATAAAACATAAAATAAGCCTTCAGTTCTTCCATACAGGACGGACATTTTCTTACGTGCTTTACGAAAGCCAGCTCCGTTTTATAGGGAAGCTCTCCGCAGATAAACTCTCCGTTCAATTTTTGTATCTCGCGACAATCTGAAGGAATATCGGGTTTTATTGTTTTGTGAAAACTATGTTTTTTCATATTAAGATTATAATTTTTGCATGTGACATTTGCAAGGGAAAATCTTTAAAAAGCGGTTGAATTTAATTGTGGTTTGTGGTAATATACACCCGTTGCTGGTGTGGCGGAATGGCAGACGCAACAGACTCAAAATCTGTCGGGGGCAACTTCGTGCGGGTTCAAGTCCCGCCACCAGCATTGATCCTTAGGTTCATTTTTTTCAAGGGAGGTAAGGGTATGGAGATCGTATTACGTAACTTAACCGAAGATTATGTAATGCTAGTTTATAATGAGATATCTTCCACTCTTGATTGCTGTAAATGCGATCAATGTCGTCTTGACATGATCTCTTACGCATTGAACAGGTTGAAGCCCAGATATGTGGTTTCTTCCGAAGGTGAGCTTATGACCAAGCTTTGCGAATTCGATTATCAATTCGAGACCAATGTAATGTCCGAACTTGCCAAGGCGGCAAAGGTAGTTAAAGCAAATCCCCGCCACAAATTGAATAAAGATGAAAACAAATAAAAAATCCCGTTTAAAAAACGGGATTTTTTTACTGATTATGCTTCCTTTTCTTTCTTGCCCCACATTCCCTTCTTTTTGAGCTCTATGTAATCTGCATAGGCTCTCTCAAGGATCTGTTTCTCATTGGCAAATTTAAGGAGATGAAGCGCTTCATGGTATTTATAGTATCCGGAATCCATGAAATATTCCTCTCGTTGCGGCTTGCTATAGTAGCTTTCGGATGACATAAGATACCAATGTACATCCTTTGATACCGTATCCTGTTGAGCAGAAAACGTGTATGAACTTTTTCCGACGTATTTAACTATTGTCCCGTCAGCACCAGTCTCTTCTTTTACTTCTCTCAGCGCAGTCTGTTCATGCTCCTCGCCATGCTCGACGGTTCCTTTCGGCAAAACCCATCCTTCATACTTGTTTTTGTAATTCTTGTACAGAAGAAGTATCTTTCCTCTAAAAATAACAACACCGCCACAGCTCGTTGCTTCAACCATCGCAATGCCTCCGTAGGTGTTATAAAAACTTAAACTGAGTTCAGTATACATCATTTACGATTTCCTTGCAACCAAAAACTTTTCCGCGAATTAGAAGGCTTTATTTTATTGTTTCTTTGGTTTACAAAGTCTTATCAACCATTTATAATCTACTTCGAACTACGGGCAAAAGCCCGAAACAAAAGGAGAGAAAAATGGGATTATTAATTTTTGGATTATTTGTAGTTGTTATTGCGATCGTAGCCGGTATCGCCATGAAAAACAGCAGAGCCGGAATGGCAGGTAAGATCATCAGTGTACTCGGTGCTATCGTCGGTCTCGTATTCATCATCATAAGCTGTTTCGCTACCGTGCCCACAGGACACACAGGTATCCTTACCACCTTCGGTAAGGTTGAAGACACAACCTATGAAGCAGGTGTTCATTTCATCCTTCCCTGGCAGAAAGTAGTGAATATGGATAACCGTGTACAAAAGCTTACAAAAGACATGGAAGCCTTCTCCTCCGACATTCAGGAAGTTTCCCTGATCTACACTTTGAACTATCGTATCGAAAGTTCACAGGCTCAAAAGCTTTATAAGACAGTCGGTACCAATTTTGCTACCACCATCATCGAGCCCAAGATCGAGGACGCGGTTAAGACCATTACCGCTCAATACAATGCCGAAAACCTTGTTTCAAAAAGAGCCGAGCTGGGTGATAAGATCGAGGATCTTCTTACCGAAAGCCTCGCTTCCTACAACATCGTTGTTACAGGCACAGCAGTTGAAAATCTTGACTTCACTAACGAATTCACCAATGCCGTTGAAGCAAAGCAGGTAGCTGAGCAGAACAAGATCAAGGCTAAGACCGAGCAGGAACGTGAAACAATGGAGAAAGAGGAAGAATTAAAGCGTAACGAAGCAGCCGCACAGTCAGCAGCCAAAGTAGCAAAAACCGAAGCTGAAGCCGCTGCTGAAGTAGCAAAGATCCAGGCAAACGCAGATCTGGAAGTCTCCAAGATCCAGGCCGATGCAGCCGAATACGCAGGTCAGAAGGAAGCAGCCAAGAACAAGGCCATTTCCGAGTCCATCACTGATGAACTTCTTGAGTACAATTACATCCTTCAGTGGGACGGAAAGCTTCCCGAAACATATATGGGAACCGATAAAGTAAATACCATATTGGACATCACAAAGTAATCATAGAAATTTTGATAGAAAAAAGAGCCTCGTACATCAGGCTCTTTTTTTATTCTACCCCACGTCTGATGAGCCTTTGGGGACGGGGTTAGGGGTTCACTTTTTGAACCCCTAACCCCGTCCCCAAAGGCTCATTCTACCCCGCGTCTTATGTGGCCTCTTGTGTAATCACCCTTAAGAGGGATATTGTCTTTATAGGCTTTTATCACCCGGGCGGTCTCCTCTTTGCTCTCCGTGGTAAAGGAAAGGATGTGGGCAGCAAAACCGTCCAGTTCTGTCAATTCTCTCATGCCTATCAGGGAATAAACAGAAGAATTATAGATAACATTAAGGCAGGAAGGACAAAGGGTCTTAACCGGGAAAACCACTCCCGTCTTGTCTTTTACAGCCAGTCTTTTCTTCTCTCCGCCGGTCTTTTTAAGGCAAAGCGAAAAATTGTCTCTTAAACACTGCGCACTGTACATTACCGGATTTCTGCCATATACCGTAAGATTCCTTATTTTTTTATCTATATCCTTAAGTTCGTTTGCGTTTAGCTCAGGAGAGGCCGTAAAACTTAAAGGTCCGATCAAACCTTTTAGAAAAGCCGCCGCCTCATCATTCATGGTATATAAAGCATCCGAGCATATAACCTCTCGGCGTTCTTCATGTTCCATAACAAACTCAAGTTCATCCAGAGAATTGATAACTACCCCGTCACAAGCCGAAAAATTAAATTCTCTCTCATATCTTTCTCTTTCCTTTTTACGGAATATGGGAGGAAGACAGATAAATACTTTTTTGCCGCTGCTCTTCGCTTTTTTTGCTGTTTCAAGCTGAGCTTTTATCCCCAGTTCCTGAAGATCCAAAAAGATCATGTCGCAGATCCCGCTTCTTAAAACCTCTTCCAGCTGTTCTTCCTCAGATACTTTTCCTATTACTTCTGTCCGCTCATTTTGCTTTACAGTTTCTGTTTTAATAAAAGGTTTTTCAGGCTCTGCAGTTCTTTTAAAGGAAGAAAGGATCTTGTCCCTAAGCCCATCAAAAGCAGCCCTTCTTAACTCTTTTATCTTACCCACGGGCAAAAAAACATTATCCGATACGGTTACACTGAGTTCATTAAAGTAAAACTCACTTTCGCCTGTTTTATTCAATACATTTTTAATATCCCCGGCAGTCATTGGCTTTGATCTGGCCATATCCGTAATATCGCCGTAAACTGTATGACTGAAACCGAAAAGATCCACCGTAAGCTCCGCCCTTTCTCCCAATACAGCCTTCATTTTCGCTGTGCAGGCAGGCTGAGCATCTTTAGACAGCCACTTGTTCTTTATATTCTCCAAAAGATCCCGGTTTTTGGTCCTGAATACGGGCGTGCCCTTTGCGATCTTAATATCCGGAGGTACATTTACTTCATAGATCCTTGACCTTCCCTCGGCCAGCCTTTCCATTCCGGCTGCACCCACAGTGAATTCAAATTTTTCTTTTCCTCTTATTTCAAGCACATCACCGGCGCTTACATCAAGGTTCAAACGTATGCTCACGTGCCGTCCGGACACATCGGAAACCTTTCCTGTCTCCACTCCCGAGTGATTGGCTCTGTCAGGGGTCATCATGGAAGGTCCGTGATAACCGAAATAATATCCTTTTGTAAATCCTCCTCTGTTATAGATTTCCGATGCTTCCCTTACTCTTTCGTTTATCTCGTCGGGATTTTCCTTAATATACTTTTCAAAGCCTGTTCTTCCCAATTCCTCAAATTTACGGGTCAGATAGGCATATGCTGCGGTGATGCCCGCAGTATATTCGGGCTTTTTCATCCTGCCTTCTATCTTAAAGGAATCAATACCCGCATCACAAAGATCCGGTATATAGTCCAGAGTGCATATGTCCTTAAGACTCAATAAACAACCTTCTCTGACACTCTTGTCGTTTTCCAGAAGTTCGTAACGCTGCCTGCAGGGCTGGGCGCATCTTCCCCTGTTACCGCTTCTCCCGCCTATCATGCTGCTCAACAGACACTGCCCGGAATAGGAATAACAAAGAGCTCCGTGAACAAAGCATTCGATCTCCAGAGAAGTTTCGCTTCTCAGCTGTCTGATCTCAGAAAGAGAAAGTTCTCTGGCAGGAACCACTCTTGTGACTCCTCCCACTCTTTCCAAAAGAGAAGCACCTGCGCCCTGGCATACCGTCATTTGGGTGCTGGCGTGGACCGGAAGGTCGGGAAAATTCCTTTTGATAAAGGAAAGAACTCCTAAGTCCTGAACTATGACTGCATCAAGACCTCTTTCGTAGTAATTTTTAAGATAATCATAAAGACCGTTCTGCAGTTCTCTTTCTTTCAAAAGGGTATTTACCGTGAGATATATTTTTTTTCCGTTTAAATGAATAAAATCGATGGCAGAAAGAAGTTCTTCTTCATCGGGATTATCGGCATATGCCCTCGCCCCGAATTTTCCGCCACCGATATATACCGCATCCGCTCCTGCCGCCACTGCTCCCTTAAGGGACGCAACAGAGCCTGCGGGTGCAAGGATTTCAATTTTTTTCATTTTAATTCCTTCTTATCTGGGAAATTTCCGTTTCAAGACGGACCTGTTTCTTTTGAAGTTCAATGTTCTCAGACTTCAGGCTTTTGTTCTCTTTTTCAAGCTTATCAAGGCTTGTCTTGAGATTTACCAGTTCACGTTTAAGATCAGCCGCTTCCTTCTGGCGATCATCGTAACCGTAAGACATCTCCGCTTCTCGTTCCCTGAGTTTTAAATAATCATCCGCAATATTGATCATCATCAATATATTCCTTTCGGAGTCATTGATGATGTTATTGCCGTTCTCAGCCTTAAGCTCTGCCTGCTTTTTGTTGATATAGTCTGCAATCTTATGAAGGTATTCCACATTTTCATAGCCGGCAATGTTATAATTTTTTCCGTTAATGATCACCTGAGCGTCGTTTTTCTTGTTCATAGCCCTCTCCATTACAACTATTCTTCGGGTACGGGAATACCCAAATGCCTATATGCATCTACACTGGGGACTCTTCCCCGAGGTGTTCTGAGAATAAAACCGTTTTGTACGAGAAAAGGCTCGTACACCTCTTCCAGAGTTCCGGGATCTTCACCGATGGTGGTGGCGATGGCCTCTATTCCCACGGGTCTACCGCCAAAGTTCACCGTCATACATTTTAATATGGCTCTATCGGTATTATCAAGTCCGAAACTGTCTACCTCAAGGAAATCGAGAGCTTTTTTTGCTGCCTCTGCAGTGATCTCGTTTCCGTATTTTATCTGGGCAAAATCCCTTACTCTCTTTAGAAGTCTGTTTGCAAGTCTCGGCGTACCTCTGGAGCGCCTTGCTATCTCTTTTGCCGCCTCGGTTTCTATGGGAACTCCCAGTACTTCCGCACTTCTTACCACTATCTCTGACAATTCAAGCGGCGTATAATACTCCAAACGGTTCATTATGCCGAATCTGTCTCTCAAAGGAGCGGTCAGCATTCCTGCTCTTGTTGTTGCTCCCACCAGGGTAAACCTGGGAAGATCGAGACGGATGGATTTTGCACCTGCCCCTTTTCCTATGATGATATCGATAACAAAATCCTCCATAGCGGGGTAAAGCAGCTCTTCCACCTGGCGATTCAGTCTGTGGATCTCATCTATGAACAGCACGTCCCCTTCCTGAAGGTTATTTAATATGGCAGCCATATCTCCCGGCTTTTCTATGGCAGGTCCCGCCGTAACCTTAAAGTTCACGCCCATTTCATTGGCGATTATTCCGGCAAGAGTGGTTTTTCCGAGTCCGGGAGGTCCAAAAAACAGCACATGATCCAGGGTCTCTTTCCTGGACTTTGCCGCCTCCATATAAACCCTGAGATTTTCTTTGACCTTGGTCTGTCCAATATATTCACCCAGTTTTTTAGGTCTCAGACTGCCCTCTGTCTTAATGTCTTCTTCTGTAATTTCAGTTGAGATAAGTCTTTTTCCGCTCATGTCAAATCTTCTTTAATCAAGTAATAGGTGGAATAAAAACCTGATCAATTAACCTTTTTCAAAGCTAATTTAACGATCTCTTCCACTGTTGTATTTTCATTGGCATTAACACTGTTAACAGCTTTCATGGCATCAGTCATGCTGAATCCCAAAGCATTAAGCGCCTGAGCCGCTTCCATGATCACATCCCTGTTACTCTGATTGTTAAACTCTGCATATCCATTGCCGGCACTAAAGCCATCGGAGAGTCTTTCAGCCTTGTCCTTAAGGAAAAGAATGATCTTCTCAGCCACTTTTTTTCCAACGCCCTGAGCTGTGGAAAGAGTTTTTGCATCCCCCGAAAGAATGGCAATAAGAATATCATTGGGAGACAACGCAGAGAGAAGTGCCAGCGCCACTTTAGGTCCCACGCCGCTCACGGTTATCAATTCCTTAAACAGGTCCAGTTCTTCATCTTCAATAAATCCGTACAGGAACATGCCGTCTTCTCTTACCTGCATATAGGTATTCAAAAAGACTTCAGCTCCTATACCTCCTGCCTTACTTAAAACCGTGGTAGGAACAAACACCTGAAAGCCTATGCCCCCATTGGTTACAACCACAAGAGAATCCTCATATTTTTTGGAAATACGTCCTTCTATGTATGCGATCATTTTTTTCCACCTTTGATCTCTTTGAATTCACCTTTTCTTATGCTCAGTCTTCCTTCATCGATAAAACGGACCACATTAAAGGGCGAGATCTCCAAACCTTCAGCGATCTGTATCGCATTACTGTTCGGATAACGTTTCAGATAATTCTCGATCCTCGAAAATTCCTCTTCCTCGGTTTTCAAGCAATCATTGCAGCAACTTCTTTCGTGCCAGGCAGTAAAGACCTTACCGCAATACCTGCATACACATGTTTTATTCATTACCTTTGTTTTTCCTTTGCTTGATCCTGTCGATCACATTAACATTATCTTTGTAGCCTAATTCATCCTTCAACACCTTAACAGTCTCTTCTCTTTCACCTTTAAGTTTCAAAGTAGGGAATGCAAGGCTGAGTCGCTTAGCTGTGAACTTATTATATCCTTTAAATCCGGAAGCTATCTTGTCGAAGCCCTGTCTCAGGTCATCCTTAAGCTCCTCGTATTTACTCTTTCCTGTCGAAGCCGCCTTATCTATCCTGATCTTGTTTGCGGCAAGTACCTTATCTATAGCTTCTATCTTACCTTCAACCTTTTTGTCGAACTCGTCTTTACGCTGTCCGTAACCCTGCATCGTAAAAGCAATGGAAGCATCTATCCTGTCAAGAACATGCTCGATAACATCTCCGATAGGTGTTTCGCCGTATTTTTTCTTAAATTCGTTCTTGGTGTTAACCTCTGCTTCTCTTAAGCCCTGAGCGAAATCGTTAAGCTCTGTCTTTATCCTGGTAATGGCAGTGATCTTCTGATCCAACTGTACCGTAGCAACTACGGTAGAAACAATATCTGCCAAAAAGATAACAAAAATAACATAACCCGCAGGTTCGAATATATTTCTGGAGAACTTATCGATCAGGTTCATAACAATTGGATGCAGAAACTTAACAAGACCTATGGCCATCACTCCCCAAAAGGCTGCTACGGGGAGACAGACCCTTCCTTTGATATTTAAAGGAATATGTGAATAATCCCACCATTTTGCATGGAACAAAAGTTCCATTATCCAGCTGGTAAAGTACTCAAATACAGAAGCAACCAATGCCCCCAAAAGGAAGATACAGATATAACTCTTGATCGAACTCTCCGAAGACAGTTCTCTCATTCCCGGATTAAAAAATGCCAATAACATGCCTGTAGCCGCACAGCCGTAAATAGGTATAACGGGGCCGTTCAAAAAGCCACGGTTGATGAGCCTTCCCTCCACTACGGAGCAATAGCAGCATTCCCAGATCCAGCCTACAAAACAATAAATAAAAAAGCAATAAAATACTTTGAAAAAATCAATACCGAACAAAGATAAATCAAACATTTCAACTCCCCTAATATGATAACATAAGAACGCCTTACTTACTGTGCATACCACTGTTTTGCAGTAAATGCTTATAATATTAACTGTTCACATGCCCATCCACACTCGCATTACGCTCGCTCCATTGCTCGTGTGGGAGGGACGTCACTGCTACGCAGAATATACAACATAATAAAACTCTATGAAAGCAAACTTTCAGAGTTTTATCATGTTGTATATTCTGTGAACAGTAACGTTATAATATCAAATTTAGGGGCAAAATAAAAGACAAAAATTAAAAAGTGTGATATATATAATATTGTTGTCGAACTGATTTTCGGCAATTTATATGTCCTGAAAGGAAATAATATGAAAATCATCAGATCGGTTAAAAATCCGGTTCCGGAATCAAATATCAGATTCTTCGATATAGAAACAACAGGTTTAAGTGCACAAACGTCATTTGTCTACCTGATAGGCATATGTGGCCGTGAAAAAGATCAATGCGTACTGACCCAGTTCTTTTGTGAAGATCCGGGTGAGGAAAAGGAATTATTGGAAGCTTTTGTATCCGTTCTTTCCCCGGAAGACACTTTGATCCATTACAACGGTTCGGGCTTCGATATCCCCTATCTCAACAAGAAATTCAAAAAATACGGTATAAACTTTTTTATAGATCCTGACAAAACAAGGGATCTGTATAAAGAAATACTTCATTTTAAAAAATATCTCCCCTTAGACAATCTTAAGCTTAAAACAGTAGAAGCCGCAGCAGGCTTTGATCGAAAAGACACCTATGACGGTGCTGAGCTTATCCACATTTATTCCGAATTGCTGGGAAAAGTCAGGCTGGCTTCCCTGACAGGAAAAACTGAAGATAAAGAACAGGCCGATCAGCAAAGGGATATCCTTTTACTTCATAACAGTGACGATCTGGAGGGACTGTATACGGTTTATTGTAAAACCTATATTCAGGCCGCTCTTTCCGGCCATCTGTCTCCCACTGTTGACCTTAACCCTTTTGAGATCACTTTCTCCTATCCCAAACCGCTTTTCCCTGTGGAAACGGAAATATCCCTGCCTTTTCTTAATCTAAGCAACAATAATAAGGGCTGTGAGATCAGTGTTCCGATCAAAAACGGAGTTATGAAGTACTTCTTTTCCGACTACAAAAACTACACCTATATCATAGATAGGGATATGTGCATGCACAATTCCGTAGTCTCCGGGGTTTCAAAGGACAATAAAAAGAAATGCACCAAAGAAACGGCTTATATAAAAAAAAGCGGCAGTTTTCTTCCAATACCAAAGTCAATGCTGGACTATTCCGAAGAAAGAAGGATGCGACTTTTCAAGGAAAGCTATGACAGCAAGGTCTTCTACACCGAGATCAATGAAGACAGTGACTTTTTAAACGAATATATGCTTAGCATATTGAATGAGATATGAAAAAAGCAGGTCATTACGACCTGCTTAATTTTTGATCTTAGTTCTGTGCGATGATTTCCTTCTTGTTGTAAGAACCGCAGTTCTTGCAAACTCTGTGAGGCATCATTAATGCGCCGCACTTGCTGCACTTTACAAGGTTCGGAGCAGTCATCTTCCAATTTGCTCTGCGACTGTCTCTTCTGGCCTTTGAATGCTTATTCTTCGGACAAATAGCTCCCATGATTTACACCTCCTTAACTTGGTTAAAAATTTCCCGGATAACAGACATTCTTGGATCGAGCTCTGTGCGATCGCAACCGCATTCTCCTTCATTCAGGTTGTGGCCGCAGACTTTGCAAAGACCTTTGCAATCTTCGTCACACAGAACCTTTGTCGGGAACCCAAGCAAGATTTCTTCGTAAATCAACCGATCTACGTCTAAATCGTATCCGCTAATATACTCTGTTTCATCTAAATTCTGCGCTCTTTCGGCAGCTGTAATGTTCATATCTATCTCATTCTCGAAATCTACAGGTATCTCTACCCTTTGCGGAACAAGACATCTACTGCAGGGAACTTCAAAAACAAAATATGCCTTTGCTTTAATGCTCAGCTTCTTATTTCCGAAATTCATAATGGTGACATCCACATCCGACTTTTCGATCATACGATATTCATTGCCGTTTTCTTTAAAAACATCTTCTCCGTATTCACAGACAAAATGCTTTTCTCCTCTTGGCAAATTCATTATCTCTGAGAGTGAAATCAACATAAAACATACCTATGCGCATAAAATCACAGTTGACAATTATACTGTCGAAACCACTTTTTGTCAACCTTATTTTAAAACTTTTTTATTTAATAAGATCAACTGTCTCTCTGGCAATAGCAAGTTCTTCATTTGTAGGAATAACAAGGATCTTAACCTTGGAATCTGCTGTGGAGATCACCATTTCCTTGCCGCGAAGCTTATTCATCTCATCGTCAAGCTTAACACCAAGGTATCCGAGATAAGCACAGATCCTTGAACGTGTCTTGCCGTCATTCTCTCCCAGTCCGGCAGTGAACACGATGGCATCAACACCGTTCATGGCAGCAACATAGCTTCCGATGTACTTGGCTACTCTGTAAACAAATGCCTCTACAGCGTCCTTTGCCTTCTCGTTACCGGAATTTGCAGCAGCTTCAAGATCACGGAAGTCACTTGAAACGCCGGAAAGTCCGAATACGCCGGATTTCTTGTTGAGAATATTGAGAACTTCATCTACTGTCTTGTTCTCTTTATTTGCAATATACTGAACAACCGCAGGATCCACATCACCGCTTCTTGTACCCATGATAAGACCTTCAAGGGGTGTAAGTCCCATGGAAGTATCTACGCACTTTCCGTTAACTACTGCGGACAAGGATGCGCCGTTACCCAGGTGGCAAACGATAACCTTGGAGTTCTTGGGATCAAGACCGCCAAATGCAATGGCTCTCTTTGAAACGAAGGAATGACTTGTTCCGTGGAATCCGTACTTACGGATAGCATACTTATCATAGTACTCGTAAGGGATGGCATAGGTATAAGCCTTCTTGGGCATTGTCTGATGGAAAGCGGTATCAAAAACAGCTACCTGAGGAGTGTTGGGCATAAGTGCTTCACATGCCTCAATACCGATAAGGTTTGCAGGGTTGTGAAGAGGACCGAGATCGAAGCACTCACGGATAACTCTCTTAACATCTTCATTAACGATGATGGATTCGGAATAATATTTTCCGCCGTGGAGTACTCTGTGTCCTACAGCATCGATCTCCTTCATGTCGGAGATAACGCCCCAGTTCTTATCAAGGAGAGCGTCGATAACAAGCTTAACAGCAGCTTTGTGATCGGGCATAGCCTCTTTTCTTTCCTTAAAGCCTTCCTTACCTGTAGGTGTATGCGAGATCATGGAACCGTCCATACCGATCTTTTCGCATATACCTTTTGCGAGAACCGACTCATTTTCCATATCGATAAGCTGATACTTAAGTGATGAGCTTCCGCAGTTTAAAACCAATACTTTCATTTTAATCTCCTATGGACCGGACACCTGAAAGTGTCCGGTGATTTTTAATTATTTTAATACTTATTACTTCTGCTGAGCCTGAACAGCTGTGATGGCGATAACACCAACGATATCCTCGGTAAAGCATCCTCTGGAAAGATCATTAACGGGAGCTGCGATACCCTGGGTCATAGGTCCGTAAGCTTCAGCCTTGGCAAGTCTCTGAACGAGCTTGTAGCCGATGTTTCCTGCATCGAGATCAGGGAAGATCAAGGTGTTTGCCTGACCTGCAACTGCGCTTCCGGGTGCTTTGGATGCGCCTACAGAAGGAACAATTGCTGCATCAAGCTGAAGTTCGCCATCGATCATGAATTCAGGATAATCCTTCTTAGCGATCTCAACTGCTGCTGTAACCTTATCAATATCAGCATGCTTTGCGGAACCCTTGGAAGAATGTGAAAGGAGAGCTACCTTTGCAGGCTTTCCTACAAGTGCTTCGAAACTCTTTGCGGAACTTCCGGCAATAGCTGCCAGTTCTTCGGATGTAGGATTCTGAACGAGTCCGCAGTCACCGAATACAAAGGTTCCTTCCTCGCCGAATTCGCAATCGGGAACAACCATGATAAAGAAAGCTGAAACAAGCTTGGTTCCGGGTGCTGTCTTCAGGATCTGGAGGCAAGGACGAAGTGTATTTGCTGTGGAATGGCATGCGCCGGAAACAACACCGTCCGCATCTCCCATCTTAACCATCATAACCGCAAAGGTGGTATAGTCTGTCGTAAGAGACTCCTTAGCCTTTTCGGGTGTCATGCCCTTAGCCTGGCGAAGTTCAACCAGCTTGTCGATGTAACTCTGTAATTTATCTGTCTTATTGGGATCGATCCTCTGAGCCTTGGAAATATCAAGACCCTGAGCTGTCTTTTCGATTTCTTCATCGGAACCCACAAGAATGATATTTGCTGTTCCCTCCTTAAGTGTGATGGCTGCAGCTTCCATTACTCTTCTGTCTTCTGTCTCGGGAAGAACGATGGTCTTGAGATTCTGCTTAGCTCTTGCTTTAATTCCTTCAATGAAACTCATATGTTTTCTCCTTTCGAATTCGGTGCGGAAGCTTCATATCCTTTTCTCCAAAAGGTAGGCTTTGCACATTTGGATTTATTATAGTATAATCTTGGAAGTTTAACAAGAAAAAAATTCAAAACATGGACTTATGGTGAAAGGGAAAATTACAATGAAGATTGCAGCTGTTATCGCTGAATTTAATCCATTTCATAACGGACACGCATATCTCATAAACGAGATCCGCGAAAAAGAGGGAGCCGACTATGTGGCAGCCTTTATGAGCGGTGATTTCGTACAGCGCGGCGCCCCTGCCCTTTGCAACAAATTCCTGAGGGCGGAAGCCGCAGTGAGAAGCGGCGTCGATGCGGTTTTTGAGCTGCCGGCGGTCTATGCCTCCTCTGCAGCTCCTGACTTTGCTTTTGGAGGCGTTTCCATGGCAAACTCCTTAGGTTGCACGGATATCCTTGCCTTCGGGAGTGAATGCGGTAATATAGATTCCCTTACGGAAGTTGCTGATATCATGTTAAACGAACCTGAGGAGTATAAGACATTATTAAACCGTGCACTTAAAAACGGTTCTTCCTACCCTGCCGCCGTATCAAAAGCCTTAAAGGAAACCTTTCCCGATTTAGGCCGATTAACGGACCATCCCAACAATACACTGGGGATCGAATACATAAAAGCCTTAAAAAGATCCGGCTCCTCCGTAACTCCGGTAACCTTTCCCAGATATCTCACATCCCATAAACAAAACGAACTCGTGAAAGACAAAAAAACCGGGATCTGCTATTCCGGTGCTTCTTTTATAAGAAAATGCCTGACTGAAAACGATCCGGATAAAAGTTTTTTAAAAGCCGTCCCTTCATGGTTTTCAAATGTGGTCGACAATAGCCCCGACGTCTTCTTTCCCATGAGATCAGATGACTTTTCCTATCCTCTTTTTATAATGCTGGAAGCTATGAAACCATCCGATATTGATTCCCTTCTCGGAAATCCTGACCTTAAAGCAAAGTTAAAGAAACATATCCGTTCTTATATGAGTTTTGACGATCTTAAGAATAAACTTAAAGATAAGAATTTTACGGATACAACAGCAGGAAGGCTCCTGATCCATGCTCTGTTAAATATAGCGGATACAGACGTGAACAGATCGGAGGGTGTATCCTATCTGCGCCTCCTGGCTATGAGCAGACAAGCATCGCCGTTATTAAGAAAAATAAAAGAAAACTCTTCGGTCCCGGTGATAACAAAAATGGCAGATCATGATATTGCCAAAAACCCAATGCTTTTAAAAGACATTTACGCTTCCGATCTCTACGAAAAAACAGTATCCGCAAAATACGGCTGCATATATAAAAACGACATTATAAGATCTCCCATCATAGTATAAAAAAAGGACTTCGCCTTGCGGCGAAGTCCTTTGGTATTAATCAATATCACGCATAAATGCATCGGAATCCACATTAAAGGAGTCACTGTCAGAATCCTCGTTGTTATCAACACCGAAAAACTGGTTGTCATTCTCGTACTGACCGGCCTGTTCGCCTTCGATGTCTCCCACGATATCGGTATTCTCCTCGGGAGCAACCTCCTCACAAAGTTCTTTACGGTTGGAAGTAACGATCTCCAGGTTATTTGAAAGAGCTTCCAGTAATGCATCATATTTAGCTTTGGTGTCCTCTAAGGTAACGGAAAGTACATTTTCCACCTGAGTAAGCATATCCTTTGTATATCGATATGCTCCGGACCTGATCTGATCTGCTTCGTATGTAGCCAGACTGTAGGTCTCCTGAGCCTGATTGTTTGCTCTGGAGATGAACTCATTGGCCTGAAGATAAGCCTGACGCATGATCTCGCTGTCATGAACCATGGACTCAGCTTTGACTCCGGCATCAGCAATGATCTTCTGAGCCTTTAACTCAGCTTCTCTTAAGATCTCATCTCTTCTGTCAAGGATCTTGGTACATCTTGATACTTCATCGGGGATCCTGAGTTTCAGTTCATCAAGTTTGTCCAGAAGTTCATCTTTATGAACGACGATCATCGTGCTTGAAAGCCCCTTGGGCTTACACATCTCTATATATTCGTAAACATCCTCTATTGCCTGCTCAATTCTTTTGGAACTCATACTCTAATCCTCCGTACACTTTTTGTATTTTTCATAAATGTCCTTCATTATGCATTTAGGAACAAACGCAGAAATATCTCCCCCATAAGAAGCTATTTCCCTTACAAGGCTGGAACTGACAAATGAATATTCTATACTCGTGGTAAAGAATATGGTATCCACATCCGGATACATTTTATGGTTGGTCTGAGCTATCTGGATCTCATACTCGAAATCCGTAACCGCTCTCAATCCTCTTACCAGAAAATCTGCTTTTTCTTTTTTTGCAAAATCAACCAGCAATCCGTCATAGGTTTCAATACGGATATTCGGTATATCACTCGTAACTTTCTTAAGCAGCTCCACTCTCTCATCCACCTGAAAAAGCGGGGTTTTTGAACTGTTTTTCAGAACTCCTATTATTAGTTCATCGGATAGTTTTGAAGCCCTCTTTATAATATCAAGATGCCCCAGCGTGACCGGATCAAAACTCCCCGGATAAATACCTTTTTTCATATAACATCCTGTCCCTTCATCCTTTTTGACGGATGAAAACATGTTTATTGTTTCTGTATTTCTTTTCTTTAAAGATTTCAAAGCCCAGATCCGCAACATAACTCAGATCGGTCTGATTGGAAGCTTCAACAATGATCCATGTCTCGTCGTTTACAAGAACAGAACCGGAAAGCTTCTCCAAAACCCTTTTTTCATGTTCATGATTATAGGGCGGATCCATAAAGATGAAATCATATGCCTGTATTTCACTTTCCAGTACCTTCAATGCTCCAAGCGCATCCAATGACAATACCCGTGCTCTCTCTGTAAGGCCCGTGGTCTTAAGGTTTTCTTTCATTACGCTAATGGAAGCCGGACTGTTATCGACCATAACAACCTTTTTGGCTCCGCGGCTCATGGCCTCAATACCGATAGCCCCTGTCCCCGAGAACAGATCGATAAACGAACTGCCGGAAATATAAGGATTTATGACATTAAACAATGTCTCCTTTGTGTTGTCCTGTGTGGGCCTGACCGCTTCTCCCGGAACCGCTTTAAGCGGCAGGTGTCTTTTTTCTCCTGCAATTACTCTCATTTTAGTCTATTTAAATCAATAATTCAACAATGTTTTTTTGCTATTTTAACTGTTTTTTTCTTATTATTCTTCAATACTGTTCTTAATGATCTTGTTTATGGCCGCAAAATCATGAAGAGCTTTCTTACCGATCTTAAAGATCTTCTTCATGTTAATGGAGTTCACTCCGCCCTGACGGGGTCTGAAGGTAATGGGGATGAACTTTACCTTATAACCTTTCTTGATGAAAAGAACTGATATTATAACATTTGAAAGATTATAATTTTCGGGAATATATTTAATCTCCTTTTTAAGGCTCTCGGCTTTCATAAGTCTGAAAGGAGTATTTGCATCTGTAACCGTCACATGGAAACATATCCTGCACACGAGCTTTAAGGTCTTGGTAACAACGATCCTTGAAAAACCGTCCTGTCTGCCCTTTCTGTGACCGATGACCATATCATATTCTTCTCTCTGCTTCCAGAATTCATCAAATTCCGAAGGAAGTGTCTGACCGTCGGAGTCGGTCTGAAAAATATAATCCGCTCCGCTCTTTATGGCATGATCATATCCGTAAAGGATGGTGGCACCGTGTCCTCCGTTGGGCTTTGTAAGGGGCTCCAGCTGAGGTCTTGTCTCACTTAACTTTAAAAGGATGTCATAGGTATCATCCTTGCTTCCGTCATTGACTATTACAAGTCTTGAGTCGGTACCGTATTTCTCTACAACCGGATACCAGTCGTTTACAACGTTTTCGATATTGTCCCTTTCATTATAGGCAGGGATCACTATATAAAGCTTGTCCATTTTCTCATTTCTCAAAATATCTCATGTATTTTGAGCCTTTCTCCTTTTTGTTAAATATATTATTAATATATGATCTGTGATGTATCGAATACTCTGACAGACCATTTTCCCTCTCCCTGAGTGTAGACTTCCTTATAGGTTGCAGCGATAAGATCCTCATTAACGCCATATTCTTCTCTGGTACTGATATTGACAATAATGTAATCGATATCAGCCTTGTATATATAATAAGCCAGTTCTTTTGAATCCGTGGCTCCGAATATCTGCTTTACCATTTGCTCTCTGGAAGCTGTCTCATATCCGGCAGACCAGGTACAATAAGGATAACTGTAATAATGCATTACACCGCCGAGAACAATATTGTTGAGGGCTGCAGTACTGTCAAGAACCAGGTCATCGGAATCCAGATTATCCTTTAACCACAAAGTCACTTCATCTTTAAGGTCAAAGACCATATAATTCTTATCTTCCTTAGCCTGAATGTACAGTTCCGTGATACCCGTGGCCGTAAGCACCAGGATAAGGGCCGCTGAAACCAGACCGCTGATAATGCCCGGCCTCCTGAAAAGCCAGGAAACAAAATGAGCTGTGTACATGGATGTAAGCATAAGTGATATGATCACCCATTTGTGATTGACTGCTATATCCGGCGTAAGGGAAAGGAAGAATGATAATACAAATGGAACAAGTGAAACCAATAGCATATATCTGGAAGTTCCTCTTACGAGTATCATGCCGAAAAGCGCCAGCAACAAAGTAATGCCCGTAAGCAAAACTATGTATTCCATAACACCGAAGATCGTTTTGTTTTCGGCTATAAATCCGAATTCATATTTAGGACTTACAGCATTACCAAAGATAAAGAACTTGGTCTGTGCAAAGGACATGGCCACAGCCATAACAGCCGCTATGAGATGATCCATTCGACATACAGAAAAAGCAGCCATAAAGAAAAGCATACCAAGAGTCGCTATAAGAGCGGATCCGTGCCAGAAAGCCAGAGCTCCCAGGAAAAGTCCGGAACCGATGGCAACGCCGGGACTCTTTACGGCAAAAGAATCTCTGGAAAAGAAACAAAGTTTTATATAATCCCAGGCATCAGCCTTATAGCCGCTACCCACTCTTTCTCTTTTTATTTCATCCTCTTTTGCAAGATTTTCTTTGATACTCAGTTTAACGCCCTCTTTTTTGAGATGCATTATGTTTTCGCCCATTTCCCTTAAGTAAGGAAGGAAAATGATGATCCCCAAAAGCAGTGCGGTAATACCGAAGGCAAAATGTCTCTGGTTGCAGAATACTCTGGTGCACCAGAAACCCCATCCTTCATGATAATCCGAAAGTGTAAAATAGGAACTGTTTTCAAGCAAAGCCCTGACGGGATTTCCCGAGGTGTCCTTCGCAAGAAAATCAAATACGGAAAAAGAACTTCTGAACGTAAATAATATACCACCTATCCAGGCGGTCAGCCTGCATCTGAAAATATTGACAGTCAGGGTGAAAAGAAGAAGATAGGTGCAAAACAGATTCATGATACTGGGGATATTGAAGGCATGATCAAGCCTGAGGCCCAAAAATTCAAGATTTCCCACAAGAAATTCATGCATAAAATGATACCTTATGTCGGCATCTCCGAAATAGGCATATTGAGTGGGAAAATTATTGCCATAGGAAAAAGAACGGATCATGCTGAGATGAGCACCGAAATCCGCCCATACGGAAAGCCCCACGTTAAGGTTATTACCTGTAACATTAAAGGACTTATACATTATCACTCCGCAAAAAGCAAGAGCTATGACAGCATACACGGCATAGCTGGTATCTCCGTTCCAGAAGAACTCCTTTAACATTCTGGGATCTATGAGCCTGATCTTCCGCTTATTGATCCCGACACCGTAAAAAAGTACAAATGCAACGGCAAGCATCCCCAGAACTATCACATTACCGAAGATGAGTGGCTTGGGCTGATCCTTGCTGATATACGAAACAATATAGACCAGCCAGGTTACGGTAAGAGTTCCCGTAATATACCAGGCAGGCAAAAGAACATAATAAGCCGGAAGCTTTATCATGCTTCCGTTTTCTCTTTTAACATATGCTCTCTCGATAAGTTTCGGAAAGAATATCTTGCAGAACATATACCCCGTGAATATGCAGATAAAAATATATAATATGCCGAGCATAACCCAAATACCGTTTCCTTAATTTTTTCTTCTTGAAATAATGTAACGTGGCCTACCCTTGATCTCATGATATATGCGTTCAAGATAAAGACCGATGATCCCCAAACAGATCATTATTGCAGATCCGATAAACAGCAACAGCAGGATCACCGTAGTGAAGCCTTCCATTGCAGCCCCCATGAAATACCTTACCAATGTCTGTATTCCCAGGACAACGGCAAAGGCAAACATCAGAAACCCAAGATAAATAATGAGTTTAAGAGGTGCGGAGGCATAAGAAGTAATGGAGGTTACAGCCAGAGAGACCAGCCTTTTAAATGTCCATTTGGAAGTACCTTCCACTCTGTCCTTCACCTCAAAAGGCACTCTCTGCCGGGTAAAGCCCACCCAGGCGGACATGCCCCTGAAGAAAGTGATCTTCTCAGGCATCTGTTGCATAGCGGCAACAACATTTCTGTCCAGGAGTTTAAAATCGGAAGCATTTCTGAGATCTATGCCTGTAAGTTCAAGAAGGAGGCCGTAAAAAAGCTTGGCCATACCCTTATAAAACCTGTTTTCCTTACCTCTGTCGGATTTTACTCCCTCTACCACATCCACATCTTCGTCACGCCATATGCGGACAAAATCCGGGATAAGTTCCGGAGGATGCTGAAGATCCGAATCAAGGACTACCACTGCATCCCCCTTCGTTTCGTCAAGCCCCGCACAAAGGGCGGCTTCCTTACCGAAATTGCGGCTGAGTCGTACACTCCTTATCAAAGGATCGTTATCGGAAAGTTCCGAAAGCACACCCCAGGAGTTATCTTTCGATCCGTCATCCACCAGGACAAACTCATATTTAATATTGGCATCTTTTAAAATCTTCTCAACCGTTTTTACCGAAGAAGCTATGTGTTTCCCTTCGTTATAAACCGGCATGACGATCGAGATCAGTGAATTTTCGTCTCTCACCACGAAGCATCCTCTTTTTTAAATTCTGTTAACTCTTCCATAGAACAGATCTCATCTGTGATCACTCTGTTGGCCTGGTTGACGATCATGGCTTCGAAAAGGTTTCTGATGCCTCTGGCATTTCCGAACTCTTTTCTTTCATTGTCATTCATGGTTGAGAGATAGGCTTTAAGATCCGTAAGCATTTCATCGTTAATGGTAAAACCGTTCTTTTTTGCCATCCCCTTCATGATCTCACAAAGCTCATCAAAGGAATAGTCCGGGAAGGTAATAAACCGGTTAAATCTGGAAACAAGACCTGTATTGCTTTTAAGGAACTTTCTCATTTCTTCCGTATATCCGGCAACTATTACCACAAGATCGTTCCTGTGGTCTTCCATGAGTTTCACAAGTGTGTCCAGTGCTTCTCCTCCGAAGTCATTGGAGGAATTACCTGCCAATGCATAGGCTTCGTCAATAAAAAGCACTCCTCCCAGGCTCTTTTCAACAACTTCCTTGACTTTAAGAGCTGTCTGTCCAACATAACCTGCCACAAGACCGGATCTGTCGGTTTCCGTAACCGTACCCTTGGAAAGGATACCCAGCTCACGGTAAATACCGCCCACGATCCTGGCAACGGTGGTCTTACCTGTACCGGGACTGCCCGTAAATACCATGTGATAAGACATTTCGATCTGGGGAAGTTTAAATTCTTCTCTCATCTTTCTGACCTTGATCAGATTAATGAGGGATTTTATCTCTCTCTTAACATCTTCCAAACCTACCAGCGAATTTAATTCTTCCAGAAGTTCGTCCAGCTTGGAATCTTTTATCCTTTCAACAATGTTTTCCGTAGGATCGGTCTCTTCCTGCTCTTCTTTCTTTTTAGCAGGTTTGACTTCGTTTTTGTGTTCTTCGTGAGGCTGCTCGTGTTCGACGGTCTCATTGTCGTAATCATCCACAAATCCGCTGGCAACAGGTCTGAGCTGCTCCGGAGAATAATACAGATGTACGATCTTGTATTTCTCAAAATCACAGTCGGCAGCTTCTATCTGTTCCGCACTTTCGGAAAGCTCGCCGTGGCATAATTTTTTAAAGATATATTTACTGTCCACACACTGATTCTTGTTCTTATTATTGGTCAAAAAGGTGCTTACCTTATCAAAATAAACTCCGAGGAATCTGGTAGCTGTGGGTATACGCCTACTGTCCATATTGTAAGCCATGCAAAGAAGTATATTGATTATGGCATCAAAGAAAAGTGCTGCCGTACCCGAACTCTTTTCCATGTCTCTTAAGGAAAGAAGCTGGAATAATATGGGAGGCGTACGCTGAAAACGTTCCGCATCCTCTATAAGCTTATTGTCATTGGCCGCATTCCTGATAAGATCCCCGGCTGTTGCAGAAAGTGCAGCGATAAATGATTTCTCTCCCTCGGTAAGGTTGTTGCAATACTTCGCAAAGCACACCAAAAGTGACTCCGCATAGACTCCCAGTATCTCCTCAGCAGTGGTATGGAGCACCTGTTTCGGTGTTTCCCAATAGCCTTCCATGCAAAGAAGATCACAGAACTTGCGAAGAACCCTGTAATTATCAGCCGCTATTTTATACAATTGTTTTTGTGAGTAACTCTTTTCAGCCATTTTCTCTTCTCATCTTACTGAATTAACTTATATCGTAACATAATTATCGAAAAATTGGAATACTTCTTTTGCTCCGCTCTCATACATTTTTTGAACGATCCCTTCCATTTCCTTATCTGTAAGGGATGTAACGGAATCATTTGCCAGATTGAGAAGGGAAGCATCATTATAAATATCCCCTATCTTAAAATACATTTCTCCGCACTGTCTGATGCCGAAAAGATCTCCCGGTCCTCTCATCTTAAGGTCTTCATTGGCTATTTCAAAGCCATTGTTCGACTTAAGTAGTATTTCCAGTCTTTTCTTATTGTCTTCCGTTTCTTTGCCATAAATAAAAATGCAATAGGATTGTTTATCTCCTCTTCCCACGCGTCCTCTCAGCTGATGAAGCTGGGCCAGTCCGAAGCGTTCGGCGTTTTCTACAGCCATAACCGTGGCGTTTGGTACATTCACCCCCACCTCTACTACGGTTGTAGATACAAGCACATCGATCTCACCGTTTTTAAAACGTTCCATCACTTCGTTCTTTTCTTTTGCCTTCATCTTTCCATGAAGTTTTTCTACTCTGACAGAACCGTCGAATACCGCCTTAAGTCTTTCGGTATAGTCCGTAACATTCTCCAGATCCGAATCCTCGTCTCCGTCCACCATGGGACATATGACATAGGCCTGTCTTCCCTCTTCCACCTGCTTTTTTATAAAACTGTACGCGCTCGGTCTGTAATCCTGTCCCACCACACAATTTTTTATGGGAAGACGTTCCGCAGGAAGATGTGTTATACGAGAAATGCTCATATCCCCGTAAAGCATCATTGCCAATGTTCTCGGTATGGGTGTGGCACTCATGACCAGGATGTGAGGATGTATGCCCTTCTTACTGAGTCTCTCCCTTTGTTTTACGCCGAAACGATGCTGCTCATCCGTAACGCAAAGTGCAAGATCGTCAAAGGTCAATTTTTCCTGAAATAAGGTGTGAGTACCTATAACCACATCCACTTCATGCTTTTCTATGGACGCGTATATCTGTTTTTTCTCGCCCGGAGTCATGGATCCCACCAAAAGACAGCATCTGACGCCGTATTTTTTTAAGTCCCTGTTCATAGATTCATAATGCTGCTTGGCAAGGACTTCCGTAGGTGCCATTATGGCTCCCTGATAGCCCGAAACCGCCATCATCAGGAGTGCCAGCTCAGCTACCACTGTTTTTCCGGAGCCCACATCCCCCTGTACCAGTCTGGCCATTACATGACCGGACAAAAGATCTTTTTTTATCTCCCGAAACACCGTCAGCTGATCTTCGGTCAATTTGTAAGGCAGGGAAGCTATCAGATCTTCGGCGCTGCCGTTATCTTCCGGTATCGCTTCACTTTTCGCCGTTTCTTTTCCCAAAGCCATCTGTCTTATGAAGACCATAAAAAGAAAAAACTCTTCAAATACCAATGATCTTCTGGCTTCCAGCATAGTTTCCATGCTCTTCGGAAAATGCATTTCCTCTATGGCATGATTCTTTTTTATCAGCCCATTGGCCTTTCTGATCTTTAAGGGAAGATACTCGGGCAGTTCACCTGTTATGGTAAGAGCCTGTTTCATTGCCTTTCTTATCGCATTATTTGTAAGCCCTGCCGTAAGGGGATAAACCGGCTGCAGAGCTGTCTGTAACCTGTAATAATCCTCTCTCTTATAGATCTTTGCCTGCTCAATCTGCAGTTTATTTCCCTTAAAGTTGATCTTTCCCCTGATAATAAAATGATATCCGGATTTCAATTCATATTTTACATAGGGCTGATTAAACCACACGCATTCCACACTTCCCGACGAATCCGTAACGATACAGGTCAGCACCTTTATCTTTGAAGCATATCTCGGTTCAACCACTTTGGATATCAATCCGCAGACTGCCGCTTCTTCTCCCGCCTTAAGTTCAGCTATGGGTTTTGGATCATTAAAAGTGTCATATCTGGTGGGATAAAAAGTAAGGAGTTCTCCCACACTTTCGACTCCCAGTTTGTTAAACAGTTTCTGTGTTTTTTCTCCTATGCCTTTTATCTCGGCAACAGAATCAGTAAGTTCCATATCGATCCTTTCACATATGAATGAATCAGATTTTACCACTTTTATATCCCATAGTCAAAAAAGCTCCCCTTGGATCAGGGGAGCCTTGGATCTGAATTATTCAACAGATATTATGTAATAATAAATGGGCTGATCGCCTTCATGAACTTCCACTTCCACGGAAGGATACTTTTCGGATATTCTGCCTGCGAGCGCATCTGCTTTTTCCTGAGTCATCGAATCTCCGAAATACAGTGTAACAAGTTCAGAATCATCATCGATCATCTGAGAAGCCAGTTCAAGGGCTACATCTTCCACATCATTGCCCACAGCTTTAATGGTCTTGTCATCAAGGCCCATGATATCATTCTGCTTAATGTCAAAACCGTCAATGGACGTATCTCTTACCGCATAGGTCAACTGGCCTGTCTTAACGGTTTTAAGACTTTCGGTCATAGCGACCTCATTATCTTCAGGCGAGTTGTCATACATATAATTTATGAGAGCGGTAATTCCCTGAGGCACCGTCTTTGTAGGTATCACGATGACATTTTTGTCTGTTGTGAGTGCCTTTGCCTGCTGTGCCGCAAGAATGATATTTCCGTTGTTGGGAAGAACATATATATTATCGGCATTTACCTTTTCAATAGCATTCATAACATCGTCGGTGGAAGGATTCATGGTCTGACCGCCTTCAATGATCTGATCTACGCCCAATCCTATAAGGATCTCATTAAGACCGGCACCGATGGATACTGCCACAAAGCCGTCCTTTTTACGAGGCTCTTCTTTTTGGGGTTCGGGAGTCTTCTTTTCTTCATTCTTGGCTTTTTCTGCCGCGATCTTATCAGCTTCCGCAATAACCCTTTCATTGTGCTCTTCTCTCATGTTGTCGATCTTCATTCTGGTGAGCTGACCGTATTTGATGGCTCTTGAGAATGCAGCTCCGGGATCATTGGTGTGAACGTGTACCTTGCATACACCGTCATCTGCAACAAGCACAACGGAATCGCCTATGGATTCAAGGAAATCTCTGAATGCATGTTCTTCGCTTGCGGGGAATTCCTTATCCAGCATAATGATGAATTCGGTACAATAACCGAATTTGATATCAGCTGTGGAAATATCATTTGAAGCAGCTCCCTTACCGGAAGACTTTTGAGCTTCCTCAGGTACTTCTTCATCAAAAGGAATAACATTTCCGTTAAGAGCCGCATAAGCGCCTCTTACCACTTCAAGAAGTCCGGCACCGCCGGAATCCACCACTCCCGCCTCTTTGAGCACGGGAAGGAGTTCAGGTGTAAACTCCAGTGTTTCCTGCATCTTATCAATGATCTTTGTAAAGAACTCATCCATGGATCCCACAGTGTCCACCAGTTCTTTTGCTGTCTCCGCACCGGATCTGGCAACCGTGAGAATGGTTCCTTCCTTAGGCTTCATAACAGCCTTATAAGCCGTTTCAACAGCTCTCTGAAATGCATCTGTCATTATTTCGACAGTGATCTCTTCATTATCCTGAATAACCTTGGTAAAACCACGAAGAAGCTGGGAAAGGATAACTCCCGAGTTTCCTCTTGCTCCTCTTAAGGATCCCGAAGCAATGGCCTTGGAAAGACGCTTCATATCATATTCTTCCAAAGCGGCAACTTCCTTTGCAGCCGACATTATAGTCAGTGTCATGTTCGTACCAGTATCTCCGTCGGGAACGGGGAATACATTCAATTCATTGATGATCTCTTTCTTGGCTTCCAATGTCTTGGCCGCCGTCAAAAAAGCCTCCTTAAGCATGGAAGCATTTATTGTATTCGAATTCACTTGCTTTTCCTCCTGGGATTGATATTAATCAATCGATTGCCCTCACACCTTCTACCAATACATTGATCTTCTCAACCTTAAGGCCGGAAAACTCTTCTACTTTGTACTTTACGTTGCCAATAAGATTATTTGCAACGGATGAGATGTTTACACCATATGAAACAATAATATGCAGATCGATTATAATTTTGTTATCGGCAGTAACCGTAACTCCTACTCCATGTTTTAAGCTGTCTCTTTTCAGAAGCTTTGCAATCCCGTCTTTAACATTGACGCTTGCCATACCGACAATGCCGAAACACTCAACCGCAGATGAACCTGCATACTTTGCGATAACATCATTATCCACCGCAACATTACCGAGAGTCGTGTTCATTGTTCCCGTATTCGCACTCATAAACTTAACCTCCTGATGCTTGTCTTATCTCATATCGCACCTGTGTCCGAATATGATTTCAGCGTTGAAAGTATACCCTAAAATACTTAAAAAATAAACCCTTTTGCCAAAACTTGATTATTATTTAATGTCATTTAACATTTTTGTAAAAAAATATAGGAAGCGTCTACACTCAAGACGCTTCCCGTGTTTTTTTGATTAAGCACGTTCTACTTTGCCGGATCTGAGGCAAGAAGTGCATACATACATCTTCTTGTTACCCTGAGGAGTCTTAACGCGAACTGATTTAACGTTGGACTTCCACATTTTGTTCTCTCTGGCAGAAACATGGCTTCTGGAAAAGCTGAGCTGCTTTCCGAAAAGGCCGCCTTTATTGCAAATTGCACATTTAGCCATTGATTTATACCTCCTATGGTCACATTGTTGTCTGGATTATTTTCTTAAGCCGAGCTTCTCGATCAGTGCACGATATCCGTCAAGATCTGTCTTCTTGAGGTACTCAAGTAAGCCACGTCTCTGACCTACCATCTTTAAAAGACCTCTTCTGGAATGATGATCCTTATCGTTGTTCTGAAGATGAGCTGTAAGCTCGTTGATTCTCTCTGTAAGGAGAGCGATCTGAACCTCGGGTGAACCTGTGTCATTGGGGGTTCTGCCGTAAGCAGCGATGATTTCTGCTTTCTTATCCTTTGTAATCATGAGATTTTCCTCCTAAGTTTTTCAATACGCCCGGAACCAAGAAGAGGTTGGAGTGTGTCGCCGTCCACTGAGCTCGGGTGATAAAAATGGGCTTGCATTTACACAAGCCCAAATACTATATCATAATTATTTTGTTTTGTAAATAATATTTTCTAAAATCTGTGAATAAACAATCCCGAACGAAGCTTAGGCTCAAACCAGGTGGACTTGGGAGGCATCAGAAGTCCTGCATCCGCAACATCAAAAAGTTCGATTATGGAAGTGGGATACATGGAAAAAGCGATCTTCATCTCACTCTCGCATCTTCTCTCCAACTCGCCGAGACCGCGTATGCCTCCGACGAAATCTATGCGTTTATCGGTTTTGGGATCACAAATGCCGAGGACGGGTGCAAGGACGTTATTTTGAAGCACGGAAACATCCAAACTTCCCACGGGATCCTGCTCATTATAAGTGCCCTTCCTGGCTGTGAGCTTGTACCAGGTCTTTCCCAGATACATGCCTATTTCCAGCTTCTTTTCGGGCTGAAAAGCGGTTTTTCCGATCTCGGAGATCTCAAACTTAACGGATACCTTTTTCATAAACTCTTCCTCGGAAAGTCCGTTAAGATCCTTGACCACGCGATTATAGGGCATGATCATGAGTTCATTCTCCGGGAAAAGAACAGAGAGGAAGTAGTTATACTCTGCCGTCTGGTCATAGCATCCCTTTGCCTGTTTCTCCTGCTCTCTTCTCATGAGGCCCACTTTAACGGCAGAGGCCGCTCTGTGATGCCCATCGGCAATATATATGCGGTCTATACCGGCAAAACGTTTTTTTATTGTTTCTATATCCTGCTCATCGGATATCACCCAGACTCTGTGTGTGATTCCGTCTTCAGAAATAAAGTCAGCCACAGGAGCTGTGGTTTTAACTTTCTTTACGGTCTTCTCGATCATCTCATCACTTCTGTAAGCAAGAAAGATAGGTCCGGTCTGAGCGGAACAGGTATCCACGTGTTTTATCCTATCCAGTTCCTTATCTGCTCTGGTGTTCTCATGCTTTTTAATAATGCCGTTAACATAATCGTCGATGGATGCACAAGCCACGATACCTGTCTGGGATCTTTTGTTCATTGTGAGTTCATAAAGATAATAGCAGGCCTTTTCATCCTCAACAAAAGTACCGTCAGCGATCTCCGAATCAAGCATATCTTTCGCCTTCTCGTACACTTGAGGCGCATACATGTCCTGATCTTCGGGGAACTGAGTTTCCGGTCTGTCAATGTTTAAAAATGAAATCGGATCCTTAAGTGCGGTGATCCTTGCTTCTTCTCTGTTATAAACATCGTAGGGAAGAGCCGCAACCCTGTCCGTAAGGCTTGCAGCGGGTCTCAATGCTTTGAATGTCCTGATGGTTGCCATTTTGTTTACCTCTTATAAAAACTTTTTTTATTAAATATTTACTTCAAGAACACAAATGAAACACATTTTTGTGGTATTATGTATTTGTACCGAACGGGAAGTACGGTCGGTATGGAAAATTACCGTAAGGTAGTTTTTCTCTCCCCTACTTATTTACTTTTTATAAATTTTTTCATAACTCCCCCTCGAACAGCAGCCGAACGGCTGCTGTTCACATTTTAGGGAAATTACGATCACCTAAAAAGTAAACAGACCCGTATCAGATCCTGTCGCTGACACTCATTACCGACAGGTATTTTTTTATCTGTACGAAAAGATTCTTTCTGGTAGCAAGAAGGAATATCACTTCAATGATAAATATGAATATACACTGGATAAGTCTGGTTAAAATGGTCTCAGAAGTAAAGGGGATACCTCCGAACCAGAAAAGAGAAACCGTAGTAACAAGCAGTCCTGCCACAAACTGATCAAAAAGAGCTGCGGCGATTATATTTGAAACATTCTGCTTTTTCCAGAGGAAAATACCGAATGTAACTCCTCTTAAAGCTGCTGCAAAGGTGATACCCGGATTAAGAGTATATCCTTTGTAAAAACATCCCAGAATATCGGCCACTATACCGACGATAGCGCTGTAAAAAGGACCCAGGCAGGCGCCCGTAACCGCTCTGCCGACGAAAGTAAAGCTGAGTCTTGAAATAGGTGTATCTATTGAAGCAACTCTTTCAAGCACAAACTGTACAGCCACCATCAAGCTCATGATCACAAGTATTTTCGTCTCAATCGCGGGAATATATTTTTTGATACTTTTCTTTACTTTGCTGCCGCGTATTTCAAGTGTTTCCGATGTAGTAGTTTCTTTATTCATGATCGACTCCGTAATTTAAAAATTTAAGTAATTGATTATTCAAGCATTTTTATAGAATTAATATTCGGGCTTTTTCATCCACTCCCAGGAAGGACTGTATTTAAATATGACTTTGGCCAATATATCATCCTCGGAAACATATTTATTCTTTGCCCAATAACGAGCGTCTCCGGAAAAATTCCTGTTGTCACCCAAAAGGAAATAACAACCCTCAGGTACCTTGTAAGGGCCGAATTCATTATTCATTTCTTCGGGAAGATAAGTTTCCTTTAATACATTTCCGTTTATATAAACCGCACCGTCATGTATCTCCAGTGTTTCTCCCGGAAGCCCGATGACTCTTTTTACGTAAAGACAGTCTTCTCCGGCGTACTCCAAAGCGGGAAATATGACTATGTCCCCTCTTTCAATGGTTTTAAACTGTCTCCAGCCTATGACTCTATCATGTTCCATGATCGTATTTTTCATGGAACCGGTGGGTATTTCGGCTTTTAGTATCAGGTGATTGGTGATAAAGTATGACACCACGATGACTATGACAAGCATTAAAAGCCAGCTTAGCGCTTCTTTAAGATTGGCTTTTGCTTTGTCAAGAGAGGTCTGTTCCTGTGTTTCTTCAACTGCCCCTTCTTTTTTCTGATCCTTTAAATTGTTTTCCATCTTATCCTCTTATCCCTGCCAAACGACATTATCTGTTTAAAAAAACAACATCCATAGTTTAATGGTTTACCTATCCATTTGCAAGAAAAAAATGAGTACTGTCGCATTAATATTACCACAAAAATTCGAAGACTGTAAGGTCTTCGAATCTTTGTGATCATTATTCATTAATCTTATCAATAAATCTAAAGAATGCGGTTCTTCCTTCTTCGTTGCACTTATAAACTCCCGCATCCTCCAGTACTTTAACAAATACTTTACCGACTTCGTTCTTAATGATATCGTCAACAGTTTCGGCATAAAATTTACCGTAATCATCTCTGAGCTCCTTAACCCAGAGAGCATGTTGACCAAGAACAGGATCCTCCGTAATATCCGTTCCGTTTATCAAAGCCGTCTTCACTTCCGCCAATTCTTTCTTTAATCTGGCAGGAAGGATGGCACAGCCCATTACTTCGATAAGGCCGATATTTTCTTTCTTGATGTGATGAAGTTCACTGTGAGGATGATAAACTCCCAGAGGGTGCTCCTCTGTGGTAATGTTATTTCTCAAGACAAGATCCAGTTGGTACTTTCCGTTCTTCATTCTCGCTATGGGGGTAATTGTATTATGCTTCTCTCCGTCGGTCTCTGCGAAAATAAAAGCTTTCTCATCCGTATATCCGCGCCATATGCCAAGGATCTTGTCGGCCAGGGAGATAATTCGGTCCTTACTGTCAGAAGTTAGTCTGATAACAGACATAGGCCATTTAACTATGCCTGCTTCCACATCTTCGTATCCCTTTATAGCGACAGGCTTTTCTATACCTGCTCTGGCCATGGCAAATTCATAATTACCGCCCTGAAAATGATCATGGGTAAGAATGGATCCGCCAACAATGGGAAGATCCGCATTGGAACCAAGAATATAGTGAGGGAACTGTTCAACAAAATCCAAAAGTTTTACAAACGTGGCCCTGTCTATTTTCATGGGTACATGTTTGCGGTTCAGAATGATACAGTGTTCATTGTAATAAACATAGGGTGAATATTGAAATCCCCAATCCTCATTATTCATGACCAGAGGGATGATCCTAAGATTCTGCCTTGCGGGATGATCTGTTCTTCCTGCATAGCCTTCGTTTTCAACGCAAAGCTGGCAAGCCGGATATCCGGACTTTTTCATTAACTTTGCAGCCGCAATGGCTCTCGGATCCTTTTCCGGTTTAGAAAGATTGATGGTAATATCGATCTGACCGTAATCGGACTCTATCTTCCATTTCATATCCTTTTTGACGCGGTTTGTGCGAATGTAGTTGCAGTCCCCGGACAACTTGTAGAAATAGTCGGTGGCTGCCTTGGTATCCTTTTCCTTTAATCCGTTAAATCTTCTTATAACAGTACTGGGTAAGGGAGTAAGTAATCCCATGATCTTTGTATCAAAAAGATCTCTTGAAGTAATGCCCTCCTCAATGATCCCGTTATTCACCGCATAGTCCAGCACTTCTTCCAGGACCGTGTCCAAATTATCGCGGGATACAGGTATTTCTCCTTTACCTTCTTCTATCTCATTAAGTTTTAATGCTTCCATAAGACTGTTTGTCTTATATATCCTGTCCTCTTCTTCTGTAAGGCCACATGTGATACCATATTCCACCAGCCAGTTAATGCATTCGGAAATAGTCATTTTATTCTCCTGCTTTCAATTCTATTCTTCATCTTATTATTTCTGATCAGAGTTCAACCGGACCGTTTCCGATCTCTACCGTATAAAAATCAGCAGCATAACCGATCCTTGCAAGATAGGTATCACCCACAGTCTTAATGTACTCATCCACATTCGCCTTTTTAACTATGGCAACGGTACATCCGCCAAAGCCTGCTCCGGTCATTCTTGCCCCGATCACACCGGGTACCTTCCATGATGTTTCGACTATCGTATCAAGTTCAATACCGGTAACTTCATAATCCTTTTGAAGAGAAAGATGAGAATCATTCATCAACTTTCCGAATGTCTCTAAATCTCCGGCCTTAAGTGCATCCACAGCTCTGATGGTTCTCATATTCTCATAAACCGCATGCTTTGCACGTCTGATCTTTGTCTCATCACCGATCACGGACTTAACCTCTTCGAACTCACTTTCGCTGAGTTCTCCCAGAGAACTTATGTTCTTAACGGTACGGATCGCTTTTAAAGCCTCCTCACATTCGCTTCTTCTCTCGTTATATTTCGAATCACCCAGTCCTCTTTTTTTGTTGGAACAGGTGATAACGATCTTAGCATCCTTAAGTTCGATAGGCGCGTATTCGTATTTTAATGTAGCCGTATCAAGGAAAATTGCATTGTCTTTTTTGCCCATAGCAATGGCAAACTGATCCATGATACCGCAATTTACACCGATAAATTTATTCTCGGCTTTTTGGGAAAGTAATGCGATATCCTGTAAACTCATATCAAACCCGAAAAGTTCTCTGCAGGCAAAAGCCGTAAGCACCTCAAGAGACGCTGAAGAGGAAAGCCCTGAAGCATTGGGTATATTTCCGAAGATCAAAAGGTCTATGCCTTCATCTACTCTCACTTCATTCTCATTCAGCATGGAAATAACACCCATAGGATAATTTGCCCAGTTGTATTCCTCTCTGTCATATACAAGATCATCCAGATTAACTGCCTTTACTCCCTGATTTGAAAAATTCATGGAGTAAAACCTGCAGGTATCCATACCGTTCTTTCTGGCAACACCGTAGGTCCCTATGGTAAGAGCGCAGGGAAAAACATGTCCGCCGTTATAATCCGTGTGCTCTCCTATGAGATTAACTCTTCCGGGGGCAAAGAAAACCCTGCAGTCTTCCGTTCCGCCAAAAACTCTTTCGAACTCTTCCAATAACTGTTCCTTCATATTAGCTACCTCACTGTGATCAAATGATTTATTTCAAGATTTTTGTTTTATAACATAATTCTTGAATATTATATCAGACAAACATTTATTTGTAAAGGGGACATATAAAAAGACCCACGGTAAAACCGTGGGTAACTTTTTATTACAACCAACAACATATCTATTAAATAAAGGATAAAAGGCTTAGTTAAATATATCGTGTTAGCTCACGCTAACCGTTTGTTCAAATATTAAGGCCACATCCGTTAGCCAATGCTAACTTTATACACCAAAAGTAATCTGCTGTCAATAGAAAATGCAAAAATATTATTACATTTTTTTTCGAGGTAATATATAACGGATCCCGGTATTACTCCGAAATCCGTTAGTATTGGTCAATTCCGCTGTTTTATATGCTTTTATTCCATTTCAAACGCACCGGTGTAAAGCTGATAATAAACACCTTTTTTATTGATAAGTTCGTCATGGGAACCTCTCTCGATAATATGTCCATGATCCAAAACGATAATAGATTTTGCATTTCTAACGGTGGAAAGTCTGTGAGCGATAACAAATACCGTTCTGCCTTCCATCAGTTTATCCATACCGTTCTGAACAAGAGCCTCCGTTCTGGTATCAATGGAACTGGTGGCTTCGTCAAGGATCATTGCGGGAGTATTTGCAACAGCCGCTCTGGCAATGGACAAAAGCTGTCTCTGTCCCTGGGAAAGCGAAGCTCCGTTTCCGGTAAGCATGGTATTATATCCTTCGGGAAGGCGAGTGATAAAGTCATGTGCGTTGGCAAGCTTTGCTGCTTCGATACATTCTTCATCCGTGGCATTAAGTCTTCCGTATCTGATATTGTCCATAACTGTACCCGTAAAGAGGTTTACATCCTGAAGAACAAGGCCCAAAGATCTTCTTAAGTCAGGTTTCTTGATCTTATTTATGTTAATACCGTCAAAACGTATCTTTCCGTCGGGAATATCATAAAATCTGTTTATAAGATTGGTTATTGTGGTCTTACCTGCACCTGTAGCTCCCACAAAGGCGAATTTTTCTCCTGCCTTAGCATGAAGAGATACATCTTCCAGAACGAGTTTATCGGGAACATAACCGAAATCCACATTTTCAAGTTCGATCTCTCCCTTTAGTTCTGTATAGGTAACAGTACCCTGTTCCTGATGAGGATGCTTCCATGCCCAGAGATTGGTGCTCTCTTCGGTCTCTACAAGTTCACCTTTTTCATTTTTCTTAACATTTACAAGTTCACAATATCCGTGATCCTCTTCCGGCTTTTCATCTATAAGATCAAATACACGGCCGGCTCCGGCGATACCCATCATTACCATGGTGATCTGCTGGGACATCTGGCCCACCATCTGAGAAAGCTGTCCGAACATTCCGAGGAAGGTAACGACAACGCCCAAGGTAAGAGGAACAATACCCTGTAAGCTTACATTGACAGCTCCCAGCGCAAAGAGACTTGCTCCGAAAACCGCGATCAGAACATAGAAAATGTTACCCACATTATTGGTGATAGGACCGAGAACATTACCGTTTTTATCTGCCTGCATGGAGTCTTCGTAAAGCTGATCGTTGAGCTTGTCAAAATCATTCTTGGCTTCCTGTTCGTGAGTGAAAACCTTTACCACCTTGAGGCCGGTCATCATTTCTTCGACAAACCCTTCCTCTTTTGCAAGTGATTTCTGTCTTCCCACCATGTATTTACCGCTCTTTCCGCCAAAATGAGCACCTGCTTTTCCGATGATAAACAGAGCAAACAGTACCATCAGGAACAACCACATACTGAAATACATCATTACAAACACAAGTCCTACGATCATTATGATCGAAGAAAACAATGAAGGAAGGCTCTGGCCTATCAGCTGTCTTACAGCATCTGTATCATTGGTATAGGTACTCATGATGTCACCGTGTGCATGAGTGTCAAAGTACTTAATGGGAAGGGTCTGCATCTTATCAAACATGGCATCTCTGAACTTTTTCAAAGATCCCTGGCAGACCACGGCCATTATCCTTGTATATATGAAGGAACATATAACGCCGAGCAAATATATGCACGCAAGAACACTGATGAGCTTGATCGTATTTTCGGCGACCGCATCCCATCCGTTCTTGATCCCGGGAGTAATGCAGTCGTCGATCAGTTTTTTCATGAACACGCTCATGGAAATCTGAGAAACAGCCGCCAGCAGCAGACATACACCAACCACTGCAAGCTGAGGTCCGTAATAACCAAAAACGGTTTTTAACAGCCTGGTAAATACTCCCTTTTTGATCTGGGGACGAGGTCCCAATCTTCTGATAGGTCCCGGCATGGCTTATTCCTCCTTTCCTTTGGTCTGTGTTTCATATATTTCGGCATATATACCGTTCATATCTATTAGTTCACGGCTTGTACCGCGTTCAACGATCTTTCCGCCGTCCATAACAAGGATCTCGTCAGCATCCTCTACGGAAGACACTCTCTGGGCGATAATGATCTTTGTAGTTCCGGGTATGGATTTCTTGAAACTGTTTCTGATCATGGCATCCGTCTTGGTATCAACGGCAGATGTGGAGTCGTCCAGGATCAATATGCGCGGTTTTTTAAGAAGGGCCCGGGCTATGCAAAGTCGCTGTTTCTGACCTCCGGACACATTGGTACCGCCCTGTTCGATGTAGGTATCGTATCCGTCGGGGAAATTGCGGACAAACTCATCCGCACAGGCTGCTTTACAAGCTTCAACGATCTCTTCGTCTGTGGCTTCTTTATTACCCCATCTCATATTCTCTTTTATGGTACCGGCAAAAAGAATATTCTTTTGAAGCACAACAGCCACCTGATCTCTAAGTGACTTAAGATCATAATCCTTAACATTGTGACCGCCCACCAGCACTTCACCCTCGGTGGCGTCATAAAGTCTTGATATCAGCTGGATCAATGTGGTCTTGGAAGAACCTGTACCACCTATGATACCCACGGTCTTTCCGCTCTCTATGTCCAGATTTATGTTCTCAAGGGAATTTCTTGTGGCTCCGTCGGAATACTTAAAAGAAACATTTTTAAATCTGATGCTTCCGTCGGGCACAGAGGTAAGTCCGTTGGGTTCTCCGGTAAGTGTGGGTTCATACTTGAGCACTTCCACGATACGGTTACCGGCTTCGGAGGCCATTGTGATCATTACAAAGGCAAAGCCCAGCATCATAAGGGCAGATAAGATCTTAACACCGTAGTTTGTAAGAGAGGAAAGATCACCGGTGGTAAGTTCCGGAACCGGATCATTGGCGGTGGTGATTATAACCTTTGCTCCCAGATAGCATATAAGGAGCATGCTCACATTCATAAAGAAGTTCATTACGGGATTAAAAAGCGCCAGAAGCTTTTCCGCATGAGTAAAGTCATCTCTGACGTCCGCAGATCTCTGATTGAACTTTTCTATCTCATAATCTTCTCTTACAAAGCCTTTTACAACACGGATGGCGGAAACATTTTCCTGTACCGAATTGTTTAAAGCATCATATTTCTTAAATATTCTTTTGAATATCTTATGCGCCTTGGAGGCGATCAAAAGAATGGCTCCTCCGAGAAAAGGCACTATAGCCAGAAAGATCATGGTAAGCTTCCAGTTGATCCTGCACCCCATTATGATGGAAAACAGGAACATAAGGGGTACTCTTACCGCCATACGTATGATCATCGCATAGGCATTCTGCAGATTGGATACATCTGTGGTAAGTCTTGTGACCAAAGACGAAGGTGAAAATCTGTCCACATCGGAAAATGAGAAATCCATAACCTTATGAAAAAGGTCATGACGCAGATTCTTCGCAAATCCGCAACTGGCCACAGCCGCTCTGCGGGCTGACATTGTTCCGAAGAACAGGCTGAGTATGGCTATAACGATAAGAATACCGCCATAACTCAAAACCATTTTAAGATTGTTTCTTTCCAATTCATCGATAAGTTTTGCCATAACAAAGGGAAGCAAAACTTCCATACTTACTTCTCCGCACATAAAAAGAGGCGTCTGAACAGACGGGGACTTATATTCGCGGATACTCTTCATCAGGATCTTGATCATATGTTACCTCTCTATAACTTCATTTGATAAACGAAGGTATTATATCACAGTATAACGAAAACTTAATGAAAAAAGCATAAAAAATGTCTCTCCCTTAACAGGAGAGGCATCCTTTTTATCTTTGCTTTATTTTTCCGTTTTTCATAAAATAGCTTACCTTGGAAAGAGGCACGCCTGATGCCTGGGCCAGTTCCATCGCATTCATTCCCGGATTCTTGGACATGGCAACAGCCAGTTTTTTAAGGGTTTCCGCTTCCTTTATGCGACAGGGTCCGCAAATAGCTTCCGATTCGTTCCGTGCTTCAAGCAGGATCTTTCCACACCATCTGCATGTATACATATATCCACCTCACTGTTCTATCATCTTACAGTCATCAATTTAAATCGCCAATATGATACACCCGCAAAAATACAGATTCAATGATATAAATGTAAACATTTTGTTATAGAAAAATATAACAGTTCACATCAACTATACTATTTCTTCACTTAACCGTTCTATCTCGTCGATGTAGCCGCCAATGATCTCAATGGTGCGAAGCAGAGGTGCATCCGTGGATATATCCACACCCGCATTTTGCGCAAACTCAAGCGGTGAAAGCTTTCCTCCCATGGAAAGTCCTCTTTTCCAGTCCTCCACCGCTCTGCTTCCTTCCTTTTCTATTCTGTCACAGGCTGCAGTGGCAATGGTAAGTCCGGCACTGTAGGTATAGGAATAGAGGCCCATATAGTAATGAGGCTGTCTCATCCAGGTGAGTTCCGCACCTTCTGTGAGTTCCACCTCATCTCCCCAGAATTTTTTAAGGACATCGGTAAAAATGCTGTCCAGAGTATCTCCCTGAACACTTCCACCCTTGTCTATTATCTTATAAACCTCTCTCTGATAAGCGGCTTCAAGCAGGTGGGTTACAAAGTTATGATAATAAGTGTTTCCAACCATGTTAGCCAATACCCATCTCTTGAATCTGGGTTCGTTATTGGTCTTAAGAAGATAATGAGCCAGAAGGAGTTCATTCATAGTGGAGGGTGATTCTACAAAATAACCCGAAGGATCGGTATCCAATGGTCCCTGAGCTTCTCCGCAAGCCTTAAAATGACCTGCATGGCCCAATTCATGAGCCATAGTGAATACATCCGACATACGGCCGTTAAAGGAAAGAAGGATGTAGGAATTCTTGCGGTAAGGACTGGAACAAAAACCTCCGGTACATTTTCCTTCGTTGTTGGCAAAATCAAACCAACGGTTGTCAAAGGCTTCTTCTACCATTTTTACATACTCGGGTCCCAGGATCGAAAGTCCCTTTACGCAGTATTCCCTGGCTTCTTTTATGGTAACCTTGGGGCTGAAATCCGGATCGATCGGAAGTTTCAGATCCGCATAGGTCATCTTGTCCAGTTTATACAGCTTTTTAATGAGCCTTGCATACTTTCTCATATGCACAGACAATTTGGACATGATCAGATCGATCTGTCTGTTGTATAGATCCTCCGTAACCTCCTGATCAAAAAGAAGGCTGTCAAAAACATTGTCAAAGCCCCTAAGATCCGCAAGAGTCTTTTCGCATCTTACACATTGATTGTAAGCCGTAGCCGTAACATTTCTGTACTCCTTAAGCTTGTCGGAAAAAGCTCTGAAAGCGGCACGTCTTACATTTGTCCTTGAGTCATATTCATAATCATCCTCGAAAAGAGAATAGCCCAAAGGATATTTAACTCCGTCCACCTCAAAATCAGGGAATTTCATATCCGCAAGCTTAGCTGCCAGATAAGTATCATAGGGTGCGTTAAGGGTTTGATTTAATGCTGCCAATGCTCTTTCCGTTTCATCCGAAAGCATATGAGGCTTGCTTCTCAGCACATTTTTAAGATAGGTATTGTGTCTGTCGCATGTTTCCATAGCCTTTTTAAGCACTTCTTCATCAGCTCGGGCTATTTCGCTGTCCATAAAGGTGATCTCTGTTTCAAGTTCATTAAAGATATTGCTTACTTTTTCGTTCTTCTCCATCACGGCAGAATTTGTGTGATCGGTTTCCGCATCCAGCCCCACATAATTAGTTGCGTGATCGGCTATAACAATGAACTGCTCATAGAGGGAAAGGCAGTCATTTACAGCCTCTGCCGAATTCAGTTTCCCCTTAAAAGTAATTATTTTCTTAACAAGTCCCCTTGCTTTTTCTATATCCCCGTTCAGTTCCTCGTCACTTTTATATAAAAGTGAAAGATCCCAGGTCTCTTCTACCGGTACTTCATTTCTTTTAAGTAATTTATCAGCCATACAACCTCCATCTTATATATATTAATTTAATATCAGTTCCTTGATACGTTTAAAATCTCCGTCGGGAATGCAATAGGTGGGTTTAAGTTTTCCATATTCTCCGGGCGATATATTGGAATGAATATAAAGAGAATCCATTCCCACTTCCATGGCTCCCGCTATATCCGCCGATTCGTCGTTACCGATCATAATGCTTTCTTCGGGCTTTAGCGAATACGTTTTAAGAAGTCTTTCAAAAAATAATCTGCCGGGTTTCTTAACCTTCTGTTCCGACGAAATAAATATGCCGTCAAAAAAATGACCGATACCGAGCATAGTGATCTCAGGCCTTGTAAAATCCGTTTGTGCATTTGAGAGAAGATAGATCTTCTTATTTCTTTTTTTAAGCGATCCAAGCAATTCCTCCACTCCCGGATACAAACGTATATAAGACCTTGACAAAGCTCTGAAGGTTATGGCCGTATTTCTTGCCTCATCTTCGGTGATCTGTACTCCTTTAAGGTTAAACAATGTCTTAAAAACCCCGGTAACATCCGGCTCGTAATATTCTTCTTCGGAATGTTTAAGGCAGTCTGACTTTATAGCTTCTTTATAGGCCCGTTTAAGCTCCCTTCCGTTATAAAAAGCGCCGTAAGCCGAATAGATCTCGGCTGTCTTTTTCCACAAAGAGGGTTTGTTCTCGTTTGTATTTATGTCACACAAGGTACCGTAGAAGTCAAAAATATAATTCCTGTATTCCATCTTCAATGCCTCGTGTATTTCCTGAGTACGGGCAAAAGTTCTTTCAGAGCTTCAAGCGTCATGTCTATCTCCTCTTCGCAGGTGGTAGGCGCAAAACTGAATCTGAGGGTGGAATTAAGGTATTTGCCATCCACTCCTATAGCCTTTAAGGTTCCTGAAATATCGGGATGATTTGAAGAGCACGCGGATCCGGATGATACATAGATCTGCTTATCCTCCAGAGCGTGAAGCAGGACTTCGCTCCTGCTTAAGCCTTCAAATCCGCAGCTCACCACGTGAGGAGCGGTCTTAAGTATCTTTTCGTGCAGGTCGGGAATGTTTTCACCGCTGTTTCCGAAGGTATGAACCCGTACATTATCCAGTTCAAGAAGCCCTCTTATAAGTTTTTCCTTAAGCGCATACATTTTCTCTCTGTTTTTATCCAGAGCCTCATATGCATCAAAAGCCGCCTGCCCCAATCCTCCGATGGCCGGAACATTTTCCGTACCGGATCTCATGCCCTTTTCCTGGCCTCCGCCATAGATATAGGGTTTGATCCTGGTACCCTTCTTGATATACAAAAAGCCGCTTCCTTTAGGTCCCAGGATCTTGTGCCCCGAAACCGAAAGCAGATCTATACCGAGATTTTTGGGTATCACTTTCATTTTACCGAATGCCTGAATGGCATCCACGTGAAAAATTATGTTGGGATTCTTTTCCTTTACGGCCTTTGATACAGCCCCTATGTCATTGATACTTCCTATCTCATTATTAACAAACATAACCGAAACAAGGATGGTATCTTCCCTTATCAGGTCGGTAAGTGCGTCTATGATCACATGCCCGTCCTTATCAACGGGAGCAAAGGATATCTCATAACCCATGCTTTCCAGGAAAAACAAAGGATTATAAACCGAAGCGTGCTCCATTCTGGTGGAAATTATATGCTTGCCTTTTCTGGAATTGGCCAGAGCCGTTCCGATAAGCGCCGTGTTATTGGATTCGGTTCCACCGGAAGTAAAGACTATCTCTCCGGGATCACATTTAAGGATATCTGATATTATCTTTCTTGATCCTTTTATATAATTTTCAGCCTCCATCCCTATCCTATGCATGGAAGAAGGATTACCGAAATCCTCCAGATAAATTGAAGTCATTTTATCATAAACGCTTTTGGATACTTTCGTTGTTGCAGCGTTATCAAGATATGCTATCATTAATGGGTCTCCGTTTCATACATCAAAATTGCCGCGGTGGTAAAGCCCGCCGTTTCCGTTCTTAATATCCTTTGTCCCAAAGACACGGTGTGAGCTCCAGCATTCAGAGCAGCTTCTATCTCACTTTCTTCAAACCCTCCCTCGGGTCCTATAAATATCGAAACTGTGGGTCTGTTATCCGGGTCTTCTTTTAAAGAGTTCTTAAGCTCTTTTATAAATTCTCTTATGGAAGCTATCCCCTCTTCATTTTCATAGGGTACCAGCAAATGCCCCGGATCCTCATCTAAGGCATTCTTCAGAGCCTCTTTAAAACTTAATGCTTTTCCTATAACAGGTATTTTTCCTCTTCCGCATTGTTTTGCGGCCGCTCTTGAGATTTCCGACCATCTGGCGTTTTTCTTTGCTTCCGCCTTGTCATCCTCGAGTTTCACGATACATCTTTTCATGATCACCGGAACGATCTCGGAAACACCCAGCTCAACACATTTTTGGATTATGAGTTCCATTTTATCTTTTTTGGGAAGACCCTGGTAAAGAACCATCTTTATCGGAAGTTCTGTAGCTGAGTTTTTTGTTTCCACGACCCTGCACAGGATCTCACTTTTTGATCCCTCATCCGAGATCTCCGAGATATAATCCCTGTTTTCACCGTTACACAGAACTATCCTGTCTCCTTCTTTAAGACGTAAAACATTTTTAATATGGTTTACATCCTCTCCCGTGATCCGGATCTCATTTTCATTATGCTGTTCTTCGTTTATAAAAAATCTGTACATTTGCATGCCCCCGTAACTTCGGATTTTAACACACTTTTCTTAAAAGGTAAACCAATTGTGTACTCCGTGACAAAATCAAAAAGACCAACGGGCAAGTACTGTCCGTTGGTCTTAAAAAGATCATTTGGATCTCTTTTTATTTTTCCCCGAATCACCTGCATTGGGAATATCTGTTAATGTTCTGTCGTAAGCTTCCAGGATATCTCTCTGTTCTTTGGTGAGCTTGGAAGGAACCTGAACAACAAAATTTACGTAAAGATCACCTCTGGTAGAAGCATTCCTGATGGAAGGAACGCCTTTACCGCGAAGTCTGATCCTGGTATCTGTCTGAGTTCCGGGATTAACCGTGTATATCACATCTCCGTCGATGGTCTTTATCCTCATGTCTCCGCCGAGAGCCGCCTTGGTAAATGGAAGAGGCACATTGGAATAAAGATCCATTCCGTCTCTCTGGAAAATAGGATGAGGCTTAACCGTAACTTCCACAAGGATATCGCCTCTCGGTCCACCGTTGGTTCCGGGCTCTCCCTGACCGCTAAGGCGTACTGCCTGTCCGTCATCTATGCCTGCAGGAATGGAAACTTCTATGGTCCTCTTCTTTGCAATGACGCCTTCGCCATAGCAGTTGGGACACTTATCCTTGATTATCTTTCCTTTACCGCGACATTGAGGACAGACCTGAACGCTCTGCGTCATGCCGAATAAAGACTGTCTCTGGAATATAACCTGACCTCTTCCTTTACATTGAGGACAGGTCTCGGGAGAGCTGCCTTTTTTAGCTCCTGTACCGTTACATTCGGGACAGTTTTCATGACCGTTAAAGGTAACTTCTTTCTTTGTTCCGAAAACAGCTTCTTCGAAGCTGATGGTAACACCTATTCTGATGCTGGAACCCTTCTGAGGTTCATTGGCACTCGAAGAACTTCTTCTTCCGCCACCAAAACCGCCCATGCCAAACAGATCTCCGAAGATATCTCCGAAATTGGAGAAAATATCTCCCATATCGCTGAATCCGAAACCGCTGGCACCTGCTCCTCCGCCGTTTTCAAAAGCAGCATGGCCGAACTGGTCATACTTTCTTCTCTTATCGGCATCAGAAAGGATCGCATAGGCTTCAGAAGCCTCTTTAAACTTCTCTTCGGCTTCTTTATTTCCAGGATTCAAGTCGGGATGGTATTTCTTAGCCAGGACTCTGTATGCTTTTTTTATCTCATCATCGGAGGCGTTCTTGGTAACTCCCAGCACCTCATAGTAGTCGCGCTTATTGTCTGCCATAAAAATTCCTCATGTTACAATTTATTTTAAAAGGACCAAAGGGCAACTTTTGTCCTTTTCCTTGAATAACCCACAAGGGGCGTGTAAAACGCCCCTGTGAAGGTAATATTATTTAATATTAAACTTCTCTGAAGTCACCGTCTACAACATCATCGTTGTTGTTTGCGGATCCGCTGTTTCCGGCATTTCCGCCGTTAAATCCGTTGGCTCCCATGTCAGGACCAGCGCCCTGAGCTCCGCCCTGGTTCTGCTCATAAAGTTTTGAGAACAAGCTCTGAGCGGACTCCATGAGTCTTTCCTTTGCAGCCTTAAGGTCATTGACCTCGTTTTCTGTCATTACTTCGGGATTTGCCTTGTTAACAAGATCCTTAAGGTTATCAAGATCTCTCTGAACATTTGCCTTATCGCTTTCAGGAAGCTTGTCGCCGATCTCCTTTAATGACTTTTCAGTCTGGAATACGAAGGAATCGCACTCGTTCTTTGTATCTACGGCGTCCTTTCTCTTCTTATCCTGAGCTTCATACTCAGCAGCTTCCTTAACAGCCTTTGCTATATCATCATCGGAAAGGTTTGTTCCTGCCGTGATGGTGATGTGCTGTTCCTTACCGGTACCAAGATCCTTAGCGGAAACATTTACGATACCGTTTGCATCGATATCGAATGTAACTTCGATCTGCGGTACTCCTCTGGGAGCTGAAGGGATGCCGTCCAGTCTGAAGCGTCCAAGGGACTTGTTGTCTTTTGCGAACTTTCTTTCACCCTGAACAACGTTGATATCTACTGCTGTCTGGCCATCTTCCGCTGTTGAGAATACCTGACTCTTCTTAGCGGGAATGGTTGTGTTCTTCTCAATAAGAGGTGTAGCAACACCACCCAGTGTCTCAATGGAAAGGGTAAGAGGTGTTACATCAAGGAGAAGTACGGACTTGGATCCGCCCTCGCCTGCAAGGGTACCACCCTGAATAGCAGCACCGATAGCAACACATTCATCGGGATTAAGGCTCTTTGAAGGCTCCTTACCGGTCATCTGCTTAACAAGTTCCTGAACAGCGGGGATTCTTGTGGATCCGCCTACAAGGAGAACCTTACCAAGGTCGCTTGCTGTAAGACCTGCATCGCGAAGAGCTGTCTGAACAGGCTCTCTGGTAGCATCTACAAGATCTCTTGTAAGTTCATCGAACTTAGCACGGGTGAGATTGATGTCAAGGTGCTTAGGTCCTTCTGCTGTTGCTGTAATGAAAGGAAGGTTGATATTTGTCTGTGTCTGTGTGGAAAGTTCCTTCTTTGCTTTTTCAGCGGCTTCCTTAAGTCTCTGAACAGCCATCTTATCTGCTGAAAGATCTACACCCTCAGCCTTCTTGAATTCGTCGATAAGGTATCTCATAACGCGGTCATCGAAGTCATCACCGCCGAGTCTGTTGTTACCTGCTGTAGCAAGAACCTCGATAACTCCGTCGCCGATATCGATAACGGAAACATCGAAGGTACCGCCGCCAAGGTCATAAACCATGATCTTCTGCTCGCTCTCGTTATCAAGACCGTAAGCAAGAGCTGCTGCAGTAGGCTCGTTTATAATTCTCTTTACATCAAGTCCTGCGATCTTACCTGCATCCTTTGTAGCCTGACGCTGAGCATCATTGAAGTAAGCGGGAACTGTGATGACAGCTTCCTTGACAGGCTCACCGAGATAGCTTTCAGCATCTGCCTTTAACTTCTGAAGGATCATTGCGGAGATCTCCTGAGGAGAAAATCTCTTATCATCGATTGTTACTCTGAAGTCAGAACCCATGTGTCTCTTAATTGAAGAGATGGTCTTTTCTGAGTTTGTAACTGCCTGACGTCTTGCGGAATCACCTACAATACGTTCACCGGTCTTTGTGAAAGCCACAACTGAAGGTGTGGTTCTTCCTCCGTCGGGATTTGTAATAACAACGGGCTTACCACCCTCCATAACTGCGACGCAGGAATTTGTTGTTCCAAGGTCAATACCAATAATCTTACTCATTTCTTTTTCCTCCTAATCTTGGGTATAAGGAAATCTTTCCGATCCCCTTACAAATTTAAATTTAGTCCGATATTCAGCCGTTTTTCTAATTTGCAACCTTAACCATCGAATGTCTTACGATGGTATCTTTATAATAATAACCCTTCTGGAAAACCTCGACGATCGTATTCTCGCCTGCGTTCTCATCTTCAACATGCATCACCGCATTATGAAGGTCAGGATTAAATTCACAGTTCAAAGCTTCGATCTCCTTAAGTCCCGCTTCCTGAAGGCCGGTCATCATCTGCTTATAAACCTTTTCCATGCCTGCCGCGAAAGGCTTTGCTTTTTCTTCATCGGAAAGCATATCAAAACCTCTCTCAAAATTGTCGATAACGGGAAGGATCTTTTCCACTATGTTTTTCGCACCCATATCGAACATTGCACTTTTCTCTTTTTCGGTACGTTTACGATAATTGTCGAATTCAGCCATCTGACGAAGTATCCTGTCATTTAACTCTTCGATCTCAACATCCTTTTTGTCTTTCTTTTCCTTCTTTCTTTTCACAGCTTCCTCATCCTTTTCATCTTTCTTTTCTTCGGAAGCTTCTTTTTCCTGTTCCGTCTTTTCTCCCTCAGAGGTTTCTTCGGTTTCTGCCGTTGCAGTCTCCTTCTCGTCCTCTAAGGTCTCTTTTTCTTTATCATCAACCTTTTTGGACTCTTCCTCCTTATTCTTGTTCTTTACCTTTTTTTCCAATTCCTTGGCGTTCAAGATATATTCTCCTTTCAGCTATTTCTTTATCAACTCATTAATTTGATTTTTGATGGTTGTAAGTGCGGAAACCACTTTTTCATAATCCATTCTCTTGGGTCCCACGATACCGAACTTGCCATACATTCCGTCGGCCAGTTCATAGGTGGCTGTTACCACGGAACAGTCTTTCATGGAATCAACGGTAACTTCATCTCCTATATAAACCTGAATGGGATTCCCGTCTGCGTCTTCTTTTTTCATGAATTCCGTAAGTTCCTTTTTCTCTTCGATCTCGTAGAGAATGTCAGAAGCATTGTCCCCGGAGGACAACTCGGGATACTTAAGTATATTGGTAGCTCCGCTGGTATAAACCTTAACCTTATCTTCTTCTCCCAATGCCTGAGCCACTGCATCAAGGACATCATTTACGACGCTGCCCAAACCTTCGGACTGTTTTTTCATGTTGCCTATGATCTCAAGATTGATCTCAGAAAGATCCAGCCCCTGAAGGAAGGTGTTAAGCATGAGATTAAGCTTCAACATGGTTTCGGGTTCTATAGGCTTTGAAACCTCTATCACCTTATTCTTAACTATATTACCCTCAATAAGGATAACCACAAGTATCGAGGACTCACTGACTTCCGTAAGCTGAACGAACTTGATCTTTTTGCTCCTGTACATGGGTGTGGTAACCATGGCCGTGTAATTGGTACTTGCGGCAAGAAGCTTTGTGGCCTGCTCAAGAAGATTTTCCATCTTATCGGCTTTATCAAGGAGCATTGTCTTTATCTCCTTGATCTCTTTGTCCTTGCTTTCCATCATCTTGTCCACGTAAAGCCTGTAGGCTTTATCTGTGGGAATACGACCTGCGGAAGTGTGAGGGGAGGTTATATATCCCATCTCTTCCAGATCGCTCATTTCATTTCTGATGGTAGCGGAAGAAAGATTAAGGTCCGTGAACTTTGAAATAGTTCTTGAACCGACCGGTTCACCGGTCTCGAGATAATTTCTGATTATGGCATTAAGAATTGTCCATTTTCTGTCATCTACTTCCAAAGCTCAGGTTCCTTTCTGTAAATAGATTCGATTTTTTGTTGTTAGCACTCAAATGTTTAGAGTGCTAATTGATAAAAATAAAATAGCATTAGCACTCAACTTTGTCAAGTGCTAATGCCAATTTTTTTATAAAGATTCCCTAAAACTATTTTGTTTTTAATTTAAAGGTCACATAAATGGTCTTAACCTGCCCTAAAGCAGAAGGATCAAGGATGGTAGGACTCGCATAGGTGGCTCTTCCCATAGGTGTTCTGATATCCTGAACCTCACTCATCTTGGAGATCCATTCATTGTAAAGGTTGATCCTGGTACAATTCATATCATCGGAAGTACAATAAGGAAGCTTATTGTAATTGTACTTTTCTCCGTTGATAACGATCTCGCTGATAGTCATGAGGCATCCGGGGAAGAGTTTTTCACCGTTATCGATACCTACTGCACTGAATACCACACTGTTGGCATATCCTGCCGCTGTGCCGGTAAAATCCAGACCCACTGTGTATTCTCCGTCTCCGGTGACATAAACATCAGTTGCCACCACTCCCGCAGTTTTGGATTCGGGTGTATAGGTGTCTCCCACACTATAGGATACATTCCAGTCGGATGAAGAATACATAAGCCAGGCTATAGCTTTGTCATCCGGCAAAACAAAAGGATCGGGAGCATTATCATAGGCTGTCTGCATCTCCTTCTGTGCCATACTTACATAGTCGTTTCCGATCAAAGCCTGTGATGCGGCAGAATGATTAAGATAAAGAGTTGCCATGTCAGCATCAATTATGGAAGCATCCTGTCTGTTATAAAGATCATTGCAATCCCAAAGCACCGGTACAAAACCGTATACATCGCAATTGTTGAGGAAGTTGGTGGTGTATTCCTTTGCACCTTCTCTGAGTGTTTTTCCGTCTGTCATCAACACACCGTATTCACCTATAACAACGCCAACTCCTTTTTCGGTATAGGCAGCCATCTTTGCAAGGGCATTGTTCATATTTGTATATTCGGTTTTTGCTCCCCAGGAATCTATGGAGCCGAAGATACAATAACCCGAAGGATCATAGTAGTGTACCGAAACCAAAAGTTTCTTTTCTGCCTTGTCCAAAGGCATCTTAAACCTGTCATCAAGAGTATTGTTTATATCTGTTCCAAAACCTGCGATCAGGAGGAATCTGTTTTCGTTATTACCTCCTGTGGCTCTTACCGTATCAACAAAGGCCTGATTTACTTCATTGCAAAGTCTGAACTTTTCATCCGTGGAAAGTGCCGTAGTCTCCGAATCGGAACAGAAAATGCTGTTTTCATCGAAACGAGCTCCCAATTCCTCATTGGCTGATTCAAAGATCAGGTAGTCGGAATAGTCTTTAAAGTTTTCCGCGATCTGCTTCCACATGGATGTATAAAGCTTCATGGCTTCATTTCTTGTCTCCTCGCTGTCGGATCCGAACATGCCCCACCAGCCGTTATCCCAGTGATCGTTTATAATGGCATACATACCCGCATTTCTTGCATAATCCACGATCTCAGTAACTCTTGCCATAAACTTTGCATCTATGTCATAGTTCTTTTCTTCCACATGCATACCGCTGGTCCACCCTACCGGAATACGAATGGTATCAAAGCCCGCATCCTTCATTCCGTCGATCATTTTCTGTGTGGTAACGGGTTGTCCCCAGCCGGTCTCATAAACAGAAGGGTCTGCACCGACTCCGGCGCTCTCTCTGCCGGCTGTAGCTTCCATAGTATTCCCCAGGTTTATACCTCCGCCCATAAGTTCGGCAATTTCAAGAGCAGTAAGTCCGTCTCTCATCTTTCCGTCATCCGAAGACTTTTTAAGGGTGTCTTCTTCCTTCACCGTACCGGTTATAATGTTGTTCACAGTATCATTCTCAGCATCGTTCTCTGTGATGTCGGACTTGTCATCCGGCAGAGTTGAAGAATTGCTCTCTTCAATGGTATTTACTTTACCGTTTTCCTCTTGTCCGCAAGCGGAAAACAGTCCCAATGTAAGTACCGCACACAAAAGCAATGCTGTTTTTTTCATCCGATCTTTCTTCATAGGTTACCTCCAAACTACTGCTTTAAACATAAAAAAACCATTGCTATTTTCTCATAGCAATGGCCTTAATTTAACTATATTTTTTTGAACTAAAAAGGTGTAAAAACTTTACTTATTCTTCAGATACTCATCAATTGCGGCTGCAGCCTGCTTACCTGCCTGCATTGCAAGAATAACGGTAGCGGCGCCGGTAACCGCATCGCCGCCGGCAAATATGCCTTCGCGGGATGTCTTTCCCGTAACTTCTTCCGCAACTATGCACTGATGGGAATTGATTTCGAGGCCTTCCGTGGTGGAGGAGATCAAAGGGTTGGGACTGGTTCCCAGCGCCATGATCACAGTATCCACATCAAGAGTGAAATCCGATCCTTTTTTCTCGATGGGTCTTCTTCTACCGGAAGCATCAGGCTCACCCAGTTCCATCTCAACACAGGTAAGTCCCCTGACCCAACCGTTTTCATCCACAAGGATCTCCTTGGGATTGGTAAGAAGTTTAAACACGATGCCCTCTTCCTTTGCATGATGAACTTCTTCCGCTCTTGCGGGAAGTTCAGCTTCGGAACGTCTGTAGACTATATAGGTCTCCGCGCCCAGTCTTAAAGCGGTTCTTGCAGCATCCATAGCCACATTTCCACCGCCGATGACAGCAACTTTTTTTCCTCTGGCTATAGGAGTATCATAGTCATCCCTGAAAGCCTTCATAAGGTTGTTTCTGGTAAGGAACTCATTGGCTGAGAATACACCGTTGGCCTGTTCTCCGGGAATACCCATAAACTTGGGAAGTCCTGCTCCTGAACCGATAAATACAGCCTTAAAGCCTTCTTCCTCCATGAGTTCATCTATGGTAACCGACTTACCTACGATAACATCGGTCTCGATCTTAACACCAAGGCTCTTTACATTTTCTACTTCAGCCTTAACAACAGTGTCCTTGGGAAGTCTGAACTCGGGTATACCGTAGACCAAAACGCCTCCTGCCTCATGCAGTGCTTCAAAGATGGTAACGTCATATCCTTTCTTTGCCAGTTCACCGGCACAGGTGAGACCTGAAGGACCGGATCCGATGACCGCAACCTTTTTACCGTTCTTTTCGGAGGTTCCCATGGGCTTGATGTTGTGCTCTCTTGCCCAGTCTGCGGTAAATCTCTCAAGTTTGCCGATGGATACGGCTTCTCCCTTAATGCCTCTGATACACTTGGCTTCGCACTGTGTTTCCTGAGGGCATACACGTCCGCAGATTGCCGGAAGTGCAGAATACTTGCTTATTTCATTGTAAGCATTTTCAATATCCCCGCCTTCTATATGTCTTATGAATTCGGGAATGTTGATCTCAACGGGGCAGCCTGTCTGGCACTGGGGTTTCTTACACTTTAAGCATCTGCTTGCCTCTGCCATGGCTTCTTCCAGGCTGTAACCGAGACAAACCTCATCAAAGTTTTTTGCTCTTTTTGACGCTTCCTGCTCTTTAACGGGAACGCGTATCATTTTATCTTTTACTTCCATTATCCAACGTCTCCTGTTCTACTCGCAATGTCCGCAACCGCCGTGATGGGTGTCGCCTTCTCTGAGTTCGAGAAGAGCTCTTCCCTCTTCTGTCTTATATAATCTCTGACGCATCATGGCATTGTCATAGTCAACAAGATGTCCGTCAAATTCAGGTCCGTCAACACAGGCAAATTTAACCTTTCCGTCCACCAATACTCTGCAGGCGCCGCACATGCCCGTACCGTCAACCATGATGGGGTTCATTGATACCACTGTGGGGATTCCCAGTTCCTTGGTAAGAAGGGATGCAAACTTCATCATGATAAGGGGGCCTATAGCTACCGCATGATCATAGGTCTTATGAAGGTCATTTACAAGGTACTTAAGGCAGTCGTTTACGTTGCCCTTTCTGCCCTTTGTTCCGTCGTCTGTTGTGACATATACATTTGCAGCAACTTCCTTCATCTTATCTTCAAGGATGATAAGGGATTCATTTCTTGCACCGATTATAACATCGGCATCTATACCCTGCTCATGAAGCCATTTTACCTGGGGATAAACAGGTGCGGTTCCAACACCGCCGGCCATGAAGATTATTTTCTTCTTTTTAAGATCTTCTATGCTTTCTTTGCAAAGCTCGGAAGGTAATCCAAGAGGTCCGGTAAAATCCGAAAATGAATCGCCGACCTCATAAGCAGCCATCATCTTTGTAGAAGCTCCTACAGTCTGGAAAACTATGGTGACGCTTTCCTTTTCTCTGTCATAATCACAGACAGTAAGAGGGATCCTTTCCCCTCTTTCATCGGGGCGTACAATAACAAACTGTCCGGGAAGACACTTTCTTGCAACTCTGGGTGCATACACATCCATCAATACTATGTTGTCCGATAACATGTCTTTTTTAAGAATTTTAAACATATCAACTCTCCGTTTATGGTTTCTCCTGAAAGGTTAAAAAATTTATATAACAAATATATTTACCACTTTTTTTCTCAAATTACAACACTAAATTATCAAAGTGGCGATAATTAATTATTATTACTTCTACTTAAATAAATTAAATGGAATTATTTTTTTTAAACTATTTACTTTAGAATTGTGTAGTGTTAAAATATAAAAGCAAATGACTTTGCCATAGGGCAAAATGGAGGATTTAAGAGAAATGAGCATTAATATTAAGACACCCGCTGTCGACTATTTTTTTGATGCGGTACTCAGTTTAAAGAATCACGAGGAGTGCTACAGCTTCTTTGAAGACATCTGCACAGTAAACGAGATTCTTTCTTTCGCACAGCGTTTTCAGGTAGCAGCTATGCTTCGTGCTAAAAAGACCTATCTCGAAATAGCCGAGGAGACAGGTGCTTCCACAGCTACCATCAGCCGTGTAAACCGTTCTTTAAACTACGGAAATGACGGCTATGATATGGCCTTTTCAAGAGTTGCTCCCCTTCCCGAGGACACAAATAAAAAGACTACGGACGAATGATCAATAAAACAGCAGTTCCTGCATCGGAACTGCTGTTTTTTTATCTGTGTTCAATCTACCTTTTTAAGATTTGCAAAGGAGGATATCATCTTCTTTGTACCATAGCCCGGAAATTCCACGGTAACTTCGTAGTCTTTTCCGCCCTTTACAATGGAAATGACCTTACCGGTACCGAATTTGATATGGGATACGGTATCACCTTCGGCATAAGCCAAAGTTGTATCTCCCCCATTGCTCTTTGAAAAGATCTTGCTGTAATTCAAAGCATAAGGTTCAGCTGAAAGATCTCCCCCATCATGTCTCTTATACCCGTCATCACCGTTTGCCTTGGTGTAGGCAGGAGTAGGCTTTTTCTCCTTGATCTCGCTATCCATATAGTTTTGCCTCCTATTATTATTAAATGAATTGCTCATGTCCAATAAATATCTTGGTATTTCTTTCAAAAATCTTGACGGCATATTAAACTGACTGTCGCCGTACAACCTTCTCATTCTTGCCGCAGAAAGGAAAAGTTCTTTCATTGCTCTTGTTATTCCCACGTAACAGAGCCTTCTCTCTTCTTCGATCTCAGCTATGGGGTCCTCTGCATTGATGGAAAGATTGCTTGGGAAAAGACCATCCTCCATTCCTGCTAAAAATACATAAGGAAACTCCAGACCTTTTGCATTGTGAAGAGTCATTAACGAGATGTAATTCCCGTCGTCTTCATCATCTTCGGATGACGCTTCTTCCGCATTAAGGCCGCAATATTCGAGGAATCCGGTAAGTGTGGCATCTTCTTCCTCTGTTTCATATCTGTCTGCGTAGGAAACCAAAGCTTCTATGTTTTGTATCCTGTCTTCCGCCGTATCCGGATCGTCTTCTCTGAGATATTCCATATAACTTATCTCTTCGATTATTGTTTTTATCAGGCTCTTTATCGAAAGCTTATTGTTGTTCCGTTCGTACCTCATGCTTTCAATAAGAGCAACAAAGCTTTTGGCTTTATCCCTCGATCTTTCAAGGCCCTGTATATACTCTGCCCTGGCCAGTGCTTCATAAAAAGACAGCTCGTTTTCGGCCGCATAATTACCGATCTTCTCCACCGTGGTATTACCTATTCCCCTTTTGGGAACATTTAAAACCCTTCTGGTGGCAATGTCATCCCTGGCATTATCAATGGTCTTAAGGTAGGCTATGATATCCTTGATCTCTCGTCTTTCAAAGAAAGAAACTGTGCCTATGGTCTTGGCCTTAAGATCATGCATTCGCATGGATTTTTCAAAAGACAGGGACTGGGCATTGGTCCTGTAAAGCACCGCAAAGTCTCTGTATTCTGCGCCGGTCCTTTCCATTATCTCCCGGATCTTTATCGAAACGCCGTCCGCCTCACCGGTCTCATCTCCGTAAAGGTTGTAATGAACAGCCGAACCCTTGGCGTTCTGAGTCCATAATTTTTTATCTTTACGTTCCGTATTGTTGTGGATCACGGAATTGGCAACCTGAAGTATCTCCGGAGTGGATCGGTAATTCTGTTCCAATTTGATAACCTTGGTCTCGGGATAATACTTCTCAAAATTCAGGATGTTCTTTATATTTGCGCCTCTGAATCTATATATAGACTGGTCATCGTCACCGACCACACAGAGATTTCTCTCTATCTCGCCCTCTTCATTCTCGTGTTCCGCCAGAAGCCTGATAAATTCGAACTGCGCTGTATTGGTGTCCTGATACTCATCCACCATTATGTAGCAGAAACGGTTCCTGTAGTATCTCAGCACATCCGGACAGGTATTAAAAAGCTCCACGGTCTTACAGATAAGGTCATCAAAATCGAAGGCATTACAGATCTTAAGCTGTTTTTGATATTCCTTGTATATTTCAGCCACTTTTTTATCATAATGATCAACCGCTTCAGCTTCGAATCTTTCAGGATCTATAAGCTCATCCTTTGCTTTTGATATTCTCGAAAGGATAGCTTTTTCCTTAAACTGTTTCGGATCTATATTCTTTTGTTTTAAGATGTTCTTTACCAGAGTCTTCTGATCATCCGAATCATATATGGTGAAACTTCTTTCATAGCCTATATATTCGCAAAATCTTCTGAGTATCCTTACACAGGTGGAATGAAAAGTGGATACCTGTATGTATTCACTTCCTTCTCCCACTGCCTTTTGAACTCTCTCCTTCATCTCTTTGGCCGCTTTATTTGTAAAAGTAATGGCCAATATGGCATATGGAGAAACATCCATGTCCCGGATCAGTCTTGCTATCCTCTGGGTCAATACTCTGGTTTTTCCGCTCCCCGCCCCGGCTAATATCAGCAAAGGTCCCTTGTCATGCATGACCGCTTCTGTTTGCTCAGGGTTAAGTGTTAACTTTTTTTCCATAAAATCCCTTTTCAGTATAAAAAGTGCCGACCTAAGATCGCGGTCAGCATAATTTCCATATTAATTTGAAACAACATTATTCGGCGCTTACAGTCTCTTCTTCCTCAAACTCTTCTTCATCCTCGTCCACGTCCTTATAGGCGTTGCCCGAAACAAGATTATAAAAAGCATAGAAAAGAGCAAAAACTACTGTAATGCCTCCGATGATCGTAAGAGCAAGGACCAGCGGATTGATACTTTTTTGTTTTACATTCTTGCTTTTTAAGATCTCGGTAAGAATACTATTATTTTTAACGATATCCTCAAATTTCCCTGAATTCATATAAGTTCTCCTTGCCTATATCAGTTATTTTAAGGCTTTATAATTCCACTGTCAACCCAAACTTGCAAATCTTTGATGTCTTAAAAAATGCCAAACCGAAAACTCCGGATTGGCATAATTTATATTCTCACTGTTTACCGTTTCCCTCAATGAGATTCTTAATATCTCCCTGCATCCTGGAGGGGAATTTTGCCATAGCTTCCTTACGTCTTTTTATTATGGAGCCGCTTCCCTCTTTAAGGAAGGCACCGGTAAATTTTCTAAGCATCGCCTTGGATTCTTTACTTAAATTCTTAAATTCCTTAAGCATGCCGGCCAGGCTTTTGAAAACATCGGAGCTGATATCCACGGTGGTTCTGGCTTCATTTGCGGATAAGATCTTGAAAAGAGCATCGATGAATTCATGTCTTTCCGCGTCATTCATCTGCTTAAGCCAGTTTTTCATGGTCTCATCAAAGATCTTGCTTTTCTCTTCAACTTCATCAGCCGTAATGAAATGTTTTCCGGATATGAGCCATGATGCAGCATCATGCTGCATAACACTTCTTTGAGAACTTCTTACCACCGTGTATCGACTCACATGGTTTAAAAGCGTTCCCACTATGGACTCACTGGGTGTATAGCTTTCAGTTTTATCGAGCATCTCTTTGGCTCCGGGTCCGAGTATCGTTTCATCTCCGAATCCGGGGCCGTCAAAATTATAGACTCTTTCTATCCTGTCAGCTGTTCGTTTATTGGTGAGGCAGGCTGCATAGATAGCAAGATTACCGCCCTTGGAATGGCCGCACACATAGATCTTTCCTCTGATCTTGGAAGCGGCTTCATTTAGATAGGCCAGGGCTTTTTCCTGAGCAGGCACCTTGGGCATGAAGCACATGTTAAAATCTTCTTTCCACCCCACGATGGTATCATCCGTTCCTCTGAACACAACAACAGAGGTTTTGGGATCGATCTGTATGGTGACAGCCGAAAATTGAGAATCATTGGAATAATCTATTTCATTTCGATATCCCATTATCCTGGCATTACGGAATCTGTCCGTTTCGGCACACTTCTTTAAGGCCAGCCCTGAAGTCCTGGTAAAGGAAAGGGATTCCGACAATATCTTTTCAAGATCGAACTTTTCCAGAAAAAGCTTTGATGCCTTTTTAACGGTGACTCCTCCCCTGAATCCTTCGGGAGCGATCTCACCAAAATCAACATATGAGAGCCAGGATAACAGCAGACAGTCCACCTCATTAACAGGCATCATGTCAAAGGTAATGTCTCCCCGCCATTCAAGATAATCAAATAAGTTTGCCATTTTTCCACCTCACAGGGATCGATATGTACAATTTAAAGATCACCTTTTCTGCCGAAAGTGATGTTCAATGTTTCCTCTACGTATTCTCCCTCAACCAGTTTCTTGACGGTTACTGTTCCTTCACTGCCTCCGGGCGTATATGAAACTATCTTTTCATACATTTCCTGAGAATAAACCTTTTTACCGTTTATGGCTGTAATGATATAACCGGCCATGATCCCGGCTTTTTCGGCAGGTGAACCTGCTTTTACTTCCTTAACATATATTCCTCTGGGGAGCTTATAAAGGCTTGCGTTTTCCGCGGTAATGATCTGTCCCACTATTCCGATGTAAGCCTGATCATTTTCCGCCAGCACACGCCTCATCATAAGTACTTCTATTATGGGTATGGCCGTGGAAGAAGGAATGGCATAGCAAACACCTTCCACACTTGTTGAAGCTATCTTGGCATTATTAATGCCCACGACTTCACCGCGTTCATTAAGAAGCGCTCCTCCGCTGTTACCCGGATTAATGGCAACATCGGTCTGGATAAGGCTCATGGTATAATCATCCATTTCCACCTCGCGTCCCAATGCACTTACATATCCAACCGTAACGGACTGACCATAGCCCATTGCGTTTCCGATGGCGATAACTCTCTCCCCCGGAACCAGGTCATCGGAGTTTCCGAAGGTGGCTATCCTGATCTTGGCAATAGTCTCTGAAGGTATGTCTTTAAGCTTAACGGAGATCACTGCAAGGTCTTCCGCTTCTTCTGTGGCTTTTACTTCAGCATCAACCGTAGTACCGTCTATAAAGGTCACGTTGATGGAAGATATGCCTTCCACAACATGGTCATTGGTGACTATCAGAACCTCGCCGTAGTCCTGAGCGGCTATTATACCGGATGCATTTCCTTTACTCTCCGTCTCATACTTCCTTCCGAAAAAATCGTAGGATGCGGAAACAGATGTTACACCCACCGATACGAGGGCAGGCATGGCACAATTGGCTGCACCCGAAACATCATAAATATCGGTTTCGGGATTTGTCCTGCTCTCGGTCTCTCTCTCCGCCTCAAGTTTCTCAAAAACCTCCTGCTGCTTTACCAGTATCTGCTGAACAGCTTCCTCCGTTTTTTTATTCTGAATATATCTTGTACCTGTAAATACAACTGTTGCTGCCAAGCCGGCGACAACAGCAAAAATAATTGTTTTTACCAAAGGTTTCATATTCTGACCTCGCTATTTCCCCCATGATAGGTATAGCATAGCACTCAAATATGAACGAATTGTGTTTTAAACTATGCAAAATAATTTCTGACTTCGGAAGCCATATAAAGAGATCCGAGGCATAAGATCATATCATCCTCTCCCGCGATCTCAAGAGCCTTTCCGATGCCCTCCGGTACGCTGTTGCCCTTAAGGATCTCGTCTATTTCGCCTTTACAGATCCGGACAGCCATATCATAAAGAGCATCACATTTCATAGCTCTGGGATACAAAGGCTGCACGCAGATCAGAACATTGGCAACCTCTGCCAGGATGGGAAGAATGCCTTCCACGTCTTTATCTTCCATAACACCGAAAACACAGATGATCTTTGGAGCACCTTCGGTCTTCACCTTTGTACAGCTCTTGATAGAGTCTATAGTAGCTCTCATGCCCTGAGGATTATGGGATCCGTCCACAAAGACCATGGGATTCTCGGAAAGCATTTCCAGTCTAGCTATCCAACGGGTGTTTTTGATACCCGTAACTATGGCTTCACGACTGAACTCAAGGCCTTTTTTCTTAAGCAGCTCCACGGTTTCAAGCACAAGAGCCGCATTCTTCCTCTGATAAGTTCCGATCATGGGCATTTCGATCTTGTATCCGTTATAGGAGAAGATCTGTCCTCCAAGATCCGATCTTTCCGTTTGGATCTTGTTAAAATCAGGGATCACAAGTTTGCTTCCGGTTTCTTTACATTTCTTCCTGATCTCCTTTTCGGCTTCTTCGGACTCACCGTAAAAGACCACATCCGAACCGGTCTTGATTATACCGGATTTTGTCCGTGCGATCTCGGAAATCGTATTTCCCAGATATTGCATATGATCCAGACCGATATTTACCAAAACGGTTGCAAGAGGCGCAGGAATAACATTGGTTGCATCAAACTCGCCTCCCATACCCACTTCGAGCACAACCACATCACAGTTGTTCTGAAGGAAATATAACAGACCGATAACCGTAACCACTTCAAATTCCGAAGGAGGCTCTTCCATTTCGTCTATTGCTCTCTTTACAACGGTGGTAAGCTTGGCAAGTTCTTCATCGGTTATCTCTTTAAAACCGAAAAGCGAATCCTTGTTATAAGCATCCGGAGTACTTACCATAATGCGTTCATTAAACCGCATTATGAAGGGCGAAGTAAATAATCCCACCTTGAGACCGGTACATCTTAATATCTCGGCCAGCATTGCAGAAGTCGATCCTTTTCCGTTTGTCCCCCCAACATGAATAAATTTCAACTTCTTTTCGGGATTTCTGAAACGCTTTAAAAGATCCTGCGTTTTGGTCAGCCCCAGCTTTTTACTCATCCATCTAAGCCCGTGAATATAGTCCAGCGCTTCTTTTACATCCATATTAAAGACCCTTCTTAAGATTCTTGTTTGCTGTGGCAAGCATAAGCTTGATACGATTCAACTGGTTGACTTCCGAAGCGCCCGGGTCGTAATCCACAGCCACGATATTTGCCTCGGGATATTGTCTTCTGAGTTCCTTTATAACGCCCTTGCCCACTATATGATTGGGCAGACACGCAAAAGGCTGACAGCATACAATATTCGGAACGTCGGAATGAATAAGTTCTATCATCTCACCGGTAAGGAACCATCCTTCACCGGTCTGATTTCCCATGGAAACAATGGGCTTTGCGTAATCCGCAAGCTTAGCAATGTGAGTAGGTGCTTCAAATCGTTTGCTCTTTTCAAACTCCCTGACAGCATCCTTTCTCATAAACTCATAGAAGGCTACGATCAGATTATTGATGTTTCTGGATTTCTTGGATTTACCCAAAGCCTCATACTTAAAGTTTGCATTATATGAACAATATGCCAGGAAATCCATGAGATCCGGCATAACCGCCTCTGCACCTTCCGCTTCGAGAAGATCCACCAGGTAGTTGTTGGCGGCGGGAAGGAATTTTACAAGTATCTCTCCCACAATGCCTACTCTGGGTTTCTTTATATCTTTTAAAGGGATTTCATCGAAATCTCTGATGATACCCTTAACGTTTTTCTTAAAATCCTTGAATCTTCCCGTTTTAACCTGCTCTATGCAGATCTTCTTCCATTTTTCATGAAGCTCATTGACAGCTCCGGGAACCGCTTCATAGGGCCTTGTCCTGTAGACGACTCTCATAAAGATATCGCCGTAAACCAGGGCCATCATAGCTCTGATCACGATCTTCGGTGCCATTTTAAAGCCGGGGTTCTTTTCTATGCCGGATGTGCTTAAGGATACTACAGGTACCTGTTCCATACCTGCCTTCTTAAGCGCACGACGTATAAATGCTATATAGTTGGTGGCACGGCAGCCTCCGCCCGTCTGAGTGATGAGAAGAGCCGTTTTGTTAACGTCGTATTCGCCCGACTGCAAAGCAGCTATCATTTCACCTACAACCAGCAGTGAAGGGTAACATGCATCATTGTTAACATATTTAAGACCCACATCGATGGTGTGTCTGTCAGGCTGTGGCAATTCCACCACATTTAATCCGCAGGAAGCCATGGCAGGTGCAAGTATGTCAAAATGAATGGGTGACATTTGAGGTACCAGCACCGTGTAATTCTTTCTCATCTCCTCGGTAAAGATCACACGATGATAAGCCGCATCCTTAACCTCTGTTTTTACTCCCTTTCTCTTTCTGTCATTGATGGCGGAAAGAAGGGATCTTATACGTATCCTAGCAGCGCCCAGATTATTGACCTCATCTATCTTGAGCATGGTATATATTTTACCCGAACCGGAAAGGATATCAGCCACCTGATCCGTGGTAACGGCATCCAGTCCGCATCCGAAGGAGAACAGCTGGATAAGATCCAGATCAGGATTCTCTCTTACATAGCTGGCCGCAGCATATAATCTGGAATGGTACATCCACTGATCCACAACTATCGTGGGACGGTCAACAGGTCTCAGATGAGAAACCGAGTCCTCGGTAAGCACTGCTACTCCGTAGGAAGTAATGAGTTCAGGAATACCGTGATTGATCTCGGGATCTGTATGATAAGGTCTGCCTGCCAGAACAATACCGTGGATGTGATTATCCTTGATATATTGTATTGCAGCTTCACCTGCTCTTCTCATATCACCTCTGGCCTTCAACAGTTCAAGCCATGCAGCATGAGCAGCCGCTTCCACTTCCACTTTGCCGATACCGTTCTCTTCTCCGAAGAACTCTACGAGACGTTTTGTTATTATCTCTTCGGATTCCAGTGAAACAAAGGGGTTCTGGAAATTTATATTCTCTGTTCTGATCTCTTCGACGTTATTTTTGATGTTTTCGCCATAACCTGCAACCATGGGACAATTGTAATGATTGCCTGCTTCGGGAAACTCTGTTCTTTCGTAAACAACACAGGGATAGAAGATGTATTTGATGCCCTGTTTAATAAGCCAGGAAACATGTCCGTGAGCCAGCTTTGCGGGATAGCATTCCGATTCGGAAGGAATGGATTCTATGCCCATTTCGTATATTTTTCTCGAGGACACGGGAGAAACAACAACTCTGTAGCCCAGATTGGTAAAGAACGTGAACCAGAAAGGATAATTCTCGTACATGTTCAAAACTCTGGGAATGCCCACTGTGCCTCTGGGCGCTGCGAACTCTTCAAGAGGTTCATAACCGAATACCCGCTTCAGCTTATATGCGAAGAGGTTAGGTATTCCTGTGTTGGTCTTTTCCTTTCCAAGACCCTTTTCACAACGGTTACCCGAGATAAAGTGTCTGTTTCCGGGGAAATGATTTATGGTAAGAAGACAATTGTTGGTACATCCTTTACATCTTGTAAGAGTGGATGTAAATGTCAATTCTTCTATTTCTTTAAAGGAAAGCATAGTGCTCTTCTGTCCGTCGTAATGCTCTCTTGCAATAAGAGCGGCACCGAATGCACCCATGATGCCCGCGATATCGGGGCGTACCACTTCTGCATTTACTATTTTTTCAAGGCCTCTAAGGACTGCATCGTTGTAAAAGGTTCCGCCCTGAACAACTATCTTCTTTCCCAGATCCTTGGCATCGCTGACCTTTATAACTTTATAAAGCGCGTTCTTTATAACCGAATAGGCAAGGCCTGCGGATATGTCGGAAACGCTAGCCCCCTCTTTCTGGGCCTGTTTAACCTTAGAGTTCATGAATACCGTACATCTGGTTCCCAGATCTATGGGATTCTCGGCAAAAAGGGCTATTTTAGCAAAGTCCGCAACTTCGTAATTAAGGGATTTTGCAAAGGTTTCGATAAAGGAGCCGCAGCCCGAAGAACAAGCTTCATTAAGCTGAACAGAATCAACAGCGTGATTCTTTATCTTAATGCATTTCATGTCCTGACCGCCGATATCAAGAACACAATCCACATCCTTATCAAAGAAGGATGCCGCATAGTAATGGGCAACAGTCTCCACTTCTCCTTCGTCAAGGATGAGAGCTGCCTTAAGTAAGGCTTCACCGTAACCTGTAGAGCAGGAACGTACTATTCTTGCCCCTTCAGGCAAGATCCCTGCGATCTCTTTTATTGCTTTGATAGCTGTTTTTAAAGGACTTCCGTTGTTATTCTGGTAAAAGGAATAAAGAAGAGAACCGTCTTCTCCCACAAGAGCCACCTTAGTGGTGGTGGAGCCTGCGTCTATACCCAGATAGCAGTTTCCGGAATAGGTGCTGAGATCCCCCTTTCTTACAGTGGCTTTCTCATGTCTTTCCTTAAATTCTTTATATGCCTGCTCGTCGGCAAAAAGAGGTTCCATTCTCGCAACCTCAAAGTCCATTTTAATGCCTTTTTCAAGACGGGTTATCATTTCGCTTAAGAGAACCCGTTCTTCCGTTTTATTGTTTTCCTTGGCACTCATGCCCGAACCCATTGCCGCAAAGAGATGGGAATTGTTGGGTGCAATGACTGCTTCCGGAGCAAGGTTTAAGGTTCTTATAAAGGCTTCCTTAAGTTCCGTAAGGAAATGAAGGGGTCCTCCCAGGAATGCAACATTTCCTCGGATAGGTTTACCACAGGCAAGTCCGCTGATGGTCTGATTAACCACAGCCTGGAAAATGGATGCGGAAAGATCTTCCTTTGACGCGCCCTCGTTGATCAGAGGCTGGATATCGGTCTTCGCGAAAACACCGCATCTGGCTGCTATGGGATAGATAGCCTTATAGTCCTTTGCATATTCATTAAGCCCCGCAGCATCAGTCTTTAAGAGAGATGCCATCTGGTCAATAAAGGAGCCTGTACCTCCCGCGCAGATGCCGTTCATTCTCTGCTCAACACCGCCGGTAAAATATATGATCTTGGCATCTTCTCCGCCAAGTTCTATTGCCACATCGGTCTTCGGTGCAAATTCCTGAAGGGCATTTGCCACCGCCACAACTTCCTGAACAAATGAAACATTAAGATGTTTTGCAAGAGTGAGTCCGCCGGAACCTGTGATGGCTGGCTGAAGCATACACTCACCCGTCACTTCTTTTGCTTTATTTAATATACGTGCCAAAGTTCCCTGAATATCAGCAAAATGTCTCTGATAATCCGAGAACAAAAGTTCTCCCTGTTCGTTAACTATAGCCGCTTTAACAGTTGTTGAGCCAATATCGATGCCCAAATAATAAAGTGGATGATTATCTGCCATTATATTTCCCTCATACTAATTTAATATGGCGTATTATATCACGTCATATTCAAAATTGCCACCCTGTGATTTCTTATCAAGTCATTAAATATTTTCAATCTGCCAATCAATGGGCTTAAGCCCGTTGGCCTTTAAAATGTCATTGGTCTTTGAAAAATGCCTGCATCCGAAAAAACCTCTGTACGCAGACAAAGGACTGGGATGCGGGGCTTTTAGGATAACGTGTTTGCTGTTTGTGATGATATCAGCCTTCTTTTGAGCAGGACTACCCCATAACAAAAACACAACGGGAGTATCTTTCTCATTAAGTGCCCTGAGGGCTGCGTCGGTAAAGTTTTCCCAGCCGTGTCCCGCATGACTGTTGGCCTGATGCGCCCTTACGGTCAAAACTGTGTTTAAAAGCAGAACTCCCTGGTATGCCCATTTGGTGAGCAAACCGTTATTGGGAATATAACAGCCCAGGTCATCATGCAACTCTTTATAAATATTCTGAAGACTGGGCGGAATATCTGTGGGCGGAAGCACGGAAAAACACAGGCCGTGAGCCTGTCCCGCATTGTGATAAGGATCCTGTCCGATGATAACCACCTTTGTATCAGCAAAGGAAGTATAATGAAAAGCATTAAAGATGTCATTTGAAGGTGGATAAATGATCTGAGTATCATATTCCTTCTTTACAAATTCAAACAGATCCCTGTAATAAGGCTTTCTATATTCATCTTTTAAATGATCGTTCCAGTCATTGGATACAGCACTCATTATAATCTTACGGAAATGCCCTTATCTCTCAGGTATTTCTTTACCTCCGATATTTCAAGCTCTTTATAGTGAAAAAGGGTTGCAGCAAGCGCAGCATCAGCTCCTCCCTCGGTAAGAACATCACTGAAGTGCTTGCAGTTTCCCGCACCGCCGGAAGCAATAACGGGAACATTCACCAGTTCCGAAATAGTCTTTGTAAGCTCTATATCATATCCGTTCTTGGTACCGTCAGCATCCATGGAGGTGAGTAATATCTCTCCGGCTCCGAGTCTGCAGGCCTTTTGAGCCCATTCCACAGCGTCAATGCCCATATCTATCCTGCCGCCGTTTTTAAAGATATTCCAACCGGTGCCGTCTGCTCTTCTCTTCGCATCGATGGCTACCACCACACATTGACTTCCGAATTTGTCCGCAGCCCTCGATATAAGTTCCGGATCCATTATAGCTGCTGAATTAACAGCTACCTTGTCGGCACCCTCTCTTAAAATAACCTTAAAATCTTCAATGCTTCTGATACCGCCGCCCACTGTAAAGGGAATAAAAATGGCCTTGGAGATCTTTCTCACAAGATCTGCTTTTATCTCTCTGGCATCGGAGGATGCAGTAATATCAAGAAAGACAAGTTCATCCGCTCCTGCTGCATCATAGGCTGCGGCAGTTTCCACCGGATCTCCCGCATCTCTCAGATTTACAAAATTGATCCCTTTAACAACTCTTCCGTCCTTTATATCCAAACAAGGTATTATTCTTTTGGTAAGCATAGTCACTCCTTAAATCTCAGCAAAATTTGAAAGCATCTTAAGTCCGGTTTTTCCCGACTTTTCGGGATGGAACTGGCAGGCAAATACATTTTTGTATTCAATAGCTGCATGAAACGGATGAATGTAATCACATTTGGCAGCAACTATATTTTCATCATCTGCCTTAAGATAATAGGAATGTACAAAATAGACGTAGGAATCATCCGGTATGTCTTTAAAAAGTCTGCTTCCCTCTTTGATCTTTATTGAGTTCCACCCGATCTGCGGGATCTTAAAGCCCGGCGTTTCCTCAAACTTCTTTATCTTTCCTTTGAAAATACCAAGTCCCGGAACACCCGGTCCTTCTTCGCTTTCTTCAAAAAGCATCTGCATGCCGAGACATATGCCTATAAGCGGAATATTCCCGGCAACAGCCTTTTTCACCGTTTCATCAAGTCCGGACCTGCGAAGCATATCCATGGCATCTCCGAAAGCACCTACTCCCGGAAGGACCACCTTGTCTGCCGAAAGGATCTCCTTCTCATCCGAACTTACCACAGTCTCATAACCCAGGTAAGCAAAGGCTTTTTCCACACTTCTCAAATTTCCTGCACCGTAATCAATGATCGCTATCACTTAACAACCTCCTAAAACCCGTATCTTTTACCGAAAAAAGGGCAGAGTATCTGCTCCGCCCATTTACATTTTCCCATTAAACTGTTATTCACCGTCTCCCAAACCGAGTCTGTCCACCGTCTCATATATATATCTGGTGTAATAGAGATTCGCTTCATATTCCCCGTAGGTTTCCTTAAGATAATCATAATGTTCAAGAACAAACATTGCCTCTGATTCGTCTATCCCGTAAATCTCCCACAATTTCTTGTAGATCTCGCTTCTGACGAGATAAATATCATCCTGCGCTCCCAGTGCAGTAGCATGGGCGAACCATTTTCTGAATCTGAGAAGTCCCTTGAAAAGATCGTTGAGACCTTCCCTGTAATCATCCAAAAGTGCATGATTATAATAAGAATTAAGCTGGGTATTAACATAATTGACAGTCAGGATCTTATCATAGAGATCGTAATCCTCTTCCTCTATATCAAGACCATAGATCTTGTCATATGCTTTTGTATAATAAGTAACATCCTGATAAACCAATGCATTGTCAAAAAGCTTTGAAGCCTGACGTACACCAATGTTGTAAGCAAGGGTGCTTCCTCCGCTGACAGTGACGGCAACTATTCCGAGGAACAGGGCAAATATCACCAGGATCCCCCATTTATTGAGCTTTGCGGTATTACCCACATCCTCAAGGATCATGTTGCTTGCCTGTTCAAGCTTTAGTTTTCTTGCTGCTTCCTTTTCTTCTGCAGTCTGTCTTGCTTTAAGCGCTTTAGCTTCTGCGGCAGCCTTTTTCTTTTCCGCCTTTTCAGCCTTCTTGGTTTCTTTTAATGCCTTCTTGGCATCCGCAAGATCGGCTTTTTGCTTTGCAATCTCTTCCGGAGTAGGCTCAGGCTTTATCTTGTCTTCCGGTATTTTTACATTACCGAAAAGCTGGATATACCAGGGTAGTTTATCCTTGGCTACAGCACTCTTTCTTGCCTTGGGCTTCTTTTCCTCTTCTGCCGGCTTATCCAGATCTATCTCGTTTAAAAGATCGTCCAGTGCCGCAAGGTCATCCTCGTTAAAGGTATCAACGCCCATATCACCCAACATACTGCTGATACCGCCCTGATTGTTTTCATCGTTATCGGGCTCTTCAGTTTCCTCAGCATTAAAGGTAAAACCTTCCATGGGATCTTCATATTCGGCCTGAAAATCATCGGCATTTTCCTCTATCTCGGGCTGCTCTTGGTCATCTGCCACTATATTAACCACTTCATCCGCCAGATGTTCTTCCATATTCTTATCGGAAGCATCACTTTCTTCAACGCCCTCAAAGAAATCATGGTCATCAAGTTCATCTACCGGGTCTGTGTTATCCGTCTCTTCTTTATCATCTTTAAACAGATCGCTGAAAAGATTATCCAGTGCTTCATGCTCCGATCCGTTATCCGGTTCGGGTGCATATATCTCATCTGCCCCATCATCCGCTTCTTCTTCCGAAAAATTCAGTCCTTCTGATATCTCTTCAGGTATATCTTCCGCTTCGTCCGGGCTCTCTTCTTCGGTATCATCTCCAAAAAGATAGGAATTACCTCCGTTATTTTCTCCGGACACAGAAAACAGCTCTCCTTGGGATACTTCATCGGAAAGCTCGTTGTTGATCATGTTATCAATGACATCATCGTCATAGTCATTGAAGATATTGTAATTTTTAATCTCCCCTGTTTCAAAACTGTCGTCTATAAGATCATCGGCGTCAGTTTTTGCATAATAGTCAGACGTATTGGCCGGTTGGCGGTCGAAATCGTCGATCGCAATCTCATTATTAACTTCATCCGCCGGAGCCATTTCTGTCTCCGGCGGTGTATTATCTTCCTTTTGTTCAGCTCTTTTGTTTTTTCTGTAAGCCGAAAATCTGTTTTTGTTGTCCGGTTTGTTACCGTCTGAGTTAAGCCCATTCAGGAGACTGTCGAGATAGGATTCGTCTGTAGGCATCTGTTAGTACTCCGAGTGATTAGATTCTAAATTAGTTTAAAATGAGCTTGTCAATCTCTCCGACAAGGCGGCCGATCTGAGGCTTGGTGATCTGAGCATCAGCACCCAGTGACTTACCTTTAACAATAAGCTCGTCGCTGATCATTGACGAGAAAATGATAACAGGAATACTCTTCATCTTATCATCGCTCTTAATGAGCTTGGTGAGATGATGACCGTCCATACGGGGCATCTCTATATCAGTGATGATAAGCTTTACCTTTTCTGTTATCTTTCCGTCCTTATTGAGCTCTGTAAGTTTTTCCCATGCTTCCTGGCCATCCATATTGACAATAAGGTTGGAATAGCCGGCTTTCTTAAGGCAGTCCTGAAGAAGTTTGGAAAGAAGAGCCGAGTCTTCTGCGATAAGGATAGGCTTTGTGCTTCTCTGTCTGAAGCCCAGCTCATCAATATCACTAACCTTAAGAGATGTATCGGGTGAAATATCAGCTATGATCTTTTCGAAGTCCAGAAGAACGATCAGTCTTCCGTCAAGTTTTACAATACCGGTGGCAACGCCTTTTCCCTGTCCGTTCAATGTAGCATCGGGCTTCAAAACCTCTTCCCAGGAAACCCTGTGGATACCTACTACAGAATGTACATGGAATGCAGCATTCGTGTTATTAAAGTAGGTAACGATATAAAGATCGTTCTTGATCTCATTGGATTCGGGAAGGTTTAACACCTTGGAAAGGCTGATGCTGGTAATAACCTCATCACGTGGCATGAAAATGCCTTCAATACAAGGGTCGGCATTGGGAACCGGAACTGCCGGCGTATACTGCAGAATTTCGCGAATCTTGGCTACGTTGATGCCGTAACGGTTTTCGCCAACGACAAATTCGAGTATTTCAAGCTCGTTTGTTCCGCTCTCTAACAAGATATTGGTATCCATAATCATTCCTCCATATAGGGTTATTTCGTATCGTAAATATTTAGTAAATTATATAACATATCAGACTATTTTTCAATTGATTTGAAACAAGTTTATTGTATTTTAATTATCACGTTATCATTGTTTTTGTTGGTTATCAGGATACCTGCCGTGTCTATCTCCATATTCTCCGGCACCTTAAATACCACCACTGCCCCGTTGACACCGTTGTATCTTTCACCGGAAGCGATGGGCTCACCTTTTCCGTCGGTATCAAGACCGATATAGTAGAGATCATTGGGGAACATGGTCATGGTCTCGTAATCAAAATACACTCCGTTTATCATGATCAGACTTCTGAGTCCCATATCACTGGTATTAAGATATCTGGTCTCTGAGCTGTCATTCTTTATCACAAATTTTACAGCCAGATACTCATAGCCGTCGATCTTGGACAAAGCATAGTAAGAATCGCCGATAGAAAAGCTGTATTCGGGAATACTTGCCCCGGCATAAACTACACTGAAGTCCTCGGCACCGATAACCTTTGCAAGCTGCTTCCAGGTTTCATTATTATTGGAAGGGAAAGGTGTGGGTGTAGGGGTGTTGGTAGGGGTAGGTGTAGGGGTTGAAGTTGCATTTGGATCTCTCGGCACAGCCGTAGGCCTCGGCGTTGGCGTCGGTGTATCGGTAGCCGTAGGCGTAGGTGTATTGGTGGGTGTGGGTGTTAAGTCATTCGATTCCAAAAAAGCGGAAGTATAATTCATGTCATGCCTTAAGAGAATATCCGCACTGTATTGTGCCACGGCATCAAGTTCACTATCGCTTAAAGGGATCGTATTCACCAGGCATCCGCCAAAAGTAAGAGCTACCATGCATATTAAAATGAATGATATTTTTTTATACACTGAATGCATCCTCTTTCAATAGATTTTGTGTTCTTTAAGAAACTATAACACTTTATCTAGTTTTCGGCAACTTCTCTTTTAAACTTTAGCATCCGAATCCAGTTCAAACCAGAATTCAACACCGTTTGTATGATTAAGTACTCCGTAAGGCTTATTGTGGGCCTCCATTATAGCCTTAACGATCGAGAGTCCTATGCCCGAACCTCCGTACTCTCTGGTTCTTGCTTTATCCACCTTATAGAACTTGATCCAGATCTTATCAATATCTTCTTCGGGTATGGGCTTACCTGTATTAAAGACAGACACCCTGACGGTATTTCCGGTCTTCTCTGCTTTTACGTCCACGATCATCTCATTTTCGCAATGGTTCAACGCATTGGTAAGATAATTGGTAAATACTTCCTCCACCATATATTCATCCGCCCACACGTTCATGGGGCCCTTGACGTTTACAAGAAGATTAGCTCCTTTGTTTTTTATAAGTACATCGGATGAATTAAGAACGGAACGTATCATTTCACAGATATCAAAACGCTTTAACTCCACGATCTGATTACCAAACTCGATCTGGTTCAGGGTAAGGAGTTTTTTAACCATGGTGTTCATCTTACCGGCTTCATCTATAATAACGTCGCAGTAAAAATCCCTGCTTTCCGCATCATCGTTGATACAGTCTTTAAGGCCTTCCGCATAGCCTGATATGAGAGCTATGGGTGTCTTTAGTTCGTGGGTTACATTGGAAAGGAATTCTTTTCTTATCTCATCCACCTGAGTCTTTTGCTCAATATCGCTCTGAAGACGGTTATTTACGCTCTTAAGATCCGATATGGTCTCTTCCAGTTTTTCCGAAAGAATGTTTATGCTTTCCCCCAGTTCTCCTATCTCGTCATGGATCTTAACATCATATTTGGTGGTAAAGTCCAGCTTCGACATCTTTTTGGCTATTTCGGACAACTGTTTAATGGGTCTTACAACACGTCCCGATGCTATTACCATTATCCCCGATGCCAAAACCAGGACCAGAAGTCCCGCATACAAAAGAAATTTATTGGCTATCTGAACACTGTCACGCATACTGTCCACACTTGTCCTTATAAGAACATAGCTGGAGTTTTCCGTGTCGTTGGCAAACAACTCTATATAATTGGCATTGGTCCTGCCCTCAAATGACTTAAAAATTGTATATCTTCCGTCTGTATCGGTATATATAACATTACTGTTGGTCAAAAAGTTCTTGCTGTTGGAATACTCGGGCAGTCTTTCAATAAATATCCTTTCTTTGGTATACCCGTTGGACGTACTGAAAGAATAACTGTAATTCCATAATATGGATATGGAAAGATTGTACCTGCTCGCAACACTTTCCAGTCTTCTGGAGTCAAGGTCGGAAAGGAAATTTTCCGTATCCGTCTGGGGTGTTACTTCCACAGGTCCCTCAAAGGGTGGTGGTGTTCCTCCTTCTTCTCCGGGTTGATCCCCCGGATTAAAATCTCCTCTGAATTCATCCTTCATACTGCCTTTAAAAGGTGCGGGTGTTGGGGTTGCACCGGTTTCGGAACTTTGAACTGCTTTTGTATTTAACGTGGCGATAATACGACCTGTCCCTGCATCTGCGGATTGATTTCCTTCTTCAGCCACATAATACTTGGAAAGTATGTCTTCAATAGATTCATAGGTGCTTTTTAAAGCATCTATCTTGGTATTTACATAGTATTTTTCAAGCAGGAACCTGTTCAATACCCATGTGACAGTAATCGCTCCGGCCACAGCAGCCATTATTACCAAAGTCAGCCTTAATCTCCAGGAGATCTTCATATATCCTCCTTTTAATCCACATCCGTTACCTTTTTATTAAACTTCAAATTTATAACCCATTCCCCAAATGGTTTTAATATAATCACCCTTTTCTCCCATCTTGCTCCTGAGTTTTTTCACATGAGTATCAATGGTTCTGGCGTCTCCGTAATAATCATAATTCCATACGTTGTTAAGGATCTTCTCTCTGGAAAGAGCTATGCCCTTATTGGTAACAAAGTATTCCAGAAGTTCAAATTCCTTAACCGAAAGATCGATAGCCGCGCCGTCTATCTTAACGGAATGAGCCTGATGATCCAGAACGATACCGCCTATCTCTATAGTTTCTTCCAAAGAGGAATTTGCTCTTCTTAAGATTGCTTCCACTCTCGCCACAAGGATCTTGGGTGAAAAAGGCTTGGAAATATATTCATCCACTCCCAGTTCAAACCCCAAAAGTTCGTCCCTCTCCTCTGATTTTGCAGTAAGCATGATAATAGGCACTTTTGAATATTGTCTTATTTCCTTGACCACTTGCCATCCGTCCAGTTTGGGCATCATGACATCCAGTATTACCAATGCGATATCCTTATTTTTCTCGTCAAAGAAAACATCTATGGCCTGTTCTCCGTCTTCCGCCTCAAGTACGGTGTATCCGTGCTTTGCCAGAAAGTCGTGCACCAGTTTTCTCATCCTGCTTTCATCATCCACTACCAAGATCTTAACAACATCCATAACATCCTCCGTTCCTGCATTTTACTTATTATAATAGATCCCGTTCTGTTCAAGAAAGTACATCTGGTCATTTATGTACTGTTGCTGTTCGTAAAGGTCCTGCTGCCATGAAGCATATTTATTCACGATCTCCTCTTCGTAGACGCTTTTTAAAGGTGAACTCTTCCCGGTGAGAACTATCACAAACATTCCGGCGATTATCACGATCAGACCTATGATAACTATCTTAAGCCCCAGATTCTCTCTTCTGAGTTTTTGTACCGTGGTGAGCCCGGGTTTATCGATCTCCTTTTTCTTTTTGCTTACTCTGATCTCCGGAAGGTCTCTAAGTCTGGAAGGTGATACCAGTTCATCCTTTAAAGCCAGGCCTCTTAACCTTTTTAAGAAGTCCAGACCAATGACCGTGGTAATGACATTTCTGTCTATCAGCCTGTTATACAGGGCAATGACCGTATCGGTGTGCCCCAGATCCGTCCTGGCCTTTATGTATTCTATTGTTTCGTTTTCCTTTTTGGCCTCGTTAAATTCTTCCTCAGAGAAAAACGTATATCCCTTATACTTATATTCTTTAGCCATAACTCTCCGCTATCCGTATCAATAAAGAAACATGATCAATATTGTCATTTGACATTGCTAATTCTATCACATTAATATAAAATATAGAATGTATTTTTTTCTAAATGATGTGTAAATTGTGTTTATTTTGTTACCGCTCACGTCATAATAACATTAAAAAGGACTTACTATGAACACTTCAAAAAAAGAATTATCCATTAACGGAAACACCCTAAAACTCGTTGCCATTATCACAATGTTTATCGATCATCTAACCTATGTTTTTGTGGAAGCCTATCAGCTGCCCAAGGTCTATCGGTCCTATGTGGGAGGTGCAGATCTGACCTATACTTCTGCGGATTACAAGCTTTGGTCGAATCTGGACATTATCGGACGAGGCATAGGCAGGCTGGCCTTTCCCATATTTTTGTTTCTGATGCTGGAGGGTTTTCTTCATACCAGAAATGTATGGAAATACGCTCTTCGCCTCGGGATCTTTGCCCTTCTTTCAGAAATACCTTTTGATATGGCTTTTAGTGGAACTTACTTTGACTTTGAAAGTCAAAATGTATTTTTCAATCTTTTACTTGGTCTTTTGATGATGATATGTTTTGAGTACATTTCAGATAATATCGCCAATAAATATGCAATAATCGCTCTTCAAACCCTTGTTTTTGCGATCTTCCTAGCGGCTGCGGGCTTTTTGAAATGTGATTACACTTACATGGGAATAGCCATGACCGCCGCCGTATACATCACCAGAAACCAACGCAAGCACATGTGGTGGGCTGTGCTGATAGCCATGGTGCTGACGCTTATTCCCGTTCACTCAAGTCCCCTGGAGATACTGGGATGTCTTTCCTTCTTTTTGATCGCATGTTATAACGGAGAAAGAGGTAATTTCAATCTAAAGTATTTCTTCTACCTTTTCTATCCGGTTCATCTTTTGATCCTGGGGCTGATAAGGATGCTGGTATTGCAATAAAAAATAAAGACACGGTAATGATGCCGTGTCTTTTTATTGTCAGGAAACTATTTTACGATTATCCTGCAGAAGTTCTTTTTACCCTTTTTAACTATGATGCCGTCTCCGGAAAGCTCTTTCTTAGTAAAGCACTTCTTGAAATCCGTAACCTTTTCATCATTAACGGAAACGCCGCCCTGCTCCACATTTCTTCTTCCGTCTCCGCGAGAGCCTACCAGTGCAGCCTTAACAAGAATGCTGACGATATCGATGGAGCCGTCGGTGAGATCCTCATCGGTAAGTTCTGTGCAAGGCATATTGGAATCATCTCCGACACCTGCAAAAAGCGCCTTTGATGCGTCAAGAGCCTTCTGTGCCTCTTCTTCACCATGAACCATCTTTGTGAGTTCAAAGCCAAGGATCTCTTTAGCCTTGTTGAGTTCGCTGCCTTCCCACTTTTCCATCTTTTGGATCTCCTCAAGAGGAATGAAGGTGAGAAGTTTAAGGCACTTGATAACATCAGCGTCTCCCACATTTCTCCAATACTGGAAGAATTCAAAAGGAGTGGTCTTGTTGGGATCCAGCCATACGGCATTACCTGCGGTCTTACCCATCTTGTTGCCGTGAGAGTCTGTAAGAAGGGTGATGGTCATTGCATGAGCATCCTTACCCAACTTACGGCGGATGAGCTCAGTACCTCCCAGCATATTGCTCCACTGATCATCGCCACCGAACTCCATATTGCATCCGTATTTCTGGTACAGCATATAGAAATCATAGCTCTGCATGATCATGTAGTTGAATTCAAGGAAGGTGAGACCCTTTTCCATTCTCTGCTTGTAGCACTCGGCTCTCAGCATGTTGTTAACACTGAAGCATGCCCCCACTTCTCTTAAAAGCTCAACATAGTTCAGCTTAAGGAGCCAGTCCGCATTGTTTACCATCATTGCTCCGCCTTCGCCGAAATCGATGAACTTTTCCATCTGGCGCTTAAAGCACTCTGCATTGTGATCGATGTCTTCCTTGGTAAGCATCTTTCTCATATCGCTCTTTCCGGAAGGATCGCCGATCATGGTAGTTCCTCCGCCGATAAGAGCTATAGGCTTATTTCCGGCCATCTGTAATCTCTTCATGAGCGAAAGCGCCATGAAATGTCCTGCGGTAAGTGAATCCGCAGTACAGTCAAATCCAATGTAAAATGTTGCTTTTCCGGCATCGATCATCTTCTTGATCTCAGCTTCATCCGTTACCTGGGCGATCAAACCTCTCGCCACCAGTTCTTCATAGCATGTCATAATCTGACCTCCTAAAAATAAATACTAACTTTGTTAATAAAACAAAAAGCCTCGCCCTTAAATAAGGACGAGGCGAGACTTTGCTTCGTGTTACCACCTTAATTCACAAGCAGCTCACACTGCCTGTCTCAGCAGGTACATTCATACCCTTGCGATATAACGGTCGCTTCCCGTTGCAGCCTACTGATCTCTTTCGGTGCACAACTCCGAGACGTATTCACATTTATTCCGCTTAGCCTCTCATCAACCGGCTATTTTCTGTAAGCTTCCCTAATGCTACTCTTTCTCATCAATGTCTTTGATGGACTTATTCTAACAAAAATATTTTTAATGTCAAGAAGACTTTAACAATTTCAAATGATAAAGTCATCCGATCTTCTTCCAAAGTTTATTACTTTGTAGGAACCAGTTTGGTCTGTCCGCCCATATAAGGCTGTAATGCCTTGGGGATCAGAACGCTGCCGTCAGCCTGAAGATTATTCTCAAGGAAAGCGATGAGCATACGGGGCGGAGCAACAACAGTATTGTTAAGTGTATGAGGAAGATACTTTTCTCCGTTTTCTCCGGATACTCTCATACGAAGTCTTCTTGCCTGTGCATCTCCGAGGTTGGAGCAGGAACCTACTTCAAAGTATTTCTTCTGTCTGGGTGACCATGCCTCTACGTCAAGGGACTTAACCTTAAGATCTGCCAGATCTCCGGAGCAGCACTCCAGTGTTCTTACGGGAATATCAAGGCTTCTGAAAAGGTCTACCGTATTCTGCCAAAGCTTGTTGAACCACATGGGGCTTTCTTCCGGCTTGCAGACAACGATCATCTCCTGCTTTTCAAACTGATGGATCCTGTAAACGCCACGTTCCTCAATACCGTGAGCACCCTTTTCCTTACGGAAGCAGGGTGAATAGCTGGTAAGTGTCTGAGGAAGTGTATTCTCGGGAATGATCTGATCGATAAACTTACCGATCATTGAATGCTCGGAAGTACCGATGAGGTAAAGATCCTCTCCTTCGATCTTATACATCATTGCATCCATCTCTGCGAAGCTCATTACGCCTGTAACCACATCCGCACGGATCATAAAAGGAGGAACACAATACTTAAATCCTCTTCCGATCATAAAATCTCTTGCATAAGCTATAACGGAAGAATGAAGTCTTGCGATATCGCCCATAAGGTAATAGAAACCGTTTCCTGCAACTCTTCTGGCGGAATCAAGATCTATACCGTCAAAGCGCTCCATGATATCCGTATGATAAGGGATCTCAAAATCAGGGACCACAGGCTCTCCGAAGCGCTCGATCTCAACGTTTTCGGAATCATCCTTACCGATGGGTACCGAAGGATCGATGATGTTGGGAATGATCATCATGATATTCTTGATCTTCTCTGCATATTCAGGCTCAAGCTTTTCAAGCTCAGCAAGTCTTGCAGCAAATTCTGCAGTCTTTTTCTTTGCTTCTTCAGCCTCTTCCTTCTTTCCCTGTGCCATAAGAGCACCGATGCTCTTGGAGATCTTGTTCTTCTCCGCACGAAGAGAATCTGCCTCCTGCTTGAACTCACGGCTCTTCTTGTCAAGTTCGATCACTTCATCCACAAGGGGAAGCTTGGAATCCTGAAACTTATTTTTGATGTTCTGTTTAACGACATCGGGGTTCTCCCTCAAAAACTTAATGTCTATCATAATATTCTCCATTTCCGCGACTGCTACGCATAAATATTGAAACACATTATATTCCAACATGTTCCAAATTTCAACATCAAAAAGAAAAAGAGACCGAACACATGGTGTATGTCCGGTCCGGTATCCTAATGAAGATTTATGTTAAAGTTTTTCTCCATATATGCTCTGGAATAATTCTTCCTCTGCTTGGCAAAATTCTTGATCTCTTTGGTATAGCCGTCGAAGAGATAGCTGCCTGTCCATATGCCTTCCGTACCTTTTGCTTTAAGCACTTCGATATATTCGAAGAAGTACTTCATTTCCGTGGCTCTCTCCTCATTCATCTCATCAAGGACTTTGCTGAGATTTGTCTTTGAAAGAGCGCCTTCCGCAAGTTCAAGGCTGAAGGAAGTGAAAATGTCCCTGCACTCCGCTCTTTTCATAATAGCCGCAAAGAGGGGTGAGTACTTATCGTTTTCCACAAGCTTATCCTTGTCATCCTTGAGTTCCGGAGAAAGCACCTCTCCCAGCTTATCATAGTTAGCCATACATTCCTTCTGACCGTACAAGCCCATACCATAGTCCATGTCATGAAGGAGGAAGCGCCATTTTCCGTCATATATTGTCCCGACCTCATAGTTTTCTCCGTTGGGCGCATAATATCTGTAGCACTTGTAATTGTTGTTGGGCCAGTCCTTATTGCAGATGTAGATATTATAAGCATAATACTTAATGTAGTTTTCCACATCCATAAAATCACAGAGCTTTTTATAATTGGAATCCAGCGTATAATCCAGCTTTGAAAACTCTTCATAGGCTTTATTGAATTCCTTTGCCGCTATTACGGTAAGTTCATCATTGTCCTCTTCGGACTTTTCCGTTTCCGTTCCTTCTATAACAACGAATTCGCCGTTCTTGTTCTTATCGCCGTACTTATTCTTAAAGTAATTGTCGCAATAAACCTCATGAAGCCAATAAAAACCTCTGTACTCTCCGTTCAGATAATAGATGGCAGGCTCAACGGCTTCATAGTCTGTAAATCCCGCATCCTTCGCAAGAGTCTGGGCCAGCTCGTCCCTTATCCAGGCAAACTGCCAGTCGTTTCCGCTGTCTCTTAAAACCAGCTTCTTGTACTTTTTCACATACTCATCTTCATAGAGCTTTTCGGTGTTAAAGAAATTATATTTAAAATTCTTGTTGGCCGCATCATAGCTTTCACGTGCAAAAAGCTTGACGGATTTAAGATAGTTCATACGGGAATATCCACCGTAGATCCTTAATCCTGCCATTTGAGAGATGATCTTGTTTCCGTTTTTGTCCCAGGCATCGATTATAACCTGTCTCTCGCTTTCACGGCCTCTGGCTTCATAATTTTCACCGTAGAAAAGGCCGTTGGGATAATCGGTGAGTTCCGCCGGATTACCCATTATCGAAAAAACATAGGTGGTAAACTCACGGTCGGGAGAAACGTTCAAAACCGAATAAATGGATTCCGCCCCCGGTGTGGGAGTGGGTGTAGCCTTTGTATGTTTTGCTCCGGAATCTCCCTGAGTCTGAGTGGCCGGCTCAGGTGTGGGAGTGATAAGCCCCTGTTGTCTTAAATAGTCCCAAAAGTCTGTGCCCCGGTTATCGTTGTCTCCGCCTTGTCTCTGCTCCTCTATAGGAGTGGGGGTGGCGGTTATCTGAACGGGATGATCGTTGTCCTGTGACGTACAGCCGGCAAGCATGATCCCAAATGCAAATAGAACCGGCAAAAGTAATCTCTTTCTCATATTAAACCTCATATACATTTATGCCTTTTAAGTAGCCTCAACCGCTTGCCAAAGGCAAACATATATCCATTATACTCCAATATTCAAAAATTGCATTCTCAATTTTTGCTTATTTAGTATCAATGATTAAGAAAAAACATTTTTATTAAAAAAATGCCGAAAAGTATAAAAAAAAGTGATATGACTTTACATATCACTTGGATCAACGTAAGCTGGAAGCGGGAATCGGACCCGCGACCTACGCATTACGAGTGCGTCGCTCTACCGACTGAGCCATTCCAGCAATCACCCTCAAGCATTGCATGAGGAATCGAGGCGACGGGATTTGAACCCACGACCTCTGCGTCCCGAACGCAGCGCTCTACCAAACTGAGCCACACCTCGAGTCGCTTAAAATCAAGCTTTGTTATTATGCTACAATTTCTTTGAATTGTCAACTGAAATTAGCTCAAAACAAATATTCGAACAATTCCTTTGTATCCGTGAAATACCTGTCACTGTGGGCTTTCATGAAGTCTCTTATCTCCGGTACATTGTTGCACCATCCTGCCCCTATGAAATCAACCCCAAAGGATCTGGCCATATCATAGCCGGGTTTAAGATCATCTATCACAACGATATCTTTTTTATTAAGCGAATATTTATCGCTGATCACCTGAAGAGCATAGGGATCCGGCTTTCTTTTCCCGTTGGGCAGTTCCCATCCGAAGATCTCGTCAGGTTCCGGAAGACTGTTTTCCTTATAATCCCTTCTGATGTTGAAATCAAAGGAATGTGAGGAAACCACGATAAGACCGCCCTCTTTTTTTTGTCTTTCAAGGACTTCTTTCATTCCGGGATAGACCGAAGGCACTCTGGTGGAAACGTATTCCTTCCAGATAAGTTCTTCCTGCTTAAACTCTTCATCGGTCATTTTGTACTTGCCTTTACAAAACTCGATGAATCCGGGTTCAAAATTATATCTGAAATAATCATCGACGGAGATCGTTTCTCCCGGCCTCATGATGCGAAGTGCCTCAAGAAAGGCCGGGTAATGGATCTCTGCCGTGCTGCTGACCACTGTATCGTCGTGGTCAAGAACAAGACATTTATATCTCATATAACCTCTATTTTGTAAGGAGAAGCATGATCTCATTGGATCTTTCAACAAACCTGGTCATTGCTTCGGGTTCAAGGGGCTTGTGTGCAAGGGATGCAAGATCGTAAAGCTGTTTGCAGATGAGATCCGCGTTTTCGCTCTTGGGATTCTCGAACAGGTACTTGACCAATGCATGATTAGCATTGAGCACAAGAGTCTCTCCCGCTCCAAACATGTCATTACCCATGTCCATACCGTTCATGGAATACATTCTCATCATATCCTGCATTCTGCGGCTTTCTTCGGAAAGGGTGATCATTGCAGCCACCTTTTCGCTCTTGATCTTCTCAACCTTAACTTCCAGCTTATCCTTGTTCAAAGCCTTCTTAAACATCTTTGTAAGCTTGTCGGTTTCAGCCTTAAGTTCATCTTTTGCGGTCTCATCCTTAAAAGCATCTGCAACTTCGGCATCGATCCTTAAGAATTTAACATTTTCGGATGAATATTCAAGCTGATTGATAAAGGGCTGATCGATATTGTGAGTAAGGATCACAGCATCTTTACCGTTCTCCTTAAACATATTTATGTACTGGCTCTGCTGCTTTTCGTCGGTAACGTAATATACGATATCTTTCTTTTCTTCCTTGTCCTCAGCTTTGTCGTCCTTCTTATCTTCCTTATTCTCAACAACTTCAGCCTCTACCTTGTTACCGTTCTCATCGGTAGCTTCAGCCTCTGCTGTTTCTCCCTTGGATGCCTTTACGTATTCGGGAAGGGTGATATACTTTCCTTCAAGGTTCTTATAGATCATGTAATCCTTTACCTTGTCACGGAACTTGTCATCCTTTAAGCAACCATACTTGATGAAAGGTGAAAGATCATCCCAGAACTTTTCATAGTTTTCTCTTTCGGTCTTGAACATACCGATCAGCTTATCTGCCACCTTCTTGGTGATGTAATCCGAGATCTTCTTTACGAAACCGTCATTCTGCAATGCACTTCTGGAAACATTGAGAGGAAGATCCGGACAATCAATGACACCCTTTAAGAGTAACAGGAATTCGGGAATGACCTCTTTGATGTTATCCGCAATGAACACCTGATTTGAGTAAAGCTTGATCTTGCCTTCTATTGAATCGTATTCGGTATTGATCTTAGGGAAGTACAGGATACCTTTTAAGTTAAAAGGATAATCCATGTTCAGATGGATCC
>JAEEWS010000023.1 GCA_016287765.1 Lachnospiraceae bacterium
CTTTGGGGACGGGGTTAGGGGGTCATTTTGGCGCTTTGCGCCGAAAAATGAACCCCTAACCCCGTCCCCAAAGGGTCAAAAAAGTGAACCTCTAACCCCGTCCCCGGGTGTCATTTATTTATAGTATTCTTTATACCACTTGGCGAAGTTTCTGAGGCCTTCGCGTATGCCGATCTTGGGGGTGAAGCCGTAGTCACGCTCCAGGGCAGCGGAGTCGGCGTAGGTCACGGGAACGTCTCCTGCCTGCATGCCCACAAGCTCGCGATGACCTTCGAAGTCGTAATCCTCGGGGAGGACGCCTGCACTGACCAGCTCTTCCTGAAGGGTGGAGACGTAGTCCAGGAGGTTCTCGGGCTGGCCTCCGCCAATGTTATACACCGCATAGGGCGGGAGAGGAAGTCCGTCTTCACCGTTCTTCTTGGAGGGAGCACCCTGCATCACGCGATAAACACCTTCTATGATGTCATCTATGTAGGTGAAATCGCGGCGCATATTTCCGTAGTTGAATAATTGTATGCTTTTGCCTGCAACCAGTTTTTGAGTGGCGCTATAGTAGAACATGTCCGGTCTTCCCGCGGGGCCGTAGACCGTGAAGAAGCGAAGGCCCGTGGAAGGGATGTTGTAAAGCTTACTGTAGGAGTGAGCCAGGAGCTCGTTGCTCTTTTTGGTGGCAGCGTAGAGGGAAACAGGGTTGTCCACCTTGTCCTCGGTGCTGAAAGGCACTTTTTTATTGCCTCCGTAAACCGAGGAACTGGAAGCGTAAACCAGATGCTCCACGGGATAGTGACGGCAGGCCTCAAGGATGTTGTAGAAGCCTATGATATTGCTTTCCATATAAACATCCGGATGGTCGATGGAGTAGCGCACTCCTGCCTGGGCAGCCAGGTTAACCACCACATCGAAGTGGTACTTTTCAAAGAGACTGTCTACCAATGCTTTATCGCTGATGGATCCCCTTACAAAGGTGTGGCTTACGGGAGAAGCGGCAGCGGCCTTTTCTACCAGAGAAAGCCTGTATTCCTTGAGCTTGGGATCGTAGTAGTCGTTCATGTTATCCAGGGAAACAATGGTGCCTCCGGTCATTTCCTTTAAGAGGCGGAGCACCAGATTGGCGCCGATGAAGCCCGGGCAGCCGGTTACTAATATGCCTTTATTGTTAAGATCGATCTTATCCATCTATTTAACTCCTTTATAGCTTGCTTTGATCTTTTCGTAGCTCTCCAGATTTCCGATGTCATGGCGGTTACCGGGCATGGGATAGGCCTTCATGACAGTCTGTGCGGAGAGCCATGCGGCGAAGCTCCCGGGAGCGTCAAAGCCGCAGCCTGCAGCCAATGCCTCGTCTATGCGGCTTATGTCCTCTGCCTTATAGAAGTAGAAGGGAGGCACAGCCAGGTTACTCTTGGGAGCCTTGGGCTTTTCCTCGTAGCTCGTTATGCGGCGGTCGTTGTCCACGGTAATGATGGCGGTGCGCTGCTGCTTGGCAAGCTCGTTCTCCTCGTAGCACATGATGCAGGAGCAGTCATTTTTCTTGCCGAACTCCACGAAGGGCACAAGGCTGAAATCCAGCACATTGTCGCCTGCCATGACCACACAGTCGTCCTTGATGTTCAGGCTTTCCAGGGCGAAGCGGATGTCCTTCACCGCACCCAGCCTGGTTTCGTTACTTTCCGTGCCGTCGTCCACCACGGTAATGGGGCAGCTGCTTTCCTTTGCCCACTTCTCAAAGTGCTTTGCGAACTTGTGGTTACTGATCACAACAAATTCATCTATTAGGCCCGAGCGGTAGATGTCCTCCGTCAGCCAGTCCAGAATGGTCTTTCCGCCCACCTCCAGCAGAGGCTTGGGGAAGTTTTCGGTCAGGGGATAGAGCCTTGTGGCATATCCCGCTGCAAGTATCAAACATTTCATATCCTTACTCCGTCCGCACTGTCGCAGATATGGAAGCTGTATTTTCCTTCAAGTTCGGGGAATGCTTTCAGGTACTCGGCAGTGACTTTTCTTTCTATCTCTTCTGTTTTATCGGGATCGGTGAGTGCCATGCAGCAGCCCTTGAAGCCTGCTCCGCTGAATCTTCCGCCATATATCCCGTCGGTTCTTCTCATGATCTCGTAAAGCTTTATAAGCTCGGGACAGCCACATTCATAGTTCTTTATGCTGCTTTCGCCGCTTTCGAAGATAAGCTGGCCGTATTTTCCCAGATCTCCCGCTTTCCATGCTTCTGCGCCTTTTTCCGCTCTTTCGATCTCGGAATAGAAGTGCTCCGCTCTCTTTTTAAAAGTCTCCGGCAGCCTGTCTTTATAGGCGTCGAACACCTCTCGGGGAACGTTTCTCAGCACCGTATCATTGAACTTACCGTATTCCATTCCTGCAAAAGCCAGCAGGTTATAGGCTGCCGCTTTACATTCGTCTCTTCTCAGATTATAAGCGCTTGTGGCCAGGGATCTTTCCAGCCCGCTGAAGAAAACGGCGATCTTGAACCTATCTCCCTTCCAAGGGATCAGGCTGTGGGTATCGTCGGTGCAGTCCATGTAAAGGAGTTTGTTCTTTTCGCAAAGGACCTCGCAGGACTGATCCAGTTTACCGCAGTTCACCCCGACATATCTATTCTCTGCGTCTTTAGCCATCATTATCATTTCATGCTGGGTCAACGTGATGTTATTGACCTTGGCCAGTGCAGATAAAAAGGCGATGATCACAGCGGCAGAAGAGCTTAAACCTCCCACGGGAAGGCTGCCTTCAATGATGGCTGACATTCCGTACTGGAGAGGATGCTTTTCAGCCAGCATGAGTGTAGCACCTCTCATATGATCTGCCCAGTCTCCGGTTTTTTCCGTCGGTATGGAGGCTATATGGAACTGCGCCCTTTTGGGAAAATTCAGGCTCTGTAATTCCACGACTCCGTTATGCTTAACGCTGTAGGCAATATGTATGCCTTTATCAAGAGCAAGGCCGTTGATCTTGCCCAGCTGGTGGTCTATGTGGGCGCCCAGGGGGGACACTCTGTAGGGACAGAAGGCCACGCCGTCCGGGTCGCGTTCGTATATGCTTGCAAATTTTTCTACACAATCCATGGTCTAATCCCTTCTGTAAAGGTCTCTGGTGTAGACCTTTTCTTCCACGTCGTCCAGCACGTTCTCATAGCGGTTCGCGATGATGCAGCCGCACATTTTCTTGAACTTCTTCAGGTCGTTCACCACGAGGGAGCCGAAAAATGTGGAGCCGTTCTCCAAAGTGGGCTCGTAGATCACCACAGTGGCGCCCTTGGCCTTGATGCGCTTCATGACGCCCTGGATGGAGGACTGGCGGAAGTTGTCGCTGTTGGCCTTCATGGTCAGGCGGTAAACGCCGACGGTGATGTCGCGCTCCTTATCGGGATCGAAGGATTCGCTGGCTGTATATGCACCGGCGATCTCAAGCACACGCTCCGCAATGAAATCCTTTCTGGTGCGGTTGCTTTCCACGATGGCGGTCATCATGTTCTGAGGGACTTCGCTGTAGTTGGCCAGCAGCTGCTTGGTGTCCTTGGGAAGGCAGTAGCCGCCGTAGCCGAAGCTGGGATTGTTATAGTAATCGCCGATCCTGGGATCCAGGCAGACGCCCTTGATGATGGGGGCAGCCTTTAAGCCCTTGACCTCGGCGTAGGTATCAAGTTCGTTGAAGTAGGACACGCGAAGAGCGAGATAGGTGTTGGCAAAAAGCTTGGTGGCTTCCGCTTCCGTATAGCCCATAAAAAGCGTGTCGATGGGGTTCTTTACGGCGCCCTGCTTTAAGAGATCCGCAAAGATGTGGGCATTCTCCTCTGTTTTTGCATCACAGCCCACGATGATACGGCTGGGATAGAGATTGTCGTAAAGTGCCTTGGATTCTCTTAAGAACTCGGGGCTGAAGAGCACGTTATCCATGTCCAGCTTTTCCCTTACAGAAGCTGTATAGCCTACGGGGATGGTGGACTTGATGATGATGGCGGGCTTGGTCTTGTTACCGGCCGTAGCTGCCTTGATCTGGCTCAGAACGCTCTCCACTGCCGAACAGTCGAAGAAGTTCATCTTGGGATCGTAGTTCGTGGGAACGGCCACGATGATGTACTCTGCATTTTTGTAAACGCTGTCCCCGTCAGTGGTGGCTTTAAGGTTCAGCTCACGCTTTCCCGCCTTGGCTTCCTCAAGGAATTTCTCGATATACTCGTCCTTGATGGGGGAAATGTAATTGTTAAGCTTCTCCACTTTGTCTGCCATAATGTCCACGGCGGTCACATTATTATGCTGAGCCAGGAGCACGGCAAGGGAAAGGCCTACATAGCCTGTTCCTGCCACTGCAATATTATACTTTTTATCGATCTTTACAGGGGTAAGATCCGGATCGTACATAACATCCTTGATGTCAAAATCAAGCACTTCCGACAGTGCCTGCAATTGATTTACGGATGGAGAGTAATCTTCGGATTCAAGACGTGACAGCAAGCCTCGGTTGATTCCCGTTGCTTTGGAGAGCTCGGCTTGTGTCATTTTGGAAGCTTTCCGCTTGGTTATCACTGTTTCGGAAAGCAGAGTAAGTGATAATTCTTTCATGTTGAGACCCTTTCTTTTTTTGCTTTGTCGCCGACAGCGACAAAACTCTCACAATACGTCGCTGAAACGTTAATATTATATCTGCGGCAGAAGAAAAAGTCAACGGGGAAGGTTGCGATTGAAGAAAAAACTGCCCGGGCGCGTGGGAGGAAGGAGGAGATTTTGTTGCTAATAGAGACATGAGCCTTTGGGGACGGGGTTATAGGTTCACTTTTTTTCCCCTTGCATTTGTCCCCGGGTCTTACTATAATTAGAACAGCGGTTACAACCGCGATAAATAAAGGAGGGCGACGGATCGTCGCGGATTATATGAAAAAGTTTTTGAAAGAATTCAAGGAATTCGCCCTTAAGGGTAACATGATCGATCTTGCTGTCGGCATGATCATCGGCGCTGCATTCAACAAAATCGTTTCTTCCTTTGTAAATGACATCATCATGCCTTTACTGGGGATCTTCACAGGTAAGCTGGATTTTGCCCAGTTGTTCATCGCACTTGACGGCAAACACTATGAAACACTTGCTGATGCTGAAGCAGCAGGAGCAGCTTGTGTTAAGTACGGCTCTTTCATCACCGGCGTAATTGATTTTATCATCATGGCTCTTGTGGTATTCATCATTGTTAAGCAGATCAACAAGGTACGCAATGCTACAAAGAAAAAAGAGACCGCTGCAGAAGAGAAGAAGCCCACAAAGAAGATCTGTCCTTTCTGCAAATCCGAGATCGCTATCGACGCTACACGTTGTCCTCATTGCACATCTGAATTGGATGTAAAGCCTGAATAGGGTTGAGAATAGATATGCCATAAATAAGGAATTTATCGGGAGTAACAGTAAAGCTGTTACTCTCTTTTTTTGAACCTTTGGGGACGGGGTTAGGGGTTCATTTTCGTGGCTCAGCAAGCAAAAACTTGCCGCTGAGCCACAAAGTGCCAATACCCCGGCCCGTTCGGGTGGCCCCAAAGTGGCCCAATAAGCAAAACTTCCCTGCAGGGCCACAAAAATGAACCCCTAACCCCGTCCCCGGGGCTCAAAAAGGTGGCTCAGCAAGCAAAAAGCAGCCGCTGAGCCACAAAGTGCCAATACCCCGGCCCGTTCGGGTGGCCCCAAAGTGGCTCAATAAGCAAAACTTCCCTGCAGGGCCACAAAAATGAACCTATAACCCCGTCCCCGAGGTTCATTTTCAAAAAAGACTTGCAAATTACGAATATTCATGCAATAATGTCGAATGTCGGCAGTCAGCCGGATCGGGAAGCAGATCTTGTGATCCCCGAATCAATCAGCAAATGATGAATTTGAATTGAATAAACAGGGTTTATTTTTGCGCATATTTTGTGTATAAAAAAGGGAGAGATTTATGGGAGAAAGTATCAAGATCGCGGGGTGGAGTCCCTATCGGCGCGCAGGCGGCGTTACGGGGCATGTTTTGGCGATCAGCGAAATGGCGGCGGATTATTTTGGGAAGCAGGTGGACTTGAGAGCCGATCACTTCGGCGCAAGGCCGGTGGAGGGGTATATCAGTGAATTCAGTCGCACGGTCTGCTTTTCGCATAATGAGGATTTTTATTCCGGCCCGGATTACCCCAACTACTGCGGCTGCCTCATGCGATATGAAAGCGTGTATAGGGGAAAAGCTGAAGGGGTTGCGGGGAGATATGCCGGGACGGGCAATCTCAGGCTATTGCGGCCTGTAAGGTTTTCCGAGGACAGCGCCTTTGAGGGAGGCAGCGGCGAAGTGTGTTTTGTGGATTCTTCGGGGCGCAACAGTCCCTATTCCTTCAGGATGCTGAACGAGGCGGACATGATCCTGGTTTTTCTGCCGGATAATTCTATTGAGATCAGACGATTTTTTCATCTTTATTCTTATTTTCTTAGCAAGAGCTTTTTTATCATCAATAATTATTCCCCTGACAACAGTTTTGTTTTTGATATTCTTGAGGAGCACAAGGTGTCCAGAAACCGGATTGCGACAATGCCCTATTGCCCGGAATTCGCCAGGGCCTGCATCGAGCGGAATGTGGACGTGATGATCCGCTGTCAGATCCAAAGGCGCAGAAAGAGCCGTTATTTTAAGTGCGTTAAGGAGATCACCAAGCGGGTGCTGATCGAGGCGCAGAGGCAGGCGGGTGAGCGCAAAGGCTGTGAGGGAAAATGAAAATGGATCAAAATAAGGAAAATAACCGAAAACCTGTTGACAAATGCAATTCAAAGGAGTAGACTACCCACAACAATTTTTGGAGAACTTTGCATAGTGAGCAGATTTGTAGCCACAATTGAATATATTTCCCGAATTCCCGTGCGCATTAATATTGTGGAGGGTCGAGTTAATATATGCCAAAAAGCCGGTTACAATGAGCGATAGGTTTCACATATAGTATATTTGTATATGATGACCGCTTGTCCCAGCCGGATGAGCGGTTTTTTGTTACCCGGGCCCGGTAATGAACATATAAAAAAGTAAGTCATGGCGGTTTCGAATGAGTCGGCTGTGGCAAAAAAGGAGGAAATGAAATGATTTTTAAAGAGGAAACAATGACACTTAATGGGCATGAGGTGGAGTTCAGAAGCCCGCGCGAAGAGGATGCGCTCATGATGATCGAGGGCTTGAAGGAAGTCTGCGGGGAGACGGATTTTCTGCTGTCCGGACCTGACGAGGTGAAACTCACCGAAGAGGACGAGGTCAAGTTTATCGACATGATGAACGGCATCGAAAAGGGCGGGATGCTGCTGGCTTTTGTCGACGGTGAATATGTGGGGAATTCTTCTTACAGGGTATCCGATAAGAGGAGATTTAACCATCGCGGAAACATCGGGATTGCGCTGAAGCTGAAAGCGACCGGTTTTGGGCTGGGTACCGAGGTCCTGAAGCGGATCCTTGAGTCGATGAAGGCTTGCGGCCTTGAGCAGGCGGAGCTTGACGTTTTTGCGTCCAACAGCAGGGCGATCCACGTTTATAAGAAGCTGGGATTTAGGGAGATCGGCCGGACACCTAACGCTTCCAGGCTCGACAGCGGCGAATACGTGGATGAGCTTCATATGGTGCTGCCTCTGAACGATGCGGAGTTCTGGGATCTTTACGATGCGGAGAGGAAGCCCCTGGGCCTCAAGCACAAGCGCGGCGACAAGTTCGGCGAGGGGCAGTTTTACGTTTGCTGCGAAAACTGGATCGTGAATTCAGAGGGCAGATTTCTCGTCACCAAGCGCCATCCGGACAAAAAGGCCGGGAATCAGTGGGAATTCGGCGGCGGCGGAACCCTTGCAGGAGAGACCACGCGCGAATCCTGCGTTCGTGAGGTTTTTGAGGAAACAGGCATACAGATAACCGACGATCAGGTGTGTCTCCTGGCGACCTATGCCAACAAGAATTATTTCCAGGACATCTTCCTTATAAAGAAAGATGTGGACCTTAAGGATGTTAAGCTTCAGCCCGGCGAAACCGTGGATGTGAAGTGGGCTTCCGACGAGGAGATCCAAAAGATGATCGAAAACGGGGAATTTGTGTATTCCGTCGGGAAGAGATATGCCTTGTACAAGGATAAGGCAGCGGAAGTTTTAAAGAAATAGCGGAGGAAGGCGCAGAATACTTAACTTAACAGCTGAGGAAAACAGAAAAATGTTTCAAGCCACGCGTAACGCCGATTCGGGCATAGCGCGCGGCTTTTTTAGTCCGTAGAATAGGGGATTTTGACTCCGAGTGGCAAAATCTTCTGTAGAGTCAATGATTTTCCGGAAAAAAATGTCTCCGGAAACTATCTTATTGACCCTACAAAGCAAAACCCTCCACTGAGCCAAAGATTTCCCGGGACATATGCCCCTTCGGAAGCATTTTCATTGACCCTACACAGCAAAACCCTCCACTGAGCCAAAGATTTCCCGGAAAACATGCCCCTTCGGAAGCATTTTCATTGACCCTACACAGCAAAATCCTCCACTGAGCCATAATCCTCCCGTAATGTCCCCCCCTCCTCTACTTTGTGAAAAACTAAACAGACTGAAAATAAAGAAAAACCTTGCGAAGATTTTGAATACGTGATACAATTGTGACAACACGTGAACAATGGTTCACGAATGGATTCACGAGACGATTCACGAGAAGAAACCCGGAAATATCCGCGAGACGATTCACGAGAAGAAACCCCGGAAATATCCGCGAGACGATTCACGGAACAATTTGCGGGACAGTCTGCGGGATGTTCCACGTTGAATTCCGCGAAGATAAGAGATTACGATCAACACGCACGAAATGGGGTACGGCATGTATAAAAGACTGGACGGAGATACTTTAAACAAGCTTCTTGAAGCGGGGATCGGCGAATTTGCCGAGAAGGGCTTTGACAAGGCTAACATTGCGGACATCGCCAAAAAGTCAGGCCTTAGTGTAGGGGTCATGTACAAGTACTACAAGGATAAGGATGACTTCTTTATTTCTTGTGTGAGGCACAGCCTGGAGCTTCTGAATGAAGTCATGGACGAGCTGACCGACGAAAGTAACGGGCTCATCGGTAATATGGAGATCACCCTCCGCAGGCTGGTGGAGCATGCAAGAAAACACACGGAATACTATGTTATGTATCACGAGATAACGGCCGGGGGTTGCAGGAAATTTGCGCCTCAGTTGGCGAAGGAGATAGAATCGGTGACTTCGACGGTTTACTCCAAGCTCATCGGAGATGCCAAGGCCAAGGGATTGGTAAGGCAGGACATTGATCCGAACATGTTTGCTTTCTTCTTCGATAATCTGCTTATGATGCTTCAGTTTTCGCTCTGTTGCGAGTACTATCGCGAGCGTATGAAGATATATTGTAACGGTGAACCTACGGACGAAATGCTGGTAAAGGAATTGCTGAAATTCATGTACGCAGCACTGGGGATCAAGTAGAAAAAGCGGGACTAAAGTCACGAAATGAACCTCTAACCCCGTCCCCGAGGTTCAAAAAAATGAACCCATAACCCCGTCCCCGGGGTTCAAAAAGGAGAAGTGTATGACTTACGTTATTGCTTACGATTTTGGAACGACAGGTGTGAAGACCTGCCTTTTCGAGATCAAGAACACCATAGGCCTGGTGGCCAGCGCGTATGCCGGATATGGGCTTTACATTATGGAAAACGGCGGCGCTGAGCAGGATGCGGACGAATGGTGGGAAGCCATGTGCAACACCACGAAGGAGCTGTTTAAGAAGACAGAGATCACTCCGGAGCAGGTGGCAGGCATTTCCTTCTGTTCACAGATGCAGGGCATAGTTCTCGTCGACAAGGACGCAAAGGCACTCCGACGTCCCATGAGCTACATGGACCAGCGAGGGACCAAAGAGATCGCGGAATGTATGGGAAAGGGCCTGATCAAAGTGTCGGGCTGCAATGTCTTTAAGCTGCTGAAGAGCCTCAGGATCAACTGTGCGGCTTCAACCAGCGTAAAGGATCCGGTTTGGAAATATAAGTGGGTTGAAAACAACGAACCGGAAATATTCAATAAGGTGCATAAATGGCTGGATGTCAAGGAATATCTCATCGCGAGGTGTACAGGAGAATTCGTGATGACTACGGATTCGGCATTCTCCACATTTTTGTATGATACACGCAAGGGCAAAGAGGGCTGGAATAAATCACTGATCAAGATGTTTAAAGTGCATCCCGAGCATCTTCCGAGGATAATCAAATGTACTGACGAAGCGGGGAAGCTTACCAAAAAGGCTGCCGAGGACTTAGGGCTTAAGGAGGGCACGCCTGTTTTCGGAGGAGGCGGAGATGCTACATTGATCGGCGTGGGAGCAGGCTGTGTGGAAAAGGGACAGACTCATATCTATTCCGGTACCTCCGGCTGGGTTTCCACGGTTTTGGACAAGCAGGTAGTGGACATCGTTTCCATGATCGCAAGCATTACGGCGGCAACGGACGGAAGATACAACTACTTTGCGGAGATGGAGACCGCGGGCAAGTGCTTCGAGTGGGTGAAGAACCACCTGGCACTGGACGAGATCGACATCTATCTGAAGAAGGAGCATGTTGCGGAGAGTCTTGAAAGTCAGTACACAAGCCTCTACGACTACCTTTCCGACGAGGTCAGCAAGGTGCCGGCGGGGTCCAACGGAGTCATTTTCACTCCCTGGCTTCACGGAAATCGCTGTCCTTTCGAGGATCCTTCGGCCGCGGGAATGTTCTTCAATGTGAAGATCGAGACCGGAAAGCGCGATCTGATCCGCGCCGTTCTTGAAGGCATATGTTTCCACCTCCGTTGGATGTTGGAATGTGAGGCAGCTAAAGTAGAAACCTCCGAATGCATACGTTTTGTCGGCGGCGGAGCTCTTTCCAAAGTCACATGTCAGATACTTGCGGACATTACAGACAGGACCATAGAGACTGTGGTAGGTTCCCAGGATGTGGGAGCTGTAGGCGCAGCGTTGTTGGTGGCTGTAGGTACGGGAGCAATGCCCACTCTGGATGATGCGAAAAACCTCATAAAAGTTAAGGAATGCTTTAAGCCGAATCCCGCCAACAGAGAGGTTTACGATAAAAACTATGCCGTATTTAAAAAGCTCTATAAGAGCAATGCTGCCAATTTCAAAGCTTTAAACGGGAATTAACCCTTTAAAGAAAGACCCTAAACAAAACCCTAAAATCCCCCTTTTATCTTTAAAAGGGGGATACCCTAAAGGGTGGGTATAACACTTGGGATGGAACATAGATTGGGTCTTAGGATCTGCATAAAATATAACTTCGAAAGGAGAAAACAATGGACAAGATTGCAGAAATAAGGGCGAGAGTTGCGGAAACAGGGAGAATGCTGCTGGAGAAAAAGCTGGTGGCAAGAACCTGGGGCAACATCAGTGAGCGCATAGATTCCGAAACCTTTGCCATTTCTCCCAGCGGTCTTGACTACCTTCACACAGAACCCGAGGATGTGGCTGTGGTGAAGCTGGCAGACATGACATGGGAAGGAAGAAGAAAGCCTTCCAGTGAAAAGGGAATCCATGCTGCGGCTTACAGGATCTTCCCGGATGTAAATTTTGTTATCCACACTCACCAGAATTTTGCATCTGCATTGGGACTGGGCGGTTTCAAAAACGAAGCCATGACCCCCGAACAGAGAGAAAAGCTGGGTGATATCTATACAGCAGGTTACGGACTTCCCGGAACCAAGAAGCTGGCAGGAAATGTTGCCGCAGCCTATGAACTTGGAGCGAGAGTGGTATTCATGGAGCACCACGGCGTGGTGATCTGCGGCAGGTCAAGAGATGAAGCCTTTGAGATGGCAAATCTTTTGGAAGAAGCCTGCAAGGCTCAGATCAAGGGGATGGATGTAAATGAGCCCGCAGGTAAGCAATTTGCAAAGCTGGGTATCCCGCTTCCCGCACAGCTGGATGATATGGCACAGATGATAGGACCCAGGATCCCTGTGGTTGAAAACAATCCCACGGAGATAGCCGCTAAGCTTCAAAAGAACAATGCGGTAGTGGTCAAGGGCGTAGGAATACAGATAGTGTCCGAAGACCCCGAAGATCTGGCTGCACTGGAGATCCTGACAGAAAAGGCAGCAACAGCTTTTCTTCATACAAGAGCATTGGGAAAGAAAGCAACCCTTTCCGCCTTTGATGCATGGCTTATGAGAACGGTTTATAAACTCAAGTATTCCAAACAAAAGAAAGGTTGAGAATATATATGACCGACAAACAAAAAGAAGTTTTAAGAGCCGTAAAATTCGGACTATTTTCAATATCTGCAGGTCTTATTGAGATCGGAAGCTTCACGCTTCTGGACCTTTTGACCCCATGGAATTATTGGCCCAAGTACCTGATCGCTCTGGTATTGTCGGTGATCTGGAACTTCACGCTGAACAGGCGTTACACATTCAAGTCGGCCAATAATGTGCCGGTGGCTATGGCAAAGGTGGCAGCGTATTACTGCGTATTCACACCCCTTTCCACGCTACTGGGAAATTACCTGGCGGAGAGCCTGGGCTGGAACGAGTATCTGGTCACATTCATCAACATGTGTCTGAACTTCGTTACCGAGTTTTTGTATGACAAGTACTTCGTGTTCAGAGGCAGCATTGATACCAACGAGATCGCGAAGAAGGAAGAGAAAAATAATTAAATCACGAACAGCAAAAAACGGAGGATAAGAAAATGGAAAACTGTGGAATCAGCAGATGGGATGATCCCAATGAGATCAATCAGAGACTTAAAAATCTCACCAGTCAGCCTATTTGGGAGGTTGATGACGAGTACTACAACAAGGAGATCCTGCCCTACTTCAACGAGAAGTGCACCAAGTCTAAGGCTATCTACGAGGAAGCCAAGAATTACATTCCCGGCGGTGTTCAGCACAACCTGGCATTCAACAAGCCTTTCCCGATGTGCATAGAAAAAGCCGAAGGCGCATACATGTATGATAAGGACGGCAATAAGTACATCGATTTCCTTCAGGCAGGCGGACCCACGATCCTTGGAAGTAACTACAAGCCCGTTCAGGATGCGGTTATCGACCTAATCAAGACCTGCGGACCTACCACAGGACTTCTGCACGAAGCAGAGCTTATGATCGCTAAAGAGATCCACAAGCATATGCCCAACGTAGAGATGTTCCGTATGCTTGGTTCAGGTACCGAAGCATGTATGGCATCTTTAAGAATTGCAAGGATCGCAACCGGTAAGAAGAGAATCATAAAGATCGGCGGAGCTTATCACGGCTGGTCAGATCAGCTGGTATACGGCCTTAAGATCCCGGGAAGCCGTTATCTTCTTGAATCCCATGGTATTCCCAAGGGAGCCTACAGGCTTACGGATGAAGTAAGACCCAACGATCTTAACATGCTGGAAGCTATGCTTAAGAGAAATAAGCTTAAGGGAGGTACAGCCGCTGTTCTCATCGAGCCCGTAGGACCCGAGAGCGGTACCAGACCCGTTGCACGTGAATACAACAAGGGCGTGCGCGCACTTTGCGATAAGTACGGCGCACTCATGATCTTCGACGAAGTAGTAACAGGCTTCCGTGTAGCACTCTCAGGTGCTCAAGGCTTCTTCGACGTTGTTCCGGATCTCACCATCTTCGGAAAGATCGTTGCCGGCGGATATCCTGCTGCAGGCGGCGTAGGCGGTAAGAAGGAATATGCTCAGCTTATGGCTGCAGGCCTTGCAACAGGTAAGCACAGAGCCTATGTGGGCGGTACACTCGCTGCCAACCCGCTTTCATCCCTTGCAGGCTACACTGCCATCAAGGAGATCGAAAGAACCAATGCCTGCGAAGTTGCGGGACGTATGGGCGACAGACTTTGCGACGGCCTGAAGGAACTGGTAGACCGTTACGGACTTCCTTTCGTAGCATACAACCAGGGCTCCATCGTACATTTGGAGTGCACAGGTGCAATGAGCTTCGATTTCTCCTCCATGAGTTTCATAAAGTCCGCAATGGGACTGTTGAAGAACAAGGATATGATGTATGTCCGCAAGGATTCCATGGAGAAGATGGGCGCCGCTTATATGGCAAACGGTATCATTACCCTTGCAGGCAGCCGTCTCTACACATCCCTTGCAGATACACCCGAGATCATCGACGAAGCTCTTAACCGCTTTGAAAATGTATTCAAGCATGTTAAGAAGACAGATAAGGGTCTTGTAAAGTAAGATTTATAGTCCGTAATAAGACTAACACGGAGCAAAGTTAAAACGGAGTTATCTGACTCATTAAGAGCAGCTCAAAATAAGGTCAATAAGGGAAAGAAGCATTTTGGATTATCAGAAAATGCTTCTTTTTTCACGCTTTTTATTTATTTTATAGATTTTATGATGATAATTGTGTATAATGTACGAAATAGTTTTGGGCGATCGAGGGATAGTTTTAGAAAGAGGTGATCTATGGGAGTATCAGAAAAAGCAAAGGAATTATCCGAGAAGAGGAAAGAGTTCAATAATGAGCTCAAAAAAGAAATGGAGCAGAAGTTCAATGAAAAGGTGAATGAAAAGCTCCCGTTTATCGAAGAGGACAGAAAAGCCAGAAAATATGCGGACGCTCATGAAAGAGACGTGCATATCAACATCATCCTTGCTGCGGTTTGTTCCGTGCTTGCCTTGGCAAACGTTGCTATCCTCCTGTTCACAAAAAACCGGATGGTGCAGGAATACCCCTGGTGCAAGCCATTTACCGTAGGTCTGGCTCTGGTGATGATAGGCTTCTGGGCTTGGATAGCCTTTGCGCAGAAGAAAAACGCCACCAAGTTCGGCCCTTATATTGCATATACCTTCGCGGGATATTACATTGCCATCATGCTTTTTACGGCAAACACCGCCTACACACTGCTTCTTGTTCCCGCAGTTTTTGTTTATATGCTTCACTATGACAAAAAAAGAAGTCTCCGTACCGGAATGGGATCCGTCATTGTTATCTTCATTAAGATCGTGCTGTTCGCCAGCGTTTTGAAAGATTACTGTGATGTAAGGCCTGACGAACTCAATTCACAGATCGTTCTTCTTGTGGGACTCGGTGCTTCAATGGTCATCTTCCCTCTGATACTTGACGCTTTTAACCGTGATATCTTCGGTGCGATAGAAGACAAGGGAAGAGAGCAGGAAACACTTATGGCCGAAGTCCTTGAGATCGCTGACAAGGTAAAGGCAGGTGCGGGAGAAGTAGAGGGGCTTCTGAATTCTCTTGCGGAGTCTGCAGAAACTGTAAAGGGCGCCGTGTCCGAGGTTTCAAGCGCTGCAGAGACCAATACCCAGGAAGCTGAAAGGCAATCCGTTAAGACCAAGGAGATCCAGTCCTCTGTGGAGGATACTTCCGACAAAGCCCGTGAGCTTGCAGACATTGCGGATCAGGTAGGAAGTGAAGTTAAGGAAGGTATCGGTCATGTGGACAAGCTTAAAGAGAGTACCGTGGTGATCGAGGGTGTTACCAACAGAGTCGTTACCGAAATGAGTGAGCTGGTTAATAATATGCAGGAAATGAGAAACTTTGCGGATACCATCCTTTCCATTTCCAATCAGACCAACCTCCTTGCTCTTAACGCTTCCATAGAGAGCGCAAGAGCAGGTGAAGCAGGCAGAGGCTTTGCGGTTGTTGCCGAGCAGATCAGGCTTCTTTCCGAACAGACCAAGGCAGCTACCAACAGGATCGGCGAGATGATCGAAAACCTTACCGAGAAGTCTCGTCTGGTTTCGGACTCGATTAACGAATCCGTTCAGGCTACCAACGATCAGACACAACTGATCCAGGAGGTTAATGAAAACTTCACCGAGACCGGAAACAAGATGCAGATCCTCGAGGAAAATGTCAAAGCCATTACGGAAAATATTTCAAACCTCATGAGTGCAAACCTTGAGATCGTTGAAAGCATCAGCCATCTTTCCGCATCCAGTGAAGAGATCGCCGCAGGAAGCCAGAACGTTACGGCTATTGCCACCAACAACGAGGAAGAGGCTTCCAGAGCCAAGACAAGAAACAACGAAGTTATTGCTACTGCCAACCAGCTGAACAAGTATCGGGTAAGAGGATAAGCTTTAAGCTTATTGTTCATATGACCCGGTATACCACTAAGCAAATATTGGTGATAAAAAAACTATTAAACGGCAGACTTTACCTGCATAAGTGTGATATACTTATGCAGGATTTTTTATCTACAGTAAAATTAACGGAGATCAAAATGAAAAAATTAATATGTATAACAGCGATTCTCGCGGTGACGGCCATAGCCGCCTGCGGCAGTGAAGAATGCGATCAGGTTACGCCTACACCCTGGGTGGTGACCGCCACACCGACTCCCACTGTTGCACCCACCGATACTCCTACACCCACAGCTACGCTTACGCCCACTCCCGAACCCGACATTTTTGAGGGCGAAGAATATTTTAACCCCACAAATGCGCTGGAAGTCAAGCTGGACAAGTACTACAAGAGGTTTTTCACCAATGGTCTGCTCAGCACCGGAAACACTTATAGACTCAGGGAAAAGCTGGCCAAGGCACAAAAAGGCGAAGAGACCGTGATCTGTTATCTGGGCGGTTCCGTGACCGAGGGCGAGGGCGCCTATGACAGGACTCCTCAGGGCTACAAGAAGGGATATGCTTATCTTTCCTACGAATACATCCGTGACAATTACGGTAAAGGTGACAACGTGAAGTACGTGAATGCCGCAATTTCCGGAACAGGCTCCGACCTGGGTATAGTCAGAGCCGACGAGGACGTGCTATCCTACAAGCCTGACATTATCTTTATCGAATTTGCCGTTAATAACGATAATTCCATATACAATAAAATGACTTACGAAGGCCTGATCCGTAAGTTCCTGCAGGCGGAGAACGAGCCGGCGGTGATCCTGCTTTTCTCCGACGCAACATATGCAGGGCAGACCCAGACCTACATGAAGCCCATGGGAACCTACTACGATCTGCCCATGGTAAGCGTCCGTACCGGTCTTGAAGTTCCCAAGGCCATGAAGACCATCGAGTGGAAGGACTACTCCAATGACACGGTTCATCCCAATCCCAACGGACATGCGCTTTACGCAAAGCTGGTGGCTTATCTCATAAAGGAGGCGGTAAAGGATACGGCCGACACATCCTATGCTTTCCCGGAAACCGCTTCACTTAAGGGTTGGGAAAAGTACGACAATGCGACTATGATCGATAATTCCGATGCAGCGGGGCTTGTGGTGGATACGGGTTGCTTTGAAGCGACTACCACCAGATTCTCCTCCACCGGAAATTCCGATAACCACGCGCTCCTTAACGGTTGGACCAGGAAAGCGAATTCTGCCGGAGAAATGAAGCTTTCCCTGACCTGCACCGGATTCATCATCGTTGTGAAGCAGACGAGTGCAGCCAAAGAGACCGCTCTGGATGTGTACGTGGACGGTAAACTCAAGACCACGGTGCTGACGGCCAAGAGTGGCGCCTGGAATAATCCGGTTACTTCTTTGGTCATAAATACCGACGAAGCGGCGGCTCACGAGATCGTGATAAAGCCCGCGGCAGGCAGCGAAGGCGCCAACCAGACCATATTGGCATTCGCTTACACAGACTAGTACAGCATACGCAAAATAACTAGACTAATGCGCAGAATGCTTGCTTGAATGCGCGTGCATGAAAACGCAGGTGTAGCGGGCTACTCCGAGGCTTTCATGTGCGGGCAGTCGGGTAAGCATGCAAGCATTCGGTATAGTTATTTTGTGAATGATGTACTAAACTGTACACGCCGGGCGACCGACAGCAAAGAGAAAAGATGAGGGTAAAATTATGAAAGGTGAAGCTATTGAAAGTTTAAAACCTTTGTGCAGGAAGGCTGCGGCTGATTCCGCGGTGCTTCTCAGAAATTTTGAGGATTTCCTTCCCCTTAAGGAGGGGGACAAGGTGGCTTTGTTCGGAAGAGGCGGATACGAGTACACCAAATGCGGAACAGGCTCCGGCGGTAACGTGAACGTCCGGGAGACACCTTCTGTGGCCGATGGCCTTAGAGCCAACGGCATTAAGGGTATAGACAAAAAAGTAGAAAAATTGTGGCTTGAGCATATATCTTCTCATCCCTTTGATAACGGAGAAGAGGGGAAATTTGCCACCGAGCCCCGTTCCCAGGTGGAGCTGAGACTCTCCGAAAAGGATATCGAAGGGGCTGACAAGAGAAACGAGAAGGCATTGATCTTCATTTCCCGCCGTGCGGGAGAAGAGAAGGAAGTGCTGGATGCCCCGGGAAGCTTCAGGCTTTCCGCGGAAGAAAAGCGGCTGATCGGTCTGGTTACCCGTGTGTTCTCTCATGTGGGCCTGATCTTCAATACCTCCCATATCATGGATATGTCCTGGACAGATGAGGCCTGGTGCCATGGCAGGATCGACGCGATCATGTATGCCTGGACCGGCGGAAGCGAGGGCGGAAACGGGCTTGCGGATGTGCTGTCCGGCGTGGTGACGCCTTCGGGACATCTGGCAGATACAGTGTCCATGCGGCTTTCGGATCATCTTTCCGACAAGAATTTCGGAGACCCCAGGGAAAATTTTTACGAAGAGGATATTTATGTCGGTTACCGCTACTTCGAAACCTTTAATCCCAAGGCGGTGCTTTATCCCTTTGGCTTTGGCCTGTCCTACACGGATTTTGCCCTGTCGGATCTTAAGGCTGAGTTTAAGGACGGTTTTAAAGTCACAGGTACAGTTAAAAATACAGGAAATTATAAGGGCGCCCAGGTGTTGCAGGTCTATTTCTCCGCACCCAAGGGGAAACTGGGCCGTCCCGAGCGGGAACTCATAGGTTTTGTGAAGACCAAGGTGCTTGAGCCCGGTGAAGAAGAGACCCTGACCGTAACCTTTAAGGAAGAGGAAATGGCAGCCTACGATGATTCCGGTATTACGGGCAACAAGAGCTGCTATGTGCTTGAAAGCGGTGTATACCGTATTTTTGCGGGCTTTGATGTAAGAAGCGCCAGAGAAGTGGCGCTCACCGGCAGAAAGAAAAAGCATGAGATCACGGAAACCCGGGTGGTTAGGGCCTGCGAAGAGGCTATGGCACCCACGGAACCCTTCATCCGCCTTAAAGCTACGGATTGCGGCGCAGCCTATGAAAATGTGCCTCTCGGAACAGTGGATCTCGCCAAAAGGATAGAAGAGCGTCTGCCCGAGAGTCTGCCGAAGTGCGATAAGAAGGTTACCTTTGAAGATGTAAAGAGTGGCAAAGCCACAGTCTCGGACTTTGTTTCAGGCCTTGAGATCAGGGACCTTTGCGGTCTTGTCAGGGGTGAAGGTACCGACAGCCCCTTTGTTACCCCCGGCACAGCCTCTGCTTTCGGAGGACTTACAAGGAACTTAAGGGCAGCGGGAGTTCCGGCTGTTTGCTGTGCCGACGGGCCCAGCGGCCTTCATATGAAAAAGGGTCTGTATGCCACGCAGATCCCTTCCGCCACATCCCTTGCATGTACCTGGGACACTGAACTGGTTAAGAAATTATATGCAGGTATCGGAGAAGAAATGAGCCTTAACAACATCGAGGTTCTTCTCGGACCCGGCATGAACATACACAGACATCCTCTCTGCGGCAGAAATTTTGAGTACTTCTCGGAAGATCCTTATCTTACGGGAAAGATGGCCTGCGCAGCGGTGGAAGGTGTTGCAAAAAGCGGTCATCAGGCAGTGATCAAGCATTTTTGCGCCAATTCCCAGGAAGTGGGCAGGTTCTACGAGAATAACGTGATCTCGGAGCGCGCCCTCAGGGAGATCTATCTGAAAGCCTTTGAAACAGCGGTAAAGGAAGGTCATGCCAAGTCGATAATGACTTCCTATAACATGGTTAACGGCCATCACACTTCGGCCTACTACGACCTCACGGAGACCATTCTCCGCAAGGAATGGGGCTTCACAGGCATGGTGATGACCGACTGGTGGGCACGCCTCAACGACGTGGTGAAGGGCGGCTTCGAGCACAACATGACCGATGTCCGTTCCATGGTCCGCGCCCAAAACGACATCTACATGTGCGTAGACCACGGCACCGCCGAGACCAACGCCCGGGGCGATAACCTGGAAGCCTCCCTTAAGGACGGCAGTCTCACCCGTGCAGAGTTGGAGCAGTGCGCGGTCCACATCCTGGACTTTATTTTGCAACTGTAAATGAGCCGTGGTGTTCCGGCGGTAAAATGAACCCCGGGGACGGGGTTAGTGGTTCATTTTTGGCCCAGCAGTTATTTTTTGCCACCGGAGCCACTTTTTTGAACCCCGGGGACGGGGTTATAGGTTCATTTTTGTGACCCAATTGAAATATTTGGCACTGAGAGTCATATAGAGACTGCTTGGTGCCCCTTTTTTGTATGAAAAATATTGACTCAACTGAAATATTTTGTGATCTGGGTCAAATGCAGGATTGCCCGAACCTTCTTTGGGGAAATAAATGTTGACTCTGTAGGGAATTTTTGCAGATAGAGCCACTTTTTTGAACCCCTAACCCCGTCCCCAAAGGTTCATTTTGGCCCAGCAGCTATTTTTTGCCACAGGGCCACTTTTTTGAACCCCTAACCCCGTCCCCGGGGTTCATTTTACGGAGATACTTTACTACCTGGCCGGGTTATGTTATACTTAAATGTCATTCGTTGAAATATTAACGAGATGAAAGACAGAGAATGAAAGGAGTTATTTCTAATGAAAAAGCTTGAACACAGCAAATACATTCTAGCTATTAAGCCTGTGCTGAAGAAGCTGTTGGGGGAAGTTTTAAAGAAGTTCCCTTATGCTTCGATCCTTGCGGTGGATTCCAAGGGAAACTACTATTCCTCTTCCAAAGCAGGCATTTCCATTACACAGGTTCCCAGATACTCCAATTGCGGTTTTGTCATCAAAGCATATGACGGCAATGCCTATGGCGAGTATTCCTTTAATGATATCAGTGAGGCAAAGATCCCCGAGATACTTAAGAAACTGGACGAGGTCATGAGCCTTAAGTCAGTTGCAAAGAAGGGACTCACACTTTGCGAATATAAGCAGATGAAGGACGATCCCTGCACCTTTGATGATGCAAGCAGCTATGAAAAGGCACCCTGGGAAATGGGTGACGATAAGATCGTTGCCAAGCTTACCTCTCTTAAGGAAGGCCTTATGAAGCAGGATGAGAGGATCATCGATGCCGGCGCAAGGATCAATTACCAGCGCTACACCAAGCTCTTCCTTTCGCCCAATAAGGACATGATCCAGAGCAATATGTGGGTAGAGGCCTATCTTACTGTTGTGGCAAAAGAGGGCGAGACCTTGCGCAACACTTATTCCACCTTCTCCGGTCTTTGCGGCTTTGAGGTTATGGATGATATGGAGCGCGACATCAAGAAGACCTGTGATACCGTCATCGATCTCCTTCACGCGGAGCCCATCAAGCCCGGCACCTACACCTGCATCTGCAATCCTCACGTTACGGGCATGATCGTTCACGAAGCCTTTGGCCACGGCGTTGAGATGGATATGTTCGTTAAGGACAGAGCTCTCGCTCAGCAGTACATCGGTAAGCGCGTTGCCTCCGACCTTGTTACCATGCATGACAGCGGAAATGCGGTTGAGCAGTGTGGCAGCTACTTCTTCGACGATGAAGGTGTTCTCGCTCACGATACCGTGATCATTGAAAAAGGCATATTAAAAGCCGGCATGTCGGATGCTCAGTCCGCTATGTACCTTGGCACCGAGCCTACAGGTAACGGCAAGCGCGAGTCTTACAAGCGCAAGGCTTACACCCGTATGACCAACACCTACTTTGAAGCAGGCAATGACAAGCTTGAGGACATGATTGCCTCCGTTAAGGACGGCCTCTTCCTTGAGTGTCCCACCTCCGGCATGGAGGATCCCAAGAACTGGGGTATCCAGATGATGGTTGACATGGCCCGCGAGATCAAGGACGGCAAGTTCACCGGCAAGATCTATTCGCCCTGCATACTTTCCGGCTACGTTCCCGATCTGCTCCGGTCCATCTCCATGGTCAGCAATACCTTCGAGCTTTCCGGCACAGGCGCTTGCGGCAAGGGCTACAAGGAACTTGTAAAGGTTTCCGACGGCGGTCCTTATATCAAGGCAGAGATCAGGTTAGGATAAGGAGGGGACAGTATGATCGAGAAGATTTTAAAGGCCTTAAAAGCCAATAATATAGGCATATACAGACTCAACGATGTAACTACTGAGTCCACCGAAGTTTTCTTTGTAAAGAAGAGACTTGATACAAGAAGAATATGCAACACCGAGACCGTAAAGGTAACGGTTTATAAGGATTTTGAAAAAGACGGAGTGAGATTATTAGGTAATGCAGACTTTTCCGTAGAGCCTTCCGCAACAGAGGAAGAGATCTCCGAAATGGTTAAGAAAGCCTATCTTTCCGCAGGCTTTGTTACCAACAAGTACTATGATATAGCTGAAAAGCTGGTCAGTGATACAGTTATCATGAAGAGCGATATCGCCGGGGTTTCCGCCGAAGAAGCAGTGGATAAGATGGTGGAAGCTCTCTATAAAAATGATACCGACAGTAATACCTTCGTTAACTCCGCAGAGTTCTTCGTTACCAAGGATACTGTAAGGATAATGAACAGTAACGGCGTCGACGTTGGATATGTCAAGTACGGCGTCAATGGCGAATTTGTATGCCAGTGCAAGAGCCCCGAGGACGTGGAGACCTATGCAAGCTTTGCTTACGACGATCTTGAGACGGAGCAGCTGGCGGAGAAGGTTAAGGAAACCCTGCAGATGACAAAGGACAGAGCCGTTGCGGTCAAGAATCCCGTTAACGGAAACTGCAATGTGGTCCTTGCGAATGACTACGCCTACGATGTATACGGTGTTTTTGGTGAGAAGAACGCCGCACCTTACAAATTCCTGGGATACTTTGATACCGAGATCGGTAAGAGCATTCAGGGCGAGGATATCGTTGGCGACAAGATCACCATGGATTTTATCGCTACCACACCTTTCTCTGCTGAAGGCATTAAGATGGAGGACATCAAGGGCATCGACAAGGGTGTGCTCTGCAATTACACCGGCGATCTTCGTTACTGCCAATACATCGGCGTAAAGCCCACAGGCTACTACAGCAAGACCCGTGTCGAAAGCGGCTCCATGAGCTTTGCGGACATGAAGAAGCAGGTCGGCCTCTATGTGGTGAACTTCTCCGACTTCCAGGTGGATCCGATCCTGGGCGTTTTCCGCGGCGAGATCCGTCTGGCCTACTACAACGACGGCTCAAAAGTTATCCCCGTTACCGGCGGTTCCGTAAACGGCATCATCAACGAAGTGCAGAAGAACTTCAACCTTTCCGTTGAAAGGCAGGACAACAAGCAGGTTTCCGGCCCTAAGGCCATCTTCATGAGAAATGTTGCGGTTGCAGGCTGCGAGGAATAATATACTAAATTTTGAACCCCGGGGACGGGGTTAGTGGTTCATTTTGTGGCTCAGGCGTATTTTTTCGCTATCTGGGCCACTTTTTTGATACCCGGGGACGGGGTTAGTGGTTCATTTTTGTGGCTCAATTGAAATATTTTGCACAGAGAGTCACATAAAGATGGCTTGGTGCCGCTTTTTTGTGAGAAAAATGTTGACTCAATTGATATTATTTGCGCTCAGAGTCAAATAATGGATTGCCGGAACTCTTTTGGGAGTGATAAATGTTGACTCAGAGGGGAGTTTTTGCCGGTAGAGTCACTTTTTTGAACCCCTAACCCCGTCCCCGGGGTTCATTATTGACTGAGTCACTAAAATGAACCCTCGGGGGGGCATTTTTTCCCACTTATCGCAAAAAAATTACCACTAAGTAATTAAACATTGTTTTTTAAAACCACTTGTGTTAATTTATGGAAAACCAAAAAGGGGGTTGTCTTTTATGGAAGATAATAAAGTAAAAGAGAAAAAGGATTACAGCGTTTTAAAGACCTTGAAGCGCATGATCCTGGTGCTTCGCAGAGAGAATCCGAAGCTCATCTGGATGATTGTGGCAGCGACTGTAGTAATGGGCGCCAAGCCCTTCTGCGATATTTTCCTGCCCAAGATCGCCATAGGGACTTTGGAAAAAGGCGGAGATGAGGTCATACAAAATCTGATAACGGCTATGATCATCTTTTTCCTGGTGGCAGGTGTGATCAATTTTCTGAATCAGTTTCTGGATCAGAATCTGTTCGCGGAATGTCTGACGGTAAGAATGGACTACCTCGCGCGCCAGAGTGCCAAGATCCAAAGGATGGACTATAGATATGCCGAGGATTCCAAGTTCTTCGAAAAGTATGACAAGGCCATGAATGCCTGCAACAACGACAGCGACGGCGTGGAAGGCATTTACAACAGGATGACCAAGTTCCCCGCGAAGATCGTGGCTCTCATCGGAATGATGGTGCTGGGTATCAGCCTGAATCCCCTGATCGTGCTGGCGCTGATCCTCCATGTGGCGGCGACCATGTTTGTGTCCGCCAAGGCCCACGACTATGAATATGCCCGCAAGGAAGATCTGGCGAAGGCCGGCAGGCGCCTGGGGTACTATGAAAAGACGTCGGCGGATTTCAGCTTCGGTAAGGACATCAGGATCTTCGATCTCCGTGACCGGATCCTTAAAAACTACAAGACCGAGATCCGTGCTTATGCAGGCATACGTTCTCTCATCGAGAACAGAAGATATGCCCTGAGCTTCTTAAGTCTTGCGACACTTTTGATCACAAATGTGGCCATGTACGGCTTTCTGGGCTACAGAGCTTTTAACGGAATGCCCATCAGTGACTTTACCATGTACATCGCCCTCATCACTTCCCTTCTGGCTATGATGATCAATATCGGCGAGGATGTGACTTTTTTCAGGAACCAGGGACAGTACGTGGACGATTATTTCAAGATGATCGACGATGACCTGATCAGCGAGGGAAATAAGGAAGTGGACGGTTCCGACTCTGTTGAGATCGTGTTTGATCATGTGACCTTCCGCTATCCCAATACGGAAAAGGATGTGTTCAAGGATTTTTCCTTTACTGTACACAGGGGAGAGCGCCTGGCTGTAGTGGGTGTCAACGGCGCGGGAAAATCGACGCTGGTAAAGCTGATCTGCGGACTTTATGAGCCCAATGAGGGACACATATATATAAACGGAACGGACATAAGAGAGATCAGGAAGGAAAATCTTTATTCCCTTTATTCCACGGTTTTCCAGGATTTCACCATTCTTGCCTTTACTTTAAGGGACAATGTTTCCTGCGGTGTTAAGGCAAACGATGACGAAAAGATCGGGGAAGTCCTGAGAAAGGTCGGTCTCGGAAAGAAGCTGGACAGCCTGGAGCATGGCCTGGATCAGATGATGCTTAAGGTCATCGACGAGAACGGAACCGACTTCTCCGGTGGCGAAAGGCAGAAACTGGCCATTGCCCGAGCCCTTTACAAGGATGCGCCCATGGTCATCATGGACGAGCCTACGGCGGCGCTGGATGCCTTGGCCGAAGCGGAGATATATGAAAGCTTTGCTGATCTGGTCAAGGGAAAGACTGCCATCTACGTTTCCCATCGTCTTGCAAGCACGCGTTTCTGCGACAAGATTGCGCTCTTTGACGGCAGCGGCGTGAGAGAGTACGGTACTCACGAAGAACTCATGGCGAAAAAAGGCGAGTACTACAATATGTTTGTTGTTCAAGGCAAATATTATCGCGACAATCCGAATGCGGATGCGGAAAGTGAAGCAGCGGCTCAAGTTCAGGGAGGGGAGGCACTGGCATGAAAGGCTTAATACATTTCTTAAAACTCGCTTGGAAGACAGCGCCGGGATATATGCTCGTAATGATCCTGTCAGCGGTCTTAAAGACTGTTCAGGTATTATTGAATGTTTATCTTCCCAAGCTTTTGATAGACGAACTTACAGGAAGCAAAGACGTGAACACCATAATCATGTACCTTGCTTTCATCATTGCTAACGTTGTGGGCATGCAGCTCATTACCAACACTATAAACAGATACATTGCGGTCAAGCGCGAAAAAGTGTCTCTCTACATGAGACGCGCCATGAGCAAGAAGATCATGAATATCAGCTATTCCTACCTGGAGGACCCTTATTATCTGGATCTTAAGGAAAGAGCAGTTTTTGCCATCAGCAACCAGAATGCCATCGAGCAGATGATCATGGCTGTGGCAGATGTTCTGAACAGCGTTCTTACGCTGGCCGGCCTTGTGGCTATCATGGCGACTCTCGGCCCTGTGCTTATAATCGCGTTGGCAGTGGCTTTGCTTCTTGTACTGGCTTTTTATGGTATCATCTCCAAAACCATGATCTGGTTCCAGTCCAACATAGTGCCCATCAACCGGCGTTTCGGTTACTATTTTAACCTTTCCATGGGCAAGGCTTCACAGAAGGAGATCCGTCTCTACAACATGGAGCCAATGATCACCGACACGATCCTTAATGTTAATAAGAATATCTGCGGCAACATGAAGGCTATGTCCGTGAGAGTAGGGATCTCCCTCGGACTCATGAACGCCGTAACCGTTTTAATGGCCGCGTTTGCATATGTCTATGTAGGCATACGTACTGTCTCCGATCGATTCGGTAAACTCCTTTCGTTGGGTGACCTCACCATGTACGTTACTTCTGCCATTTCCGTTGCTTCTTCCGTTGGAAAGACCGGGCAGGACGTGGTTCAGATGTTCCAGGTCGCTTCTTTCCTGAAGCCCTATCTGGAGTTCATGGAGATCCCCGAGGAAGTGAAGGAAAAGAACAGGGAAAAGTTCACCGGCGAGATCGAGACCATCGAGTTTAAGGATGTGACTTTCACCTATCCCAAGGCAGAAAAGCCTGTGCTCAGAAATATTTCCTTTAAGGTAAACAAGGGCCAGAAGATCTCTGTTGTGGGTCTTAACGGTGCGGGAAAATCCACACTGGTGAAGCTGATCTGCCGTATGTTCAAGGTGGATTCCGGCGAGATCCTGGTGAACGGCAAGAACATCCTGGACTACGAATACAACAGCTACATGGCCAAGATCTCCGCGGTTTTCCAGGATTACAGCATTTTCAACTTCTCCATCCGCGAGAACATTTCCTGTGTTCCAGAGGGTGATGATGTGGACAAGATCAACCGTCTCATCGACGAAGTGGGACTTAAGGAAAAGGTTTCCGAGCTTCCCAAGGGCATAGAAAGTCGCTTCGGAAAAGAATATGACGAAGAAGGTATAGAAATGTCCGGCGGCCAGGCGCAGAAGATCGCTATCGCCCGTGCCATTTATAAGAAAGACGCAGGTATGGTCATCCTGGATGAGCCCGCTTCGGCTCTGGATCCCATCGCCGAAGCCGAGATTTACGAGAAGTTCAACAGCCTGGTGGAGGACAAGACCGCTTTTTACATCTCCCATCGTATGAGCTCTTCCCGCTTCTGTGACAAGATCCTCATCATCGACGGTGGTACCGTGACCGATTTCGATACCCACGACAACCTCATGAAAAAGACCGACAGCCTCTACTACAAGCTGTTCACGTCTCAGGCGGAGAACTACAAACTGGCATAAAATGACACCCGGGGACGGGGTTAGGGGTTCACTTTTTGACCCTTTGGGGACGGGGTTAGAGGTTCACTTTTTGACCCTTTGGGGACGGGGTTAGAGGTTCATTTTGGCGCTTTGCGCCGAAAATGAACCTCTAACCCCGTCCCCAAAGGGTCAAAAAGTGAACCCCTAACCCCGTCCCCAAAGGCTCAAAAAGTGAACCCCTAACCCCGTCCCCAAAGGCTCAAAAATCTCCTTGCGTATGTAAATAAAATAACATATAATAACACTCGGTATGCACTTATAAATACCGGGTTGTTTTTTACTTTTTTGAATCATTTGAATGGGAAATTTGGGAGTTAAACATGGGAAAAAAATCTGTTAAGGAAAATAAAAATATCTATCAGGAAATGAGGGAAGGATGCAATCTTACCCGTGAGAGAGCGGGAGAGATCATGGAGTTTGTGTCCGCCGACAGGATAGAAAAGATAGAGAATGAAAGATCTATGGCGCGTCCGGAGGAAGTCCTTGCAATGAGCGAGTGCTATAATTCCCCGGAGCTTTGCAATTATTACTGCACCCATGAGTGCAGCATAGGTAAGAAATACATGGTTGAGGTCAAGGTGGACAGACTTTCTCAGATCGTGCTGGAAACCCTTGATTCACTGGAAAAACTGAACAAGGAGCGAAATCGTCTTGTAGAGATCACCGTTGACGGACGAATAACAGATGATGAAAAAAAGGATTTCGAGAGAATTCAGGGCAACCTCGAAAAGCTTTCCGCAACTGTTGATGCGCTCCGTTTCTGGACCGAAAAGGTCACTAATCAGGAAGAACAATAAATAAGAAATCATTGAAAGAGAGAACAAAAAGATCATGGGGTATTTTTTTGTGGAATTAAAAGATACACTTAAAGAGAGTTTTCATCCTTTTCATATAGTCAGTATGAACGGGATAGTGATCCTTCCGTTGCTTTTGGAATTTCTGCTGCGGATCATACTTTACGGAAAAGGGGCCTTTAACAATTTTCTGTATCCGGCGCTTCTGTCGCTGGCTGTGGGATTCTTGCTGGAAGTTATCTGCAGCCTCTTTGGTTCTGTTGTCAATATCATTCTGACCTATCTTCTGTCAGGCTTGCTTACAATTTATTACGTTGGACAACTCCTTTATTTTAATGCTTTTGGAAGGTTTCTTTCTTTGCCGGCTGTATTTTCAGAAGGCATATATTTAAACGACCTTTTGGCTTCTATTATAAAGGATCCGGTTTCAAATGTGTCCGGAGCATTTTTCCTTTGCCTTCCGCTGGCAGGCTTGATCTATCTTGGAGCAAAAAAGATCACGGATTTTGAGCGACCCTATTGGAATTTTACCATTGGTCGTGTGGTTTCCGGAGTCCTGCTTTATGTTGCGTTTATTATAGTCCTGTTTCCCACAAGAGGAAATGAGAACAGCGCGTTTGATCTGTATTGGAAAGATTACAAAGCGGATGGCGGGATTGAAGCCTTTGGTATGCTTACTTATTTTGAAAGGGATCTTAGAGGAAAGGGATCATTGGAATTAGCGGATGAGCCTGTGCCCGGTTCCGGAGACATAGTTAGTCTCGAGCCTGCACAGACTTTGGCTCCGGTAAACACTGCGACTCCTACGCCGACAGATACCGCTACGCCGGTACCCACTTTCACGCCGACGCCAAAGCCCACCAATACCCCCAGACTCACACATACACCTATACCCACTTCCACACCTACACCTTCGCCCACTCCCGTGGATAGAAGCCCTCAGGTTCTGGATATAGACTTTAATGCCCTTGCAGCGGCGTCTGCAAACAAGGAGATCAAGTGGCTTAACCAATATTTTGCTTCCCGGATTCCCAGTAATAAAAATGAATTTACGGGGATGTTCAAGGATCATAACCTGATCTTTATTACTGCCGAAGCATGGTCGCCCATCGCCGTCTCCGAGGAATTGACACCTACCTTATATAACATGGTCCACGGCGGTTTTGAATTTACAAATTTCTACACACCTAATTGGTACACATCCGTGTCAGACGGTGAATTTGCAGGCATCAGCGGTCTTTTACCAGAGGGTTACAACAATGGCAGACGCTGTGCTTCGGATAACGGCAAAAAGGAATACAACGCGATGCCCTATGCCTTGGGTAATTTCTTTAAGAATCTGGGCTATGATACCTATTCCTATCACAACTGGACCTTCGATTATTACAGCAGAGACGATATTTTGAATTGCTTCGGCTATGACATCTACCGCGGTCTGGGAGGCGGTACGGTAAACGGAGTTACAAGCAAGGATTTCGGTATTCCCATCAATTATTCCTGGCCCACATCCGATCTTGAGATGATGAAGGTGGCTGTGGGAGAGTATCTTGATGAGTGGAAAGCCACCGGCAAACCGTTCCACACCTACTACCTGACAGCATCGGGATATGCCAATTACACAAAGAACGGAAATGTCATGTCTTCCAAAAACTATAATATGGTAAAGGATCTTCCCTGGTCGGAACCTATTAAGTGCTATATGGCGGCAAATTATGAACTGGAACTGGCGATGAGAAGTCTGGTGGAACAGCTGGATGCGGCGGGCGCTTTGGAAAAGACCGTCATTGTCATAAATTCGGATTATTGCCCCGTCGGGCTTGAAAAAATAGCGGAGAATGAGAAACTTCCTTCCGACACCTACTATTCCGAGTTTTACGGTCATAAAGTGGATATGCATACAGAGAGGTACAAAAATCATCTGGTCATATGGAATGCCGGCATGACAGAGCATTACACAGTTGACAAAGTGGCTTGTCCCATGGATATCATGCCCACACTCTTAAACCTCTTTGGGGCGGACTTTGATTCAAGGCTTTTCATGGGCTGCGATATCCTTTCGGATACTCCCGGTTTTGTGGCTTTCGGATCCGATGATAAGTACAAGTTTATGAGTGACTCCGTAGTCAGATACTATGACAGCAAGAACGACAAAGTGGTCGTTGAGAGCCTTAACGGGCAGGAACCCTCAGCTGATTATCTTGCCGAACTGCTTAAGGAAACCAAGGACAGATACACGGCTTCCAAGTATATTATCAATAACGACTATTTTGCGACAATTTTAAAATATTTAAAATAATATCAAAAAATAAAAACTAGGCCTAAGGTCACATTTTGCGATCTTAGGCCTATTCAATTAGGCATATCTTTTCTCTACGATCCGCTGATTGCAAGCCGTTCAAAGCGTATTCCTCAAATGGGACATAAAAAATGTCAAAAAAATCATTTGACAGAACACTTTGTACGTTGTAAGATAAAACCACCCTCTTAAAAATGAGCGTCTGAAAACTTAATAATGGGTGTGTAAGTTTTGAGAAAGAGAGAGAATTATGGAGAAGAGAATTGGGAAGGGTCAGGCGTATGCACTTGCTGTGCTTACTGTATTTGCCCTAATGTCATCGGTTGTAGCCGTTGCCCGGGTGCAGGAAGTCTATGGGAGGATGAACTGTGCCAAACCTGATGATGCAGGGGATGAGATCATCACCCCTGAAACCGAAGTTCAGGAGAGTAATGACAGTAAAGTGGTCGAGACTTTATATGCCGGAAGTAAGGTGGAAAAGTCCATGGCCGTAACTGAAGTAAAAAAGGCAGAACATCATCTGCCCGCGTTGTGGGTGGTGGTGCTGTTCATAGTGTTGTTCATGGCTTTGTATATAAAGTTCAATTTCTACTTCCACAAAAGATTTGTGAAGAGGGAAGAGGAACACAAGAAAGCCAGGCTGATGGTTTAAACACATAGGCGGATCTAAATGATCCGCTTTTTTTGACCCCCGGGGACGGGGTTAGGGGTTCATTTTTTGACCCTCGGGGACGGGGTTAGGGGTTCATTTTTTGAGAGAGGGGTGGAAAATAATAGAAAAATGAAATATAATAACTAAGATATGCGCTTAAGCAAATTATATTTATAATGAAAAATCTATAAAAGAAATAAAGAATAACAGTCAAGAAATTGGAGAAGTGAGCAATATGTTTCCGGGGAGATGATCAAAAAGATTGAGAACGAAAGATAATGGCTCATTTGGAAGAAACTCCGACCATGGGTGAATGTAGCAGTTCTTAGAAGCTTTGCAATTACTACCGGTCACATGAATGCGGAATCGGTCGAAAGTATATGTTTGGAGTTAAGGTAGACCGGCTGTATCAGATCGTATTGGAAAATTTCGCACCATGGTTGATACACTAAAATCTTGAACAGAAAAGGCTTCAAATCAAATTAATTAGGAAGTGGCATTAAAATGAAAGAAAAAAAAGTTTATTCAGACAAAGAGGTAGAAGAAATTCAAAATTTGGCCGGTGCGGGCAAAAGTATCCCGGGGGAAATCAGGAAAATATCGAAATTAAAGGATAGAAATCTGATCTTTATTTTACCGCTCTATCTTGAGATCGCTTCACATCTTATAGTTTACAGGAACTATAGTTTCAGTGGCTTTGTATATTCAATTCTTATGGCGGTTATAACAGGTTTGATGCTGGGAATGATCTGCAGCCTGTTTGGAAAAGTTGTGAATGCTATACTGACCTATGTTATCTCGGGCTTACTATCCGTCTATTATATAGCGCAGGTTATTTATTACAGTGTTTTCGGTGTTTTTATGTCTTTGTTCACGGCATTGAATGTTGGAACCGATGTTCTGCAATTCCGTGAAATGATTACCAAAGCTATTGTCATAAACATTTCGAACATCCTTATCCTTTTGGTCCCCATGGCAGTTATGATAATCCTTCAAGTAAAACATGTGACGGATTTCAACCGTTCAAACGTCAAAAGAAATGTGAGCAGGATAATAGCGGCAATCTGTTTGAGCATTTTGTTCATAATCATAATTTTTCCAACCAAGGGAAAGGAAAACAGTGCATATGAATTGATCTATACGGAATATAATCCGGACAGCGGTGTTCCGATGCTTGGCATGTTGGTTTATCTTAAAAATGATGTGGTGGAAACATTTAGTTATATGTCGGGGATTGAGATAGGCAAGAAAGGTACGGAGGATTTTGTGGCGGCAAAATACATACCCACATTAACACCTACGGCAACATTGGCATTATTGCCTAAAAATACTCCGACGTCAGTTCCTACGCCGGCTCCGACGCGAGCTCCTCAATACACGGCAACACCTACACCCACTGCAACAAACACACCTACGCCGGTTGACAGAAGTCCTCAGATTTTGGATATTGATTTCGGCAGTTTGGCTAATTCAACCAAGAACAAAGAAATCAAGTGGGTTCATCAATATTTTGCTTCTGAAATACCCAGTAATAAAAACGAATTTACCGGGATGTTCAAGGATTACAATCTGATCTTTATTACAGCGGAAGCATGGTCGCCTCTTGCTGTTTCAGAGGAGAAGACTCCGACACTTTACAAAATGTTGAATTCCGGTTTTGTTTTCAACAATTTCTACAATCCTATTTGGTTCACTTCCACTGTTGACGGCGAGTTTGCAGGTATCAGCGGACTGTTGCCGGAAGGAAAGTTTAACGGAAGACGTTGCGCCAGAGTTATAGACGATCCTAATACGAGCGAAGACGAATCGAAGGCTATAGGCGCTAAGCAGGAAGACAATGCTATGCCTTATTCTTTAGGAAATATTTTTAAGAATAACGGTTACAAAACATATGCTTATCACAATCATACTTTCAACTATTACAGCAGAAATGCAATCCTCAGTGCTTTTGGATATGATGTTTACCGTGGTTACAACGGTGGAACGGTCTTCGGCGAAACAAAGAAAGAATTCGGTATTCCGATAACTTACATATGGCCCGAATCAGATCTGGAGATGATGGAAATCACTGTTCCTGAATACCTTGAAGAGTGGAAAAGAACAGGAGAACCTTTCCACACTTATTATATGTCAGTTTCCGGACATACGAATTACTCCAAAGGTGGAAACGCCATGTCCAGGCGACATTTTAATGAGATGGATGATCTTTCTTGGTCAGATACTTTGAAGTGCTATATAGCGGCAAATTACGAATTGGAACTTGCTGTAAACAGGTTGATAGAACAACTTAAAGAAGCCGGTGCATTGGAAAAGACCGTTATAGTCATAAATGCGGACCACTATCCTTATGGTCTTGAAAGCATGACTCAGGACCAGAAAGATGAAAACGGTAATCCTTTACCCACCAATTATTATTTCTCTGAATTTTACGGTCATGAGGTGGATGACCATATTGAAAAGTATAAGAATAATCTTGTGATCTGGAATGCAGGAATGACAGAGACTTACGAGATAGACAAGGTTGCCTGCCCCATGGACATCTTGCCTACTATCCTTAATCTGTTTGGAATTAAGTTTGATTCCAGGTTATTAATGGGACGAGACATCCTTTCGGATACTCCTGGATTTGTAGTTTTCGGATCGGACGATAAGTACAAGTTTATGACTGACACTTGTATCAGATACTATGATTACAAATTGGGGCATGCAGTGGTTAAGGAACTTACCGATGAGAAGGTTTCCGATGATTATATTAATGCAATGCTTCAGGAAGCCAAGAACAGATACACGGCTTCTAAGTACATTATAAATAATGATTACTTTAAGACCATTATGCAGTATTTAAAGTAAGATCAGATTAATAAATAGGCCGATTGTACGGAGTTATGGATATTGTTGTTTTAAATAGCAACGATTTTTCGGCTGAAACGGTAAAGAAAAAGGACGTGCTTTTTTATGACACCCGGGGACGGGGTTAGGGGTTCATTTTTTTGACTCAGGCAGACAAAATTTTCGATTGAGCCACAAAATCCAGGTTCAAAAATGTTTCCGGGAAGCATTGCATTGGCTCTGGGCGTCAAAATCCTCCGTTGAGCCACAAAAATGAACCCCTAACCCCGTCCCCGAGGTTCATTTTGGGCAAAAAATCCCCGCCGTCAGGCGGGGGCTTTATTCTGGGTAAGTCTATCACAGTGCCTGCTGTGCGCTGTAGCCGGTGCTGAAGTTGGTGAGCTTCATGCAGCCGACGGGGCACACTTCTGCGCACTTTCCGCAGTGGGTGCATACGGAGTAGTCGATGACAGCCAGGTTGTCGATAACCTTCACTGCGTGTGCGGGGCAGTTAAGCTCGCACTTCTTACAGCCGATACAACCGTTGGAGCAAGCCTTTCTGGTGTTTGCTCCTTTTTCTTTGCTTGAGCACTGAACAACTGTTCTGACAGGAATGTTCAGAAGGGAAATGATCTGCTTGGGGCAGGTCTTGGTGCAGATGCCGCAACCGATACATTTGTTGATGTCGACACGGGCTATGCCCAGGCTCATATCAATTGCCTGCTCAGGACAAGCCTGGGCGCAATCGCCGAAACCGAGACAGCCGTAAACGCAGGCTTCAGGACCGCCGTAGATGAGGGATGCGGACTTGCAATCGCCGATACCGTCATAATGGGCTCTGTCCTTGGTCTGGTCGCAGTTTCCGTTACAATGAACGAAAGCTACTTTTTCTTCAACATCCGCAAAAGCAAGGCCGAGAGCCTCAGCAATGCCTTTGGCAGCTACGTCGCCGCCGGGAACGCAGAGGTTGGACTTGTCTGTCTCGCCGTCGGCAAGAGCCTTTGCATAACCGTCGCAGCCTGTATATCCGCAGGCGCCGCAGTTTGCACCGGGAAGGCAGGCACGAGCCTTTGAGAAGCGCTCGTCAACGGGAACATCCATAAAGTGAGAAGCAAGGGCAAGCACTATGCCGCAGACCATTCCGACCACGGCTACTACAATGACTGCAATTAAAATCTCGTTCATATGGCACCTCCCTAAGAGAACATGTTATCGATGACTCCGGCAAATCCCATGAAAGCCAGAGAAACGATAGATGCCGCAATGAGTGTGGAAGGTAATCCGCGGAAAACCTTGGGAGTTTCGGGACCGTCCAGTTTTGAACGAACGCCGGAGAATATCACCATTGCCAGGAGGAAACCGAGACCGCAACCAAGGGAGCTGACCATGGACTGTGCGAAATTGTATCCGTCGGTGATGTTATTGATGGTAACACCGAGAACAGCGCAGTTGGTTGTGATGAGCGGCAGGTAAACACCCAGTGCCTTGTGAAGGCTCGGGATGTATTTCTTTAAAACGATCTCAATGAACTGAACCAGCGCCGCGATGACCAGGATGAAAACTATGGTCTGCAGATAATCAAGCCCGTTGGGAACCAGAAGTCCGTAGTAAATGGGGTAGGTAGCTGCGGTTGCCATGAGCATTACGAAGATAACCGCGATACCCATGCCCGTTGCCTGATCCAGCTTCTTTGAAACACCGAGGAAAGGGCATATACCCAGGAAACGACTTAAAACGTAGTTGTTTACCAGGACGGAGGTCATTAAGATTATGATAAGTTCTTTAAACATTATTCCGTAGCTCCTTTCTTGGCTTCATCTTCGGAAGCACAGTTTTCTTTATCTACCACTCCGCAGAAACCTGCAGCGGGGCAGCCCGCACATTTGAGCTCGGGAGCTTTCTTGCCCTTGCGGTTCATTACATAGGTAACGACAGCGATCAGAAGACCGAACACCAGGAAGCCGCCGGGACTCTTTACCAGGAAGCCGATGGTGTGATCCTTAAGGAAAGGGATCTCCAGTCCTGCGAAGGAGCCTGCACCGAAGACCTCACGGATAGTGGCCATGAAGAGGAGGGCTATGGTGAAGCCCAGTCCCATGCCGAGTCCGTCAAGCATAGAGTCTATCGGCGAATTTTTGCTGGCAAACATCTCAGCTCTGCCAAGGATGATACAGTTAACCGTGATCAGCGCAAGGTAAACACCAAGGAGATCATAGAGTTCCGGAAGGAAAGCATGCATAAGCATCTGCACGATGGTTACGAAGCCTGCGATGATAACGATGTAGCAGGGGATCCTGACCTTATCGGGAATGATCTTTCTTAAAAGTGAGATTGCAAGGTTTGAACAGATGAGAACCGCGGTAGCCGCAAGTCCCATACTGATGGCTCCGATAACGCCTGTGGTGGTGGCAAGTGTGGGACAGGTTCCCAGAACCAGCACGAATACAGGGTTTTCCTTAAAGAAGCCTTTCGTGATTATTGATAATTTATTGTTGTTTTCCATCGAACCCTCCTAATTTCCGCTCAGGGCAGCAGCTACTTTAAGAGCATCCGTAACCGCCTTTTTATAACCGGTGGTGGTCTTGGTTGCGCCGGACACTGTTGCTATGCCTGAAATGCTGTTTTTATCGGCTCCGAGAAGGGATTCGCCGTAGGTCTTTTCATAGCCCAGAGTTTCCTGGGAAGCAAGGCATTTGGAACCGGAAACTGTTCCGTCCGCGTTAACGCCCACCATGATCTGTAAGCCCGTGGAATAACCTGCGGACATTAATTTTACTACACAGCCGCCGTTGGAAGCCTTGTAGATCTCCTGCACAGTGGTTTCGCATTTGCTTGTGTCTATGGTTGAAACATCAGTCTTTGTGAAGCTGCCGCCGTTGGGAAGTACCTCCAGCAAAGCTTCCTGGGTGGCTTTTTCTTCTGCTGCCTTGATCACGGGTAAAGTGAAATTGTTGACCACAGCCAGAAGAAGAGCCGTTATAAGGCATATTGCCGTTAAAACATATACATTCGGAAGAGCTTTTTTCATTTTACTTCACCTCCGAAAGGTTTTTTCGCCGTCCATTTGTCAATGTAAGGCGTAATGAGATTCATGAGCAGGATCGCGAAGGAAACACCTTCGGGAAGGTTTCCGTAGAAACGGATCAGCACAGTGATGATACCGGCTCCGATACCGAAGATGGCTTTGCCCCAAGGTCTGTAAGGTGTTGTGGCATAGTCTGTTGCCATAAAGATCGCACCGATGAAAAGTCCGCCTGCCATAGTGTAAGCGAGGGCGAGAATGAAGTCGCCGGTAATGATCCAGGACAGTACAAACACCGTGCAGATATATGCAACGGGTGTATGCCATGTGATGACCTTCCTGACGAGAAGATATATGCCTCCGATGATAAGAGCGAGGGTGCAGGACTCGCCGATGGCACCGCCGCGGGTTCCGAGAAAGAGAGGCAGCAGGTCATATGTTCCGCCGGCCTCCAGGATCGCGAGAGGGGTTGCGGAGGAAACCGTATCAGCCACGGGGAAAGCGGCCTTGGCCATGGAACCGAAGGAAACGGCCATGAGAAGACGTCCCGTAATGGCGGGGTTTGCGAAGTTCTGTCCGATACCGCCGAACACGCCCTTAACGATAACGATGGCGAAAACGGAGCCGATGGCTACCTGCCACAAAGGCATGTTGGCGTGAACCGTGAGAGCGAGCAGAAGGCCCGTAACAACAGCGCTAAGGTCGCCAACGGTCTGTTCTTTCTTTGCCAGCTTGTTGAAGATCATTTCGGAAAGAAAAGCAAATCCGATGGCAGTGGCAAGGACCGCAAGGGACCTTATCCCATAGATGATCACACCTGCGATGGTGGTGGGCATCAGGGCTATGATGACGTCAAGCATAATGCTCTGAGTCGTTGTTTTTGAATGAAAATGAGGTGATACCGATATAAAAAGTCTGTTCATGCCTTGGGTGCCTCCTTTGCCGCTTCAGCTGCTTTGGCAGCCTCTTTTTCAGCCGCCAGCTGCTTCTGCTTCGCCTGATAAGCTCGAACTTTCGCCTTGGAAAGCTTGTTGATCTCAACAAGAGGACGCTTGGCCGGGCATATAAAGGAGCAACAGCCGCACTCTACGCAGAGGTCTACTCTGAGTCGTGCCAGCTCTTCCACATCGTCACGCTCGAACGCGCGGGCAATGGCGAAGGTGGTAAGGTTCATGGGACAGTGTGTGGCGCACTTGCCGCAATGTATGCACTGGGTTGCCTTGGGCTGTGAAGCTTCCGGAAGGCTCATGGCAGTGATGGCATTGGTGTTTTTAAGCACGGGAGCTGTGGGATCGGGAGTGGAAATGCCCATCATAGGACCGCCGAAGAGGATCTTGTAAATGTCATCCTCGTTTACTCCGCAGAAGTCCAGCACATCCTTGACGCCGGTTCCGATGGGAACGATCACGTTCTTGGGCTCCTTGACTGCCGTACCGTCCACAGTCACGCACTTTTCAATGAGGGGCATGCCCGTGCGGATGTATCTTGCAATGGCTGCCATGGTGGTAACGTTACAAACCACAGAGCCCACATCGATGGGAAGCTTGCCTGCGGGAACTGTCTTTCCGGTGGTATTTCTGATGATGACTTTCTCCGCACCCTGAGGGTAGAGACCGGGCAGCGACATTACGGTAACGGCACTGTCGTTTGCGAAAACTTCCTTCATCTTCTTGATGGCTTCCGGTTTATTGCTCTCTATTCCTATTATAACCTTCTTGACGTTCAGATATTTCTCGAAAAGCTCCACGCCTTCCTTAACATCTTCCGCATCGTCGATCATGGTCCTTGTATCGCTTGTGATATAGGGTTCACACTCCGCAGCGTTGATGATGAGCTCCTGTATGCGGGATGTGTCCTTTACATCCAGCTTTACCGCCGTAGGGAAACCTGCGCCTCCCAGACCTACGATACCGCTGTTTCTCACCGCATCTATAAATGAAGCATAGTCATTTACCACAGGGGGAGCGATGGACTCGTCCACGGTCATGAGGCCGTCGGACTTGATGAAGATTGCCTGAACGAAGCTTCCTCCTGCTGTGAGTATGGTGTCTATCTTGGTTACATCACCCGAGATACTTGAGTAAATGGGTGACGAAACAAATCCTGAACTTTCGGCAACCAGTGTACCCACGTTTACGTGGTCTTTAGGCTTGACCACCGGGTTTGCGGGCTTTCCGATGTGCATAGATGTTGGCAATATCACAGCATCGGGAGCGGGCATACGTACAGCGGGCGATCCTGCCGTATTCTTGTTATGCGGAACGTGAACTCCGCTTTTTCCGGTTGAAAACATAATTACCTCCCAACTAATCTTAGGGCAATAAATGCCCAATCACAGTTACTATATTGTAAAATTTACTCAAAGTCAATAAATGATATCCATTTAACAAATGACACCTGGGGACGGGGTTAGAGGTTCACTTTTTGAGCCTTTGGGGACGGGGTTGGTGGTTCACTTTTTGACCCTTTGGGGACGGGGTTGGTGGTTCACTTTTTGAGCCTTTGGGGACGGGGT
>JAEEWS010000024.1 GCA_016287765.1 Lachnospiraceae bacterium
GGTTAGGGTGTCACTTTTTGAGCCTTTGGGGACGGGGTTAGCGGTTCATTTTGCGCGCAAAATGAACCGCTAACCCCGTCCCCAAAGGCTCAAAAAGTGACACCCTAACCCCGTCCCCAAAGGCTCATAAAGTGACACCCTAACCCCGTCCCCAAAGGGTCATAATACTGCCGTTGCGACTGCGATCAGCAGGGTAATGGTTACAATTGAAACCGCGGTGGTTACTGCGATGGCTGAAGAGAGGATGGAGGTGTCCATCCCCTTTTTTTCAGCGGTTATCATGGGAAGATTTCCCACGGGAACCGCGGCCATAAGGCACATGGCAAGGGTTGCGGTCTTGTCAAAGGAAACAGCATGCAAAATGAACACGATCACTATGGGAAGAAGGACCAGACGCAAAGCGATGAAGACCCATATGCGAAGATCTTTAAGCGAGGACAGCAGGCTGGAACGGGCGATGGATGCGCCAAGCAGTACCATGGAAAGAAATACTGTGGCATTTCCCACATATTCCGCTGTATTTGCAAGGATGGGCGGAAGCTGGATCCCAAACCAAAAGACGATCAGGCTTATCACAGCCATAATGGTTCCGGGATTTAAAAGCTGACGAAGGGGATTTATCCTGTGACCTTCCTCATTGGGACCCGAGCCCAGAGTGGCAAGGCCGTGGGTATAGAACAGCAGGCTGTAAAATATGTTGATCACGATAACGTAAATTATTGCATTTGCGGGAAGAATGGCTTTGGCAATGGGAATCCCGAGAAAACCTGTGTTTGTGTAAACACACATGAGATTATAAAACTTGCGTTTGTCAGGCGCTACCCGAAGGAGCCTAGGGATCAGGTGACCCAAAACCACCAAAAGGGCATAAAAGGCCACACCCAGAATAGCGGCATACACCAGGTCTTTGTGACCTGCGGTTACATTGCCGCCCAGGATGGAAGCCAGGATCAGGGCCGGGTTACACACATCCACTACGATGGCGGAAAGCTTCCTGGAACTTAAGGAGTCCACAACCCCTCTCTTCTCGAGGAAGATCCCGATGGCGACCAGAATGCAGATAACACCCATTTGCTGTAATATTATTGAAATACTCATATTTTTATCTCCGGATTAAATGATCAGCACACTATTTTATATTCCTTCGCCGGTTTTGTAAATAAATTTTTCTCAAATCTGAAGCCGGAAGGACGGGCTTGATTTGGCTATGGTTTATGATAAAATGTTATAAAGTTTAGGCAAGAAACGCACAGGATACGAAAATGAAGATCTATTATCACCTTCCGGGGCTGTTTGAATTTTACGAATTGTATAAAGTTTTCCTGAAACTGTATCGCGAACACAGGGAATATTTTTATGACTTTTGCGAGATCGGATCCATATACGGAGCGCCCGGAGACTGCCTTTGGGGCGGCGGGCGAGTGGGCTTCGGAGAGGAAGATCCCGGGAATGTGGCGGCGCTCATGCGGGCATATGCAGTCTCGGCCCGTTTGACTTTCAGCAATTCACTGATCGAAAAAAAGCATCTTTCGGATAAAAAATGCAATTCCCTTTGCAAACTGTTTGAACATAACGGAACTGCGGAAAACGGGGTGATTGTTCACTCCGACCTGCTTTTGGAATATATTAGAGAGCATTATCCTGACCTTTACTTTGCATCCTCCACCACTAAGGTGATCACGGATTTTGAAGAGTTTAGGAAGGAACTGGACCGCAGGGAATTTAAGTATGTGGTGCCGGATTTCAGGCTTAACAAAGAGTTTGACAAGCTTAAAGACCTGACCCGGGAACAAAAGAACAAGACGGAATTTCTCTGTAACGAATGCTGTTGGTTCGGCTGCAGGGACAGAAAAGCCTGCTACGAAAACGTGAGCAGAAAGAGCCTGGGTGAAAATTGTCCGGAACATATATGCAAGGCTCCGGGCGGAAACAGGGGCTATCGTTTTTCGGAAGCCATGAAAAATCCGGGGTTCATAGGGCTTGAGGACGTAGAGAAGAGATATGCTCCGATGGGCTTCTCCCACTTTAAGATTGAGGGGCGAAGCCTGGGAAGCGCGGTGGTGCTGGAGTTTTTGCTGTATTACATGACGAAACCCGAGTGGCAGCTGAAGGTCCGGGAGGAGATCTACCTGGACAGCATGCTGGATCTGTTTTGAGAGAGGAAGATTATGAGCGATAAGATTTTTACATCGGTTAATCCCAATGCACAGGCGGAAGTGAAAAAGGTGCTGAAATACCTGTCGGACGTGACATACAGGCATATGATCACCGGACAACATACGCAGACCATGGCCCAGGAGGAACTGCACTATATTGAGCAGATGACGGGAAAACAGCCGGCGCTGCTGGGGTTTGAGCTGCTTTCTTATTCGCCGAACATTAATTACTTTGATACAGATGATGAGTGCATGAAGGAAGTTGAAGAAAACTTCGGGACACTTGAAAAAGCCTGGGAGTGGGCGGCAAAGAAGGGGTTGATCACCTTTACCTGGCATTGGTTTTCGCCTCTTGGGGGCAGATCGAAGTCGTTTTTCTCGTATAATACGGACTTTGATGCGGCTAAGGCAGTGATCGAGGGAACCCCTGAAAACAAGGCCCTTCTGGCTGATATGGATGTGATGGCCGGAATACTCAGACCTTTTTGCAATAAGCATGTGCCTATTTTGTGGAGACCTTTTCACGAAGGGGACGGTAACTGGTTCTGGTGGGGCGTTAAGGGGGCAGAGCCTCTTAAAAAGCTTTGGAGGATAATGTTTGACCGGTTTACGAAAAAGCATCATCTGGATAATCTGATCTGGGTTTGGAATTCGCCGGTTCCCGAGTGCTATCCGGGGGACGATGTGGTGGATGTGATCTCCTGTGATATGTATCCGCCGGAGCATGAGCATACGAGTCAGGCGGAAAAGTATAATAAGCTTGTCAGGATAACGGAGCAAAAGAAGATCGCGCTCATAGGGGAGACGGGAACTCTGCCTTCTGTAAAGGATGTTGTGGCGGAAGGTATCGGGTGGGCAAGTTATATGACCTGGTCCCATGAATTCTGTATGAGCGAGAAATTCAGCACATCCGAAGTATTAAAGGAAATGTACGAAAGCCCTTATGCGATCACCAAGGAAAGGCTTCCGGTGCTTTATTAAAAGTTGTGATTTTGGAGGTTGATATGTTAGACGAAAGATGGGTTTTTCATGAAAAGGTTAAGCCGGAGGATCAGGGAAACGGCGTGGTGAGAAGGGTCCTGGCTTACAGTAAGGATCTTATGTGTGTTGAAAATACATTTAAAAAGGGCGCTGTCGGTGCACTTCATCATCATCCTCACACCCAGATAACCTACGTGGTCAGCGGTAAGTTTGAGTTTGAGATAGATGGAGTAAAAAAGGTGGTTTCGGCAGGGGATACCATGCTTAAGACTAACAGCGTGGAGCACGGATGCGTGTGCCTGGAGGAAGGGATCCTGCTGGATATATTTAATCCCATGCGAGAGGATTTTGTGTGATGCGGCATTTTGAACCTTTGGGGACGGGGTTAGGGGTTCATTTTTAGCAATTTCCGGTGTAAACAAATCTCAGGTTTTCCCGTGCAACTTCAGCCAGGCGGTAAACCCTTGATGTATCTGTGGCAGGCCGGTCAAGCATATTAAATCTTGGAAAGAATCTGGAAACATGGAGAGGAATTTCGGTTCCGATCCTGTTTCCTTTTTTGTCGGTTAAAGAAGCTACCCAGGAGGAAAGGGCTCGCATTTCCTCTTCAGAGTCATTTTCACCCGGGACTACAAGCGTCGTAAGCTCCACGTGACAATCCTTCACGGCCCGCTCGATAAAGGCTTTTACCATATTCAGATCCCCGCCCAGAACATCGTTGCAGTAGTGCTCAGTAAAGCCCTTTAAGTCTATGTTCATAGCGTCAATAAAGGGCAGGATATCTTCCAACACAGGAATAGACGCTGTACCGTTGGATACCAATACATTTTTCATACCCTTCTCATGTGCAAGTCTGGCGGAATCCCGGACATATTCATACCCCACCAGAGGCTCGTTGTAAGTGAAGGCAACGCCTATGTTTCCCATACCTGTGTATCTTTCGGCAAGAGAAGCGAGATCCGCGGGAGAAACATAACGTACGTATTCAGAAGCAGGATCGGTAAATCCTTTGGTTTCTTCCGACCAGGATATCTCAGAATTCTGACAAAAGGGGCAGCGCAGGTTACAGCCGTAGCTTCCCACAGACAGGATCCTGCTACCGGGATAAAAGCGTGCCAGGGGCTTTTTCTCAATGGGATCAAGGGCAAGCCCCGTAAGTCTTCCGTAATTGGCAGCAACTACTTTGCCGTCTTTTACTGTCCTTGCCAGACAAAATCCAAGTTTCCCTTCTTTTATCTCACAATGTCTGAAACATACTTCACAACGAGCCATATTGTTCCCTTCTACTTGTGTCTTATAACTTCAAATCTTTCCAAAGAATAGTTTTCGTCGGGTGATATCCCGCCTTTCTTCATAGCGATCGCAACCTGGGTGTCCACATCATCCACGCCTTCCAGATCCGGAAGCAGCAGACCCCGCTTAAAACCGCAGGTAACAATTACTCCGTACCGCTTAACATCCAGCATATCACGGCTGTCTATGGGCTCCGGGGCGCTTAAGATATCAACGCTTACATCAAGAAATTTAAGTTCATTTTCGGTAATGGGTTCAAAACGCCTGTCTCTGCTGGAGGCACTGACGGCATTATTTGCTATTTCCTGCGCAATGCAGTCTGTGGTGGGAAGGATAGTGCCTATGCACCCTCGCAGATCACCGCATTTGTGGATGGAAACAAAGGCACCGGCCTGTTTCTTAAAGATCTCCTCCGGGAGCACCTTGAGCAGGCTTTCCGGAAGGTCCTTAGGGATATTGATCGATCTTTGATATTTTACATAATTTTCAACGCAGAACCATGCCAGCCGGGCATATGGATCCGCGGCCTCTCTTTCTTTTTCAAGCTTTTCCGCGAATTTTTTTAAAAATCTGCGATCCTCATCATCACCTGTGGGACGGAAGGAGGCAATTCCATATCCTACACCTGTAACATCCTGATGTGAGTACACTTCAGACGTTACCGACATTCCGTCAAAAGCACCTGCCATAATGACAAAGGATTTGTGACCGCATTCGGCGGCTTTTTGGCAGAAGGAAGGATCGAATTCCAGCATTTCTCCGAAGGCCGCTCTTTTGGCCAAATCTATTATTCTATCGTCGTAGATCGGGCCTTCGGGAGCAAAACCGTAAGGACCGTAGGTCTGCAATTTATGAGACAGATCTCCGCTGGCCACAAAAACAGCTTTTCGGCTGAGAGTGTTTACAGCGTCGCGAATGTATATGCCAAGCTGATAATGATCCGCAAGGGAAAGGCCCGAAAGGCCGATACGCACGATCTTGGCACCCGGCAGGTACTTTCGGATAAAATAGAGAGGCACCATGGTACCGTGGTCCAGGCGCTTGTCCCGCTCTCCCAGCGTGCCGGCAGGGAAATGATGCTCGTCAGCGATACGGCAAAGAGTCTGTACCAGCTCAGTATCATAGGGCTCGTCAAAGGTTACATTGGGCGCACGAAAACTGCCGAAGTCGCCCTTGGCACCGCTCCCCGGGGATATGTGAAAATAGTCCGCGTACATGACCGTATGCGGGCTGGTGATGATGATCGTGTCCGGAGCCAGCTCCGCGATCTCTTTTGCCACCCGTGTATAGGCGGCGGTGGTCTCCTCTATCTGCTGTTCGCTTCCGTGCCCCACATCCGGCACTATCATAGGCGGATGTGGCACCATATATCCTGCTAAGATTCCCATAAAAAACACCTCCGCTATCATTTTAGTACAAAGTTTCCCATTTTTGAACCCCCGGGACGGGGTTAGGGGTTCATTTTTTGACCCTCGGGGACGGGGTTAGGGGTTCATTTTTGCATGAGAGTTGAAGAAGTCGGCCGAAAAATAAAATTTTGAATTGTGGTTTTGATAAATAACTGTTATATTTTAACGAAAATGTATAAGTATACCGCCGGCCATATAATACCGGGGCAAGGAGGCAAAATGGAATTATATAAGGGAAGACCCGAGAATACGGAAGGGCGGATGCAGAGAGAGATACGGACTTATGACTTTCTGGATTCCCTGGGGATCGAATACTTTAGGACCGACCACGAAGCAGCCGGAACGATGGAGGCATGTAACGAGGTTGATGAGATCCTTGGAGTCGTGATCTGCAAAAATCTTTTTCTTTGCAACAGGCAGAAAACGGCATTTTACCTGCTTATGATGCCGGGCGACAAGAAGTTTAAGACAAAGGAACTTTCCGCGCAGATCGGATCGTCAAGACTTTCTTTTGCGGAGCCGGAAGATATGCTTAAGTATCTGGATATCGAGCCGGGGTCGGTAAGCATAATGGGTCTGATGAACGACAATGGCCACAAAGTACAGCTTTTGATCGATGAAGATGTATTGAAGGAGGAAAACTTAGGCTGCCATCCCTGTATATGTACTTCCAGTCTAAAAATGAAAACCAAAGATGTGATAGAGAAGTTTTTACCGGCTACAGGTCACGGCTATAAGACGGTACATCTTGTGGGAGAGGATTGAAAATGAACCCCTAACCCCGTCCCCAAAGGGTCAAAAAATGAACCTCTAACCCCGTCCCGGGGGTTCAAAATGGTTGCAATCCGGGAAAATATATGGTACAATCCCAACATCATATGAAAGGAGCGCTTTACGCGTAGGTGAAGGAATGATAATCAGATGATCATGTTTAGGTGAACACATTGGTAATGAGTTGGCTGCCGACGGCAGTTCATTTGTGTACGCTTAAACCGACATCATACATTTCTTCCTATGGCCAGAAACGATATGCGTTTAGCGTTCATATGAACTCTGTCGTTAATATAGGATTATTGTGTGAGTCTGTTTGCGTATGCAAGCAGGCTCATTTTTTTAGAACGGAGGAACAGGCATATATGTTGCAGATTAAAAATCTTACAATTACGCACAGAAAGGATCTGCGCGTGATAATTGAAAATTTTAATATGACTTTGAACGACGGGGACAAAGCTGTGATCATCGGAGAAGAGGGGAACGGCAAAAGCACTCTGATGAAGTGGATCTATGACCCGGAAATGGCTGAGGAGTACACCGAGTGCACCGGAGAAAGGGTAATAAATCAAGAGATCATGGGATACCTTCCCCAGGAACTTCCGGAAGGTGACAGATTGAAAACAGTTTATGAATACTTTTGTGAAGGCATATTTTTTCACGATACTTCACCGGGAGAACTGTCGACACTAAGCTCTGATTTCGGACTCACTTCCGACTTCTTTTACAGTGATCAGATAATGGGAAGCTTGTCGGGAGGAGAGAAAGTAAAGGCACAGCTGATGAGAATATTGATTGACAAGCCCACAGTGCTTCTTCTTGACGAGCCTTCAAATGATATTGATATTGCAACATTGGAACTGTTGGAAAAGGTGATAAATGAATGGTCTCATATCGTACTTTACATATCCCATGATGAGACTCTTGTGGAGAATTCCGCAAATATGATAATCCATCTGGAACAGATCGCACATAAGACCAGGTGCAGATACACGGTGGTCAGGAATGATTATAGAAGTTATATGGCAAGAAGAGCGGATGCTTTTGAAAAACAGGAGCAGAAGGCACTGAATGACAAGAGAGAAAAGAAATTGAGGGATGAAAAATACAAGAGGATCCTGCAGAAGGTGGAGCGTGCCCAGGCTACCATTAATCATGCGAATAAGTTTGACCTGGCGGATAAGATGCAGGCGGCGCATAACCTTAAGGACAAGATGCATACGGTAAAGTCCATGGGAAAACGGTTCGAAAGGGCAGATGAGAACATGACTGAAATGCCGGAGCAGGAAGAAGCCATATTTTTCAGGCTTGGGAATAAAAATTCAGCAATGCCGGCCGGAAAAACAGTTTTGGAATACTCTTTGGACGAACTCAGAACCCCCGATGGAACAAGGGTGCTGGCTAAGGACATTTTCTTAAGGCTAAGGGGCAGCGAAAAGATATGCCTGGTGGGGGCTAACGGGGCAGGGAAAACCACGCTGCTTAAGAAAATTGCGGAAGGGCTGTTGGCACGGACGGACATACGTGCGCAGTATATGCCCCAGAATTATGAGGACCTTTTGGATCTTTCGCTTTCGCCGGTGGAATTTTTGGATGAGACCGGGGAGAAGGCAGAGCGGACGAAGATACGGACATGGCTCGGGGCATTAAAGTACACCGCGGATGAGATGGATCACCCCATAGGAGAGCTGTCTGGTGGGCAGAAAGCCAAGGTGCTTCTCTTAAAGATGAGTCTGTCGGATGCAAATGTGCTGATCCTGGACGAACCTACCAGAAACTTTTCGCCTCTGTCGGGTCCTGTGATCCGAAGGATCCTGGCTGAGTTTCCGGGGGCGATCATCAGCATCTCCCATGACAGGAAATATATCAGCGAGGTGTGTACAAAAACCTACACTTTATCAACGGAAGGACTAAAATGAACCCCTAACCCCGTCCCCGGGGTTCATTTTCGGTCGGTATCTTGGTATAAAAAATCTACCACTTAGTCAATTGGGGTTGTTTTTAGGAGTGATAATTGGTATGTTATGAATTAATGTAAAAGGAGATAATATGAAGCCAGAAGAAATGTGGAAAAAGTCCGGCTTGGACGGTGAATATGATGCCTGGGCCTTCGGTGACGATCCGGATGGATTGGCGGAATTGGTTAAAAAGGGAATAAAGACTGCGACCTGTTCGGCGTATATTTTTTATGAACTGGAAGGGGAAGAGATCCCTAAGGTCGGCGAATACAGCATTATTGAGGATTCCAATGAGAATGCCGTTTGCATCACGAGGACCACAAAAGTATATATAACGGCATATGACGAGGTTACGGCAGAGCATGCGTTTAAAGAAGGCGAGGGCGACAGGTCTCTCGCCTATTGGAGAAAGGTGCATGAGGACTACTTTACGGAGGAACTTAAAGAGATAGACAGGCCTTTCGATCAGAAAATGAAGCTGGTCTGCGAGGAGTTTGAGGTGGTTTATTCTTAAAAATGAACCCCGGGGACGGGGTTAGTGGTTCATTTTTTGACCCTTTGGGGACGGAGGATTTAGTTGAAAAAGGATTATTCGGTGATTTTTTTTGATGTGGACGGAACATTGACAGATTCGGGAACAGGCATCATGAACGGCTTTGCATATGCCATAGAAAAGATGGGCGGACGTGTGGAGGACAGGTCGATGCTTAAGCAGTTTGTGGGACCGCCTCTCAGAGATTCCTTCGGAAGGGTTTTGGGGTACTCGCAGGAGGATACGGAAAAGGCTGTCGCATTTTACAGGGAATACTACAACGGAATGGGCGGGAATCTTGAAAACAGTGTTTATCCCGGAGTAGAGGAGCTTTTGAAACGACTTGCGGAACGAGGAAAACGACTGGTGGTGGCTACTTCCAAAGGCGCCCGCGGGACTGATTTTGTGCTGGAGCATTTTGGCCTTAAGAAGTATTTTGAGATCATAGCTACCGCGAACGACAGCGACAGACAGCATAAAAACGAAGTGATAGGATATGCCCTAAAGTTGTGCGGGATTCAGGACATGAACAGTGTCGTGATGGTAGGTGATCGTGAAAATGATATTAGCGGAGCTAAGTGCTTTGGAATGGACTCCATCGGTGTTTTATACGGCTATGGAAGCCGCGAAGAACTGACAGAGGCAGGAGCGACCTATCTGGCGGAAACTGCGGCAGATGTGGAAAAGTATGTCTGATAACCTTATCATAGAAAACATTTAAATAGGGAGTAGAAACATGAGCGGATACATTGCGGATATCAGGAAACTGGTGGGCCACAGAACGGTGATCCAATGTGCTGCAAGCATAATAATCCTTGACGACCAAAACAGGATCCTTCTGGGCAAAAGGGCGGACAACCACCTGTGGGGCTATTCCGGTGGATCTGTGGAGATCGACGAGAAGGTAGAAGATTGCGCCAAAAGAGAATTGATGGAAGAGATGGGGCTTGAAGCGGTGAACATGGAGTTTTTCTATGTAAACTCCGGAGCGGAGACCCATTACATTTATCCAAACGGGGACGAGGTCTCAAATATCGAGATAGTATATGTATGCAGGAATTGGCGAGGTGAGCCCCGGGCTGCTGACGGGGAGGTCGAGGAACTTAAGTTCTTCAATATAGACGAGATCACGATTGATGAGATATCGCCTCCAATACGGCCTGTTTGGCAAAAACTCACGGAAAACATGAAGGAGAAAAATGAAGTACGATAACATTTATCCTGCGGTGTTTTTAAAACGTCCAAACCGTTTCATAGCGGAAGTAGAATTAAACGGGCATACAGAGACTGTACACGTTAAAAATACCGGCCGCTGCAAGGAACTTTTGATCCCCGGGTGCGAGGTCTGGCTGACGGCGCCGGGAACTCCGGGCAGGAAAACAAAGTATGACCTGGTGGCGGTCAGGAAGTTGGACGGGGTGCTTTACAATATTGACAGCCAGGCACCCAACAAGGTGGCCAAGGAATGGCTGGAAGAGCAGGGCTTTGACAAGATCTTGCCGGAGTACACTTATGGAGATTCCAGGATAGACTTTTACATGGAACGGGGCAGAGAAAAGTATCTGATGGAAGTAAAGGGCTGTACCCTTGAGATGGGCGGAGTAGGTTACTTCCCCGATGCGCCGACGGATAGAGGCGTGAAGCACATCCGGGAACTTATAAAAGCAAAAGAAGCAGGCTATCATGCTAGCCTCGCCTTTGTGATACAGATGGATGGGGTTAAAGAAGTCAGGGCAAATGTGGCTACTCATCCTGAATTTGGAGAAGCAATGGAAGACGCAAAAAAGGCCGGCGTGGAGATCGTTTTCCTCACCTGCCACGTGGAGCCCGACAAAATAGTAATCGCAAAATGAACCTTTGGGGACGGGGTTAGGGGTTCATTTTTTGAACCCCTAACCCCGTCCCCGGGGGTCAAAAAGGAGTAGAAAAAAATGAGACTGGGAACATCATCGCCTTTAAAACATGAAACGCCCGAGGAGTGGGCGGAAAACCAGGTTAAGCTGGGATGCAGATGTGTGAATTTTCCCTTGAGCTGCAATGCGCCGGAGGAGAAGATCATTGCATATAAAGACGCGGCGAAAAAGCATGATCTGCTGATAGCAGAGGTGGGTATATGGCGTAATGCGCTGGCTGCCGACCCTGAGGAAAGAAAAAAGAACAGGGACTTTTGCATAGGGCAGCTACGGCTTGCGGATTTCCTTGAAGCCAGATGTGCGGTAAATGTGGCGGGAGCCTTTGGACCCAGATGGGACGGGCATTATAAGGAGAATTTTTCGGAAAATGCCCGGAAAGAGACGGTTCGGATGGTGAGAGAGATAATCGATGCGGCTGATGTGAAGAAGACTTACTTTACTTTGGAGCCCATGCCCTGGATGATCCCCACAAGCCCGAAGGAATACCTTGAGCTTCTGGAATCGGTGGACAGAGACAGGTTTGCGGTGCATATGGATGCAATAAACATGATAAATTCTGCCGAAAGATACTTTAATGCCGAGGAATTCATTGATGAGATCGCAGAAACCCTGGGAGACAGGATCAGAAGCTGCCACATTAAGGATGTTCATCTCTGTGAAGAGTTTACTTTCCGCCTGGCGGAGTGCGGGCCCGGAGACGGAGAATTTCCTTTGAGATATTATGCGGAAAAAATGAGCGGGTTGAGTAAAGATATGCCTGTTATTCTGGAACATTTAAACACAGACGAGGAGTATATAAAGTACATGGGAATCTTGAAGGAGGTATTAAATGGGGTACAATAGGGTTTACGATTCAAACGTCATCACTCAGAAATACATGGATTCTATTCTCGTAGAACAGCGGATCATAGGATCAAAGGTGGCAGATACAACCACGGAGTTTTGGGGAGAAAACTTCAGCAGTCCCGTGATGACGCCTGCGTTCTCGCACCTTAAAAACTACAACGGGCGAGAGGAGAATGGGCTTGTGGAGTATTCGCTTGCGGCTAAAAGCTTGAACATCCTGAATTTCTGCGGTATGATGGAAAACGATATGTTTAAGAAGATCGCGGATACGGGAGCAAAGACCGCGCGCATAGTGAAACCCTATGAGGACAACGGTAAGATCCGCGACCAGTTGCAATTTGCGGAGAGTGTGGGGGCCTTTGCGGTGGGCATGGACATAGATCACATTTTCGGGGAAAACGGAAATGACATCTGCGTCGGAGAAAAGATGGCAGTGCAGACGGAAGACAGGCTGGAGAGCTATGTAAAGCTCACAAGGCTGCCCTTTATCGTAAAGGGAGTGCTGAGTGTGCGAGATGCCCTTATCTGCGCAGAGATCGGTGCAAAAGCGATCATAGTCAGTCACCACCACGGAAGGATGAGTTCCGCCGTTCCGCCCATGATGGTCCTGCCCAAGATCAAGGAGGCTTTGAAGGATAAAGATGTTAAGATCATCGTGGATTGCGGGATAGAGACGGGAACAGATGTTTATAAGGCCTTAGCCCTCGGAGCAGATGCGGCAGCGGTGGGGAGATCGATGATGCCTGCTTTGGAAAAGGATGGTGCTACGGGCGTAGAACAGTTTATAACTCACGTAACCAACGAACTCAGGTTCGTCATGAGCAATACGGGGTTTGCAAAGGTTTCAGACATAGACGGTTCAGCTCTGTGGATGAAATCATAAAATGAGCCTTTGGGGACGGGGTTAGGGGTTCAAAAAAATGAACCCCTAACCCCGTCCCCGGGGGTCAAAAAGGGGGAGAGACAAAAATGTCGGATTACAAAGATCGCAAGGATAATCCCTTGCACAAGGAATTTGGAATCTGGAGCAACGTAAGGTATATGCTCCGGAAAATGGCACAGTATGAGCCGAGCACTATATTTTTGATGATACTGGGGATCGTTTGTGCCTCGGTAAACTCGGTTTCTTTTGGTGTCGTGACGAAATATGCCATCGATATCATTACCGGAGGATATGAAAAGGAAGAGGCAGTGAGACTGCTCATAAAGACGATGGCCATTCTTGCAGCCATACTGATCTTTTTCACTCTGGGAAACACGATCTCGTATGCAAAAAGCTGGTATCGGCACATCTTCGTCAGGATGAAGATGATAACTGAGAGAATCTCCAGGGTGTTGAGTCTAAAATATGAAATGCTGGAAAAACCCGACGTGCTGGACATCGCGGAGAGAGCGAATCAGGCTACGGGCGGGAATTACGACAGCGTTGAAGGCATGATCAAATTTATGGGCTACATAGCGACAAATATCTTCACGGTTATCGTAACCTTTGTTGCGGTTACCGTTCTGGATCGGCGGCTCATCATCGCCCTGATCCTGCTGGGCATCGTGCAGTTCGTTTACTACCGAAAGGTCGTCAAAAAGGACAAGGAGGAGGTTTGGGACCGCCTTTCACCCGTGTGGCGCAAGACCAATTACATGGAGAGAGTGACCCGGGACTTCGATTTTGCAAAGGACATAAGGCTGTTTTCGCTCAGCGGCTTTTTGGCGGACAAGCAGCAGAAGATCTATGATGTAAGGGCGGAGAGGATCGATCACCACGAGGAAATGTGGTTCAGATACGTTTTTTTCACAAGGGTGGCCTATGTGGTAATTCAGGCCTGTATTTATGTGACGCTCTATCTTGCGGTGTTCCAAAACAACCTGAGAATCGGTGATTTCACCATGTTCATGTCCTTTGCCCTGACTTTTTCTGCGGCTTTTACCAACATGCTTCAGAATTTCGGTAACCTAAAGAAGAATTCCCTTTTCGTGGACGATTTCAGATCCTTTATGGAGCTGGATCTCGGTGATGACGAGCAGGCAGGCATATGTCTTCCCGACACGGAAAGCTTTGAAATTGAGTTCGTCAACGTATCCTATCGTTATCTTAAGTCCGAAAAATATGCCTTAAAGAATCTGAACCTCAAGATAAGATCAGGCGAAAAGCTGGCGGTAGTGGGCCTTAACGGAGCAGGAAAGACCACGATGATAAAACTGCTTTTAAGGCTTTACGATCCCACGGAAGGCTATATCACGCTTAACGGAACGGACATCAGAGAGTTTAACAGAGAAGAGTACTACAGAGCTTTTGCTCCCGTATTTCAGGATATTGAGATCTTCGCGTTCCTTTTCGGAGAGAACATCTCGCTCAAGACTATGCAGAACACTGACAAGGGAAAGGCCCTGGCCTGTGCTGAGGAAGCCGGGCTCAAGGAAAAGATAGAGGCCCTGGTCAAGGGGCTGGATACGCCTCTTACAAAGATCGTTGAGGAGGACGGTGTTGATCTGTCCGGCGGCGAGAAGCAGAAGACCGCCCTTGCGAGGGCACTGTACAAGGGGGCGAAGTTCGTGGTTCTGGACGAGCCTACCTCTGCGCTTGATGCCATTGCCGAGCAGCAGCTGTACAACCGCTTTGACGAAATGATCGGGAAAAAGAGCGCCGTGTACATATCCCACAGACTGGCTTCCACCAAATTCTGCGACCGTGTGGCCATGTTTGCGGACGGTGAGATGATCGAATATGGGACCCATGAGGAACTAATGCGGGTTGAGGGTGAATATGCACGAATGTTCAACACTCAGGCTCAATACTATCGTGAGGGAAGCGAGGTGATCGAGAATGCTTAAGAAGATATTTGCGGTCATACGTGTTCTCTTCGGAACGGCATGGAAAAAATATCCCCTGTTTTTTTTGGCGGAAACCGTGAGAACCCTGGCGAACATCGCTCAGCCTTTTGTAGGGATCTTCATTTCACCGATCATCATCGATGAGCTGATCGGTGACAGGGATCTTAAAAAGATCATTGTTTATACAGGCATATTAATTCTCGGCGAATTTCTGCTGACTGTTATCGCAGACAGGTCCGGAACCGTTATAAACAAGTATAAGCAGAGGCTGGACAATTATTTTAACATCTTGATCGGAAAACACTCCATGGAACTGGATTTCCAGCTCACGGAGGATAAGGCGGCGCTGGAGCAGATCGAACGGGCAAAGACCGGAATAGACTGGTACTCGGGAGGCGTTGTAGGTATCGCTGAACAGATCTTTCTCTTTGTTGGGAATATCATTAAGATAGCGGGTCTGATTACGATCATAGTCACAAAAGCTCCGCTTTTGATCATAGTGATAGTGGTTTATGTCATTATCAGCACATTGATGGCGATACAAAGGAACAAGATAGAAATCGAGGTTTTCGGAAAACTTTCCAAAATAAACAGGCTGTTTGGGTACTTCGGATGGAACATTGTGGATCCTAAGTTCGGTAAGGACATAAGACTGTATGAAGCTCAGGAGACAATGGTGGATTATTGGAAGGACAATACCGAGAAGAGCATTGCCCATTGGAAACATCAGGCAGACGGACAGTTCCCTTATATTATGGCAGATGACATCCTGTCATTTTTAAGAGAAGTCTTTACCGTGGTTTACGTAGCCTATCTTGCCATTAACGGAGCATACACCACAGGCATCTTTGCCCAATTGGTGTCGGCCGAGGGAAACTTAAGCAACTCTTTGAGAAGTATCATGCAGAATGTCACGGAGCTGGTAAAACGCTGTAACTATGCCTATGAATATGTTAAGTTCATGGAGTATCCGACGGCTCTCGAAAAGGGAAATGTGAAAGTGGAAAAGAAACAGCATGAGATCGAGTTCAGGCATGTGTCCTTTGCTTACCCGGGGACAGACAGGAAGATCCTGAATGATGTAAACATAAAGATAGCTCCGGGAGAGCATCTGTCCATAGTCGGTCTCAACGGCGCAGGTAAGACCACCTTTATAAAGCTTCTCTGCAGGCTTTACGATCCCACCGAGGGTGAGATCCTTATGGATGGCCGGAATATTAAGGAATATGATTATTCCGAATACATGGAGCAGTTTGCACCCGTGTTCCAGGATTACAGGCTTTTTGCGTTATCTGTAAGGGACAATATTACCTTTGAAAAAGATAACGATGACTTGAACGGTCTGCTTAAGAAGGTGGGACTGTCAGAGTTTGTTGCAAAGCTTGAAAAGGGAACAGATACCAATATTTTTAAATTTTTCGATGAAGAGGGTGTTGAACCCTCCGGCGGGGAACAGCAGAAGATCGCGATCGCAAGAGCCCTTCACAAGGATTCTCCGGTTGTCATTTTGGATGAACCCACGGCGGCTTTGGATCCGGTAGCGGAATATGAGATCTATCGTCAATTTAACTCCCTTGTGGGAGGAAGAAGTGCCTTCTATATTTCACACAGACTTTCCAGTTGCAGATTCTGCGATCGTATCGCAGTATTTTCTGAAGGGAAGATCGCTGAGTACGGAACTCATGAGGAATTGGCGGAGGCAGGCGGTCTCTACTCGGAAATGTTTGAAGCTCAGGCAAAATATTACAGATGAAAAGATCAAAAAGAAAACTCAGGAAAAATAAAATAAGCAAAAGAATAATCCTTCCGGTTCTGGTGTTATTGTTCATAGTCTGGTCCGTTTCTACCTGGATCCCGGTAACGGAAAGACTTGAGCTTGACATCCTTAAAGAACCGGGGGAGAATGTGAGGATAGTGCTGGTTACGGATCTGCATTCCTGTAAATACGGTGAAGGGCAGAAAAGCCTTATTAACCGGATAGATAAGGAAAAACCGGATCTGATCCTTATGTCCGGGGACATCTTTGACGACAAGCTGGCCGATACCAACGCCAAGGCATTTATAGAAGGGCTGACGGGAAAGTATCCCTGCTACTATGTTACCGGAAATCATGAATTCTGGAGCGGAAGAGCAGAAGAAATGAAGACCTATCTTAGAGATAAAGGGGTCAAAGTTCTTGAAGGCGGTTGCGAAAATATATGCGTTAAGGGACATGAGCTGGATATCTGCGGTGTCGATGATCCGGACGGAACCTCCCACAACGGCTGGCTTAAGCAGCTGGAAGCGGCAGCGGAAGGTACAAACGATGACCACTGTAGGCTATTGCTCTCCCACAGACCCGAGAGAGTCAGGTATTACGAAAAGTATGATTTTGACCTGATCCTTGCGGGGCATGCCCATGCAGGGCAGTTCAGGATACCTTTCGTAAATCGTGGCCTGATAGCCCCGAACCAGGGGCTCATGGCAAGGTATGTGAACGGGTTATATGAGCTTTCCAACGGAAGTCTTATGGAAGTGAGCAGGGGCCTTGCAAGGGAGAGCATTCCTTTACCCAGATACTTTAACCACCCGGAGATAGTGGTGATAGATCTGCATTATAACGAAAAATGAGCCTTTGGGGACGGGGTTAGGGGGTCACTTTTTGACCCCCTAACCCCGTCCCCAAAGGCTCAAAATCATTTTTTTACCTGAAAGCTCCGAAGAATTTTGCCAGAGGCTCGATCACAGCGCTGAGATCTTTAATAGCCTTGTTGAGGGCTTCAAAATCCACTTTGTTAAGCTTCTGGATCGTCTCCGTGATAGCCTCGGTGTTGTTCTCCACCATGGCATTGGAATTTTCTATGAGGACACTGGCCTGATCCATAACGGTATCCATCTTGACGGTGGCTTTATTTATTTCTTCCATAGCCTTATCCGCATCTGCGATCACCTGGTCGATCTGGGTGAGACTTGCTTCTGCATGACTGATGAATGCAGTGGTCTGAGGCATGATCACATCATTGGCCTGCGTGAGAAGATCGTTGGCTTCATTTGCGGCGGAGTTGATCTCAGTGAAGGCTGCCTCCGATTCAGCCATCAGCTTATCTACCTCGGACAGACTGGACTCTGCATGGTTTATGAATTGCAGAGTTCTGGGAATGATCATTATAAGTGACGCGGTCAGTATTATTACTCCGAATATTACTGAAAAAGAAGCCACTTTGGTGATCTTTGAATTCTTCTTTTGGTTTATCAACATTTCCTGTAACAGCTCCTCGGCGGTTTTTCCGGGAGTTTCTTTTTTTTCTTCAACACCTAAGTCTTGCCAATTTTCCATAATGATTTCTCCTTTTAAACTATTAAAACCTAATGCTGATACAATTTTATCATATTGTGACTGTTTTCAAAATAAAATATTCATTATCTTTAGGCTCCGCCTCCGATGCGACTCTTAAGGTTCACATCCGAATAGAGCATATAAATTCTCGACCGATGTGCATTTCGTGCCCTAAAAAACGCATTTCATACCCAAATTAATAATTATTCAAAAAAAATGGTATATTGCTTTTAGTAGGTAAAGATCCGGTCGTTGACCGGTGTCGCTGCGGGGATGTATTAAGATAAGAGAATCATGGGTCTCAGACGTGAGAACGGCCTCAATAGGGTGAGGTATGGTTCTCTTTTTTTATTTTTTGGGGAAATAAATCAGATTGCAAATAAATCTTTTTGCGAATATAATGAGAAGATCGATAGAAATATAATTTTAGACGGAGATATGGAATGACAATAAATGAAAGAGCCGAAAAGGCTGTCGAATTAAAGACTATGGGCGGTTACAACTGTTCACAGGCTGTAACGGCCGTTCTGGCGGATCAGACAGATCTTTCGGAAGAACAATTGAAAAATATAACAGCCGGTTTTTGTGCCGGAATGGGAAATCTGGAAGCCACCTGCGGAGCACTTATCGGTGCGGGGATGATCGCAGGCCTTAAAACAGAAGGAAAAGGAACTTTGAAGCTTACCAGGACTATTCAGGAGAGCTTTAAGGATAAATGCGGGGCAATAAAATGTAAGGATCTTAAGACCATGACCGACGGAAAGCCTCTTTGCTCCTGTGAGGAATGTGTAAGGAATGCGGTTTTGATCTACGGTGAAGTATTGGGTTTAAAGTAGCTTTTTTCAAGTCTTTCAACGGCCTAGTACATCGGTTATTAAATAACTGGACCGAATGCTTGCCTGCTTACCTTGTTCCTGGTAGGAAAGATCATTTTTGCTTTTTTGAAAAAATAATCGTAAATAGTATTGACCTTCCACCGGAAGGAAGGTGTATTTTTGGGAGGCTCCCGGATAAAAGGTTCCGGGGAAAAATGTAAAAGGAGAATTATAATGGAAAAGAAAGCGGTTTTGGAGATCAAGGGCTACACTAAGGTTTACGGCGAAGGCAAAAAAGCGGCCGATAATGTAAACCTTACGGTGGAAAGCGGAGATATCTACGGATTCATCGGGCACAACGGAGCGGGTAAGTCCACTACCATCCGTGCAGTGGTGGGAGTATTGGATTTTACCGAGGGAGAGATCTTTGTAAACGGTCATTCCGTTAAGAAGGAGCCTCTGGAGTGCAAGAAGGAACTGGCCTACATTCCGGATAATCCGGACCTTTACGAGAATCTTACGGGCATACAGTATCTCAACTTTATAGCGGACATCTTCAAAATAGGAGAGGCGGAAAGAGAAAACGCCATCAAAAAATATGCAGACATGTTTGAGATCACGGACTCTCTTTCGGATATCATAAGTTCTTACTCTCATGGTATGAAACAGAAGCTGGTCATCATTTCCGCGTTGATCCATGAACCGAAATTGATGGTAATGGATGAGCCCTTTGTGGGACTGGACCCCAAGGCTGCTTTTACTTTAAAGCAGATCATGCACGAAATGTGTAAAAACGGTGCTGCCATCTTTTTCTCCACTCACGTTCTGGATGTGGCGGAGAAACTCTGTAACAAAGTGGCCATTATCAGAAAAGGTAAGATAGTAATGGAAGGCGAAATGGATGAGCTGGTAAAAGATCAGTCTCTGGAGGAATTATTTTTGGAGGTACATGATGGACAACAGTAATCTCATCCTTATCAGAATGCTGCTCAAATCCACCAGCCAGCTTAACATATACAAGCATTGCAAGGATAAAAAGAAACGAAAAAGGATAGTGGGAAACTGGGTGGCTTTCGGTTTTTTATATCTTTTGTTGCTTGCCTATTGCGTAGCTGCAGGTATCGGGTACGGATCCATAGGACTTACGGAGATGCTTCCGTCATTCTGCGCACTTACGATCTCGGCAGCGGCCTTCATACTTACTCTTTTTAAGACCAACGGATACCTCTTTAATTTTAAAGAATATGACATGCTCATGTCCCTTCCCTTTGATTCCCGAAGCGTGGCGGGATGTAAGTTCTTATATATGTATGTAAAGGGATTACCGATCATGATGACAGTGGCAGCATCTTTTCTCATCGGATATGCGGTTTATGCCAAGCCGGCCCTTACGGTATATCCCATATGGCTGATACTTTCATTTGTTTTGCCGATAATACCTATGCTTTTGGCGTCATTCATCGGCTTTTTGATCGCCAGGGTGGGAGCTGAATTCAGGCATAAAAATATCATCCAGACCGTGCTCATAATGGGAGTTTCCATTCTTGCCGTATGCTCCAGATTTATTATTGAGGACATGTTTAGGAACAACGAGATAGAAGATGCGCTTTTATCTGCTTCTGAGGGGATAAAAACAGCTGTGGGTATCTATTTTCCGGCATTGTGGTTTACAAAGGCCATAGGATCCGTCAGCATGATATATGCCTTTGTGCTTATAATAACAACAGCTCTGCTCTTTGAACTGGTGTTCATCCCGGTGGGAAGGACTTACAGAAAGATAAACTCAAAGCTCAAGTGTCAGGCTTCGGCCAAGAAATTCCGCATGACAAAACAGAAAAAGTCCGGTGTACGGAATGCCATCGCTTTTAAGGAACTTAAAAGGATGACGGGCTCGCCCACTTATATGATAAATGCGGGAATGGGAGAGATACTTGCCCTGATCCTGGGCGGAGCGGCCCTGTTCGTGGATTTCGAGAAGCTGGTAGCGACTGTTACCAACGAAGCTCCGATAAGCATCGAGATGCTTTATCCCGCTATTCCTCTGATCGTATATTTTTGCATCGGAATGGTGGCGACCACTGCCGTTTCCCCTTCACTGGAAGGAAAGAATTATTGGATAGTGCAGAGTCTGCCTGTGTCCAAAAAGACCTTATATCAGGGAAAGATGCTGTTTAACATGTATCTCACGGTGCCTTTCATGCTGATCTCAACGATCAGTATAGATCTGTCCGCAAAAGTGCCTTTACTTACTGCGATCCTGACTATCCTGATGGGGCTTGCCCTTTGTGCATTCTCCACCACCTGGGGCTGCGTTTGCGGCATAAAGCATATGAGGCTGGACTGGGAGAACGAAGTGGAAGTGATAAAACAGGGAGCGGCGGTTGCTATATATCTGTTTCCGAATCTTTTGGCTTCCATCTTGATGATCGTAGCTGCTGTGGCCTTGGGAAATAAAATTAACAGAAATCTTATCCTTTCGGGGCTTACGGTCATAGTATCCGCTCTGGCACTGGTTGCCTATAAAAGAGCTGTTAGCCTGGCGGAGAGAACATAGGCCATATTATAGAAACTTTATAGATTATATATAAGTTGCTCATTGACGGGCAACTTTTTTTATGGCATAATCAGTTGAACAAAACCAATTTAGCAAAAGCGAATCTGTATTATTTTAAACATTTTCGGGGGTAGCAAGATTTGAGCCCACAGCAGACATGAAGAAAGTTGAGGAATGCATAAAAGCATTATTGTAAGAGGGTTAGGAGTTGACTATGTCACGTAGAAGATTAGTTTTTTCACTTATATTAAAGATCATTGTTTTCGTATCTGCAGCCATTGGTATTCCCATGAGTGCGTTGGCAGATACAAGAGGTTTCATGGCCGGCAAAACGGTGTTCATGTTCTTCACCGTTCAATCCAATATCCTTATGGCCATTGTTTGTCTGATAGGCGCGATCATGCTTATAAAAGGCACAAAGATCGATCAGAGATGGTATGTTTTTAAGTATGTGAGCACTGTGGCCATCACCCTTACGGGAGTGGTGTTCTGCTTCGTGCTTGCCCCCACCCTGGGCCCTTTGGCATGGAATGTTCAGAACATCCTGACCCATGTGGCAGTGCCTTTGGCAGCAATTGCTGATTTCTTTGTTTCGGCGCATGAGAACGGGATCGACAAAAAGTATGTTCCGCTTGTAATGGTTCCGCCTCTGCTTTATGCCGTTTATGCGGGCGTAGGGTATATGCTCGGATGGCAGTTCGCTCCAGGATACAACTATCCCTATTTCTTCCTGAACTGGGGCAGCCCCGCGGGAGCCTTCGGATTCTCACGCTCGCTTCCTTTTATGGGATGCGTTTGGTGGATCGTTCTGCTCATGCTGTTCTTATACGGCATAGGGCGTTGCTATCTCTGGGCACTTAACAAGACATTAAAGAAATAAGAAGCACGGTCTTCCGTCCTCCCGCTTGCGTTTGCGTTTCCGCGGCAGTGTGGTATAATACTGTCATATCAGCACAGGGAGGTTGAAAACCGGCGTCGGCTTTTATGCGGCCTTTGCGCTTACCGCCCTTTTGATGATTACGATGCGGAATCATACAACAGATGATCTGAAATTGACCGGGTTTTCCGGTCTTTTTTTGCATTTAACTATGTTAATTTCATAACGGATTTGATAAAATATGCTTTAGCATTGTAACGCAGAGAAAACTTTGCATAATAATCATTAAAAGAGGAGAGTGGATCATGGAACTGTTGTCAAAGCTTAACAGTCCCGTCATGTATCTGATATGCGGCGGGATCATACTGTTCGTTGCGATCATCTGTATCATATTTGCCGTCCGTGCCTACAGAGCCGGAAAAGCAATGGGGATAGATGTTGCCAAAATGAAACGCGTAATTACGGCCAGCGCCACATTTTCGGTGCTGCCGGGAGTCGGCATCCTGCTCGGAGTCATAGCGCTTTCGGGAAGCCTCGGTACACCCTGGCCCTGGCTGCGTCTTTCGGTCATAGGCGCGCTGCACTATGAGACTCAGGTTGCCGAAGCGGCGGCCGAGGCAGCGGGACAGGAGACGCTTTCGATAGCGACAATGACGCCGAAGGCGTTTGCGACCATAGCGCTGCTTATGAGCTTCTGTATCATATGGGGAATGGTGCTTGTGATCTTCACGGGCAAAACATATATGAACCGCCTTACCAATCCCGACGAAAAGAAGAAGGAGAAGAAGAGCGATAAAAAGTCGGATCTTTCCGGTTTCGGCGACATCGCGATGACGGCGATGTTCATAGGCCTTGTTTCCGCTTATATTGCGAGCTACATCGGAAACATCGTGTCGTCAAAAGGACTGTTTACATTCAAAGGCAGCTGGCTCTCGCTTGCGGTTTCCGTGATCGCCGGCCTCGCCATGGCACTGTTCCTTTTCATAAAGAAAAAGACAAAGGCCGAGTGGATCGACAGCTTTTCGGTTGCGGGAAGCATGCTCATCGCTATGGCCGTTGCGGTCTTTCTAGCTAAGCTGGTATAAGGGGGTGGCATTATGAACGAAGAAAACAAAAAGTACTATGACAGATACATAAACAACACGCATCACATCGGACGGCTTATGACCACGATCGTCCTGATCCTGCTGCTTGCGGCTCCCTTTGCGATCGGTCTTTATCTGAACACGATGCCTGACCTTCCCGCTGTGGCAAAGGGCTTCCTCAGTGTCGGGATAGTCTATCTCGTAAGCGGTATCGTTGAATATCTGATATATGTTCCGATGCTGGGCGCGGGCGGAAGCTACCTTGCCTTCATCACCGGCAACCTCATCAATATGAAGATACCCTGTGCAATAAACGCAAGGGATATCGTGGGCGTAAAGAGCGGCACGCCCGAGAATGAGATCATATCAACGCTTTCCATAGCAACATCGTCTCTTGTGACGATCCTTGTGCTTGCGGCGGGTGTCCTCCTTATGATGCCGCTACAGCCCATACTGCAGTCGCCCGAACTTCAGCCCGCGTTTGAAAATGTAGTACCCGCGCTCTTCGGCGCAATGGCATATAAATACTACAGACAGAACAAGACGGTAGCGCTCATCGTTCTCTGCTTTATGATCATCGTTTTCAGCCTGGTTCCTTCGCTCATCGCATCGACCAGCATGATGATGATCCCCAGCGGCGCACTTGCGATAGTATTCTCCTATATGCGCTTTAAGAAGCTCAGGGCAGCGGGAAAGGAGGAAAACAAAGAATGATAGTATTGTATATCTTATTGGGGCTCCTCGGAGTCCTTATCCTGCTTGTATGCGCGGCAGTTGTACGCACACTCATCACTCCTTCGAAGACTTCCGATTGGGAGCCGAAAAAGGATCCGGAAAGAGAGATGGCATATGCCGAAAAGCTTGCGGAGATGGTGCGGTTCGAAACCGTATCGGTAAAGGGACAGCTGCGCCGCAAGAGATTCCTTGAATTCCATGAACTGCTGGCAAAACTGTTCCCGCTTGTTCATGAAAACCTTGAGAAGACCGAGATCGACGGCAGCCTTTTGTTCAAATGGAAGGGAAAGTCCTCGGACAGACCGCTTGTGCTAATGGGACATCAGGATGTTGTTCCCGCAGAGGGCAAATGGGAGCATGAACCTTTTTCGGGAGATATAGAAGACGGAAAGATATGGGGAAGAGGGACTGCGGACACAAAGTGCTCGGTAATGGCCTTTTTCCAGGCAGTTGAAGAACTGCTGAAAGAGGGGATAGTGCCCGAACAGGATGTATATCTCTCTTCATCAAATACCGAGGAGATATCCGGACAGGGCTGCCCCAAAACAGTTGCGGAAATGAAAAAACGCGGCGTAAAGCCTTTCATAGTAAATGATGAGGGCGGTTCTATAGTGACTGAGCCTATGCCGGGCATAAAGGGAAATTATGCAATGGTAGGCGTTCTCGAAAAGGGCTTCGGAAACCTTAAGATCATAGCACGATCAAACGGCGGACACTCCAGCTATCCTCCGAAGAATTCGCCGATCGTAAGGCTTTCCAAGTTTATGACGGATCTTTCAAAGCACAATCCGATGAAGTCGTCGATGAACAAACAGGCAAAGGAAATGTTTGCAAATATGGCTCCTTACGGACCTTTCCTGATGAGACTGCTGTTCGGTAACCTCTGGCTCTTCAAGCCTCTCCTCGAGGTGCTTATGCCGTCGATCTCATCCCAGGCGGCGGCGCTTCTCAGAACGACCATAGCGCCTACGATGCAGTCGGGTTCCGACGGACACAATGTGCTCCCGCAGGAGGCTACGCTGATACTTAACCTCCGCTATATCCCTCATCAGGATATGGAAGAGAGCAATGCGCTGATCAGGAAGGTTGCCGCAAAGTACGATCTCGAAGTTGAAGTGATCGACGGTTATCCCGCATTCGATCCCGTTGATACATCATCCGATGCTTTCAAACTCGTGGAAGAAGTTGTCGGGGAAGTATTCCCGAAACTGCCCGTGATACCATATGTCATGACAGGCGGAACCGATGCAAGACATTATCAGGAGATCTGCGATGCATGCATACGCTTCTCGCCGGTTGTTTACGGCCCCGCACAGATGAAGGGCATGCACGGTCTTAACGAAAACCTCGACACCTACAGCCTTCCCGGCGCGGTAGATTACTACAAGGCACTGATATTGAAAAATAAGTAAGAGAACCGACGGCTTCATATGATAGTGACTTCGAAAAAATAAAAAAAGATTGACAAATGTATAACGTTGATATAAAATCCTTGCTCGGTTAGCGTATGCTAATTAGCAAAGACTAACCGGAAAGGAAATTTTTTATGAAAAGATTTACATCACTTTTACTTGCAGCAACGCTCACTCTCTCTGTCGGACTTGCAGGCTGCGGCAAAAAAACGGAAGAGCAGGTCATCCCCGATAACGATAAGATCCCTGCTTCGGCGGCGGCAACTTCAACACCTGTACCCACATCAACGCCCACACCTACCTCAACACCAACACCGACACCGGTGACTTATGTTTACGGGACAGCTTCTCTCACATATGCTGAGTACTATTCGGGGGATGTATCAGACACAACAGGCTTTGACGCCGTTTCCTCCGCTACCAATAAAAAGAATGCCATCATGCCCAATATGTATACTGATTTCGTGGATGCAGAAACAAATGCATCCGGTTATCATATTCTGGGTGTTCAAAATGTAAATGTCGCTGTGCCTGAGGATAAGGCTGAGGCATATGCACAGATCAATCCCACCTTTGTGGTGAAGGGAAAGGAGGCTCCCGCTCAATACAAGACCGTGATCGTTGATGGGGATAAGACTTCTTACTCCGCAACAGTTTTCAATACTGTTGCAGTGGTAAAGGATGCAACGGCGACCCTGTCAACTTCCAGCAACTGGGGTGACTATCTGGTATGCCTGTATGATACAGGCGAGGTTCACCTGCGTAACGGACGTGAAGATGATTTCGACATAAATTCCGCCATAAGCGGTATGATCGTTGAAACATCCGAAGGCCTCAGAGTTGGTCTTGAAGCGCTTCAGAGCATATGGGTTCAGCCTTATGAGTTTTCCTTCAATGTTTCAAAGGACAGCACCCGCAATTCGCGTATCAGCGGATGGGACAACTTAAAGGAACTGGCAAAGCTTGAGGGAGCTACCATCGAAAAGGTTTATTATATTATGCCCGATGCCACATATGAGTATGATATTCCGGGCGTATATGTAAAGAAACAGTACAAAGGAACAGCTATAACAGGAAAAATGGATGGAAACAATGTTGTTCTTTCGGTAAGCACCTTCGGCAATCTGGAAAACCCCGTGATCACCGTTACCTATACCGTAGGCAAAGGCAAGCAGGCAAAGAAGACGGTTGTGCTTGAGACGGCCGTCAAGGAAGGTACTTCAACCTACACTGTTGATCTTTCCGGAGTGGAACTTTCGGATGAGGGTACATTCAGCGCAGCCATTTCGTCCGATAAGATCGCGGATATTGCGGTTTCCTTAGAGTGATCGGATAAAATGCACCTTTGAAAGGCTTTATATGTTATTTTTGATCTCTTTGCTCATTATGGGGGCGCTTGTTATATTTCTTGGAGATAGTTTAAGGAAACATCCGGCCCCCTATTATACAGTAACAACTGCCATCACCCTTCTTCTCATTGTCCTTGACTTTGCCGGAGTGAGATATAAGGGAATAATGGCTGACTACATAGTTCCCATGTTTACGAAAGGCGCTCTTTCCGGAGCGTTATTTGCCATCATCATGTGGAGCGGAGCTCTTCCGAACGGCAGTAAGGCAGTGAAACTCATCCTGCCTGTACGGGGCCGGCTTTCTATCATAGCTTCTATCCTAGTATTTTCCCATGCGGTTAATTTCAGGGCTCAACTGATATCCCTGTTTACAAAGGCCGGAAGTCTCAAAGCTCCGGTTATCGTGGCAACCGTATGTTCGGTGCTGCTCCTCATCATCATGATCCCGCTTTTTATCACATCATTTATGAGGATCCGCAGAAAAATGGATCCTAAAGGATGGAAGAAACTGCAAAGGTGGGCATATGTCTTCTATGCACTGATCCCTGTGCACATGCTTTTCTTCACCTACAGAAACATTTTGCTCGGAAGAAACGGCTATCGATTGAATGCAGTGGTTTATACATTTGTCTTTCTTGCATATGCCGTCTGCAGGGTGCTCAAGGCCGTGGCTGTTAAGAAGAAGGATCAGTCCGGACTTCCGGCGGTGCAATTGAAGGCAGTTACGGCATGTTCCGTGCTTATTATGATAATGACTGTGGTTCTTTTCGGCGATGTTAAAGCGGAAGCGGGAACAAGAAAGCAGGAGCTTACGGAAAGCACCAAGGCAGAAACGGTGAATGTTTCGGAAACGTCGGAGATCACCTTGCCGGAGAAAACAGAAGAAATACCTTCCGGCGGTGATCTTCAAAATGAAGTGTCCGGTGATGCTGCATCAGTTGACGTTGTAAAGACATACAAAGACGGAGATTATGTGGGGACAGCCTTCGGTAATTCCGGAGATATAACAGTGAAGGTGAGCATCCGGGATAACGCTGTGACAGATGTTGAAGTGTTGGAGCAGGATGAGGATGAACCGTATTTTACGGATGCACTGGCAGTGATAGAGCACATCATAGATGCAAACAGTATTGATGTGGATACGGTCAGCGGCGCCACATATTCATCGGAGGGCATATTGGAGGCTGTAAAAAACGCCATGGTACAGGCAGAGAAATGAAGAGATCGTGTTAGTACTTGGGAGGCACTATATGAAAGAAGAATTTCTTGAGATCAGAGATTTAAAGAAGAGTTTTGGCACGGGAGAAGCAAGACAGGAAGTGCTCCGAGGCATGGATTTTACCGTTAAGAAAGGCGAGTTCTGTGTGCGCCTGGGACCTTCGGGATCCGGCAAATCCACCCTTTTAAACATCATCGGCGGCATTGATACCCCCGATGCGGGATATGTCAGCATTAAAGGTGACAGGCTGGCGGATATGAGCGAGAAGCAGCTGACAATATACAGAAGAAAGCATTTAGGATATGTATTTCAGATGTATAATCTCATCCCCAATCTGAACGTGAAGGAAAACATCGAAGTGGGGGCCTATCTCTCCGACAGCCCGTTGGATGTGGAGGAAGTGCTTACGACTTTGGGCCTGCAGGAACATAAGTATAAGTATCCGAATCAGCTGTCCGGCGGTCAGCAGCAGAGAGTTTCCATAGGACGTGCGGTTGTAAAGAATCCGGATGTGCTTATGTGCGATGAGCCAACGGGAGCCCTGGATTATAAGACTTCCAAGGAGATACTTAAGCTCATTGAGGACTGCAATAAGAAATACGGCAGCACGGTCATAATGGTGACTCATAACGAGGCCATCAAATATATGGCAGATCATGTTATAAAGCTTCGAGACGGTGTCGTACGCCATAACGATCTGAACGAAAAGAAAATCCCGGCTTCCGAGCTTGAATGGTAGGAGGCAGATATTATGAGAAATCCTCTTATCAAACGGGTTCCCAGAGAACTTAAGACCGACTGGCATAAATACCTTGTTATCATTATCTTCATGGTTATCATGATAGGCGTGATCTCAGGCATGTATGTGGGGCACGACAGTATGCTGGCTGCCATACATAACGGAAGAACGGATCTGAACCTGGAGGACGGCTCCTTTGAACTTGCCAAACAGGCATCGGATGATATGCTTCGGGACATTGAAACCGGAAATAAAGCGGATGTAAGAAACTATTATCTTGAAAAGGGCTATGAAGAGGCTGACAGGAAAGTGGAGGAGGCCTTTGAGTCTGTTCCGGCCGAAATGAGAGAAACGGAAGAATTCCGGCAGATGCTTGAAGAGGCATATTCCAAGGCTCACGAGACCGTGAATGAAAAGGTTGACGAGGAATGGGGAAAGAATGCGGACAGATATGGTCTTAATGATGACATAACCCCTGTGCCCGTGAAACTTTATGAGAATTTTTACAGAAATGAGGAAGAAGACTTTGATAACGACGGAGTTTCGGATGCGACCGTAAGGGTTTTTAAGAGCGACTCCGAGATAGACAGGGCCTCTTTCAACAAGGGGCGGGCGCCTCAGACCGGCACCGAGATCGCCGTTGACAGGATGCATGCCGATAACGTGGGCATAAAGATAGGCGATAGCATTACCGTGGAGGATGAAGGGTTCACGGTAGTGGGGCTTCTTTCTTATGTGGACTATCTGACGCTTCACGAATCCAACACCGATCTTATGTTCGATGCCTTTGGATTCGATGTGGCCATGGTGACGCCTGAAGGATTTGAACGTCTGAACTCAAGGATACATTATAATTACGCATATAAATACGTGAAAGCGCCGGAAGTGGATACGGAGAAGGCAGATCATGCGGGAAACCTCTTAAAGGCTTTGATCACTCAGACCCTGGTTTATGATAATGAGCTCATGGATTTCCTGCCGGAATATCTGAGGCAGGCTACCAATTTTGCTCCCTCGGATATAGAAGGAGATTCGGCAGGAGCGGCTATACTCTGCTATATATTGATCGGCGTCATAGCTTTCATCTTTGCGGTAACCATAAGTAATACCATTGATAAAGAAGCTTCTGTCATAGGAACACTCCGGGCTTCGGGCTACAGCAGGACGGAGCTTGTGATCCATTATATGTCCATGCCCGTGGTTGTTACTATCCTGGGGGCTGCGATAGGCAACGCCCTGGGCTATACGGTATTTAAGGATGTGGCCGTAAATCTCTATTATGAAAGCTACAGCCTTCCCGTCTGCTACCCCGTATGGAGCAAAACGGCCCTTGTGAAGACTACTGTTATACCTCTGGCCCTCATGTTCTGCATAAACCTTATTGTTATCATAAAGAAGCTGCAGCTGAGCCCCTTGAGATTTTTAAGGCATGATCTGTCAAAGAGTAGGAGGACAAAGGCAAGAAGACTTCCCAAATGGTCCTTCATAAGAAGGTTCAGATTAAGGATATTCTTTCAGAATATGCCGAATTACGCTATCCTTGCTTTCGGAGTCGTATTTATCGAGCTCATGATGTGCTTTGCCTTCGGACTGCCGGATTCCCTGGACCACTATGCCGAGGAAGCACCTGATATGATGTTCGCGCCCTATCAATATATGCTTATGGATAGCAGCGATGATGAAGGAAAAAACATAGAGACTTCCGAAAAAACTGCCGAAGCCTTCGGGGCGACGGAACTCCTTTATCCGAAAAAAAAGAGTTCCTTCCGCACGGGAATGGGCAGCGGCGGTGATGAGAGTGTAACGATATACGGAATTACAAAGGACAGTTCATATGTAAAGCTTGGAAGCAAGGATAAAGTCTATATATCCAGCGCATTTGCCAAGAAGTTCGGTATTAAGGACGGAGACGCCATCACGCTGCATGCGGAATACGAAAACAAGAGCTATACTTTTACAATCTCCGGACAGGTTGATTACGAAGGGGGCATTGCTCTCTTCATGGATATGGAAAACTTTAACAGAACTTTTGAAAAGGATGATGGGGACTTCACCGGGTTCTTTGCGCGGAACAGGATCACGGATATTGACGACAAGTACATTGCGACAGTGATCACCAAGGAAGTCATTACCAAAGTAACGACTCAGCTCAATCATTCCATGGGCGGCATCATAGACGTATTTAAATATGCACTTATCGTGCTGGCGGCGGCCCTCATCTATCTTCTCGCAAAGATCATCATCGAGAAGAACGAGCATGCCATATCCATGGCGAAGATCCTGGGCTTCGTTAACGGAGAGATCGGCTCTCTCTATATCGTTCCCACGGCTGTAATGGTTGTGATCGCGTCCGTTGTTGGCTTTGTGGCGGGATATTTTCTTATGATATGGATCTTCCACATCTTCATGCTGCAGATGGACGGGTACTTTGCCTTTTATATGAGCAGGGTTTCCATGGTATTGTCGGTGGTATATCTTTTGATCGGATATGCATTTGTGTCGGTGCTGGATCTGGTGAGGATCAGGAAGATACCTTTGGATGTGGCGCTCAAGGATATTGAGTGATGGAGCAAAAATGATATAATCGCATTGTTAATGATGAATTCAGTTGAAGGAGGATTACATATGAAGAAGATCAAGGCTGTATTTCTGATCTCATATGTGGCCCTCCTTATTTTTGCGGCAGCATGCGGAAAGACAGAAGAAGCTCAAAAGCACAGCCGGACCGGATCTGTGCTCAAGGACCCACGGTGTTCTGGATATAACAGTCTATCCCATAGTCCGGGCATGGGGGTTCATCACGGGCCGGAATTTCCGGCTCATTTTTTATTGCGTTAACGTGGTGATGTTGTTATAATACTGATTCGATTGGATTTATTGGGCGTTTGCAAATAATACAGAGGGATAACTTAAAAAAATGAAAACAAAAACTGTTAAACGGGCCTTTCTCCGGTCTGTCCCGGTTCTTGTGGGATATATCGTTCTGGGGATAGGCTTTGGATTGCTTCTTCGAAATGCCGGCTACGGTGTGGGCTGGGCTGCGGCCATGAGCCTTTTGATCTACGGCGGTTCAATGCAATACGTGGGCGTGGGCCTTTTGGCAAGCGGAGCCACGGTTATAAATACCATAGTCACATCCATAATGGTAAACGCAAGACATATCTTCTATAGCATATCTATGCTCGACAAGTACAAGGCTGCGGGAAAATATAAGACCTATCTTATTTTCTCCTTAACGGATGAAACCTACTCTCTGCTTTGTGATGAAAAGGTGCCTGAGGATGTGGATGTACATCTTTACAGATTTCTGGTATCGCTCTTTGATCATTCATATTGGATAATCGGAGGTGTTCTGGGGAATCTTATAGGGTCGGTGCTTCCTTTTTCGGCCAACGGTGTGGCCTTTTCCATGACCGCTCTTTTTGTTGCAGCTTTTACGGAACAGTGGATAACGAACAAAGATCACCTACCGGCCTTAACGGGGATCTTATGTACGCTGATATCTCTTCTTATCTTTGGTAAGGACAATTTCCTTATCCCAGCCATGCTTCTTATCACCGCAGTGCTTGCCATTGCCGGCAGAAAAGAGGTGGGTAAGTCATGATGCATTCAGCTGCTTTGGTGGCCACCATGGCCATCGTTTCTTTCCTGCTCAGAGCCCTGCCTTTTATACTGGTGAGAAAGGAGCCGCCAAAGTTCATCGCCTATCTGGGTAAGGTGCTTCCGCCCGCCATTATAGGTATGCTGGTGGTCTATTGCCTTAAGGATATAAGCGTTACCGCAAAACCCTTCGGACTTCCCGAACTCATTGCCTGTGTATGCACGGCTGTTGCCCAGGCATGGAAGAGGAATTCAATAATAAGCATACTCACCGGAACGGTGGTTTATATTCTGATCACGTCGTTCATTTAAAATTAATATTGACATCTATTACGGTTAGTGATATATTACGGTTAGTGATATACCACTGACTTTTTTTGTGAGGTGATTAATTGAAAGATAATGTAAAAAGCGGAGCGCTTACGGAAGTCACCTTCTTCATCCTGCTTTCTCTTTATGAGGCCAAGCATGGATATGCCATAATGCAGTTCATTGAAGAGAAGACCGGCGGAAGACTGGTGCTGGGGGCGGGTTCTCTGTACGGCGCCATAAACACACTGACGGAAAAGGGCTGGATAGAGCCCTATGGTGAAAGCGGCGGAAGAACAAAGGAATACATCATCACCGAAGAAGGAAAAAAGATCGCGGAAAAGGAACTGGCCCGTTTACGGGAGCTTACTGCCACCGCGGCGGAAATAATGGGGGAAGACTGAGATGATCAAAAAACACAAGTTTTTTGCCGGCTTCATGGGAAGTCAGGCCAAATGGCTTAATTCCATGTCGGCCAAAGGCTACCGCATGGTGAAGACCGGAAAACTGGAGTATGAATTTGAGGAATGTGAACCGGGACAGTATATATATGCAGTGGAGTATGTGGGCGACATGTCCTTTGAAGAGGAGGAGAAGTACAAGGCCTTTTTGGAGGAAATGGGATATAAGGTGTTCTATAAGAACATTAACCTGGACTATTCTGCCTATAAGGTCACCTTTCGCCCCATGGCCAATAAGGGCGGTCGTGTTTCAAGCACTGCGGCGAATTCCACCTATAACAAGGAACTGCTGATAGTAGAAAAGGAAAATGACGGAAAACCCTTTGAACTTCACACGGAAAAGGAGGATCTGACGGAGTATTACAAGAGACTCAGCTATCCCTGGTATTTTATGGTGTTTGTGATGCTGGCCGCCGCCGTTTTCGTATGGCCCGCGATACCCGGGGCGGCAATCCTCGGCGCTTTGGCGGTGCTGTTTTCACTGCCGATAATACATATGGCTGTTAAGATAAGGAAGATAAAAAAGGACGGAAAACTGGAGGAGTGAAATGAGAAGTAAAGTAAATATGAAGATAGCGCTGCCGGTGATGATCGGGGTTCTGGTTCTTCTGGTGCTCTTAAAGGTCTTCGGAGTGTTGGAAAATGTACCGAGCCGGTTGGGCTTTGTGGGTAATGACGGCATACACAGACTTAACGGGTCATATATAAGGCTTTCGGGGGATAAGACACACACCATATCGCCGTCAAAGGGTTCAACTGCCGTGCATTGTGAGATCACCACAAAAGAGGGCAGTTTGAAGGTTGAGATCATGGAAAAAGAAAGCGGGAAGACCGTTTATGAAGGAGAGATAAGCGGAAATGAAACCTTCGATGTGGAGGCGGAAGGAAAAGTGACCGTGAAACTCAGTACAAAAAAACATTCCGGAAGTTATCTTTTTCAGTATTAAAAAAATGGTGAGAAATCTCACCATTTTTTATATGATCATCTTTAATGATGAGTGTGAATCCAAGCATACGGGCTGTCCTTTTTTACCTGTCAGGAAACATAAAACGGAAATAAGCATCTTTAAAAGCCTGTCCCAGACCTCTGGCAATGGGACAGGTCAGACCCGAAACAGTGGTGGCTTCCGCCGAAGAAAAGTTGTTTATATGCCCGAGGCCAAGTATATAGCTTCTGTGGCATTTGAAAAAAATGTTTTCCTTCATAAGTATTTCTTCGTAGGAAGAAAACTTCCCGATGGCTTCGGCTGTGGTACCGTCGGACATATGGAAGACCACGTTTTTGCCCTGGGCTTCCAGGCATTCTATCTTTGGAATTTCAAGACTTCTGTAACCGGAATTGGTCTTAATGGTGATAGTGGCAGATTTTTCGGCCGACTTTACAACCATCCTGTCCAGAAGGTGTGCCATTTTTTCATAAATAATTGGCTTCAACATGTATCCTGATGCATTAACATCATAGGACTCGATGGCAAAATCAGGGGTGGAGGTCAAAAATATCAGATTTACATCGATAGATCTTTCTCTGATAAGATGAGCCGTTTCCATACCGTCCAAAAAAGGCATCATGATATCCAGGAATACCAGATCGGCTTTATTTTTTGAAAGATGATCCAAAAGATCGTCTCCGTTATTAAAAACAATGATCTCATCATTCCTTGATCGTTCTTCTATCCAATGTTCAATGTTGGCTTTTGTATTGATGATGCAACTTTCGTCATCATCACATATTACAATTGTCATATTTTTCACACTCATTATCTGCCAATTTATAAAAGCATTGAAAACATATCACAGATTGTTGGATTTTTCAAGGGCTTGGGACCTATATGCACCACCTGAGTTTATTTAATTATATGTTTATTTGTTGTTTTATATATATATGGTAAAATCAAAGTGATCAGCAAAAAATATGTAATATTACAGTTACTGAAAAAGGAAAACAGGAGAAGACATAAATGAAGATATTTGAAGGATACAGTAAAGGTGTTAATCTTGGAGGATGGCTTTCCCAGTGCGATCATACAAGGGAAAGATATGACAAATTTATAGTGGAAAAAGATATAGAGACCATAAAAAAATGGGGGCTGGATCATGTGAGAGTGCCCATTGATTACGATCTGATAGAAACTGTAAAGGGAGACCGGAAGGAAGAGGGGTTCGGATATATCCAAAAAGCTATTGATTGGTGCGGCAAGTACGGACTTAACATGGTACTGGATGTACACAAGACCTTCGGATACAGCTTTGATGACGGTGAAGCAGAGAGCGGGTTCTTTGACAATGAAGCCTACCAGGATCGCTTCTATAAGATGTGGGAGGAACTGGCCCACAGATACGGAAGATACAGTGACAGAGTGGCTTTCGAACTTTTGAACGAGGTCACCGCGAAGGAGTATTCCGATCGCTGGAATACCATTTCCACCACGTGTATCAAGAGGATAAGAAAGATCGCTCCGACCACAAAGATCCTTTTGGGCGGATACTTTAATAACAGCATAGAGGCACTCAAAGATCTTCCTCGGCCTTTGGATGAAAATGTGATCTACAATTTCCATTGCTATGAACCTTTGGTCTTCACACATCAGGGCGCAGGATGGATCCCTACCATGAACCGGGATTTCAGGATGCCCTTCGAGAGTACATATGCACAATATAACAGGAATATAAAGGCAAATCTCGGAGACTACGCAAAGATCCTGATACCTGAGGGCGCTTCGGAGAACGATGTGATCGATGTTTCCTATTTTGAAGGGCTGATAGCTGAGGCGGTGAAAGTGGCGGAAGAAAGAAATGCCGCCCTTTACTGCGGCGAGTTCGGAGTTATAGAAAATGCCACTGCTGAAGATACACTTAAGTGGTACAGTGAGATATGTTCGTGCTTTAATAAATACAAGATCGGGCGTGCCATGTGGAGCTACCGGAATATGGATTTCGGTATTGCGGATGAGCGCATGGACGGGGTAAGGGAAGCAATATTAAGGGCTTAAGAGAAAAATAAGGGGAATGTTACCGGTAAACAAGTCAGAAACATCGGAGGTGTCCTATGTGGAGTTTCAGCTTTGTGGTCCCGACTTTAATGATCCTTATTATCATTCTGGCGTTTTATTTTACGCTACCGAGACTTCCCATCAATAAAAACCGTTATTTTGTCACTATGATTCTCATAGAGGTATTTACGGTTATTATGAATATGATTTCCAGCTACGTGGATAACAATTACCGACAGTATTCCGTAGGTCTGGTAAATATTGTCAATATGCTTTACTTCCTGTCCTACTTTGCCAGGGCTCTAATTATTTACGAGTTTACGGCCGGTGTACTGGGAGTTACCCTGGGAAAATCGAAGGTGATAAAGTACATCCTAAGGATACCTTTTTATTTCTCTATGGTGTTGACGCTCCTGTCTATGTTTTGGAATATCATCTATTATGTGGACGAAAACGGATACCATGTGGGGGAAATGTATATTCTCCTTTATTATTGCGGCTTCTTTTACGTACTCATGTCTTTTTTGGCTGTATCCAGGTATCACAAAAGGCTTTCCGGCAGACGTGAGAAATACAGCATGATCCTGTATAATCTTATAGTCCTGGCAGGCCTCATAATGAGATTATTGTTTCCGACGTATCTGCTCATGGATACTTTTGTGCTCATGGCGGTGATCGTTGTTTATCTGGCTTTTGAAAATCCCGAATATTATCTGGAACTGAAAAGCTCAGTATTTAACAGCAGAGCCTTAAGGGAATATCTGGAAGAGCATATCGTGCATATGAATGATCGATGCCTTGGATTGGTGGTACACCGTTACTATGAGATGAGAGATATCTACGGAGCCGCCCAGACCGATGCGGGCATGAATATGCTTGGAAAATATCTGGTTTCCATATATCCCAAGGGAAAGATCTTTTATTACAGAAGAGGCCGGTTCGTTATCCTGGGTAATTCGGATACTGAAATAAAGGAACTCAGCAGGACCATTTCCGAGAGGTTTAAACAGCCCTGGAAGTCCAGTGAAGCGGAAATCTATTTTGATGCGGGCTTTGCCATCATAGAATTAAGTGACAGAGTGGAATCCACCGATGTACTGCTTAATACCATAACCAGGGCTTTAGCCATGGCCGACATGTCGGACAGCGAGATCCCTCTTGATATTAAGTATGATGAGCTTCTGGCCACGGAACAGGAAATGAAGGCCAAAAGAAGCCTTGAGGCAGCCATCGATCTCGGGAATGTGGAACTTTTCCTGCAACCCATGTACGATGCAAGATTAGGTAAAATAGCCGGGGCTGAGGCCTTGGCCAGGATCAGGGATGAAAAGGGTAATCTCCTTCCACCTTCAAGCTTTATAAAGATAGCCGAAAAGAATGGCCGCATTAACGAGATCGGAGAGCAGATCTTTGAAAAGACCTGTAAGTTTATTAAAGAGCACGATCCCAAGAAATACGGGGTGGAATGGATCAATGTGAATCTCTCCCCCGTTCAGTTCGTACGTAAAGATATCGCGGAAAGATATGCCTATATAGCAGAAAAGTACGGTGTGGATCCGGGAATGATCCATCTGGAGATAACCGAAGAGGCGATGATAGACGAGTACTTCCTGAACAGGCAGATCAGGGTTCTTGCCGAAAAAGGCTTTAAGTTTGTGCTGGATGATTACGGCACAGGTTACTCCAATCTGGCAAGACTGAAAAAATGTCCGTTTATAAATATCAAGATCGATATGAGCATAGTCTGGGATTACTGTAAAGAGCCGGATTACATCCTGCCCACCATGGTCCAGGCCTTTAAACACATGGGGTTTGGCATTACATCCGAGGGTGTGGAAGACGACAACATGGCAGAGACCATGAAGAACATCGGTAGCGATTACCTGCAGGGTTATCTCTATTCCAAGCCTCTGCCCGCTGAGGAATTCATAAAACAATATTTGAATTGATGCATTTTTGACCCTTTGGGGACGGGGTTATAGGCTCATTTTTTGACACCCGGGGACGGGGTTAGGGGTTCAAAAAAAGATTTAAATTTTTAAAGCCTAACTTTAAAAATCCTATTGACATTTTAAAAATCCTTTGGTATTATCCTTACATAATTTAAAAATTTAAAGTAAAACTTTAAAAACACTTAATGAGAAGGGAGATCATAAAATGTCAAAGGATAAGACCAAAAAGGGTAAAAAGAGTGTAAAGGAATATGTTGTTGATTTTTTTTCTTTTTTATTGATAATGCTGGTGGTGTTCCGAGGCTATGAATTGGTGAAACTGGCTAGTATGGACAATGACAGTTTTGAGATAAGAAAGGAAACTGGCGAGCTTTATCCTCAAGCGGGAGAGGTGTACAATCTATATATTGACGGCAAAGATAAAACACAGGTGGACTGGAATGAATATGCCCTGCAGGATGAAGACGGGAACACGGATTACAAATACTGTTATCTGATGCACTGCGTTGATCATTTTATGTATACATTGTTTGTTTGCGCAATGCTGTATCTTGTGCTGGTAATCTACAAGAACTCCGTTTTTGCCACTCCGTTTACCAGGGAAAATATAAAACTTGTTAAGGCCATATCTCTGCTTCAGGTGGGACTCGCTTTTGTGCCCGAGCTGGTTAGGAAGACCATGTCGCTTGTAAAATTCAATTACATTCACAGTGTGATCGACATGGAAAGAGTGTATATGCTTGGCATAGCTGTTGTTATCTGCGGTATAGCCTTTATCTTTGAAAAAGGCCTGATACTCCGTGAAGATGTGGAAAGCATCGCGTAGGAGGTGAAATATGGCAATAATAATCAGACTTGACCGAATGATGGCGGATAGAAAAATGTCTCTTAACGAACTGGCTGAAAAAGTGGGGCTGACCAATGTGAACATGTCAAATCTTAAAACCGGTAAGATGAAGGGCATACGTTTTGAAACCCTGAACATGATATGCAAGGTGCTGGATTGTCAGCCCGGGGATATACTGGAGTACTCGGCTGACGACGAAGAAAAATAAAGAACAGGAAAGAAAGTTTTGACCCTTTGGGGACGGGGTTAGGGGTTCAACTTTTGAGCCTTTGGGGACGGGGTTAGAGGTTCATTTTTCGGCGCGCAGCGCCAAAATGAACCTCTAACCCCGTCCCCAAAGTATCCGTCAAATAATCGGCGTCTTTTTTAATCCTACCAATTCTGTTAAGATTTGTCCATAAAATACAGG